>NZ_JACSPY010000010.1 GCF_014836885.1 Brevibacterium gallinarum
TTCCGCCGTGATGCACTTGCCATGCTCTTGATCCTCTCCCATCAAGAGGAACTGTCCAAGAACCTTGATACACCCCACTTCCGCGCTCTTCGAGAATTGCGGGTAACAGGAGCTCGAGGATTGAGACCGTGCTCATTGCGATAGCGGCGGTGATGAAGATGGGCCATGCGGAGAGCACCTGTTTGAGCCTCCGTGTTCGCGGCTCACCGGCGGCGTTAGGAGGCGGTGGGGCAGTCGCTTGCTCTGGGAGGCCCAATACAACCAGTAGGCTCAATAAAAGCGTGAATCCACAGGCCGCAATGACAAGAAGCGGCGAATGCCGGAAGCTCACAAATGAAACCAAGGCGGGCGCCGCAGCCCAGCAGGCCATTGTGATGACGGTTTCGGTGCTGAATGCCTGACGAACCCTGTCTTGCTCGACGATATTCACAATTGCTACGCGCAGGGCGCCAGGGACTGCGGCGGCACCGCCGCCGGCAAGAACGGCGAGCATCCAGGCCACCGGCATGCCCGTGCTCCCGAGTACGGCAAGCAGGCTGTAAGCACACCCGCTGACAAGCAAGCCGATCGCCACCTCGCGCCGAAAATATGAACCGCTCAGGCGCATTCCGAGAAGCGGGGCAAAACATGCTTCGGCTGAGGCATACAATCCGACGAGGACCAGACCGTATACATAAGAGCCATAGATGTGATTGCCAAGGAAGATGAGGGCAAGCGGCGTCATTGCCACTGGCAGACGAGTGCTGGTCACTCCAATTGCCCACAGCAGAGAGGTTGGCATCGCAGGCGGCAGGGCCATTGTCACTGAAGGACAGTTGACGTCGTCGTTCCCAGCGCATCAGCTGAGTACAACGTGGTGCTAGCGATTGCACTCATTTCACGCGCCACCCGCGTGTCCTTCGAGACGGTCATGCGATTGACAAACGTTGACCCTGAAGCACTTCAGGCGACGATGGGCATCCCTTCGCCAGCACCGGGCCCTGTGCTCCGCCATGTGATTCCGGCTGCTTCGAGGCGAGTGCGCATCGTCGCTATTAGCTGATCCTGCCATGGCTTTCTCGGCCTCCGCGCTGTGATTCGATTCCATCTGAGAGTCTGAGCTCCAGCTCAGATCCGTTGACTGCGGCCCGGACGGCAGCGAGCAGCTCAGGCGAAATCTCGGCTCGTTCCATCGCCATCTGTCGCTTTGCTCCCGGAAGGTCTCGGCATAAGCGGGAGACCGTCGATCGGGGAATTTTGGTCAGCCGGGCGATTTCACGCACTCCCATCCCCGCCTTTTTGAGCTGTGTGATCGCTTCGAGCTCAACTTCTTTCCCGACGACAGTGAAAGCGGCGTGATACAGGCGTGCACGTCTGCACGCAGCCACAGGTGCTTCCCACGATTCGGTCACTTTCCCAGCCTCCCAGCCGCCGCGCTCTATGTCCCAGGTGGGACAGCTGAGTTAACTGTCCCACGCGGGACACCTGGTGGTCAAACGGCCGGATCCGGCACTTGATGCGAAACTCGATGAACTCCGTGGTGCTCAGGCCCAGCTACGTGAGCCTTCAGGCCTCTCATCCATCGGTAGTCGCATGTGCGAGTGCGACATAACCCCGGGGCTTGCAGCGCGTCGACAAGCGAGGGCAGCGGCGGTGGGCAAGCGACACTTACCCTGACTGATGCGGGTTTCAAAGATGCCGCGGTTGCAAGACTTCTGACCAATCGGCAGAAAGACTCGGCCGGCCGGGCACTCGACGCCCGCGGACTCGGGGACTGAGCCTCTGCCTCGGGGGACCGAGTCTCTGCCTCGGGGACTGAACCACCGCCTCGGCGATGGTCGCCGTCAGCCGACGCGATCCTGCGCCCAGCGGGGCACGCCCACCCCAGAACGGCCGATGACCTGCGGGGCGGGATTTTCGATCGCCGCAGCGTAGTGGCCGATGAGCTGGGAGCACACCGACTTCCAGGACCGGCCGAGGACGGTGGCGCGGGCGGTCTGGCCGAAGGCGCGGCGCTTGGCGTCATCGCCGGCGAGGTCGCGGACGTGACCGCGCAGCGCTCGCAGGTCGCCGGGCTGGTAGAGCCAGCCGGTGCGCGAGGAGTCGACGAGGTCGAGCGGGCCGCCGCGGGCCGGTGCGACGACCGGCACGGCTGAGGCCATCGCCTCCTGGATCGTCTGGCAGAAGGTCTCCAGCTCACCGGGGGCGACCATGACGTCGAAGCTCGCGACCGCCTGGGCGAGTGCGTCGCCGCCGAGGAACCCGGTGAAGTGGGCGCCGGGCAGCACCTGCTGGAGGCGCTTCTTCTGCGGCCCCTCGCCGACGATGACGAGCTTGAGCGACGGGTCGCCGGCGAGCACTGCGAGATCCTCGACCTGCTTCTCCACCGCGAGCCGGCCGACGAAGCCGATGATCTTCTCACCGTTCGGGGCGACCGTCTGCCGCCAGGCTTCGCTGCGGCGGCTCGGGTCGAAGCGGCTGGCGTCGACGCCGCGCGCCCAGGTGCGCACCGTGCCGACTCCGTGGGAGGTCAGCTGGCCGGCGGCGTAGCTGGAGGGCACGAGGGTGAGCGAGGCGTGCTGGTGGATGTTGCGCACGTGATGCCACAGCATCTGCTCCAGCCCGTGCATGCCGTAGCGGGCGGCGTAGGCCGGCACCTCGGTCTGGTAGACGGCCACTGAGGGCAGGCCGAGGTCCTGGCAGGCGAGCACGCCGCGCCAGCCGAGCACGAACGGGGAGGCCAGGTGCACGACATCGGGTTCGAACTCGGCGAGCAGTCGGCGGATCCGTGCGACACCGCCGGGGGCCACACGCACGCGCCGGTACTTCGGCAGCGCGAAGGAGGGCACGCGCACGATCGGCGCACCGGCCACCTCGTGGGGTCTGTCGCGTTTGGTGCCGGGGGCGATGACGAGGACGTCGTCGCCGCGGTCGGCGAGATGATCGAGCACCCGCAGCAGCGAATGGGTCACCCCGTTCATGTGCGGGAGGAATGATTCGGCCAGGATAGCGACGCGCATGATTCCAGTGCACCGGGTGTGCGTGACGCTCGTGCGGCCATGATGTGACGTGTCGGGCAACACCAGACGAAGCCCGGAGGTCCAGGCGAACTCGGGGTAAACTGTTGGCGGCGCCATTCCTGCCAGCCGACGATGCACACGGCCGGGAGTGCGGTGCGCCGGCGCATTCTCGAGGTTTGAGGAAAGGAACACGATGCCGACGCTGCTGTGGTGGCTGGCCGCACTGGCCTGCCTGCTCATCTTGGCCGCGGTCGTCATCCTCGTCATCCGGTTCAACCAGCTCAGCCTCGCCCGCGACCTGTGCGCGGAGGGGCACCGTCAGCTGAGCGCCGACATCCACGAGCGCCGCTCCCTCATCCCCTCCTTCCTCGAATCGTGTGCGGCGCTGGTCGAGGAGAACCCGCAGCTGCGCGCCCGGGTCGATGCCGTCGGCGATGCCTTCGCCGCCGCTCGCCAGGCGGCCGGGCCTGAGGCGGTGGGCGCGGCTGAAGAGCAGCTCACCGTGGCTCTTGCGCAGCTGCACCAGCGCCTCGGCGCACAGCAGGTCGCTTATGGGGAGTCAGCCTCGGATGCCGAGTACGTCGCCCGTGCGCTGTTCATCCAGATGTGCGTCGTCGAATCGCGCATCGCCGCTGACTCCCGCTACTACAACGCCAACGTCTCCCGCTACCGCAGGCGCCGGCGCGGGGTGCTGCCGGTGCTCATGCCCCGCCGTTTCCCGGAGTTCACTCCGGTGCCGTACTCCGAGCTCGACCTCGACCTCGACACCGACTCCCAGGACATCGTGTCCAGCAGCGATCCCGACTACCGGCCCGGCCGGCTGAGCGAGGGCCGGTGAGCGCCGAAGCGGAGTCGCGCAGGCGGATCCGCCTCGACCTCGGCTACCGGGGCACCGACTTCCACGGCTGGGCCCGCCAGCCTGAGGCCCGCACCGTGCAGGGTCTCATCGAAGCGGGACTGGAGACGATCTGCGGCACCCCGGTGCGCACCGTCGTGGCCGGGCGCACCGATGCCGGTGTGCATGCCCGCCGGCAGGTCGTCCACCTCGACATCACCGATGCGATCGCGGCCCGGCTCATCGGCCGTTCCGACCGCACCGTCGGTGATGCGCTGGCCGCCCGGCTGCGCGGGGCGCTGCGCCACCTGGGCGGTAACGACATCGTCGTCCATGCCGCCAGCGAGGTCGATGCCGCCTTCGATGCCCGCTTTGCTGCCGTCTCGCGCCGCTACACCTACCGGATCGCCGACCCGGCCTCCTTCCTCGACCCGCTGGCCGCCGGACACACGACCGTGTCGAAAGAGCGCCTCGATGCTGCGGCGATGCACACCGCGGCCCAGGAGATCCTCGGCCTGCACGACTTTCTGCCCTTCTGCAAGCCGCGCCCGGAATCGACGACGATCCGCACCCTGCTGGAGTGCAGCGTCACCCGCGACGATGAGGGCATCATCGTCATCGACCTGCGCGCTGACGCCTTCTGCCACCACATGGTCCGAGCGCTCGTCGGCGGGCTCATCAAGGTTGGCACCGGTGCCTGGCCGGCCACCCGGCCGGCCGAGCTCATCGCCCGCGCCGAGGCAGGCGAGACCGACCTCGGCCCGATGTTCGTCACCCCCGCCCACGGCCTGGTGATGGAGCACGTCGAGTACCCGCCGCCTCGGGAGTGGCGGGCCCGCGCTGAGCGCACCCGCGCCCGCCGCGACACCGAACCGGGTGCCGACCCCGATCCGGGCGCCGACGCATCACCCGGCGCATCTGTGTAAGAGGGGTTACAGCCGGCCCAGGTCTATGAGAGAGTGATTCCTGGACCATGTGAAGAACCTGGGTGTTTCACAGCGCGTTCAGCTTCAGTTCGCCGTGAGGCAATCGGCAGACGGCAGGCTGGAACGGTGCGCCTCTGCCCCCGAGCGGGCCCGGCGCGGAGACGATTCAGGTACCTGACGAAGGACGAAAATGGCTTCATCCCTGCCCCGCTTGCTCATCGGCGCCACAGCCGCCGCCGGATTGGTCGTGCCGCTCGGCGCACTGCCGGCCATGGCTGATGTCGAGGAGGGCAAGAAGATCCAGATCCTGGGGATCACCGATTTCCACGGCCGCCTCGACGCCGACGGCATCGGCACCGCCTCGGTCATCGAGCGCGAGCGCGCCGCCTTCGACGGCGGTGAGGCAGCGACGACGCTGCTGTCGGCCGGTGACAACATCGGTGCCTCGATCTACACTTCCTCCGCTCAGGAGGACGCCCCGACGATCGACTACCTCAACGCCCTCGAGCTCGACGCTTCGGCCGTCGGCAACCACGAATTCGACCGCGGTCTTGACGATCTGAGCGACCGGATCGTCCCGCGCAGCGATTTCCCGACCCTCGGTGCGAATGTCTACAAGGAGGGCACGAAGGATCACTTCGATGCCCTGCCGGCCAGCCACCAGTACGAAGTCGACGGCGTCAAGGTCGCCGTCATCGGCGTCGTCACCCAGGACACCGCCAGCCTCGTCTCACCCGACGGCATCTCCGGACTCGAATTCGGCGACGCGACTGAGGCTGTCAACGACGAGGCCGCGCGCCTCGAAGCGCTGCCTGATGCCGAGAAGCCGGACCTGACGATCGTCCAGGCCCACCTCGGCCCCGACGTCACCGATTCCGTCGACGGTGCGAAGGGCTCGAACAGGGAGTTCGCCAAGCTCGTCGATGACGCCGACGCCTCCGTCGATGCGCTGTTCTTCGGCCACTCGCACAAGAAGATGGCACTCGAGGCTCCGGTGCCCGGCACCGACCGCACCCGCCCGATCGTGCAGGCCGACCACTACGCCAAGGCCGTCTCGAAGCTCGTCCTCGAAGCCGATGCCGAGGGCAACTGGAACGTCGACACCAACGAGGTGCTTGCGACGAAGGGCGAGGACTACGACTCCGAGCGCGTGACGAAGGCCAAGCAGATCATCGCCGATGCCGAGGACGTCGCCAAGGAGAAGGGCTCGGAGGTCGTCGGAGAGATCACCGAGGACATCACCCGGGCAGAGAAGGACGGCAAGGAAGACCGCGGCGCTGAGTCGACACTCGGCAACCTCGTCGCCGACGCCCTCAAGGAGGGTGCCTCCTACACCCAGCTCGAGGAGGCCGACTTCGGCATCACCAACCCCGGCGGTCTGCGCACCGACCTCAAGTGCGACGACATCTACAACGATGAGAAGAAGTGCGAAGTCACCGTCGCCGAACTCAACGGCGTGCTGCCGTTTGCCAACGACCACGGTGTCGTGACGATGACCGGTGAGGCCGTCACCCAGCTGTTCGAAGAGCAGTGGCAGCCCGAGGGTGCCTCGCGTCCGTTCCTGCACCTGGGCATCTCCGATGAGCTCGACGTCGTCTACGACTCGACTGCCGAGGCCGGTGACCGCGTGAAGTCGGTCAAGGTCAACGGTGAGGACATCGACCCGAACCGGGAGTACAAGGTCGCAACGCTGTCGTTCCTGGCAGCCGGCGGTGACAACTTCGCCGCGTTCGCCACCGGAACATTCGAGCAGTCGGGCATGACCGACTTCGAGATCTGGCAGAAGTACTTCGAGGAGAACTCCCCGGTCTCCCCGGACAAGAAGGAGCGCCAGGCTGACGCTGCTCTCGACGTCATCAGCAACGGCACCGTCGACGCGACGCTGACCGGCAGCGAGGACGAGCCGACGAACTTCGCCGTCAACCTCAACGCCGATGAGAAGGTCACCGGACCGGTCACCTACGGCGTCTCCGGCCTGCCGGAGGGCTTCGAGGTCGACTACGGCGAGCACGCCGGCGACAACGGTGACGGTGCTCGGATCGACGAGATCCCGGCCGGTGACTCGGACTACCCGTTCACCATCACCGCACCGGAGGGCGCCAAGGCCGGTGAGTACCCGTTCACCGTCAGCCTGACCGCTGATCCGGAGCACCCCTTCTGGGACGACAACCCGATGCCGCTCGTCCACACGGTCGAGGCAGCTGTGACGGTCCCTGAAGACGACCCGTCTGACGATCCGTCCGATGATCCCTCGGATGATCCGAGCGACGAGCCCTCCGACGACCCGTCCGATGACGGCAAGGATGACGACGGCAAGGGCAAGGACGACAACGGCAAGGACAAGGACGGCAAGGGCACGGACGACAAGGGTCGCCTCCCGCGCACCGGTGCTGAGCTCGCCACCGCGCTCGGTGTCGCACTGGCACTCATCGGTGCAGGTGCCGCCTCGGTCTACGCCGTTCGCCGCCGCTCGCAGCTCTGAGCAGCAGGTGAGATCGGTCAGCTGAACCGCTGACTGATTTGCCCGCCACCAGCGCCCCGCCGGCCGCACCCCGGACCCCCGGGACCCGGCTGGCGGGCCGATCGGCGTCTGGGGGACCGGGCAGCCCGGCGACTGACGAGTCCAGTCCGGCGTCACATGAGTCCGGCCCGGCGTCCGATGAGCCCAGTCGGGGAACACCACATGCGTGGCGCTGCAGGGGAGAAGAGGGCACCGGTGCGAGCTGACGTCACCGCGGTGACCGCGGAGGATTCGCGCGGCTGCGATCGAACGCCGCATCGGAGCGCTCGGGCAGGTCAGCGTTGGGACTGCGGAACCGTCGGCCTGTCCTCGGCACCAGGCTCGCCGGAACGTGGGCGCCGGGCGCGGGACTCGCGCTGGCATTCGGCCGCCTGCCGGCCGACCAGATGGGCGAGTGCCGGGATGAGGAACAGCAGCCCGACAGCCGGGACGATGATGCCGGAGTCGTTGACGACGGCACCGACGCCGAGCAGCACCGCCAAGGAGATCATGCCCATGCGCAGATACGGGAACCGGGCGTAGAGCCGGGGCAGCGCCGGGATGCGGAACCGGCCCGGAGCGATCGCCGCCCAGAACACCGCAGCGATGATGAGCGGCAGCAGCAGCGTCATCCACGACTGGGTGAGGATGTCGATGTTCATGCCGATCTTGCGCATGAGCACCGCGCCGGCCTCACCGCTGATGATCGAGGCGAAGAACCGGCCGAAGTGGGTGCGGTCATCGGCCGGGCGCAGCCAGTCGATGACGAGCACGGCGATCATGATGCCGGCCGTCGTGCCGACGATGAGCGCCAGCCGCTTGATCGAGGCCCGGATCTCGGCAGCCGCCAGCGCCAGCACGCCCAGGCCGACGACGAGCGCCGGCACGGAGCCGAACTTCGTGCCGAGTCCGGGGGTGGCCAGCAGCAGGCAGGCGAGCACCATCGTCACGAGGACGACGCTCAGCCGCACCCAGCGGTTGGCGATGAGCGAGCAGGCGGTGATGAGCGCGAAGACGAGCGCGGTGAGGAACAGCGCGAGAGCTGAGTTGCCGATCCCGTAGAACCGGGAGGCGATGAGCAGCGGCTCCCCGAGCAGCGTCGACATCTGCAGGTGCGAACCGGTGATGACGTCACCGGCGAGGACGAGCACCGTGGCGACGGCGACGAAGGTGAGCGGGCCGAGCGTGAAGCGCTTCCACGGCCCGAGCAGCCCGGCCAGCGTCAGCGCCAGCGCCCACCCGCCCAAGGCTGCGAGCATCGCAACATCCGGGCTCGTCGAACGCTCCCACGGGATGACGTTGACGAGGTAGGTTGAGACGGGGATCGCGGCGAAGAACAGCCCGCCGGCGCGCAGCGGGTTGATGACCCGCGGCCAGGCGCGCCGGCCGACGAGCGCGGCAACCGCGAGCAGTGCGGCCATGAGCCCGGCGAAGACGGGATAGAACCACACCGACATCGCCGCCTGTGTGGCGACGGCGACCTGCCGGTCGAGCATGAGCTGGTAGCGATCCCCAGCACTGGCCGGCGCCGAGGCGGTGGTGATCGGGGCGCCGGCGAGGTTGGCATCCGTCTGCGCGCCTGTCGCGCGCACGAGGGTCGGCATGATGTCCGTCGTCTGGATGAGGCCCGGCTGCTTGGTCGACGGGGAGGTGAGGATGCCCGGCTGCTCACCGGGCCGCTGGATCGCAGCGAACTGCATGCTGGAGGACTCAGTCCAGCCGTCGGCGATCGAGGCGACCATGAGCAGCGACTGCGCGCTGTCTGCACCGCCTGCGGCGTGTTCGTCGTAGGCTGCGAGGATGTCGCCGAGGTGGTCGTCGAGTTCGGTGATCGAGTAGCCGGGGGTGCGCACATTGCCCAGGTCGATGAGCACGAGCGGATGGTGCTCGGCTGCGGTGCGCACCTGGTCGCCGAGGTCGGCGTCGAGGCTTTCGTAGGAGCGCACCCGGCCATCGGATTCGGCTGCGGCGATCGCCGCTCCGGGTCCGATCGCATGGAGATCGGGGACGGCTGCGGCCAGCGCACCGAGGTCGGCGTCATAGCGGTCGTGGGCGACCTTCTCCTGGTAGACGTCCCAGTCTGCCGTCCAGCCTGATAGCGGCGGCTGCAGCGTCCGGCACTGGGCGGCGGACTCATCGGCAGCGCGCCGCCCGGAGCTGACCGCCAGCCAGCCGTCGGCCGGGCAGCTCGTCGAGCGCACCGACCGCGGGGTCATGGTGCCGATCGATCCGTTCTCCACCAGTGACCACAGGTGCGGGGTCCGCCATCGATCGAGGTCCTCGTGCTCGAGGCCGGAGACACCGACGAAGATGACCGGCTGGGACTGCGGCTGACCGGCAGCCGGGGCCGGCTGGGCCAGAGCACCCTGTGCCTGGGCGCCCGGCACCTGCGCACCCGGCGCTCCGGCGCCCTGGGTCTGCGCGGCGGCCGCAAGCGGGCCGGCGAGTCCGAGGGCTGCGATGAGCACGGCGGTGAGCACCGCCAGAAGGGCTGGGCGCAGACGGATCATCGACCCTCCCCAGCCACGCTGGCCCCAGCCGACTCCTGCCGTCCAGAATCCGCCTCGGGCATGGTCGCCGCCGTTGAGGGCGTGCGGCCGGCGGGGACATCGGCGCTGAGGGCGAGGAGGAACGGTACGAACATCATCGCCCCGGTGCCGGGTACGGCGACCCCGGAGTCGGTGATGACGAGGCCGACGAGCAGGCCGGTGCACACGGCGAGGAACCCGGCGTGGACGCAGCGATCCTCTAAGGCCTCAGGCAGCACGCCGTCGAAGCGGCGGGTCAGCGGCGCGGTGGCGGCGAACCGGCGCAGGTAGGCGAGGAAGATGAGGATGACGACAGCGGCCAGCGGCACGATGATCGCCATGCCTGGGTTGACGACGATGATGTTGAGGTTCGCGCTCAGCTTGCGGGAGATGACCTCGAAGGCCTCACCGCTGAGCAGCTGGGCGAAGAAGTTGCCGAAGTGCGAGCGGGCTGCCGGCGCGCGCAGGTAGTCGAGGGCGGCGACACCGAGGATCGCGCCGAGCGAGACAGCCCCGATCCCGGCCAGCCGCAGCAGCGACAGGCGGGCGCGGAGGCTGAGCGCAATGAGCACCATGAGCCCGGACAGGGTGGCGACGGTGCCGCCGAACTTCGCACCCCACACCGGGTTGCCGAGCGTGCCGACGGCGATCGCGCCGAGACCTGCGAGGAACAGGATCAGCGGCCCGCGCCGGTCAGTGCGTGCTGCCACTGCCCGGGCACCGAAGGCCAGAGCGAGGAACAGGGCGACGATGAACAGGGCCGCGCCCTGGTTGCCGAGGCCGTAGAACCGGCCGGCGACGATCGCGTTGTAGCCCATGAGCGAGTTGTACTGCAGCTGCGAGCCGAACAGCGCGACGTCGACGCCGAGCAGCACCGCGGTGACCGTGCAGATCGCGGCGACGCGTCCGGCAAAGGTGCGCCGCCAGGGTCCTGCGAAGCCGGTGGTCAGCAGCAGCGCGGAACCGGCCGCGATCGCCAGGCCGAGGCCGAGGACCGGGTCGGGCATCCGCTCCCACGGCAGGAGGGCGGCGATGAACGAGCCCATCGGTACGGTGCCGAGGATGAGACCGGCCCAGCCGAGGCCGGTGCGGATCCGCCCGGCGAGCACCGGCTGGGTGATTCCGGCCCGGCGGGCCCACCAGCGCTGCAGCGGAACCAGGAGCAGCAGGCCCACGGCGACGGTGAGGACGTAGAAGGCGGTGGTCAGCACGATCGAGAAGGTCTGGGCGCTGCGATGCACAGTCGCTGCCGCGGTCGCATCCCCGACAAGCGAGTCGATGCGCTCGGCTGCCGGTGCACCGGCGTCGATGCGGGTGAGCTGGGCCGGATTCGGGGCCAGCTCGCTGTCGATGCCCGGGGCGGCGGCGAGCAGCAGCCCGGTGAGGTCGGTCAGCTGCAGCACCGGCTTGCGGGTCGAGGAGCTCTCCAGGATCCCCGGGGACGCATCACCGGTGGCGACCTGTGGGGTGGAGCGCAGCAGGGCGCGCAGCCGGGAGGGGTTGCCGAGGTCGCCGACCCCGGCGATGTGCACGGTCGTCGTCGTCAGGTCGAGGCCTGCGAGGTATTCGCCGATGTGCTCGTCGATCGCGGCGAGCTGCTCATCGTGCTCCCCGGCCGGGGCGTCGGCCGTCCAGCGCTCCGAGCCGATCGTGCCGGCGTCGATGAGCGTCAGCGGGCACAGTCCGGTCCCGGCGGTGTCGGCCTGCTGGGCGCGCGCCGAGCTGCCCGGCTTCGTGCCGGCCGGCTCCCACGTGTCGATCCGGCCGGTCTCATCGGCTGCCGCCCACGCAGCCCCCGGGCCGATCGCCTCGACGCACACCCCGGATTGCCGGGCGGTGTCAGCCAGCTGGCCGATCCCTGAGCTGTAGGAGTTCTGCGCATTGGCTGCCACGATCCGGTCGAAGTTCTCCACCGTGACGTCCGCGCCGGTGCCCTCTGGGGTGCGCAGGTCCGGGCACGCCGAGCGGCGCTCCTCCGCTGCCCGCTCCTCATCCTCCTCGCTCAGGGTGCCGTCGGCCTCGGCGGCGGCCTGCTCACCGGTGACGTAGGGGGAGATGTCGGCGGCGTGCATGCGCGCTCCGGACCCGACGGCCAGCCAGCCGGCAGCCGGGCAGGTGACCGAGACCATGGAGCGGACGGTGACATTGGCCGTGTCGGCGCGCTCGGCGAACGTCCACAGGTGCGGGGTGCTCTCCGGGCTGATGTCGGACATCGACAGACCCGAGGCCCCGATGAAGACGACCGGGTGCTCCGCTCCCGAGGCGTTGGCCGGCTCGCCGGCCGCAGCAGGTGCCGTGGTGGGCAGTACGAGGGCTGCGATGACACCCAGGCATACGAGAAGGCGCGTGAGGATGCTCGCCGGAGCGGCACCTCGCGCGCGGGTGGGAGTTGAGGAAGCTGGCACCCGCCCAGCTTATCGGCTGGAGCATGGCGCCTGCTGAGAGGCCCGCGTCCAGCCGGCGCGGGCCCGGTTTGCGCCCGGGGCGGGCCCGGTTTGCGCCCGGGGCGGCGATTCCGGTAGATTAGCCTGTTGTTGTATACGTCTATACACGCTCCTCATGAAGCCTCATTCGCGTTGCAGGCACTGGGATGAGGGTCAGCTGTGTGGGAACGTATGCGCGCCA
The DNA here is from genome assembly GCF_014836885.1 of Brevibacterium gallinarum. Lineage (GTDB taxonomy): Bacteria > Actinomycetota > Actinomycetes > Actinomycetales > Brevibacteriaceae > Brevibacterium > Brevibacterium gallinarum. Next base: position 12,414 of record NZ_JACSPY010000010.1, read on the forward strand.
GACAAGCCGGACGCCGTTTCCTGGATCACGACCTGTGGAAATGGCGGCCATCGAGCTGTTCACTCAATAGACGAAGAAGAAGGCTACTTTTGCGTACGTACACCCCCAAGCCCGGCGATGTTCAGCGCCAGTGGCACGTCATCGACGCCACTGATGTCGTCCTCGGCCGTCTTGCCTCGCAGGCTGCCCGCCTGCTCCGCGGCAAGCACAAGGTGACCTTTGCACCGAATGTCGACTCGGGTGATTTCGTGATCATCATCAACGCCTACAAGGTCGCGCTCACCGGCGCCAAGCTGGAGCAGAAGCGCGCTTACCGCCACTCGGGCTACCCGGGCGGCCTCAAGAGCACGTCCTACTCCGAGCTGCTGGCCAAGGATCCGCAGCGCGCCGTCGAGAAGGCTGTTGCCGGCATGCTGCCGAAGAACCGCCTCGGTCGCGCCCAGATCAAGAAGCTGAAGGTCTACGCCGGTGGCGAGCACCCGCACGCCGCCCAGAACCCGCAGCAGTTCGAGATCAGCCAGGTTGCGCAGTAAGCACCAGGCATCCAAGACTTTAAGAGGAGAACCGTGGCTGATACCACCAACACCCCTGACGTCGACGACGTCGAACTGACCGAATACTCCACCGAGACCCCGGCTTCGGCTGGTCTGGGCGAGTCCGTGGCCGGTGGCCGCGGACAGTCGCTGACCGCCCCGGGCTCCGGCGTCGGCCGCCGCAAGCAGGCCATCGCCCGCGTCCGCCTCGTCCCCGGCTCCGGCCAGTGGACGATCAACGGCCGCGACCTGGACACCTACTTCCCGAACAAGCTGCACCAGCAGCTCGTCAACGAGCCGTTCCGCCTGCTCGACCTCGAAGGCCGCTTCGACGTCTTCGTGCGGATCTCCGGCGGCGGACCCTCCGGCCAGGCCGGTGCCGTGCGCCTGGGCATCGCCCGCTCGCTCAACCAGATCGACCGCGAGTCCAACCGCGCCGAACTGAAGAAGGCCGGCTTCCTCACTCGTGACGCCCGCGTCCCGGAGCGCAAGAAGGCCGGACTCAAGAAGGCCCGCAAGGCACCGCAGTTCTCGAAGCGCTGATGCGCTCAGCCGCTGTGCCGGCCCTATGCTGAACCTCGGACCCTCGCACCCGCCTTGCGCGGTGCGGGGGTCTGAGTGTTTGCAGCCAGGCCGGCTGGGCCCACTGACCTGTCACATCACCCACAAGGACGACCATGTCACGACTTTTCGGCACTGACGGCGTGCGCGGACTCGCCAACGCCGACATCACCGCCACCCTTGCCCTGCAGATCGCCGAAGCCGGCGCCCGTGTGCTCGCCCGCCGCGGCAGCAACGGCCAGCATGCCGCTGTCGCCGGACCCTCCGGTGCCGGTGTCGCCGCCAACGGCCAGCGGCCCTTCGCCGTCATCGGCCGCGACACCCGTGCGTCCGGTGAGTTCCTCACCCACGCCGTCGCCTCCGGCATCGCCGCCGCCGGCGTCGACGTGCTGCTCGTCGGCGAACTGCCGACCCCCGGCGTCGCCCACGTGGTGAAGAGCACCGGCGCCGATTTCGGCGTGGTGCTCTCCGCCTCCCACAACCCGATGCCCGATAACGGCATCAAGTTCTTCGCCCGCGGCGGCACGAAACTGCCCGACGCACTCGAAGACGAGATCGAGGGTCTCATCGGCACCGACTGGGATCGCCCGACCGGTGACGCCGTCGGCCGGATCCGGAACTTCCCGTCTGCTGCCGACGAATACGTCGAATCGCTGGTCATGGGCGTGTTCAAGGGCCAGCAGCCTGCCGGCTCCGACCCGGATGCGCCGGTCGCACCGGTCACCGGTGCCCTGGAGATCATCGGGGCGCCGCTGGCCGGGCTCACCGTCGTCGTCGACTGCGCCCACGGCGCCGCCTCGGTCGTCGGACCGGCCGCGCTGCGCCAAGCCGGCGCCCGCGTCATCGTCACTGCCGCCGACCCGGATGGCTACAACATCAATGACGGCGTCGGCTCCACCCACATCGATTCGCTTGTTGCTGCGGTCAAGGAGCATTCGGCTGACGCCGGGGTCGCCTTCGACGGCGATGCCGACCGCTGCCTGGCTGTCGACGCACTCGGCCGCGAGGTCGACGGCGACCAGATCATGGGCATCTTGGCGCTCAGCCTCAAGGACGCCGGCACGCTCGCCCACGACACGCTTGTCACCACCGTGATGTCGAACCTCGGCCTGCACCTGGCGATGGAACAGGCCGGTATCGCGACGGTGCAGACGAAGGTCGGTGACCGTTATGTGCTCGAGCGCATGCTCGCCGATGGCTACGCCCTCGGCGGTGAGCAGTCCGGTCACGTGCTCATGCTCGACTACGGCACCACCGGCGACGGCGTGCAGACCGCCCTGCACCTGCTGGCCCGCATGGCGCAGACGAAGCGCTCACTTGCCGACCTGGCTGCCGAGATCCCGCGGCTGCCGCAGGTGCTCATCAACGTCAAGGGCGTGGACAAGACCCGGGCCGGCGACCCCGCCGTCGCCTCCGAGGTCGAAGCGGTGGAGGCCGAGCTCGGCAAGACCGGCCGCGTGCTGCTGCGCGCGTCTGGCACCGAGCCGGTCATCCGCGTCATGGTCGAAGCAGAGACACACGACTTCGCCCAGCAGCAAGCCGAACGCCTGGCAGAGGTCGTCAAGCGCGAACTCGCGTTGTGAGCGCCTGACCGGTTTCGCAGACCATCGTCGTGGCCCAGAGTCCCAGGGGACTCTGGGCCACCGCTCTCGACAGCACCGGTAGCTGGACAGAGGTAAGAGATATAGCCAGGTCAGTAGACGCTGATGAATCTCATCTGCAGGCCCCGATAGACCAGCTGTGACAGTGAATGGGCATTGAGCTTCTCACGTAGACGTTGCGCGTGTGTCCGTACCGTCGCCGGAGAGATTGTGAGCTCTTCGGCAATGTCTGCATAGCTCATGCCCCGAGCGATGTACTCAAGGATGCTCTGTTCAGCGGAAGTGAGACGCGGCGGGACTGCTGGCGAATCTGGCATGGGATCGCCGCTGATGAAGATGGTTTCGGCGAGGTTCTTAAGCGCACCAGGTTCATCATCGTCCATCACCTGACGGATCGCTGCGACGAGAACATCCGGTGGGTCTGACTTCGTCACCACCCCGATCGCACCTGCTTCTAGCGCCCTCGCAAGCCCCGGCCCAGGGGACAGCGTCGTCAAAACGATTACTCTTGCTGTCGGGCACATTTGTCGGATCTGGGCAGTAGCTGCGATGCCGTTGGTGCCTCCCGGCATATTTACGTCCATCAGGACGACATCTGGATGGTGCTCGAGCACCGCTTTTACGCCGTTGCTTCCGTTGTATTCCTCGGCGACGACATCAAACCCCGTGGCATCTTCGAGCGCAGAGGCAATGCCACGGACTGCCCACGCGTCGTCATCGATGATTGCTACGCGAGTCATGTGCACCGTTCCTTGTACAATTTTGGGTTTGTCCGCTTCCATAATGCACATAGAAAGTCAGGCTTGGGGTGGCTACGGGAATCAACAATTGTGTGGGAGGCGCTAGGAGGGATTGCATCAGTGGGATTCGGTGTCTTCGTCAGAGCGATCGAAGCGGATCCGGCGAGGATCAGCGAAAGCACAATCTTCATGCCGGAATCTGAACACTAAGTCTGATGATGACGCATCCGTTAAATCGCGTATATCGGAAAGATGCTCACCGCAGTAGTGAGCGAGTGATTGAAGCTCCCCTGGGATGTGTGCTTCCAGGCTGAAAGTTGAGTTCACGTGGATAGAGTGAGCGCCGCCAAGTTCGTCAACCCTGCTGACAAGCGAATGTGGCTCGCGTTTCTCGCTCGCCGGGTTACATGGGTTCGACGTCCGAATTGCTAGTTCTGCTGTCTGCTCATCAAAATAGATATCGATCGCGGCGGGGTCTCGCCGGTTCTTGTCATGATGCCGAAGGATGTTCGAGGCCGCTTCGGTTATGATGCACTCCAGGTGCCGGAAAGCGTGCACTGAGCAGAACCGTGCTGGTATGTGACATGAGACGGTCAACGGTGTTGCCAATCCGTTGAAAGTGTGTTCGACGTCCTCGCAGATGGTCTGGAGATCATCTGTCTGTGCGATCTTTCCTAGTGCTGCTGGTCCGGTCAACGTTTTGGTGAGCTGACGAAGAGATCTCTGCGTAGCGTGGTTAGCCATTCGTAGCTCAGCCAAGTGATCATCTGTCATCACCGTAGTGTCAAGCCGAATCGAGTTCAGGATCAGAGTCTCGCGCGTCAAGTTGAATGAGATCAAGTCGTGAACGTCTCTTGCGATTCCCGTTCGTTCCTGGCTGCGCTTTCGCTCTGCGTCACGACCCGCAACCTCGGCTTTGAACAGCGCAGCGTCGAGGCGCTGCTGGCCGAGCCCTCCACTTGCCCCTAGAATCAGCGCGAGCACCAAAACGTAGCCTTCCACCTGAACGAGTGCTGTCAGGCTGATGGACGTCATGAAGAGCTTCCATATGACACTCAGACAAATGAATGCGGAGCCGATCGTCGCGACCTTCCATCGCAGGTACGTAAGCGAAATCGCTATACAGGCGGACACTGCGATATGAACTCCGATGTCGAGACCTGTCGCGAGTTCAAGAACTAGGGCGGAGGCTGCAAGGGCCATGCCCGGCAGCGGCTTGAAGCTACATAGAACGACCGCGCCTGCAGCCAAGGCTTGGATAGCGAGCGCGAATGGATCCGGCCCCGCGTCGCCATAGGAAACTAACGTGACAGCGATGAGGACGCTACTGAGTCTGACAGCCGGATCGATGAATCTGTCTCCGGACAGGTTCCTCAATAGCGCGACCCGCGCGTTGCTGGGGCCTCCATTCTTGCGATTCACTGGGTCCATGGTGAGATGATACGCGGTTCCCTATGGCTTCGGTTGCGTTCGTCGCGACGATCTCGTCGTGGATGTCATCTTCGGAATCGAATGTGCGCTTGAGTGCGGGAGTGAGGGTCTCGCTCTCTTGTGCAGTCGCGGGCGCGCAAGTGCAGACTTCTGTCTTGCAAAAGGTCCTGACTGTCAAGAATCGCGAGGACGTCTCCTTTCTCCGCCGTACGCAGATGTTGCTCGGTTCAGCGCTCTGCATCGTCTGTGATCGACTCACGGATTGCTGTTCTTCAGACCCTGGGGCACTGTGAGCTTTCCGTTAAGTCTTGTCTGTTCCGATTCTGTAGCAGTCCCTGAATCCGCCGGCAGAACGGAACGGGTAGGCGAGACTCTCGTTCAGAACCGGGTAGCGCACCGAGCCGGTGGCTACCTACGAAGGTGGCGCAGGTGGGCGGATGCTGTCTACTCAAGACAGACTTAGCCCGATGAACCGTTCACTGGTGGGCCGGGACGCTCGATCGTGTTGAACGGGGGCATCGTCTGGGCGCGTGCCCGACGGCACCCCACCAGACAGCTCCTGGTGAGCTATGCGCTGGCGGGCCACAGCTGTGTGTGCGGTCGAGCATTCTCGATCCTGCTCAATGAGTTGAGGGGAGGGGTGCAACGAGTCCTCGGCAACTGCCCTTCCCGCCGTAACCGGAATTGAGAACATACGTCAGACAACGTATTCCATGAGCACTGGGTGTTTTGGGACCATGTTCTCAGCGTCATCGCACTAGAGTGGCGTGTCGTCTCATGTAGTAAGGGGCATTTATAATGAAGTCAGCGAAGGCTGCCTCCTTGGCGGCAGTTCTCGCCGTCGCACTTGGCGGGGGGATCGCAGCGGCCCAGCCAGTTGCGGCTGCTGGTCCTTGTCACAGCTTCTGGACAGAGCTCAAACACCAACATGTTAAGCCGAGCACCAAATGTAAAGACGTTAATCTTACTGAAGTGAAGGCTAAGAAGGTTTCAAAATCGGTTTACTTTGGCGAATACAAGTCAGGGAATAGTTGGAAGACGGCCTCCGCCAGGCTTGAGTTGAAGAACGGCAAGGTTGGAACGAAAGTGATCATTGGAGGATTGAAGCCAGGGACCATCTATCGAATTCGGGCCACCAACGGCGCAACGGTGAAGGTTCTGCATTAATGAACAGATCGCGTCTTGAGCTTCGTGCAGTCGTGGAGAAGCGGTTGATGGCCGGTGTTCTCCTCGGCTGCGCGGTATTACTCAGTGGGTGTTCAGGGAATGGATCAAGCGGGTCGAGTGACCACGGGAGTGTTGACCCACGCGTGGAAAGTGCGATTGTGCAGATCCCGGGAACGGACTCTCACTATGATGCGCTATGGGTGGGTGAGCGCCTGTCCTCCTGGCGGGTAGAAGGAATTCGCAGTTGCCTAGAGCAGAACGGACGCAAGGATCTGTGGCCGCGTGCCGATGAAGCTGCGACGCGTCATCTGCAGATTCCAGACTTCCGCGTGCCCTCGCCGAAGATGCTGACTGAAGTTGGGCTTGATTGGCGGCGCGCCCCCGAAGCCAATGCCACGGTCGAGGACAGTGATCTCGTGCTGTGGGATTGTGCAGATGCTGGGTCTGATGAGATCCCATCCCCTCAGAGCGAGGACTACCAGAAGTTTGAGAACCTGCAGTACGCATGGGGTGACGAGCTCGACAAAGTCCTGGACGATCCGCGGTACAACACCGAGAAGCAAACGGTGAACGACTGCCTCATCGCTGGCGGCGCCACCGTGGGGAAGAACGACGCAGGTGAAACCGCGCACGGCTGGGAGGGCCAATTCAGTCTCGGTGCGGCGAGCCTCGATGCGATGACGGATGAGAACTCGAAGGAAGCGGGCAAACTCATGGTGACGTGTGCAGAGCCGCTGTGGAAGCAGTGGCAGGAAGCGCTGGACGAACCGAAGGACAGGTTTGTCCAGCAGCACGCGGCTGAACTCGCTCACTTGAGCAAGGCCGTCGAGTGAGGCGATGCTGTGGGTCTGTTTCGTGACCGCGGTTCGAATAACGAACCTGGCAGTCGGCATCGTGTGCTGCTGACTGGAAGCGTCATCTTGGTCATCGTAGGTGTGCTCGTGGCCGGCTTCATCCTCCTACGCATGACGCAGTCGCCGGCGCAACGCGTAGCGGACGCTCAACCACCGCCCAAACCTGTTGTCACGGCGGCAGTGGAGCAGCGGAGGCTAGCTGTCGAAGCGACCCTGTCGGGAACCGTAGAAGCGACCGGCGGCACCCAGGTCGCGGTGCCTTCGCTGCCCTCCGACGGCAAGCTGGTCGTCACCGGAACTTCGGTCGCACCCGGAGACACGGTTTCTGCTGGAACGGTCGTGGCGGAGGTCAGCGGCTTCCCCATCGTCACCGTTCCGGGCAAGTTCCCTATGTACCGATCTGTCGGTGAAGGCGACAAAGGTGTTGACGTCGGTCAGTTGCAGTCAGCTCTGAAGCAACTCGGCTTTTCAGTCACCGACTCGGACGGTGTCTTCGGCAGCTCGACGGCGCGTGCAGTTGTGAAGCTCTTCGCGAATCGTCAACTCGACTCGTCCATTCTTTACAGCGATGAAGACTCAGCTAGCGATGCAGACAGCGAAATTGACGACGCGGACGCCGGACAGAAATCAACTGCAACGGCGCCTCAAGGTGACACGAAAACCGTTCGGGTTCCCGAAGGCGTCTTCGCCTTCATCTCGGATCTGCCAGCTACTGTCGGCAGCGTCGATGCCCGAGTTGGGGCAGTTCTCGAAGCTGACGCCACCGTTCTCACGCTGGTGGCTGATGGAGTGCAGATCGCCTCTGAGGTGCCGGAAACAACGGCCTCTGCGATCCGACCCGGTATGGCGTGCACCATCACTGCGTCCTCGCGCGAGGGCACGTCCGCATGCACTGTAGCGAGCATTGACGAATCGAAACAGGAGGGCTCCAAACGCATCATCATCGATCCGGCGGACAGCGATGAGCTGCCGCCAGACACAGCGCTGACCATCGCAGTCGAGATCGAAGCGTCCAGAGGAGATGTACTGGCTGTCCCGGTCACCGCCGTGCGCTCAGACCCTGACGGAAGCTCATACGTGACGGTTCAGACCGAGGACGGGCCGACACGCAAGGACATCGAAGTCGGTCAGACAATTGGCGGGTGGACTGAGATCACCGGCGGTGGCGTGGTCGAAGGAGACACCATTGTCCTTCAATGACATCGTTTTCGGTCGTCTTTCGAGTGACAGCCGCACAGCAGCAGATCAGGCGGCAGCCTTGCTTCGGGCGGAAAGCATCACCTTGACATATGACGGTGTCACACCGGTGCATGCCCTCACCGACATCGATCTCACCGTAGGCTACGGCGAACGGATCGCGCTGATCGGACCCTCGGGCGCAGGAAAATCGAGTCTGCTCAATGTCCTGGGCCTGCTCGAAGTGCCGTCTGCAGGTGAGTACTGGGTTGACGGTCAACCGACCGCATCCGCGTCTGAAAAGACGCGCGCGCAGCTGCGAAGTTCCACGTTCGGGTTCATCTTCCAAGCCTTTCATCTGCTCGATCGGCGCAGCGTGCTGGAAAACGTCAAGCTCGGGCTGTTCTTCACCGAGGTCCCGCAGCGCGAGTGGAACGACCGTGCAGCTCAGGCACTTGAAAGTGTCGGTCTCACACATCGGATGCACACGCCAGCCCGTTTGCTGTCCGGCGGCGAGCGTCAGCGCGCGGCGATTGCCCGAGCGGTTGTGCACTCACCCTCGGTGCTTATGGCGGATGAGCCGACGGGAAACCTGGACTCCCGTAATTCGGCCCGCGTGCTTGAGCTCCTTGCGGCTCTCCACCGGGACGGAGGCGCTCAGGTGATCGTGACACACGACGAGGATGTAGCCGCACAAATGGACAGGGCGATCGTCGTCTTCGATGGGGCCGTGCGCTGTGAACCGGCGCATTGACCGACTCCTGCTGGGCGAGGCATGGAAGACCGTGATGTCGACGCCCGTGCGGTCTCTGCTCGGCAGTGTTGGACTGCTCATCTCAGTCACTGCAGTCATCTCTGTGCTGAGCCTCGTGTCCACAGTGCGCTTTCAAGTTGCAGACGATTTCGATGTGCGCAAAGCGACCGAAGTAATCGCACATGTCAGTCCGGTCGACACTGATGCGCCACAACCGGTGGGCGCCGCTGACGAAGGAATACTGCCAGTGCAGGGAACGACGTTCCCAGCGCAGTCTGCCGAGCGGGTGCGCGCTCTGTCCGGGGTGCGTCATGCGGGCGTGTTCTCTGATAGCTACGGGCAGTCTCTGCTTGTCAGCACGTCGATTCTGCCCGACTCGGCAGCACCCACAGCGCCACCGGTGATGGTGGCAGGCCCGGGCCTGTTCGAAGCGGCTGAGGTGAACGTACATGGGACAGAGTTTCGAACCGAACTCGGATCAGCTGATATCGCCTATCTTGGCGCAAGCGCAGCTCAGACCCTCGGAATCTCAGAAGAGACGCTCAGCAACGAGAGTCGCTACATCTTCGTCAGTGGGAAACCGTTGCTCATCGCCGGGGTCGTCCACGGCTCCGGGCGGCTGCCGCAGCTGGGCGGGGCAGTGATCGTACCAGCAGAGACCGCGCTCAAGCACTTCGGGCCACCGCAGGATGGAGCCTCGATGCTGGTGACTGTCGCTCCGGGCGCAGCGGCCAATGTTGCCGAGGCGATGCCCACAGCAGTCTTCCCCACCACACCGGATGCGCTTCGCGTCACCCCTCCGAGTGAGACCGAAGCCAACCGACGCTCGGTGGATTCACTCCTCGTCAATCTGGGCATCGGTGTAGCGGCACTCGCCTCTGTAATCGGTGCAGCATCCATTGCCATCACCGGCACCATCGGAGTTTCAGCGCGGACGGGTGAGCTCGGGCTGCGCCGCGCGATCGGGGGACGGCCGCGCGACCTGCTGAAACAGATTCTCTTCGAGTCTGCGCTCCTCGGGGTAGCCGCGGGGCTCATAGGAACCATCCTGGGCACCGCCATTGTGCTGCTCGTCAGCCTGGTGCAGGGCTGGGTTCCCGTAGTGTCTCCGCTGCACATCATCGTGGTTCCCATGGCCGCGATTGTGGTGTCTGCGCTGGCCGGGTTCATCCCCGCGTGGCGGGCCGGACGCATTCAGCCTGCAGCCGCGCTGCGCAATTGACGATCGCCGGAAGACGGTTGGGAAGACCGTAGCCTGGCGGGCGGGCCGGATCTAGCCAGCTGCATCCGTAAGGCAGTAACACCGGTTCTCTGGGAGAGAGCTCCGTGGGGTCAGGCGCGCGCCGGCTCGGCCGGTGGGACGGCGTCGATGAGCTGACGGGTGTAGTCGGTCTGCGGGTCGCGCAGGATCTGTTCGGCGGTGCCGTATTCGACGACCTCACCGTCCTTCATCACTGCCACCGTGTCGCTGACCTGCTCGACGACAGCCAGGTCGTGGCCGATGAAGATGTAGCCGAAGCCGTGCTCGTCCTGCAGCTCAGCGAGCAGATCGAGGACCTGCGCCTGGATCGAAACATCGAGCGAGGCGGTCGACTCATCGAGGATGAGCAGCTCGGGGTCGACGGCCAGGGCGCGGGCGATGCACACGCGCTGCCGCTGCCCGCCGGAGAGCTCATGCGGATAGCGTTCGATGAACGACGCATCCAGACCGACCTGGTCGAGCAGCTTGGCACAGCGCTGCCGGCGCTGCCGCCGCGGCACGAGATTGTGCGCCATGAGCGGTTCGGCGATCGAACGCTGCACCGTCATCCGCGGGTCGAGCGCGGCGAACGGATCCTGGAAGACCATCGCAATGCGCCGCTGCATCGTCTTGAGATCGGCACCTGTGAGCGCGAGCACCGGGTCGCCGCTCATCCGCGCATCACCGGAGGCCGGTTCGACGACACCGGTGAGCACATTGGCGATCGTCGACTTGCCCGAACCGGATTCGCCGACGATGCCGAGCGTGCGGCCGTGGTAGACGTCGAGGCTGACATCCTTGACGGCGGTGATGGTGCGTTTGCCGGTGGGGGAGGAGACCTCGAAATCCACCGTCAGATCCTCGATCCGCAGCAGCGGCTCACCCGTCTCCTCCCGGTCGGCGTGCGTGTCCGCAGCGCCTGCGTCCTGCTGGGTGCGCAGCAGCGGGCGGGCAGCCAGCAGCGTCTTCGTGTACTCGTGCTGCGGACGTTCGAAGATGTCGGCGACGCTGCCGCGTTCGACGATCTCGCCTGCGCGCATGACGACGATGTCATCGGCGATCTGGCCGATCACCCCGAGGTCGTGGCTGATCCAGATGACGGCCATGTCCCGGGAGCGCTGGAGACCTGCGACGAGGTCGATGATCCCGGCCTGCGTGGTGACATCGAGGGCGGTGGTCGGCTCATCGGCGATGAGCACGTCGGGCTCACACGCGAGAGCCACAGCGATCATGACGCGCTGCTTCTGCCCTCCGGAGAGCTGATGCGGATAGTAGCCCAGTCGCAGCTCGGGATCGGGCAGCCCGAGTTCGGTCAGCAGCGTCAGCGACCGTTCGCGAGCCTCGGCAGCGGAGATGCCGAGGTGCTTCATCGGGCCTTCGGCCAGCTGGGCCTCCAAGGTCATGAGCGGGTTGAGGCTCGTCGACGGATCCTGGAAGACGAACCCGATGCGGCGGCCGTGGATGCTGCGCAGCAGCCCGGCCGGTGCCCCGACGATCTGCTCGCCGTCGAGTGTCGAGGAGCCGTGCACGTAGCCGCCGGGGGCTTCGAACAGACCGGTGGCCGAGAGCACGGACAGTGACTTGCCGGAACCGGATTCGCCGACGATGCCCAGCGTCCGGCCCTTGGCGACGGCGAAGTCGACGCCGTGGACGATGTCGTTGCGGCCCACGCCGACGGTGAGATCCGAGACCTCCAGGACCGGCGCCTCAGGCGCGGGACCACGGCCGGTGCCCGCCGCCTCGGGAGCGGGAGCCTGATCAGCAGGGATGTCGCTCACTTCTTCCTCCGGTTCTGCATGATGGTGCGCTGGCGGGGGTCGAGGACGTCGCGCAGGCCGTCGCCGAGCAGGTTGAAGGCGAGCACGACGACGAAGATCGCCAGGCCGGGGAAGACCGCCATCCACCAGGCGTCGGCCATGAAGCCCTGCGCGTCGAAGAGCATCTTGCCCCACGAGGGCTCCGGCGGTTGGACGCCGAGGCCGAGGAACGACAGGGCGGCTTCGGTCAGGATCGCGAACGCCAGCGACAGCGAGGTCTGCACGATGACGGGCCCGGAGATGTTCGGCAGCACATGGCTGAACACGATCCGGCCGGACGACACACCCATGGTGCGGGCGGCCTGGACGTAGGGCTCCTGGCGGACGGACAGGGTCGAGGCGCGCGCGACGCGGGCGAAGATCGGGATGTAGACGATGCCGATGGCGATCATCGCCGAGCCGATGCCGTGGCCGAGGATCGCGACGATCGCCAGGGCCAGCAGCAGAACGGGGAAGGAGAAGGCGACGTCGACGATGCGCATGAGGATCGAGTCGATGACCCCGCCGAGGTAGCCCGACAGCACACCGACGCCGACGCCGACGACAAGTGCGATGCCGACGGAGATGAGTGCGACCTTGAGCGAGGTGGCTGCGGCGATGACGACGCGGGAGAGGACATCGCGGCCGAGCTCGTCGGTGCCGAACCAGTGGGCGCCACTCGGTGCCTGCAGGGCGCGCGGGACGTCGATGTCGTTGGCACCGTACGGGGCGATCCACTGCCCGAAGAGCGCGAGGACGACGATGACGGCGAGGACGATGAGCCCGAACACGGCTGTCGGGTTCGTCATGAGCAGCGACAGCGTCGAGGCGCGGGTGTTCTTCGTGGCGCTGGTGTCTGTGCTCTTGGCGACGGCGTCCGTGTTGGTGGTGCTGGTGTCGGTGCTGGGGCGGCTGGCGCTGCCGGCGGCGTGGCTGCCCTGGGCGGCGGTGTCTGGGTTCTGCCGGGTCGGCTTTTCTGCACTCATGAGATCCGGATCCTCGGGTCGATGATGGCGTAGAGCACGTCGACGAGCAGGTTGATGGTGAGGAAGATGAACGCGATGAGGAGGATCGCGCCCTGCAGCAGCGGGTAGTCGCGGGCGGCGACGGCGTCGTAGATGAGCCGGCCGAGGCCCGGGTAGGCGAAGACGACCTCGACGACGATGACGCCGCCGAGCAGGGTGGCCAGCTGGATGCCGGAGATCGTCAGCACCGGGATGAGGGCGTTGCGGCCGATGTGCTTGGTCAGCACCGTCCAGTGCTTCAGGCCCTTCGAGGTGGCGGTGCGCACGAAGGTGGCGTGTGAGACGTCGATGACGGCGGTGCGGATGAACCGGGTGAGGATCGCCGCGGAGACGACGCCGGCGGTGATCGCCGGCAGCACCATGTGCGTGGCCCAGCCGATCGGGTCCTCGGTCAGCGGCGTGTACCCGGAGGAGGGCCAGCCGAAGCCGAGGGCGAAGACGCTGATGAGCATCATGCCCATCCAGAAGTCCGGGATGGACACGCCGAACTGGCTGATGACGCGGACGATCGAGTCGATGACGCCGCCTTCGCGCAGCCCGGCGATGGTGCCGAGCGGGATCGCGATGAGCAGCGCGACGAAGATCGCGCACAGGGCCAGGGAGATCGTTGCGGGCAGGCGTTCGAGCAGCAGCATCATGACCGGTTCGCCGTTGCGGAAGCTGACCCCCAGATCGCCGATCAGCGCGCTGCCGATGTAGGAGAAGAACTGGACGATGAGCGGCTTGTCCAGCCCGGAGGCCTGCTGCAGGGCCTGGTAGGCCTCATCGGTGTAGCGGGTGCCCAGGGCGATGCGCACCGGGTCGCCGGGCACGAGCTGGATGAGGAAGAACACGACGACGATGACACCGAGCAGGGTGACGAAGGTCAGCAGGATGCGGCGCAGGATGAACGTCAGCAGCGGATGCCGGGTGAAGAAACCCGCCTGCTGCGTCTGCTCGGCCTGGCTGGACCGGTTGGCATCTGCAGAACGCGAGGTGTCTTCAGACCGGTCCGGCGCCTCGGGAGCGGTGCTGCTGCCGTGGGTGTTCGGATCGCTCATGCCCATCAGTCCTCTGTCAGCTTCGCGTCGCGGAACCGCACGGCCCGATCCGAGCGGATCGTGTAGCCCTCCAGGCGCGAGGTGTGGGCCTGGATGACCGCCGGGTTGTACAGGTACAGGTAGGAGACGTCGTCGACGATGTGCTTGGCGGCCTGCTCGTAGAGTTCGTGCCGCTTGCCCTCGTCCATCTCGACGCGGCCGGCGTCGAGGAGCTTGTCGACTTCGGGGTTCGAGTAGCCCTGCGAGTTCGACGGGCCCTCGGAGTGGTGCTGGGCGTAGTAGTAGTCATCGGGGTCGATGTTGCCCAGCCAGCCGAGCATGAGCGCATCGAAGTCGCCCTGGCCCTGCCGGTCGAGCCAGGAGCCGAAGTCAAGGGTGGTGATCGACACGGAGATGCCGACGTCGGAGAGGTTGTCGGCGATGACCTGGGCGGCGGTGACGGTCTCGGGGTACTCGTTGGTGACCATCAGCTCCATCGACAGGTCGGACACACCGGCCTCGTCGAGCAGCTGCTGGGCCTTGTCGGTGTCGCGTTCGAAGGGCGCGTAGTTATACGCCCATGGGCTCGATCCCGGGATCGCGGTCTGGTTGACCTCCGAGGTGCCGAAGCCGGTGGCCTGGGCGATCGAGTCGCGGTCGACGGCGTAGGCGATGGCCTGGCGGACCTGCGGGTCGTCGAAGGGCTCCTTCGCCTCGTTCATCGCCACGTACCAGTAGTCGTTGGAAATGACCGATTCGATGTGCAGCGACTGGTCCTTGTCCAGCGTGCCGAACTGCTGCGGAGGGATCGAATCGGTCCAGTCGATCTCCCCGGAGCGCAGTGCGGCCACGGCCGTGTTGTGTTCGGTGATGTAGCGGAACTGCACGCCGGCGACCTCGGGTGCCCCGCCCCAATAGTCCTCATTGGCCTTGAGCGTCACGGAGTCGCCGGGCCGGGCGGAGTCGACGGCGAACGGGCCGGTGCCGATCGGCTCGGTGGTGATGTCACCGGATTCGGCGTTGTCCTCCTCGACGATCGCCACGCCCTTGAACCCGCCGAGCGCTGAGAGCAGGGTGGGGCTGGGGGCGTCGACGTCGATCTCGACGGTGTGGTCGTCGACGGCGCGCACGTCCGTGAGCATCGTGAGTTTCCAGGCGTTGGCGAGTTCGCCGTCGATGATCCGCCGGTAGGAGTAGACGACGTCGTCGGCGGTGAAGTCGGAGCCGTCGTGGAAGGTGACGCCCTCGCGCAGGTGGAACGTCCACGTCAGCTCGTCGTCGCTGACCTCCCAGGATTCCGCGAGTGCCGGCTGCATGTTGAACTCCTCATCGGGTTCGACGAGGGTGTCGTAGACGTTCTCGAGGACCTCGAAGGCGAAGTAGGAGGTCGTGGAGTGCGGGTCGAGCTGGTCGGGCTCACCGGAGATCGAGGCGACGATGACGTCGTCGGAGTCGGCGGTGCCGAGGTCGACGCTCTGACGCGAGCAGCCGCTGATGACAGCGAGGATCGCGACCGCCGCCGAGGCGGTCGTCGCCTGGGCCAGGCGGCGCAGGCGTGGTGCACGTGCTGGGGATCTCGTCATAGTCGTCATCTCTTCATCGCCGTCGATGCTGCTGTGCGTGCCTTCCATTATGGGCACAGATGTGATGCATCTGCATGGAAGCTGAGCGAACGGTGGGGGATGAGATGTGATCGTTACAGGTGAGACGGTAGGGCCGGAACGAGGTGTGCAGGTGGGACCAGTTGAAGCAGCTGTAAAATTGTTCTAGCTGCGAAACGTGCTGTGATCCGAGTGTTCTGCCTGGTCAGCGAGCTGCCGCCGGGATCCGGTAGACAAGCACTAAAGTACTCTAACGCTGAGGTGTTATAGCTCGGCCTAGTTCAGCCGCCATGTCGCCCGCGGGTCTTTTGGCTGCTCGCACGTTATACCGTAGAGATATGGCACCCACCCCTCCTGATTCCGGGTCTGCAGACCAGCCCGATCGCAGCTCTCACGCCCGCGTTCCCAGCACCTCCCGCCGTCTGCCCTTCCTCACCGTCGAGAGCCGGCCGGTGCGTGCCGGTGTCGTCGCCGCCGGCTCGACAGCCCTCGTCACGCTGCTGGTCACCGGCGCCTCGGCTGCGGTGCAGGCGAGCCGGCCAGCCGGTGGACTCGCGTGGATCTTCGGTGAGCTGATGAGCTCATTCCTGCTGCTGGGCATGGTTGCGGCGCTGGCGAACTTCGCGATCGGCGCAGTGCGCTGGAAGAAGCCGGCCGGAGGGCTCAAAGGCACCCTCATCACCGCGCTGTTCCTGGCGCTGGCTTTTCCCGTCGTCGTCTACATGGTCAGCGTCGTGTGGATGCCCTCGGCGCTGTACGTGTTCATCTCACTGCTGCTCATCTGCATCCCCGCCGGCATCCTGTTCGCGATCATCGCCCGGCTGCCGCTGGGGCCGCGCCAGCGCGACGTGCGCTGATCAGCTGCGCTCGGCCTGCCATTCGGCGGCGAGGATCGCATACGAGTAGGCATCCACCCAGCCGCGGTCGCGGTGCAGGGACTCCGCGATGTAGGTGCCTTCGCGGCGCAGGCCCAGCCGGTCGAGCAGCCGCCAGGAGGCGGTGTTGCCGGCCATACAGAATGCCTCGATGCGGCGGATGCCGAGGTCGACGATGAGATCGAGGACGGCAGTGACCGCCTCGTAGGCGAACCCGTGCCCGGTGGCATCGGGGTGGAAGGCGTATCCGATCTCGGCCTGGGCTCCGCGGGCCAGGTGTGCGACCTCGGGATGGGACCAGGCGTCCTGCAACTTCACCAGCACCTCACCGAGGACCGGAGCCGAGGTGGGTTCGCTGCCCGCCTCGCCTCGGCGGCGCACAGCGAGCGTGTTGCCGGCAGCCAGCCGCTCGGACATGAGCTCCTTGGCACTGGCCGGTCGTGAGGACGTCCACTCCGATGTCTCCGGCAACTGCCAGTAGGACCACAGACCGTCAGCATCGGACGACGCCAGCAGGCTCAGACTCAGCCGCGGCGTGTGCAGCGGGAAGTCGACGCCCTGCGCCTCGGCCAGCGCCGCTAAGGTCGCCGGAGCTGCTGCGGTATCGAGGCGCGAGTCACTCGAGCTGCTCGTGCTGGCGGTCTCGGCGCTCATGTCTCATTCCTGGTCGGCGAACTGGGTGCGGTACAGCTCAGCGTAGCGGCCGCCGGCGGCCAGCAGCTGGCTGTGCGTGCCGCGTTCGACGATCCGGCCGTCTTCGACGACGAGGATCGCATCGGCTCCGCGCACGGTGGACAGCCGGTGGGCGATGACAAGCGCGGTGCGTCCGCTCATCGCCTCCGACAGCGCGTGCTGCACGTGGGCCTCCGAGGTCGAGTCGAGCGCGGAGGTGGCCTCGTCGAGCAGCACGACCGGCGGGGCGGCCAGCAGCAGGCGGGCGATCGTCAGCCGCTGGCGCTCGCCGCCGGAGAGCCGGTAGCCGCGCTCGCCGATGATCGTATCGAGGCCGTCGGGCAGTTCGGCGAGCACCGCATCGAGCCGGGCCCGGGAGATCGCTGAGCGCAGCTCCTCCTCTGTTGCGTCTGGTTTGACGATGAGGAGGTTGTCGCGGATCGACTCGTGGAACAGGTGCCCGTCCTGGGTGACCATGCCGACAGCGGATTTGAGGTCGTCGAAGCTGAGATCGCGGACGTCGACTCCGCCGATGCGCACGCTGCCGGCGCTGGCGTCGTACAGGCGCGGGACGAGCGAGGCGATCGTCGACTTCCCGGCACCTGAGCTGCCGACCAGGGCGACCGTCTGCCCGGGTGAGATCTCGAAGCTGAGGTCATGCAGCACCTCGTGATCGGTGCGCTCGTCGAGGATCGCGACCTCTTCGAGGCTGGCAAGGGACACCTCGGCGGCGGACGGATACGTGAACGAGACGTTCTCGAACTCCACCTGCAAGGGCCCGGCCGGCAGGGCGCGGGGGTGCGCGGTCTCGGCGATCATCGGCTTGAGGTCGAGGACTTCGAAGACGCGTTCGAAGCTCACGACGGCGCTCATGATGTCCATGCGGGCGTTGGCGAGCATGGTGAGCGGGCCGTAGAGGCGGGTGAGCAGCATCGCCAGGGTCACGACGGCGCCGGCGTTGAGGGTGCCGAGCACGGCCTGGACGCCGCCGAGGCCGTAGACGAGGGCGAGTGCGAGAGCGGAGACGAGGGTGAGGGCGGTGACGAAGCTCGTCTGCAGCATCGCGGTCTTGACGCCGATGTCGCGCACCCGCGCTGCCCGGGCGGCGAACTGCTCGGACTCGCGGGCCGGGCTGCCGAAGAGCTTGACGAGGGTGGCACCGCCGGCGGCGAAGCGCTCGGTCATGCGGGTGGACATCGCGGCGTTGTAGTCGGCGGCCTCGTGCTGGAGGGCGGCGAGCCGGCCGGCGAACATGCGGGCGGGGATGAAGAAGATCGGCAGCAGCAGGATCGAGATGAGGGTGACCTGCCAGGACACCGTCACCATGACCGCGACGGTCAGCAGCACCGAGACGAAGTTCGACACGATGCCCGAGAGGGTGTTGGAGAAGGCGCGCTGGGCGCCGATGACGTCGGTGTTGAGGCGTGAGACGAGCGCGCCGGTGCGGGTGCGGTTGAAGAAGGCGATCGGCATCGTCTGCACGTGGTCGAACACGGCGGTGCGCAGGTCGTAGATGAGCCCTTCGCCGGCACGGGCGGACAGGTAGCGGCTGGCCAGGCCGAGTGCGGCGTCGGCCAGGGCGAGGCCGGCCATGATGAGGGCGATCGTGATGATCGCGGAGATGTCCTGAGTCTCGGTGATGGCGTTGACGACGCGGCCGGCGAGCACCGGGGTGATGACGCCGATGGCGGAGATGACGACGGACAGGACGATGAAGCCGATGAGCAGGTGGCGGTGGCCGGCCGCGAAGCGCCAGATCCGCTTGAGGATGTCGGCGGAGAGCCCGCCAGAGCGTGAGCCCTGGCCGTGCAGGCGCTGCGACGCCATGGTGCGGTGCATGAGCGCCAGGGGCGAGGGTGTCGTCATGGAGTCTCCTCAAGGGTGCGGGCCGGGCAGGGGTGTGCGCTGGTGCCGGCGGGATGCCGGAGCGGCACGCCCAGTGGGTACAACCGCGGGCAGGCGCTCACTTGTTCCCGGCGGGGCTTCTGCTCGCTGCGAACGGGGGTCGGCAGGACCGGTCGGGCCAGCGGGCGGACAGGACCGGCTGGGCCGGCCGGTGCCTCCGAGTGCGCCTGGCGGCGGGGCAGATCAGCTCAGAGCGTGCGCATCTCGGTTCACAGCTTGCGCATCCGGATGCGGCGGATCGAGTGGTCGCGGGCCTTGCGCATGACGAGGTCGGCTCGGCCGCGCGAGGGCAGCACGTTCTCGGCGAGGTTCGGGGCGTTGATCGAATCCCAGATCTCGCCGGCCAGCGAGCGAGCCTCCTCGTCGCCGAGCGTGGAGTAGCGGTGGAAGTAGGAGTCGGGGTCGCGGAAGGCGCCGGCCTTGAGCTTCATGAACCGGTGGATGTACCAGTCGCGCACATCCGCGGTCTTGGCGTCGACGAAGACGGAGAAGTCGAAGTAGTCGCTGACGGACATGCCGACCCGGCCGTCGAAGCGCGGGCGCGGGGGCTGCAGGACGTTGAGCCCCTCGACGATGAGCACGTCGGGGGAGCGGACGGTGACCTGTGCCCCGGGGACGATGTCGTAGGTGTGGTGCGAGTAGATCGGGGCCCGCACCTCGGGAGCGCCTGACTTGACCGCTGAGAGGAACCGCAGCAGGGCGCGCCGGTCGTAGGACTCGGGGAAGCCCTTGCGGCCGGAGAGTCCGCGGCGTTCGAGTTCGGCGTTGGGGAAGAGGAATCCGTCGGTGGTGATGAGTTCGACGCGCGGGGTCGAGGGCCAGCGGGCGAGGAGCTCGCGCAGCACGCGAGCGGTCGTCGACTTGCCGACGGCGACCGAGCCGGCGACGCCGATGACGAACGGGGTGCGCTTGGGTGCGGGATCCTTGCCGGTGTCGCGCAGCGGGGCGAGGAACTCGCGGGTGAGCTGGTGCTTCTGGCCGCGGGCGGCGACATAGAGGTTGAGCAGGCGCGAGAGCGGCAGGTAGATCGTCTCGACCTCGGCCAGGTCGATGGTGTCGCCGAGGCCGCGCAGCCGGTTGACATCGGCGGCAGACAGCGGCAGTTCGGAGTTCTCGGCCAGCAGCGACCAGGAGGCCCGGTCGAATTCCCAGTACGGAGTGGCGACGCTCTCAGCCTCACCGGCGCGCGCCGGTGTCAGGCCGGCGAGTTCGCGTTCGGCGTCGAGGGACGATCCGGCAGGGCTGGCTGCGGTCGAGAAGCTGTCGATCCGGGTGCTGCCATCATCGTCAGGGGCATGGGTGCCTGAGGTCATGCCGACATTGTTGCATGAGCACCGCAGGGGCTGTGGCGCGGTTCCTCGGGTGGACGGGTGGGAGGCTGGCAGATCTGCCGATACCGGCAGGGTGCCCTGTTAAACTGATGTGACGTTCTCCGGCAGGCAGCAGGTGCGCGAAGGGGTGAGGATGATCCGTCTGGCAGTTCTCGGGATGGTCGGCACGAGCACGACTGATCCGGACAGTGCGGAGCCGCCGCGGGCGCACGCCCTGCCTGGTGCTGCTGATGCGATCACGCGGCTGCGTTCGGCCGGGATCGCCGTGGCTCTCATGACCGATCTGCCTGCGGATGTCGCTGAGCCGATGCTCGATTCGCTGCGCTGGAATGTCAGCCCGGAGGGCTTCGTCGACGCGCTCATCACCCCTGAGGTGGCCAGCGCGATAGAAGAGGCGGCCGCCCCAGACGATCCCGTGGCCGCTGCCGCCCCTGAAGTCGCCGCAGCGATGGCCCAGACTCTGGTCGATGACCCGCATGAGGTTCTCGTCGCCGGCGCCACCGTGCCCGAGGTGCGGGCCGGCCAGGCAGCCGGAGCCGGTCTGCTCGCCGGCGTGCTCACCGGTGATGAGACCCAGGACAGTGAAGGCGAAGAGCTGCGGGTGGCACCTGGGGTGCACATCCTCGATTCGATCGCCGAGCTGCCCGACCTCCTCAGCACCGCCCCGGAAATCGCGCCCGGCCACACGCCCGAAGCCTGAGCACAGGCCCCTCCCACCGAATCGGGATAGGCGACCATCGCCTCGGGAACGGTGACCACCGCCTCAGGAACGGGGGTTGTCGGTCTGGCTGAAGCGGTTACTCCCGCAGGTCGAGAGATGGGGGCGGCGTGCGGAAACCGCGGGTGAGGACGGCCAAGTATCCGACGCCAAGTGCGACCCAAAGCAAGCCGAAGAACAGCGTTGAGCCCGAAAGACTCGTCCACAGCCACAATGTCAGGCCGAAACCGATGACCGGCACGAGACCGTAGAGAAGAATCGACGGTGCTCCTCGGTGACGTTTCTGCACAAGGAAGATTGAGATGACGGCCAGGTTGACGACGGTGAAGGCAGTGAGCGCGCCGAAGCTCACGATGGAGGCGACAAAATCGACGCTGGCGAAGACTGCTGAGACTGAAATGACGGCGACGGCGAGAATCGCTCCGACTGGAGTGCGGAACCGCTCGCTCAGGACACCGAAGATGCGACGCGGCAGCACGCCGTCGCGGCCCATGCTGTAAAGGATCCGCGAGACGCTTGCCTGGGAGGCGAGGGCCGAGCCGAGGGCGCCAGTGACATACGCAGCCAGGAAGAGCGCGACGAGCAGGTTGCCGCCGATGTGCATGAGCATGGCCAGGGCTGCGGTATCGGCGCCTTCTCCCGTGATGAAGTCCGGATGGGCCATGTGCGCCAGCCAGGAGATTGCGATGAAGATCCCTCCGCCTGCCAGAGTTGTGAGAATGACGGCAACGGGCACAGTCCGCCGTGGCTCCTTAGCTTCTTCCGACATCGTGGAGACTGCGTCGAACCCGAGGAAGGACAGGCATAGGATCGCCGCGCCCGCCATGATGAGAGATGCGTCGATATCCCCGCCGATGAATGGATCGAGAAGGCTGACGTTCGGGTCGAAGGACCGCACCGCCATGACGGCGAAGATGATGAAGAAGAGCACTTGCAGCGACACGAGCACAACATTGGCGTGCTTGACGGCGTTGATGCCGACGACGTTGAGGATGAGGACGAGCAGGAGAGCTGCCATCGAGAACACCCAGGCGGGGACGGCGGGGAACTGTTCGTGGAGGTAGAGACCGATGAGCAGGTAGTTGAGCATCGGCAGGAGGATGTAGTCGACCATGATGACCCAGCCGGTCATGAAGCCGATATGGCCGCCGAAGCCAGCGCGAGCGTAATCGTAGGCAGCGCCAGCGGCAGGAACTTCACGACTGAGCACGGCATAGCTCACCGCTGTGAAGAACATGGCGCTCAAGGTCACCGCGTACGCCAGTGACAGATGGCCCTCGGTGATCTCGTTGACGATGCCGTACGTGGTGAAGACCGTCATCGGCACCATGTACGAAAGGCCGAACATGACAAGAGTCGGAATGCCAAGCGAGCGGCGCAGTGTAGGACTGTGGATGGTGGTGCTCTCAGGTGTCATGCGGAGGGTTCCTCTCGAGTGCGGTGCTTCGTTGCACCAGCTTCGACGTCGGTGTGAACAGTGGTCGTCGGGTTGACGCGTCAAGCGGGAGCAGTCATATTGGTCAGGTGACCAATATGGCGTGTGTCACAACCTAGGCAACGGATTGGGACGGTGTCAAGAGATGGCAGGGCCACGAGTGCGCAAGACTGCTGAAGAGCGTCGCGCGGAGATGCGCGAGGCAGCTGATGCCATTGCGGTGTCTGACGGTCTTGCTGCGGTCACGGTGCGCTCGCTGGCCCAGCGGATGGGTGTGGTGCCGGGGCTCATCGCCCACTACGTGGATTCGATGGATGTTCTGCGGGCCGAAACCGTCGGTCGCGTGCTGACCGCCGAGCTGGAAGATTTTCGCGAGTTGGTGGAGGCAGAGACGAGCACGCGCAACCGGCTGCGGCTGCTGACCGAGCTGCTCACGAGAGCGGGCCGCGAAGGGGCCTCAGCACTCTGGCTCGACGCGTGGAGTTATGGCCTACGGGTATTGCCCATCGCCGCAGAAGTGCGTGCGCATATGGACGCGTGGCAAGCATTCATCCAACAGCTGATCGAAGCCGCCGTCGATGCCGGTGAAGTTGAATGCAGAGATCCGGACGCCACCGCGTGGCACATCATTGCGGTGGCGGATGGCCTCAACGCGCATGGTCTCGTCCAGTACCGCGACCGCGAGGCTCTGCGACGTCAACTGGCAAAGGCAATTGGAGAGAGCCTGGGTCTCTCTCCCGAAGACCTGTGCAGCTGAGACACCTCCCCAGGACTTTCGCTCAGGGCATATGCAATGGGCATCTCAAAGATCGGAGACAGAGATTATGAAGACGCAGAACGTCGCGCCGGACCACGACGTGGTGGTCGTTGGCGCTGGGCTTTCCGGCCTCACCGCTGCGACACAGCTCGTGGAGGCTGGATATGACGTCATTGTGCTCGAAGCCCGAGACCGGGTCGCCGGCCGAAACGAGAACGGAACATTCTCAGGCGGGCTCTCGATCGAGCTCGGCGGGCAATGGGTCGGGCCGACTCAGGACGCCGTACTGGAGCTGATCGACGACCTCGGTTTGGAGACGTTCACGGTCTACGACGAAGGCAAGACGCTCCTGGCGATCGGAGGACAGATCCACTCCAGCGACGACGACGCGATCGGACTGACCGACGAACTGGCCGCTGAGTTCCAGTCCACCGTGGACATCATTGACCGCACCTGCGCTGGTATCGACATCGAGCGACCATGGCTGTCGAACAGAGCCATGGAGCTGGATCGCATGACAGCACAGCAATGGCTGACGGAGAACGTCCCAACGCCTGAAGTTCGAAACGTGCTCGACGTGCTTCTCGCAACGATCTTCGCAGCCGAATCCGAGGAGTATTCCGCGCTGCACTGTCTCTTCTACCTTGCCGCTGGCGGTGGGCTGCATCGCATGATGGCGACGATCGGGGGGGCGCAGGAGGCGCGAGTGCGCGGCGGCACACACCAGATCTCCGAACGTCTGGCCAGCCGGCTGGGAGGACGTGTCCAGCTCAGCACCGAGGTCACGGGGCTGACGTACGGCGACGAGGCCGTCACTGTCCACACTGCGACAGGTGATGTGCATGCCCGCCGGGCGATCGTCACGCTGCCACCGACGTTGGCGGGACGGTTGCGTTACGACCCGCCGATGCCACCGAACCGGGACGTTCTCACCTCCCAGATGCCGGGAGGGAACGTCATCAAGTTCCAGCTGCGGTATGCCAGCCCATTCTGGCGTGATGCGGGCCTCCGGGGCACAGTGCTCAGCCTCGATCACGACGTAGCGCTCGTCTACGACAACTGCATTCCCGGCGAGGAGTCCGGGATACTCGTGGCCTTCGTCGAAGGCCACCACGCGAAGGCTTTCGCTGGTCTTTCGGAGGACGAGCGCACCGCGCGGGTACTTGAGTGCCTAGCCGACTTCTTCGGTGATGATGCGCGCAAACCGCTCGAAGTGCTGCAGCGTGATTGGAGTGCCGAGCCCTTCACGCGCGGCTGCTATGGGGGCCGGCTCGGAGCGGGACTGTGGACTCACGTCGGTGCCGAGCTGCGTATGCCCGTCGGTCCTGTGCACTGGGCCGGAGCGGAAACCGCAACCGAATGGAACGGCTACATGGACGGGGCAGTCCGCAGCGGCCGGCGGGCAGCCAACGAGGTCAGCGACGCACTCAGCTGAGCGCAATCACCGCCTCGGGAACGGGAGCGACCAGCCGACGCAGAGTCGCAGATGTCACGCGCCGGGCGGGCGCGAACGTGCAGGTGCTGGGCGCTGGCGGGTTTAGACTGAAATCTATGTGCGGAATTGTTGGATACGTTTCATCGTCAACCCCCGAAGCAGCAGGCCACAGCGCCCTTGACGTCGTGCTCGGCGGCCTCAAGCGACTCGAATACCGCGGCTACGACTCAGCCGGCGTCGCGCTCGTCACCGATGAGGGGCAGGTCGCCAGTGCGAAGAAGGCCGGCAAGCTCTCGGCTCTGACCGATGAGCTCGAAGCCCGCCCGCTGCCGGCGGCGATGACCGGCATCGGCCACACCCGGTGGGCCACCCACGGCGGGCCGACCGATCTCAACGCCCACCCGCATCTGGCCGACGGCGGTCAGCTGGCGGTCATCCACAACGGCATCATCGAGAACTTCGCCTCGCTCAAGGCTGAGCTGCAGGCCGATGGTGTCGAGTTCCTCTCCGAGACGGACACCGAGGTCGCCGGCCACCAGCTGGCGAAGAACTACGCCGCGACCAAGGACCTGACCGAGGCGATGCGCCTGACCGCAGGCGAGCTCGAAGGAGCCTTCACGCTGCTGGCCGTGCACGCCGACCAGCCGGGCACCGTCGTGGCCGCCCGCCGCAACTCGCCGCTGGTCATCGGGCTCGGCGAGGGGGAGAACTTCCTCGGCTCCGATGTCGCCGCGTTCATCGACCACACCCGCAAGGCTGTTGAGATCGGCCAGGACGAGATCGTTACGATCACTCCGGACTCGGTCGACATCATCGATGCCGAGGGCAGCCCGGTCGAGGGCACGAGCTTCAACGTCGACTGGGACACCGCCGCTGCCGAGAAGGGCGGCTTCGCCTCCTTCATGGACAAGGAGATCCACGACCAGCCGCAGGCCGTGGCCGACACGCTGCTCGGCCGGATGGATGCCGACGGCAAGCTGACCCTTGACGAGATCCACGTCGATGAGACGATCCTCAAGTCGATCGACAAGATGATCGTCATCGCCTGCGGCACCGCCGCCTACGCCGGCCAGGTCGCCAAGTACACGATCGAGCACTGGTGCCGCATCCCCGTCGAGGTCGAACTCGCCCACGAGTTCCGCTACCGCGACCCGGTCGTCAACGAGAAGACCCTTGTTGTTGCCGTGTCGCAGTCCGGCGAGACGATGGACACGATCATGGCTGTGCGCCACGCCCGCCAGCAGGGCGCGAAGGTCGTCGCGATCTGCAACACCTACGGCTCGACGATCCCGCGCGAATCCGATGCGGCGCTCTACACGCACGCCGGTCCCGAGGTGGCGGTCGCCTCGACGAAGGCGTTCCTGTCCCAGATCGTCGCCTGCTACCTGCTGGGCCTGTACCTGGCGCAGCTGCGTGGCAACAAGTTCACCGATGAGGTCCGCGTCATCCTCGATGAGCTCCAGCAGATCCCGGAGAAGATCGAAAAGGTCCTCCAGCTCAAAGAGCAGGTCGAGCAGCTTGCCCGCAGCGTGCAGAACACTCAGTCGGTGCTGTTCCTCGGCCGGCACGTCGGCTATCCGGTTGCGCTCGAAGGTGCGCTCAAGCTCAAGGAGCTCGCCTACATCCACGCTGAGGGCTTTGCCGCCGGTGAGCTCAAGCACGGGCCGATCGCCCTCATCGAGGACGGGCAGCTCGTCTTCATCATCGTGCCGAGCAGGGAGGGCCGCGATTCGCTGCACGCGAAGGTCATCTCCAACATCCAGGAGGTCCGTGCCCGCGGAGCGAACACGATCGTCATCGCCGAAGAGGGCGACGAGGCTGTGAAGGAGTACGCCTCCGAGGTGTTCTACGTCCCGCAGACCCCGACACTGCTCGCGCCGCTGCTGACGACGATTCCGCTGCAGTTCTTCGCTATGGAACTGGCGACGATGAAGGGCCTCGACGTCGACCAGCCGCGCAACCTCGCCAAGTCCGTCACCGTCGAGTAAGCCTGGTAGGCGCTATGGGGATCATCGGAATCGGCCTCGACATCGCCGATCTGCCGCGCTTCGCTGAGCACATCGAGCGGGTGCCGGAGCTGCTCGACCGGCTGCTGACCCCTGCCGAGCAGCTCAAACGCAACGGCAAGCTGCGCACACCGGAGTCGCTGGCCGCACGGTTCTCCGCGAAGGAAGCACTCGTCAAGGCGATGCAGTATCCGGGGATCATCGAATGGCAGCACGCCGAAGTCGTCTCTGCGCCTTCGGGTGCGCCGTCGTTCCGGCTCTCCGGGCCGGTGCTCGAGCATTTTCGGAAGATCGGCGGGGAGAGCATCCACCTGTCGATCACCCATGATGCCCGAGTGACGATGACCTATGTCATCGTCGAAGGGTCAGGTGCACCGCTGTCACCACCGGTCGATCAACCGCCCCCGCTGTTGCCGGGCAGTCCGGAGGCGCTCGCCGCGTTGGAAGAGCGGCGAAAGCAGCGGAAAGCTGAAAAGCAGCGGCAGGACGAAAAACAGCGGCAGGCTGAGAAGCAGCGGCAGGGCGAGAAGAAGCAGAAGCGCTAGGCTGGCTGGGCTGACCGGTCAGAACGGGGGAGCGTCGGCGCCAGCCGAGTTCCCGGGGTTCTTCCCTGAAAGGCCGTCGTCCTGCGTTCCCTCCTCTTGCGTTCCCTCTTCCTGTGCGTCCTGCCGCAGCGCTTCGCGCCGGGCGGCGTCGCTGAGTTCGTCGGCCCGTGCCAGGCCCAGGTAGTGCTGGGCCAGCTCGGTCGCGGTGTCGAGATACACCTCATCAGGCTCTGCCGGTGAGGGCGTGGCCAGCGCCGCGGCTGCTCGAGCGGCCTCGGCCGGTGGGGTCGTCGTCCAGCGCGAACCGGGCGCGGCGTCATCGCGCAGCAGGGTGCGCATCGGCTCAGGCAGTGCCTCGCCGATGATTCGCGCCTGCCGCTGTTCGACCGGATTGCGGGGCTTGCGCGTCTGCCCGGTGAGACCGAACATCATCGTCCACCGCAGCACACCATCCTCGCCCTTGATCACACGCAGATGCCCGCGCGTCTTCAGGTCGTGATGGGTTTTGCACAGCGGCTGCATGTTGCCCACCTGCGTCAGCCCGCCAGCTGACGGGTCGCGGTGGTTGAACGACTCGATGTGATCGGTCTCCGCCGTTGTCGCCCGGCGGCTGCAGCCTGGCGCCGTGCACCACGCCCATGCCGCCTGCACTGTCGTGCGCACCGCCCTCGGCACCGCATACTTCTGCGCTGGTTCGTCGAGCACCTCACCGGTGAGCGGATCGGTCAGCAGCCGGTACAGCGTCGAGGACTCGGCCGCGAACTGACGGGCCGTCACCGCTGGAATCGGATGCTGGCCCTCCAGCGAACCGGGCAGCTCCGCCCGCCCGAGCAGCGTCAGCACCGGCACGGTGACGTTGACTGTCGCCTGCCGGCGCAGCCACTCGGCACTCGTCGGGCACGACACCTCCAGCAGCTGCGTCCCGCCGTCGCCGTGTGCGACACGCAGCTGGGTGGCGGGCGCCATCCCGGTGAGCATGTCGAACATCGCCTGCGGGATCGTGCGATCCTCGACCAGCCTGAACTCCGCGTCATGGTCCGCTGCGTCGCCGCCTGACGTGTCACCGCGGTGGAGACCGAAGGCATCGAGCTGCTGCCGCACAACCCCGCGGGCGCAGGCAAGTGTGCGCTTGTACAGCGCCGTCAGCGGAGCCAGCGGCCCGCGCAGCGTCAGCGTCGCACTGCCATCGGGCAGCGCTTCGAAGAGCACCGCCCGCTGCTCGTGGATCTGCTCAGCCGCGTCGTCCTCAGGCACGATCGTCGCCAGCTCCAGATCGACATGCCGGCGCACCTCGCGCATCGGTCGATGCGCCGGGATCGCAGAGACCGACCCGTCCATCTCCTCCAGCTGGGCGAGAGTGAGATCACTGCTCTTGCGGGCGGTGTAGTCCAGCCGTTCGAACGGCACCTGGCCGCGCAGCACGAGCGCCGTCAGCCGCGGCAGCCCGACGAAGGCCACGAGCGCCCGTGAGACCAGAGTGTAGGCCTTCTGCAGCGAGCAGTCGTGCATCGTCGAGACCACGACGCGGATCGCGTTCTCCGCCCGGTCGTTGGCGCAGAACCACGACATGAGCGAGCCGCTGAAACGCACCTGCCGCAGACCTGCGGCGACATCCCCAGGGGAGGGGAGCACCGCCTCGGGCGCGGTGACCCCAGGCATCGCGGGCACGAACCCGACCATGCGCGCAGGGTCGAACGCCGGGGCAGACGCCACCACCTCGGGACCGGAATCCACCGCAGCGGGACCGGAATCCACCACCTCGGGACCGGGGCCCACCGCCGCGAGGCCGGGTGGCCCGCCTGGATCCGGTGGATCGGCCGGCCGATGCTGCAGCGGCAGTGTTGCGAGCCGGTCGTCGATGTTGAGCACCGCGAAGGCCAGCTGCGCCAGCCCGTACATCTGCACCGCCTCATAGCGGCCCAGCTGCCGGTTGTAGGCGGCCACATGATCAGCCAGCAGCGACACCGGACTCGCCGGCACCTCGACGGCCAGCTGCGGGTCGTCATCGGGGTCCATTCCACTCACCTCCTTGTGAGGGTGCAGCCGCCGGGCGGCTGCTGATTTCGTCGTGGTTCCAGGCTATCGGGAGGCACTGACATCGCTTCCGGATCGCGGGTGCGGCGGGGTTAGGCTGGGAGTATGTCAGTCATCAGCGCCGCCGCGGCCACCGCGCTCCTGCCCGAACTCCAGCGCCTGCGCCGCGACCTGCACCGCGAACCCGAACTCGGCCTCGACCTGCCCAAGACCCAGGCCCGGGTCGCAGCCGGGCTCGACGGCCTCGACGTCGAGGTCACCTACGGCCAGTCGCTGACCTCGCTGACGGTCGTGCTGCGCGGCGGCAAGCGCGATCCTGAGAACCCGGTGGCGGTGCTGCTGCGCGGGGACATGGACGCCCTGCCGGTGACCGAGGCGACCGGCTTCGAGTTCGCGGCCACCAACGGCGCGATGCACGCCTGCGGCCACGATCTGCACACGACCGGGCTGTACGGTGCGCTGCGGCTGCTCCACGACGTCCGCGACGAACTGGCAGGCGACGTCATCTTCATGTTCCAGCCCGGCGAAGAGGGCTACGACGGCGCCGGTCACATGCTGCGCGAAGGGGTCCTCGACGCCGCCGGCGTGCCGGTCATCGCCGCCTTCGGCGTGCACGTCTCCGCTGATCAGCCGCTCGGCCATCTGTACTGCCGGCCGGGTTCGTACATGTCGGCGTTCTCGATCATGCACATCACCGTTCGCGGCAAGGGCGGGCACGCTTCGCGCCCGCACACCGGCCGCGATCCGATCCAGGCCGGCGCGATGCTGGTGGGCCAGCTGCAGGAGTACGCGACCCGCCGCTTCGACGCCTTCGACCCGGTCATCCTCACCGTCGGCCAGTTCCACGCCGGCACCGCACCCAACGTCATCCCCGACACCGCCGAGCTCACCGTCGGGATCCGCTGCTTCTCCGAGGCCACGACCGCCCGCACCGAAGCCGAGCTGCCGAACCTCGTGTCCACCCTCGTGTCCGCCCACGGCCTGTCAGCTGAGGTCGACTACCGGTCGGTGCTGCCGCCGGTCATCAACGATGAGGCCGAGACCGCGTTCTACCTCGACACCGCCGCCGAGGTGTTCGGCCCGCACTGCACGCACCTTGTGGAGGTGCCCAAGCCGGGTTCCGAGGACTTCTCGCGCATCCTCCAGCAGGTGCCGGGCACCTACGGCCACCTCGGCGCAGCACTCCCGGGCACGGTGGCCGAGGAGCAGGATTCGAACCACTCACCGCGCGCCCGCCACACCGATGAGGGGCTGGCCGACCACGCCCGCTTCCTCGCCGCGCTCGCCGCCGGCCGGCTGCACCAGCATGCCGCCGCGGCACCCGCCTGGCCGGACGCCGGTGCAGCTGCCGGTGCTGGTGCTGGGGCTGGTAAAGCTGCCGGTGATGGTGCAGCTGCCGGTGCTGGAGCACGGAGCGCCGCTCCCGAGGCGGGGGAGACTGAGAGCGAAGGGAACCTGTCATGAGACTCGGCTACACCGCTGCCGCCGTCCGCGAGGCTGAGGCGCCGCTGCTGGCCGCAGGCCGCGGGGAGGCGCTCATGCGCACCGCCGCTGCTGGGCTCGCTTCCGTGTGCCGCCGCCTGCTGAGCGAACGCGGGCAGATCTCCGGCAGCCGCGTCGTCATGCTCGTCGGCGCCGGCAACAACGGCGGGGACGCCCTGTTTGCCGGCGCGAACCTCGCCAGTCGCGGCGCCCATGTCACGGCCGTCGATGTCTTCGGGAAGATGCATGAGGCTGGTGCCGCCGCCTTCACCTCATCCGGCGGGCAGACCGAGGCCTTCAACGCAGAGAACTCGACGGAGAGCGCCGGCCTGCTGCGCGGAGCCGACCTCGTCATCGACGGAGTGCTCGGCACCGGTGCCAAGCCCGGCTTGCCCGAGCACCTCGCAGCCCTCATCCGCGACTGGCAGGAAAGCGCCACCTCCGGCCAGCTCGTCATCGCCGTTGACGTGCCCACCGGCGTCGACGCCTCGACCGGGGCCTGCGGGCCCACCCACGTGCGTGCCACCCACACCGTGACCTTCGGCGCTGACAAAGCCGGTCTCCTGCTGCCCGGCGGCTCCGATGCAGCAGGCGAGGTCACGATGGTCGACATCGGCCTCGACATGTCAGCCCATGTCCCGGCCGTCCACGTCCCCGACGACAGCGATCTCGCCGCCTACTGGCCGCGCCCGCAGGCAGGTGACCACAAGTATTCCCGCGGCGTCCTCGGGCTCGTCGCCGGCTCCGCCCGCTTCCCGGGTGCCGGTGCGCTCACCGCCTCGGCGGCGGTCGCCACCGGTGTGGGCATGCTCCGGCTCCTGGCCCCTGCCGAGGTGACTCAGACTGTCCTGCAGACCTACCCGGAGGTCGTCACCGACACCGGCCGCGTGCAGGCCTGGGCGGTCGGGCCGGGTGCCCCGGACCGGCTGACGATGCAGCACGCGATCACCGCCGCCGAATCCGAGCACCTGCCGCTCGTCATCGACGCCGGCGGCCTGTCACTGCTCACCCGCCCGCTGGAGACCAGCTGCATCCTCACCCCGCACGCCGGTGAGCTCTCAGCCCTGCTCGCCCGGCTGGGCACCGGCGCCCCCAGCCGCGCCGAGGTCGAGACCGAACCGGTCGCCCACGCCGTGCGCGCCGCCCAGGTGCTCGAAGCGATCGTGCTGCTCAAGGGCAGCCGGACGATCATCGCCCGGCCCGACGGCACCGTCGTCGCACCGGAACCCGGGCCCGCCACGCTGGCCACCGCCGGCACCGGCGACGTGCTCACCGGTATCCTGGGAGCCCTGCTGGCCACCACCGGCGGAACCGACATCGATCTGGCCGACCTGGCCGGGCTCGCTGTGCTCATGCACGCGCGCGCAGGCGCGCACGCAACCCACGCCTCGCACCTGCCGAGAGCCCTCGAAGCCGACGTCCTCGCCGTGCTCGACCAGGCCTGAGGCAGACGCCCGGCAGCACCGTGCGGCCAGCCGGCAGCACCACCCACCGACAGCGAAGGAGACAGCCCATGGCAGCAGCGGCGCAGGCAGCGACCGGCTCGGTCGTGACCGCCCGCATCGACACCGCGGCACTCATCCGCAACGCCCGCACCGTCGCCGCGCGCGTTGCTCCCGCCCAGCTCATGGCCGTCGTCAAGGCCGACGCCTACGGCCACTCCATCGACATCGTCGCCCCCGCGCTGTATGCCGCCGGACTGCGGGACTTCGCCGTGGCGACCGTGCCCGAGGCGGTGGCCCTGTCCCAGCTGCTCGGCCCGGATTCCGGGGCTCGGATCCTGTGCTGGCTCTTCGACTCGGCTGCCGACCTCACCGCCTGCACACGCGCCGGCATCGAACTCGGCATCTCCACCCCCGAGGCCCTCGAAGCCGCCATCGCCGCAGGTGAGCAGACCGGCCTGACCCAGGACGTGCACCTCAAGCTCGACACGGGGCTGGGCCGCAACGGTCTCTCTCTGCAGCAGCTTGAGACCGTGCTCGACCGGCTGCGCGAGCTCGCCACTCAGGCCGGCACCGCCGCCCGCGCGCAGGGGACCACCGCCTCGGCGCCGGTGCGGGTGACCGGCATCATGACCCATTTCGCCAACGCCGACATCCCCGGCGACCCGGCGACCGTCGACCAGCTGCACTGCTTCGACACCCTCTACGGGCGCCTGCAGGCCGAACTGCCGTACGCGCTGCGCGCAGACGACCTCATGGTGACGCTCGCCAATTCGCCGGCTGCGCTCTCACTCGACCCGGTGCCCGGCAGCCACGTGCGCGCCGGCATCAGCCTCTACGGCATCAGCCCGTTCGAAGACAGAACCGCCGCGCAGCTCGGCCTCACCCCGGTCATGACCGTGACCTCCCGTGTCCTCAACGTCAAGGACGTCCCCGCAGGTCACGGCGCCTCCTACGGCCTGACCTACCGGTGTGAGCGCGACACCCGATTCGCACTCGTCGCCGGCGGCTACGGCGACGGTCTGCCGCGCATCGCCGGCAACCGCGGGGAAGTCGCCATCCAGGGGCGTCGCTACCCGATCGTCGGGCGGATCGCGATGGACCAGATGATCCTCGACATCGGCCCGGCTGAGACCGGTGGCGAGGTGGCGATCGGCGATGAGGTGATCATCATCGGCGACGGCACCACCGGCCCGAGCGCCGAAGAGTGGGCCAGCTGGTGCGAGACGATCAACTACGAGATCGTCACCTGCATCAGCGCCCGCGTCGACCGCATCGCCGTCGGCGCGGATGCCGGCAGCGCGCCTGCCCCCGGTGACCACACCCGAGGCGGTGCCCAGTGACCGAGCAGACTCACCTTGAGATCGGCGACCGCGAGGCCATGGAGCGCTTCGCCGCACTGCTGGCTGGCCAGCTGCAGGCCGGTGACGTGCTCATCCTCACCGGCAACCTCGGGGCCGGGAAGACGACGCTCACCCAGTTCCTCGCCACCGCCCTCGGGGTGAGCGGCCGGGTGTCCTCACCGACCTTCGTCATCGCCCGCGCACACGCGAACCCGACCCCAGACCGGCCGCCGCTCGTGCACGTCGACGCCTACCGCCTCGGCGACGCCGCCGAGTTCTCCGACCTCGACCTCGAATACGGCCACGACGAAGCCGTCACCGTCATCGAATGGGGCCGCGGACTGGCCGAAGAGCTCTCGGCGGATCACCTCGAGATCGTCATCACCCGCGCCGGCGAGGACTCCGAAGCGGCACCCGTTGCCGATCCGACTGCCAGCGCAGACGCCGGCAGTGCAGACGCCACCAGCGATGCCCCTGCCACCGACCCTGCCACCGCCCCTGACACCGGTTCCCTCGACGTCTCCGACCTCCTCGGTGACAGCTCACCCGGCCCCGTCGACCTCACCGAGGCTGATGAGGACGAGACCCGCACGATCCGGCTCATCCCGACCGGGCCGAGCTGGCATACGCGCATCAGCGCCATCGCCGCCGCCTACGCAGACCAGGAGCCCGCATGATCATCCTCGCGATCGACACCTCGGCCACGGCCACCGCGGCACTGACCGACGGCGAGAGGGTGCTCGCCGAGTGGAGCGCGGCCGCCGGCGGCAAGCACGCCGAGCTCACCGGCCCGTCCGTCCGCTCACTCACCGCCGGCCAGCCGGCCCCCGAACTCGTCGTCACCGGAATCGGGCCCGGCCCCTTCACCGGCCTGCGCGCCGGCATCGCCACCGCGATCGGCTACAGCCTCGGCGCCGGCATCACCGCTGCCGGGGTGCCCAGCCACCTCGCGCTCGCCGTGCGCGCCTACCGCAGCCTCGACCCCGCAGCCCCGCTGCTCACCGCCACCGATGCGCGCCGCAGAGAGGTCTACTGGACCCGCTTCGCCGGACTCGACGAACACGGCGTGCCCGTCATCGCAGCCGGGCCCGAGGTGTCGGCACCGGCCGATCTGGCAGCTCACCTGACACAGACGGCAGGGGAGCCGACGCCGGCTGGCATCGGAGGCGGGTTCGAGCTCTATCCTGAGCTGCTCGCCGTGCCCGAGGTGGCCGACCCGATCCTCGACACCGCACCTCCGGCGGCTGCCGACCTCGCGATCGCCGCCCACCGGATCCTGGCAGCAGGCGGTGAGCTGTGGCCGATGACCCCGCTTTACCTGCGCGCCCCCGACGCCGCCCCGGCCGCCCGCCGTGAGACGAGCCTGCGATGAGCGACGACCCCGCCGCAGGAGCTGACCCCGCTGCAGGAACCGGCCCTGCCGCAGAAGCTGAGGCACAAGCCGAGGCGACGGGAGCCGACCCAGCCGCAGGAACCAACCCCGCCGCGGGCGCTGCGGCCGCAGGTGCCGACGCCGGAGTGATCCGGCGGATGCGCTGGTTCGACATCGCACCCATCGCCGCCCTCGACGCCGAGATCTTCGGCGCCGATGCCTGGTTAGAGGCCTACTTCTGGTCCGAGCTCGCAGCCCCCGGACGGCACTTCATCGTCCTCGACGCCGCAGCCGCCGGCAACGCCGCGAGCCCTGGGCTCCTCGGCTTCGCCGGTCTGAGCGTCTCGGGCCCGCAGGCCGACATCCTCACGATCGCCTCCCACCCGGACGCACGCCGGCAGGGGATCGGACGCCGGCTGCTCGACGCGCTGCTCGACCACGCCCGCGCCCACGGCGTCGAAGCCGTCCACCTCGACGTCCGCGCCGACAACATAGCGGCCCAGGCGATGTACGCCGCCGACGGATTCGTAGAACTCGACCGCCGCCCCGGCTACTACCGCGACGCCGACGCCGTGCTCATGCGCGCACTGCTGTGACACTCGTCAACTGACCGAACTGCGCGGCCCGGAATTGGTAGCCTGATGCCATGACATCCTCGCCTGTCCTGCGCTTCTCACTCGTCTCCTGGGAAGACGGCGTCGACCTCGACATCCGCACGACACTGCCGGTGACCGCCGCCGAGGTGTGGGCACAGATCGCAGACCCTGCCGCCTGTGGCGCGTGGTTCGCGCCGTACACGCGGGCCGGCGACACACTGACCTTCGACGCCGGCGACGGCGAGACCTTCACCGCCGAGATCATCCACTGTGCCGAAGAATCCGATGTCATGCTCGACTTCGCCGACTTCGGGCTCACCGGCCTCAGCCTCCGGCCCGCCGAGGACGACGAGAGCACCACCGAGGTCATCGTCACCCGCCCACACCCTGATCACACCGCCGTCGCCGATTCGATCGACAGCCAGGTCGAGGGCCTGTGGCCCTCCCACCTCGAACTGCTGGCCGCACAGCTCGGCCACCCGATGGACAGCCAGGGCAACCCTGACTTCCTCGCTGAGACCTTCACTGCCCTCGCAGCCGAAGCCCGCACCAACGCCGCTGAGGCGAGCCGATGAGCGCTGCTGACGGCCCACTCGTCCTCGGCATCGAATCCTCCTGCGACGAAACCGGCGTCGGGATCGTGCGCGGGCGCACCCTGCTGACGAACACCGTCGCCTCCTCGATGGACGAGCACGTGCGCTTCGGCGGCGTCGTGCCCGAAGTCGCCTCCCGCGCCCACGTCCACGCCATCGGCCCGACCGTCGACGAAGCCCTCACCGACGCCGGCGTCACTCTCGATGACATCGACGCGATCGCCGTGACCGCAGGCCCCGGGCTCTCCGGCGCGCTCATGGTCGGCGTCGCCGCCGCCAAAGGCCTGGCCGCGGCCACCGGGCTGCCCCTGTACGGCATCAACCACTTAGCCGCCCACATCGCCGTCGACCTCGTCGCCGACGACCTGCAGCAGCCAGCCACCACCTCGGGAGCGGGGGACATCGGTCAGCCAGCCACCGCCTCGGGACCGGGGGACACCGGCCAGCCGGCCACCGCCTCGGGCCCGGTCACCCCGTCGATCGCGCTGCTCGTCTCCGGCGGGCACACCGAGATCCTGCGCATCGGCGACCTCGTCGACGACATCGAACTGCTCGGCGCCACCATCGACGACGCCGCCGGTGAGGCCTTCGACAAAACCGCCCGGCTGCTGGGCCTGAGCTATCCGGGCGGGCCGAACATCTCGAAAGCCGCCGCCGGCATCCTCGACGGCACCGGCCAGCCCGGCGACCCGGCCAGCGTGAAATTCCCGCGCGGACTCTCCACCGCCAAGGACCTCCGCGACCCGGCCCGCCGCTACTCCTTCTCCTTCTCCGGGCTCAAGACCGCAGCCCTGCGGTTCGTCACCGCCTACGAGGCCGCACGCGCAGCCGGCAGCCCGGAGACCAGCCGGCAGCTGACCGACCTGCGCTTAGCCGATGTCACCGCATCCTTCGAGACGGCCGTCGTCGACGTGCTCGTGACCAAGACGCTGCTCGCGTGTGAGGATCACGGCATCGACCACGTCATGCTCGGCGGGGGAGTGGCGGCCAACCGACGGCTGCGCGAGACCCTGGCCGAACGCTGCGGCGAGGCCGGCGTCACCCTGCGGATCCCGCCGCTGAACCTGTGCACCGACAACGGTGCGATGGTCGCCGCCCTCGGCGCCGAACTCGTCACCCGCGGACTGCCGCCCTCACCAGAGGACTTCGCGGTGTTCTCATCTCTGGAGGTGCGCGATGTCTACATCCGACCCTGACCGCAGCGGATCCCCGGGACCGGACAGGGGCCCGACTCCAGCCGAGGCGCGCCGGTCCATGCCGCCGATCGAAGAGCTGCGGGCCCGCCGCCGCTCCGGTGACGGCTGGATCGAAACCCCGCAGGGACGCTTCTGGGGCAGGTTCGGTGCCGCCGGCCTGCTCATCCACGACCGTGAGCGCGGCGTGCTGCTGCAGCACCGGGTGCCGTGGTCAGCCCACGGCGACACGTGGGGAATCCCCGGCGGGGCGATCGACGCCGATGAGACCCCGACCGCCGGGGCGATCCGCGAATGCCACGAAGAAGCAGGTGTCCCGGCTCTCGACGGCACCGGCATCCGGATCCTCGACACGCATGTCGTCGACAAGGACGGCTGGTCGTATACGACCGTCATCGCCGAGGCCACCGAGCGGCTTGAGGCCTTCATCGCCGATATCGAAAGCCTTGACCTGCGCTGGGTGCCCCTGGACGAGGTCACCGACTATCCGCTGCACCCCGGTTTCGCGGCCGCCTGGCCACAGCTGCGCGCGGTGCTCGACGCTTGAAGGACGGCGCGCACCCGGCGACTGGAACCCTGCAGGCGACTGGAACCCTGGCGGCGGCTGGAAACCTGCCGGCGATCGGAACCCCGCCCGCGACGGGAAACCTGCCCGCCACCGCCTCGGGAGCGGCGACCCGGCCCCGCGATCAGAGCCGGCCGAGCACCCCGGTGTCGAATTCCTCGGCCAGCTGCCGAGCCACAGCGGTCAGCTCGCCGGTGCGGTAGAACTCCGCGCGCTGACGCTGATAGCTCGCCCCGGTCTCAGCGAAGCGCAGCATGTCGGCCAGCTCATCGACGCAGCCGAGCCGCTCAGCCACCGGCTGCAAGCGCGCGACCTCATCGGCGATGACATCGGTGACGAGCCGCTCATCGGCGGCGGCGTTTTCGATGATGATCGCCTCCATCGCATAGCGCGCCGCCCGCCACTTGTTCTCCACATGGAACCAATCCGGCATCGTCGGCAGGGTCTCACCGGCATCGAGGCGGGCGGAGAAGTCATCGACGAGGCACTGGACGAACGCGGTGACGGCGGCGACCTCGCGCAGGCTCGGCATCGCATCGCAGACCCGCACCTCGATCGTGCCCCACTTGGGCGCTGGGCGGATGTCCCAGCGGATCTCGTTGATCTCATCGATGACCCCGGTGGTGAACATGTCGCGCGTATACGCCTCGTAGTCAGCCCACGCATCGAACTGGTACGGCAGCCCGGCGGTCGGCAGCTGCTGGAACATCATCGCCCGGTTCGAGGCGTAGCTTGTGTCCTGCCTGGACCAGAACGGCGAAGACGCACTCACCGCCTGCAGGTGCGGCACATAGGCCAGCAGCGCGTTCAGGATCGGCAGCACCTTGTCCCGGTCATCGATCCCGACATGCGTGTGCAGCCCGAAGATGAGCATGTGCCGGCCCCACCACTGGGTGCGGTTGATGAGCTCGGCGTAGCGTTCGGCCTCGGTGACCTGCTGATCCTTCCAGCGCGCGAACGGGTGGGTGCCGGCCGAGAGCATCCGGATGCCCAGCGGCTCGGTGATCTCATGCAGCTGCCCGATCGTCTCGGCCAGATCCGCACTGGCCTCAGCGACGGTGCGGTGCACGCCGGTGACCGCCTCGACGGTGTTCGTCAGCATCTCCCCGACGATCCGCCCGCGCAGCGCGGCGCGCTCCTCGACGGCAGCGAGCACCTCGCCGGCACGCGGCACGAGGTCGAGCGAGACCGCATCGACAAGCCCGAGTTCCCATTCGACGCCGAGGGTCGACCGTTGAGAGCGCGCGAAATCCACCATGCGCAAATCCTACAGAACCCTTGTCATTTCCTGCCCATCCGTTCCCGAGGCGGTGGCCGCGCCGAGCCCGTTACGATGGCCTCATGGCTCGCACCTCTTCGATCGTCCTCGCCGGACTGCTCGCTGGCGCCCTCACGCTCACCGGCTGCAGCCGTGCCGAAACTGACGGTCCCCAAGAGCAGAGCAGCCCTGTGGCCGCTGAGACCCCGGCGGCGAACGCACCGACGACGAGTGCGCAGCCCGACGCCCGGCCTGCCGACTTCACCGACGAGGCTGCGGGCATCGTCGCCGAGATGGACGACACGGCGCTGGCCGGGGCGGTCATCATGGGCTCCTATGACGGCACCGATGCCGCAGCCGGGGCCCAGCTCATCCGTGATCACCAGCTCGCCGGCGTCATCGTCATGCCCTACAACCTTCCGCAGGACGTCGACCGGCAGACGGTCGCGAGTATGACCGAGCAGTTCCGCACCGCTGCCGGTGAGCGCGGTTGGCAGACGATGATCGGCGTCGACCAGGAGGGCGGTCCGGTCACCCGTGCCGGCAGCGCGGCCGTCGAACTGCCGCCGCTCATGGCCCACGGTGCGGCTGACGATCCGGCGCTGACCAGCCAGATCACCGCGCTGCAGGGCCGTGACCTCATCGAACTCGGCTTCACCACCGACTTCGCCCCCATCGCCGACGTCACCGTCGGCAAGGACGACCCCGCCATCAGCGTGCGGTCTGCCGGTGATGACCCGCAGCGGGTCTCGTCCGTGGTCGAGGCCGCGGTCACCGGTTATGACGAGGCGGGGATCATCTCCTCGCTCAAGCACTTCCCCGGCCATGGGGCGCTGACCGAGGACTCCCACGAGACGCTGCCGGTGTCACAGAAGTCCCTCGGCGAGCTCGCCGACCGCGACTTCGTGCCGTTCGCCGATGCCGCTGAGGCCGGTGTCGCGACCTCGATGATGGTCGGCCACATCGCACTGCCCGATGATGAGACGCTGCCGGCCTCGCTCAACCCGAAGGCCTACCAGGCGCTGCGTGAGGACGTCGGATTCGAGGGCCTCATCGTCACCGACGCCCTGAATATGGGTGCGGTCACGGCCGGCAGCCCCGGCCAGGAGACCGTCAGGGCGCTTGCCGCCGGAGCGGATCTCGCGCTCCTGCCCCCGGACAGCGCTGCTGCCGCCGA
The DNA here is from genome assembly GCF_014836885.1 of Brevibacterium gallinarum. GTDB lineage: Bacteria > Actinomycetota > Actinomycetes > Actinomycetales > Brevibacteriaceae > Brevibacterium > Brevibacterium gallinarum. The sequence continues at coordinate 52,646 of NZ_JACSPY010000010.1, forward strand.
GGCGGTGCGCACCGCGCTTTCAGACGGCACCTTGAAGCGCGAGGACCTGAAGGAGTCCGCCACCCGGGTGGTGGCCGCCCAGCTGTGGCAGACCGCGGTGGCCGGCCAGACCGGTGCTGACCAGACCGCTGCTGACGAGAGCGGTGAGGATTCCGGGCCGGGCGAGGATGAACAGCGCCAGCAGCTCGCCGATGCCGCACTGACCGTCATGGCAGGCGAATGCCGGTTCGCTGATCCTGTTGACGAGGTCTCGGTCACCGGCTCCGATCTGGGCGTCAAAGCCTTCACCGAGGCCGCGGAGGACGCCGGGCTGAAGGTCACCGACAGCGCTGAGACCACGGTCGCGCTGGTGCCGGGTCCGCTGCTGGGATCCGAGACCGTCAAGCAGGCCGCGGAGCGGAACTCGACGACGGCCGATGTCGCCGTGGCCCTGTCTGGGCCGTGGGAGCTGGAGGGCTTCGACTCCGGCACCCAGCTGGCGATCTACGACGACTGGCAGCCGGGCATGACAGCCGTCGCCCGCTATCTGTCAGGTGACCTTGCGGCCACCGGCTCCCTGCCGGTGCAGATCGAGGGAGCTGACCCGCCGGACTGCAGCTGAGTGCACCGGCGCCCGCACGGTGCGCTGATGGCGGTGCTGACCTGCACGAACCGTTGAGACACCGGGTGCCGGAGAGTACAGTGGAGCCAACCCTCAGGATCTGCCTGATCTGGGCAGACGAGCCCCGAACCCGCGAACGGACGTGACGGCATCATGGCAGCCCCGCACCACCCGGCCGACCGGCAGCACACCGACTGGCAGCCCACCGGGAAGCGGCCCACCGTTAAGGACCGCACCGGGAAAGGGCACACCGGGAAAGAGAGGGGCCGCATCGCCCGGTTCTTCACTCAGCGACCGCGTCGCACATCCGATTTCGTCCTCATCTGGGCCGTCTTGACCGCCGTGTCGTTCGCGATCACCGGCATCTACGCATGGATGGCGCCGGACACCATGGCCTACCTGCAGGATTACGGCTTCCTCGCCGTCTTCGGCTCCGTCGTCTTAGCCGGAGTCCTCTACGCCTTCTCCCGCGATGCGCAGAAGGAGAACGCTGTGCGCCGCCAGCGCCAGACCCGCCGACCGGATGACAGCCCACAGTGAGCCTGCCAGACCCGCAGGCGACGCAGCAGGCGTCCTCGTCACGGCGCCCGTCACCGCTGGGCGGCCGCAAGCCGACGAAGGACGACCTGCCGGCCTTCGCCACTGACAACCCGGACTCGATCGACGACGTGCTGCCCGGTCCCGGCGACCCGCCGCTGCGGCTGCTCATCATCGGCATCAACCCCGGCCTGTGGACGGCAGCGGTCAACGCTCCCTTCGTCCGGCCGGGAAACAGGTTCTGGCCCTCCCTGCACCGGGCAGGCCTGACCGATCACCTCATCGACGCCTCACGCGGACTGGCCGTGGCCGACGAACGCCACCTCATCACCCGCGGCATCGGAATCACGAACATCGTCGGCCGGGCCACCGCCCGCGCCGATGAGCTCAAGCCAGGCGAACTGCGCGACGGCGCAGCCGCACTCGTTACCCGTATCCAGACGCTGCGCCCGCAGGCGGCAGGGATCGCCGGGATCACCGCATTCCGCACCGCATTCCGGCAGTCGAAAGCCGTGCTCGGCCGGCAGGACACCGCCCTCATCGACGGCTGGCCGGCAGACACGCAGCTGTGGGTTCTCCCGCAGCCCAGCGGCCTCAACGCGCATGAGAACATCGACACGCTCGCAGACAAATGGCGAGACGTATGGGCGGCAACCGCACCACAGGGCTGAACCCGCAGGATTGAACCCACAGGGCTGAACCGAGTATCAGCGGGCTGAAACCGTCCCAGCTATTCGACGACGTTCAGCTGTCGACGGGCTTCTCGAACCCGGTGGCGGCCGGCCGGTGGGCATCCGATGACCAGCCCGACCAGCTCGGTGCGTAGAGCACCGAGTCGATGCCCAGCGTCGCCAGCGCCAGCGCATTGTGACACGCCGTCACACCCGAACCGCAGTACACGCCCACCGGCGCCTGACCGCCCTCACCGCCGCCGTTGCCGGCCTCGACATCGATGCCGAGGGCGGCGAAGCGCTGCTTGAGCCCGTCGGCTTCGAGGAACATCCCATCGGAGAGGTTCCCGGGCGCAGGTGCCGAAAGGGCACCAGGGATGTGCCCGGCACGTGCGTCCATCGGCTCGGACTCACCGGCGTAGCGCTCAGGCGCACGAGCGTCGATGACCGTGCCCGTGTCCGCCAGCTGTGCGATCCCATCGGCATCGGTGACCGGCAGCTGACCGGGCCTGATCTCGAAAGCCGACGCCGACACCTCGGCGGCGGCGCTCTCAGCAGACCCGGCCTCGACCTCGTGTTCGGCCTGCGTCCAGGCGGCATAGCCGCCGTCGAGCAGTCGCACATTGCCGACACCGGCCCAGCGCAGCAGCCACCAGGCGCGGGCGGCGCCGAGGCCCGGGCCGGCGTCGTAGACGACGACCGGGGTGGCGGCCTCGATCCCCCACGCACGGACGGTCTGCTCGAACCGGTTCGGGCTCGGCAGCGGGTGGCGGCCCTCGCGGGCGTCATCGCTGGGCCCGGCCAGATCGTCATCGAGGGAGACGTAGAGCGCACCGGGGATGTGACCGGCGGCGAACGCGCCGGAGCCGTCAGGCTGCTGCAGGCTCCAGCGGACATCGAGCAGCACCGGCGGCGAGGCGGACATGCGCTCAGCAGCAAGCTGGTCAACGGTGATGAGGTGGTCGGCGCGGGACATCGGATTCCTCTCGCTGGGGGTACAGAACTGGTCAGGGGACGGGCGATCAGGGGACGGGGGATCAGGGACGGGTGATGGGGAGCGCTGGACGCAGGGGGGCTCGGTGCGGCGGGCAGGTCACGGCTCGGCCGCCGCACCCAGCTCGACGTCATCGGCCAGCAGCACCGCATGCTGCTCACCGATCCGGGTGAAGAACAGAGTGGCGGACTGACCGCCCTTGGGCAGCTTGAGCTGGCGCCGCACCTGGTCGGGTGCGATATCAGCACCGCGCTTCTTGATGACGACCCGGCTGATGCCGCGTTCGACGAGCGCCCGGCGCAGCGGCTTGATGCCAGCCGGCAGCACATCGGCGATCCGCCAGGCCCGCACCGCCCGAGCGGCAGCTCCAGCCGGCAGGGCGTCCCCGGTCAGATACGCGATCGGAGGGGAGATGCGCCGCACATCCAGCGGCGCGCAGAGCGCTCGCACGAGACCGGCGCGCACGATCGCGCCATCGGGTTCGAAGAGGTACGCACCGAGCTCGCCGATGCCCTCCTCATCGTCTGCCGGCACCTCGGATTCGTGGACGGCCAGGGTTCCGCCGTCGCGCATGACGAGGGCGCTGCGGCCCGGCCGCTGGCACACCGCACCGTGATACAGCGCCACCTCGACCACATCACCGTCATGCGAGACCCACTGCGCCTCCCAGCCGTGAGGAACCAGGCCATGATCCAGCGCCGGCCCGAGCTTGATCCCGGCACCTGCCACCTCGGCGGCGGCCTTGAACGCCCACGACAGCGACGGCGAGAACGCCTCGGGATCGCTCAGGCGAGAGGCGCCGCTGGCCTTGCCCGAGGCGGTGTCGCGCCGGGCCGGGTCGAGCCAGAGCGCATCGGCGCGGGAGAGATCGTAGTCCTCGGCGCGGGCGTGGGAGACAGTGACGGTGTCGAGGTGCCGCAGGTTGAACGCCGCGATCGCCGCAGTCACCTCATCGGCATCGACAGCCTCAACGCTGGCGCCGAGACCAGCGAAGGCCAGCGCATCGGCGCCGATCCCGCAGCCCAGGTCGGCGATGACCTGCGCGCCCGCGGCGGTCATCCGGGCGGCATGATGGGCCGCGACCGGCAGACGGGTCGCCTGCTCCAGGCCAGGGCGGGTGAAGAGCATATCGGCTGCGAATGGCCCGAACTTCGCCTCCGCCTCCTGCCTCAGCTCGGCCTGGGCGAGCACCGCCGTCGCGGCCTCAGCGCTGAGCCCCTGCCTGCGCAGCCGCTCAGCGAGGGCGAGCTCACCGGCACGCGAGTACTCCAACTCATCGAGCAGGCGGTACACCTCGGGGTCGAGCACGGCGGCCAGCGTCTGCGGATCCATAGCTGCCACCCTATCGGGTGCCTGCAGACGTTGTGGTGGACAGCGCCACTGAGTCGTTTAGGGTAAGAACCGTGACGAACCTCCTCAGTGCCCGCGACATCAGGGCACTCGCCGCCGAGATCGGCCTGCGCCCCACCAAGCAGCGCGGGCAGAACTTCGTCATCGACCCCAATACGGTGCGCATGATCGTCTCCGCTGCCGAACTGGACGAGAACTGCCGGGTCGTCGAGATCGGCCCCGGACTCGGCTCACTGACCCTCGCGCTGCTCGAAGCCGGCCACGCCGTCACCGCCGTCGAAGTCGACCCGGTGCTTGCCGCCCGGCTGCCGGCCACGATCGAGACCCACCACGGCGCCGATGCCGCCTTCGCCCTCGTCACCGCTGACGCCCTGCACGTCACCGACCTGCCCGATGCCGCCGGGAGCGCGGCACCCGGCCCGCTGGCGCTCGTAGCGAACCTGCCCTACAACGTCGCCGTGCCGGTGCTGCTGCACTTCCTCGCCGCCTTCCCCACCATCGACACGGTCCTCGTCATGGTCCAGGCCGAAGTCGCCGACCGGCTCGCCGCCGGCCCCGGCTCGCGCACCTACGGGGTGCCCAGCGCCAAAGCCCAGTGGTACGGCACCGTCACCCGGGCCGGCACCATCGGCAAGAACGTCTTCTGGCCGGCCCCCAACATCGACTCCGGGCTCGTGCGCATCACCCGCCACGCACACCCCTACACCGCTGAGAAGCAGGCGGTGTTCTCCTGCATCGACGCCGCCTTCGCCCAGCGCCGCAAGACCCTGCGCTCAGCCCTGTCCGGCTGGGCCGGCTCGCCCGCCCGCGCCGAGCAGATCCTCACCGCAGCCGGCGTCGACCCGCGGGCACGTGGGGAGACGCTGACGATCACCGACTTCATCGCCATCGCCGAGGCGGCGGAGACGACCAGCGTCCAGGCGCCCACCGCCTCGGGCGCGGCTCCCACGGCCTCAGGAACAGCGCCCACCGCCTCGGGAATGGGGGAGGAGGACCGGGCATGAACGCAGAAGTCGCCCAGCTCGGCGCCCGCTCGGTCACCGCGCGTGCCTACGGCAAGATCAACGTCTTCCTCTCCGTCGGCCCGCAGCGCGCCGACGGCTACCACGACCTCGTCAGCGTCTTCCAGACCCTCGACCTGGCCGAGACGATCACCCTGTCACCGGCGGCCGAGACCGCGGTGACACTCACCGGCCCCCGGGCGGACACGACCGTCCCACTCGATGACCGCAACCTCGCCGTCCAAGCCGTCGCGGCACTGTCCGAGGCGACTGAGACGCACATCCCGGTCGCCATCACGATCGACAAACAGGTCCCGGTCGCCGGCGGGATGGGCGGCGGGTCAGCCGACGCGGCTGCGGCACTGGTCGCCTATGCCGAACTCATCGGCTGCGATGACGCTGACCTGCTCACCCGGATCGCCGCCGAACTCGGCGCCGACGTGCCGTTCGCGCTCACCGGCGGCACCGCGATCGGCACCGGCCGCGGCGACGAACTCGTGCCCGTCGCCGGGTCCGGTGCATTCCACTGGGTGCTCGCCACCTCGGTGGCGTCCCTGTCCACACCCGAGGTGTACCGCACCCTCGATGAGCTGCGCCGCGAGACCTCGACAGCGACCGATGACACGCTGCGCGACCCCGATGACGTCGTCACCGCGCTGACCGCAGGTGACCCGCACGCTCTGGCCGGGGTGCTACACAACGACATGACCGACGCGGCGATCGAACTGCTGCCCGGCATCGCCGAAGTCATGGAATCCGGGCGGCAGGCAGGGGCCCTGGCTGCGCTCGTGTCCGGATCAGGACCGACGGTCGGGTTCCTCGTCGCCGACCCGACCCATGCCCTCGACCTCACCGTGCTGCTCGAAGCCACCCGCGGAGTCCGCGACGTGGTGCGCACCACCGCACCGGCCGGCGGCGCCCACCTGGTGACCGGCTGAGCACTCGGCGGCGACTGGGCGTTCGCCCGCCCGCCAGCGACTGGCTGGCTGCGCGCCCGCGACTGAGCGCCTGCCTGCAGCTGAGAATCAACCGTTCGGTTGATGCCGGGTTCGACCTCCCGCACGATCCCAACTGCCGGGGATCCTGGTGAGATGGAATCGACGCCTCCTGCACCTGCACCAGGCTCTCCAGAGAAGGGATACCCATGACCGCACTGTTCAGGGCCGCAACCGCCTACCTCATCCTCGGGCTCGCCGCCGGCCTGTACTACCGCGAATTCACCAAAGCCAACGACTTCCCCGCCGGCGAGTTCACCCAGCTCTCGGCCACGCACACCCATCTGCTGGCGCTCGGCTTCATGATGTTCCTCATCTTCCTCGCCCTCGAGAAGGTCTTCGCGCTCTCCGGCAGCCCGAAGCTGTTCACCTGGTTCCTCTGGCTCTACAACGCCGGCGTGCTCACCACCGTGGCGATGATGGTCTGGCACGGCAGCCTCACCGTCCTCGGCCGGGAATCCAACGCCATGATCGCCGGCATCGCAGGCCTCGGCCACATCCTCATCACTGCTGGCCTCATCATCTTCATCATCGCCCTGCGCCGGGCCATCACCACACCGCCCACCGCCGCGTCTGCTGAATCCCGGACGGCCGTGAGCGCCTGATGACCGCTTTCGAGGCGGAGGGCACCGGTGCGCGTCCGGAACGTCGCGACTGGCTCGCGTTGGCCGTCCTGTCGGTCGGGCTCGGACTCATCGTCCTCGACGGCACGATCGTCGGGGTGGCACTGCCGGCGATCATCACCGACCTCCGCCTCGACCTGGCCCAGGCACAGTGGGTCAACAGCCTCTACGCGGTGCTGCTGGCCGCCCTGCTGCTGTCGACCGGCAAACTCGCCGACAGCTGGGGCCGCAAAGGCACCTTCATCACTGGCCTGGCCGTCTTCATCGCCGGCAGCATTCTCGCTGGCCTGTCGACTGCGGCGGGGCCGCTCATCGCCGCTCGCGCCGTGCAGGCCGTGGGTGCGGCGCTCATCATGCCTTCGACGCTCTCAACCGTCAACGCCGTGTTCCGCGGCCGCTACCGGGCGGCAGCTTTCGGTGTGTGGGGCGCAGTCATCTCGGGTGCCGCCGCTGTCGGCCCGCTGGCTGGCGGTGCGCTGACCCAATGGATGTCCTGGCATTGGATCTTCCTTGTGAATGTGCCCCTCGGCCTGCTCGTGGCGCTCGCCGCAGTCTTCACGGTGCGCGAGACCCGCAGCGATCAGCGCCTGCCCGGTGCTGACATCGACGGTGCGATCCTGAGCATCCTCACCTTCGGCGCCCTCGTCTTCGCCGTCATCGAAGGCCCCGACCTCGGCTGGTGGACACCCACGGCCGACCTCGTCATCCTCGGCTGGAGTTGGCCGGCCGTCGCCCCGATCTCTGCCGTGCCGGTCGCGCTGGCGGTCTCCGTTCTCGCCTTTATCGTCTTCATCCGCTGGGAGAGGCGCCGCGCGCGCCGGCACCGGTCAGCCATCCTCGACCTCGGGCTGTTCTCCTACTCGACCTTCTCGTGGGGCAACGTCGCTGCCGCAATGGTCGCGATCGGCGAGTTCGCCATCATCTTCGTCCTGCCGCTCTACCTCATCAACGCCCTGGCTCTCAGCGTCATGAGCGCCGGCCTGGTGCTTGCCGCAATGGCACTCGGCGCGTTCTTCTCCGGGGCTGCTGCGCGGCACGTCGCCGCCCGGCTCGGGGCTCCGGCCACCATGCTCATCGGCCTCGGACTCGAAGTCAGCGGCGTGCTCGTTCTCACGTTCGTCATCGGCGGCCAGACACCGGCCTGGATCATTGCGGCCCCGCTCGTCGCCTATGGACTCGGCCTCGGCCTGGCATCAGCGCAGCTGACCAGCACCGTGCTCAATGAGATCCCGGTCGGCAGCTCTGGGCAGGCCTCGGCCACCCAGAGCACCGTCCGCCAGGTCGGCTCGGCACTCGGCACCGCGTTCGCCGGTGCTGCCCTGTCCCTGTCGCTGGCCCTCACCCTGCCGAGCGCCCTCGGCTCTGCCGGCATGACCGGACAGGCCGGTGACGCGCTTGCCGAGGCGACACGCCAGTCAGCCGGCGGCACCATCGTCCAGCTGCGGGCCGAAGGATCTGGCAGTCAGTTCGGGGAGCACACTTTCGCCGTCGTCGACGCGCTCGCGACCGGATTCGCCGACGCCACCCGGTGGACGCTGCTGACCGCAACCGTCTTCCTCATCCTCGGATTCGTCGGTGCTGTCCGCGTCCGGCAGGCCGCGGCGAAGCACGAGAGCGCACAGTCGAAGCAATCATCCTGAAAGCGGTCATCACCCGGCATGACCGCCCTCGCCCGCGACCGGGCCCCGGGAGCCGACGCTCCCGAGGCGCGACGATGAAAGGGCAGCCGGTCAGTGGGTCAGATGAACGCGTGCACCCACTTTGAGATCAGGCGTGCTCGGTCAGCTTCGACGCCCTGGTCGATGAGGAGCTCGACGAACTCCTTCTCGGTCGGGTCACCGATCTTGTCCATAAGCTCGTAGAGCTCATCGGCGATCGGGCGGATGTAGTCGGGCAGGAACGGCTTGCCGTACTTCAATGCGGCTTTGACCGCCATCTTGGCGATGACACCCCAGCCCTGTGCCTGATAGGCGTCGGAGTCGACAGCGGCTGGCTCGGCGACGGCGATCTGCGCAGCATCGCGGGCAGCTTCTGCACTCGCTGCATCACCATCGGCTTCCGCCGCACGCGCGATCTCCTGCCACTGGTCGGCAGTGATGTCACCGAACTCCGCACCAGGCTGAGCATGGTCGGTGACGGACGGCCGCACATCTGCAGCTGGAGGCGCGGCGAGGGCTGGGGACAGACCGGCTCCCCCGAGAGTGATACCGGCGGCAACAGAAACAGCAATAAGGGATGACTTCTTCATGTCCATTCTCTTTTCATAAGGGTAGTGCAATAGATGATCGCTGTGCGATCAGAAATCAGTGTATTTTCACAGAGAATCCAAATTAAGATGTTCTGCCGAATTCCTGAATTCGCCGTCGAATGCTCATATGACGATGTCTGACGAATTGTGCATCGACGCCGATTGCTGCCAATTGACTTTTCACTGGCCGGGTGAGTGCTACTGCGATGAGCGCTTGACGATGAAATGGCCCAGATGAATCCGATGCAGTTACAGCCTGGCTCGTTATAGATGTGAATATGTCGTTGCGGCCCGGAAGCAGCGGATCCCGGCGCCTTGGGCGTCCTACGGCTGGGACGGCCACCGGCGCCCGACAGGCGTCGACAGTGTTGCCGCTGCTGGGCTCCCGGGTTCACACTCGGTCAGTCGGATGACGTGGAGGGCGTCTTTTCTGGTGCCGTCGGTGGTCGTGTCGTGGGCAGGTTGTCGTGGGTGTCTGCACTGCACCGGTATCTGGAGCTCGCACCGCGTTGGGGGCAGCAGGGGAGCTCGAGTACGCCTGATGCGCCGGGCGCCTGACGGAGTGAGCTCCGCGAAGAGCTTGGTGAGCACCCGGTGGCTGGGCCGAGTCTGATCAGCGCGGGATTCCCATTGTCGAGTTCAGTGCTCATCGCAGTTGAACACGCAATCAAAGCTGAACTGCTGGGGTGATGCTCTTCCATTGCTGCAGAACTGCTTTCTACGACCTTGGCAATAATACTCGACTCGCGACCTACGCAGAAAGTCGAATCGGCTACGACAATTTTCGTAACCCCTTTTCTGGTAATGCGTAGGCAAATGCAGTCCGAGCATGGGATAACGTAGCTCAGCGAGAGCGAGCGCGGGGTGCGGAAGCGGTCGCCGGAAGCGATTCTCCTGCTGATTCCCCGATGGAGGCGTGTGGCCGGAGACCGCGGCAGCGTTGTCCGTCCACTGGCCAGCTGTCGCAGTTGCAGGCTGGTGTGCTGCGGTGGCGCCGAGTCGGTGAGGGCAGCGAGATCCTGCCGGCGGAGCGGGTGGGCGCCGGCCGCTCCGGCGGAGTGCCTTTCGTCCGGCTGGCACCATCATGGGCGTTCTGAGACGGAAGAGACCACGGCGTGGTGAGTCACGCCGTGCGTAGCCCGCCGGTATAGTCTGTCAGGAACAGGTTCGCCTCGCTCAGGCGAGCGAGACCAGCCGGCAGGTTCGCCGCCGGCCCCGGGGGGAGGAGCCCACATGAGCGTCCGGTTCGCAGAATGCGAAGATCCGACTTTCGCGCCGCGCATGGTGACCGTCGCCGCGCTCGGATGGACCGCCATCGTGATCGGCTGGTTCACCGAGATCACCGTCATGCCGGGCTACTTCATGGACTGGCGGACGGTTGTGATCCCTGCACTGGTCGCCCTCGGCGTGGCTGCCCTCGCCGCGATCGTCTACTGGCTCAGCCTCCCGTACGGCTGGATCATCACCACCGTGGCGGTGGCCATCACCGTGGCTGTCTCAATCTTCGCCGTGGCACTCCCGGCGTTCGCGTTCCCGGTCGTCGCAGCTCCGGTGGCAGCAGTGCTCGTCGCCGCTGTGCTCTGGCTCCCGCCGATCCGCCGGTACCTGCAGCACAAGCCGCGCTGATCGGCAAGACGGCGACCGATCGCCGGTCTCCTCCTCAGCTCTGACCTGCATCAGCGTCGAACTCCCACTCAGCATCGGCAGGCAGCGTCGGCACTGTCCATTCAGGGTCGGGCTGGAAGCGCTCGTAGCCGGCGTTGAACGGACACACCCAGTTCTCAACATCTCTCACGGCCTGCCTGGCGACTTCTCTGATCTGCTCGACCTTCGCCGTCGAGAACCTCCCTGCGCGATGAGCGAGGGCAAGCTCGTCTTCGTCCTTGAACGCGCATCGGCGGTCAGGGCCGGCGACGACGTCGAGGACGAGATCGGCGCTTTCGATACCGGATGCCGTCCGGATGCATTCCTCTTCGATGTTGACGTAATACGTTTCGCGGACGCCCGGTGCTGTCTCGCAGAACCAGACGGAGTACATCGTCTCCGGCTGGAAGACAGCGACGATCCCCGAACCCGCCCATGACCTGACGGCCTGGGCTCGCGGTGCAGTGAAGGGACCGGTTCCGCTGAGGGAGCGCAGCTCCTGCCCGTCGGCACTGACCTGGAAGAGCATCCGGGTACCGGGTGCCAGCCAGACGGCAAGATGTCGCTCATCATCGGCGATGACCGTCACGGGACGTCGATCGACGAGATCGGGAAAGTCCGGGTTGCGGTAGGTCCAGAAGATGTGGTCGCCTCGCTGCCAGCGACGATGCTCATCACTCATGTTCGCAACCTAACAGGGAACGTCGAGCCCCACGAGTCTCTCGGCCGCCGCTCACCCGAGCTGATCGGTGAGCTCCAGCCACCGGTCTTCGAGCTCGGCGGATTCGCCTTCGAGTGCCTGCAGCTCCTGCGTGTACGTCTGCAGTCCCTCGAAGTCGGTCTGGTCGTGTGCGGCCATGCGCTCATGCACCTTGCTGATCTGCTCACCGACCTTGTCCATCCGGCGTTCGAGCGAGGCGAGCTCCTTCTCCGCCGCACGCCGTTCGGCACCGGACAGACCCGCCGGCGCGCCGGCACCATCAGTCCCAGCCCCGTCGCCACCGTCAGCGGTGGCACTCGGGTGCCCACCGCCTCGGGAACGGGCAGACTCGGCAGGCCCGGACTGCCGCTGCAGCTTGAGATACTCATCGACCCCGCCGGGCACATGCCGCAGGCGGCCGTCGAGGATCGCGTACTGCTGGTCGGTCACGCGTTCGAGCAGGTAGCGGTCGTGGGAGACGACGAGCAGGGTGCCCGGCCACGAATCGAGGAGGTCCTCCATCGCGGCGAGCATGTCGACGTCGAGGTCGTTGGTCGGCTCGTCGAGGATCATGACGTTCGGCTCATCGAGCAGCACGAGCAGCAGCTGCAGGCGCCGGCGCTGCCCGCCGGAGAGATCCCCGACCCGGGCCGAGAGATGCGCATTCGAGAACCCGAGGCGCTCGAGCAGCTGCGCGGGCGTGAGCTCCTTGCCGTCGACGACGACCGAGGTCTTCTGCCGGGCGAGCACCTCGCGCACCCGCTCGCCTTCGATCTCGGCCAGCTGCGAGAACTGCTGATCGAGCACGGCGAGCTTGACGGTCTTGCCGCGCTTGACGCGCCCGGCGCTCGGTGTGATCGTGCCGGCGATGAGACCGAGCAGCGTCGACTTGCCCGCCCCGTTGGCGCCGAGGATCCCGGAGCGCTCACCGGGCCCGATCCGCCACGTGACGTCGTGGAGGATCTCGCGCTCGCCGAAGGACACCGAGGCGTCCTCGACATCGATGACGTCCTTGCCCAGCCGGGCGGTCGCCAGGCGGGTGAGCTCGATCGGATTGCGCACCGGCGGCACATCGGCGATGAGCGCGTTGGCCGCATCGATGCGGAACTTCGGCTTCGACGTCCGGGCCGGAGCGCCCCGGCGCAGCCAGGCGAGCTCCTTGCGCATGAGGTTCTGCCGCTTCGCCTCGGCCACCGCGGCCTGCCGGTCGCGTTCGACGCGCTGCAGGACATAGGCGGCGTATCCGCCTTCGAAGGGTTCGACGATCCCGTCGTGGACCTCCCACGTCGTCGTGCACACCTCGTCGAGGAACCACCGGTCGTGGGTGATGACGAGCAGCGCCCCGGATCCGGCCGGCCAGCGCCTTTTGAGATGCTCGGCCAGCCACGCGATCCCCTCGACGTCGAGGTGGTTGGTCGGCTCGTCGAGGGCGAGGATGTCCCAGTCGCCGACGAGCAGCTTCGCCAGTGCCACCCGGCGGCGCTGCCCGCCGGAGAGCGCACCGATCCGGGCGGTGAAGTCGATGTCACCGGTCAGGCCTGCGAGCACATCACGGATCTTGGGGTCCGAGGCCCAGACGTGTTCGGGGGCGTCGCCGGCGATGGACTCCTGCACCGTCGCCGCGGTGTAGAGATCATCGGTCTGGTCGAGGACTCCCAGCCGGGTGCCGCCGCGGCGGGTCACCCGCCCGGCATCGGGGGTGATGGTGCCGGCGAGCATCCCCATGAGGCTGGACTTGCCGTCGCCGTTGCGGCCGACGATGCCGATCCGGTCACCGGCGTCGATGCCGAGGGTGACGGAGTCGAAGACCGTGCGGGTCGGGTATTCGAGTGCGATCGCTTCCGCGCCGAGTAGATGTGCCACGGGCCCATGGTACGCGGGCGATCACGGCTGCGGTGTCACCGCGCTTGCTGCTGGGGACGACTGCGCGCCGGGCGTTGCTCGCGTCGAAGGTTTCAAGGACCTCCTGGAAGCAAGGGCAAGGGGGCGTTCGGTTGCCTGATCTATGAGGCGGACTCTGACAAACGAAAAAAGTCCGCCGCACATTGATCGGAAGAGCCGACACTGTGATAATCTCAACTTCAATCCCTGGATCTGAGTATGATCCTATAAGTGAATGAAGGTATACATATATGTCATCCCCAATGCGATTTACCGTAGCCGCAGTGACGATCACAGCCCTGATTTCAGCCTCGGGCGTAGCCCATTCAGCTACACGTACCTCGGTAGAGGATCTTGCTAGGTCGGCGAACTTTGAACAAACCTATGATGCGGAGGCTAGCAACTTTTCTGTAGAGCATTCAGGAAGTGGCGCTCGCGTATCCGTGGAAGCGCCGGACGATGCTGGTCATGCCCAAGCGGGCGATCAGCCGGGTACTTCTTTCCAGGTGACGATTCCCGATAGCCGAAAGCCTGTGGAGCGCTCGGGTCCTGCAGAAATCTGGTCCGCAGATGGTCGATCCATCGTGAAGGTTAATCCACATGCTTCAGGAGTGGAATTTGCGACTGCCGTAGAGCCCGATAAGGGTGCCGCGGAATTGCGATTTGACCTCAATGCGCCGAAGGACGTCAGGTTAGAGCCGGGATTCGAGGGGCAGCTCCTCATTGTGGACGATCTGAATACGTATGGGGCAGTAGACGTGGTAACTGCGACTGACTCAGCAGGGGCTTCATTGCCTTCTGAAGTTAAAGTCAAGGGCGGCGTTCTAACTCAAAGCATCGACGCCGCCGATGCGGCCCCTGGCGCCGTCGCCGCGAGCATGAAGCTCGCGTACACTTTCCAGTATCACACTGATAAGTCATTCTCTAAATCGCGGTCTTTGCTCAAAAAGTGCTTTAACTGTTACTTTCCGGTGAAGGGCGCTCCAAAGAAGTTTCCGAAAAAGGGTCAGGTTCTTCCGCTTCGCTACGGCGCTATGAACATGAAATGTAAGATGCGCAGTGAGACTTTCACGTCAACGTATTTTTCATTCGGGTTCACAGCTCTGAAGGGGCATGCCTACGGAAAAGGCTCAACCATTGGATTTACATTCCGAAACAATCGGACGTTGATTGTTAGCGCTCGGTCGAAAAGCAAACTTCTTAAGAGTCGATTTGTAAGGGAAGAAACGCGGGCGCACTGGAAGAAGTTTGCTGATAATCTCCGCCGAGCGCGGTGATCTTAAGACTATAGTCAGACTCTTTGGGAAGTCTGTTCTTGGAATCTGTTTTGTCGAACGTAGTCTGCGTCGCCAAGGGGATCCAAGTATAGTTAACGCATCTGCGACGATGCTATTCTCGGAATATGTTGCTTCGGTAGCACCTATTTGTGCAGACGGATAACAGGCGTTGTCGTACGAATAGGTGCTACCGGTGCTCCATGCATGGTTGGGTCTGTCGCGAAAGGAAAGAGCGCCGGTGGCTGCGCGGGGTGATGCGCTTAGTGGGGGATGCGTTGGTTGCGGGCTGTCCCGGTAGCGAGCTTGGGTAGATGTTTACTACCACCTAATTGGAACTAACTGCCCATCGGGAGTTCTAGCCTATTGGCGCATAGGATATTTCCTGCATTTAGCGTATCAATGACAGCCTGAACGGTAGTTAGGGTGGCACCTGGATGTGCCGCAAGTGCTTCGGCGTATGAGCGGGTGAGGAGCCGGTGATGCCGTTGGAGCAGTGCTGTGGCGCTATCTGTGGGAAGCAGGGCAGTGCGGCGGCGGTCGGTGTCATGCCGCTGCCGCACGACGAACTCGGCAGCGCAGAGCCGTTCGGTGATCGACGTCAGCGTCGAGGCGGAGATGTCGAGCTGCCGGCAGATCTCCTGCGGGCTGGCCGGCTGCTCATCGTCAGCGGCCAGCGAGATGAGCTGCAGCACGAGGAAGTCCGTCAGGCTCAGCCGCTCCTGGCGCAGGAACCGGGCGGTCGCAGTGCGGAGGCTGATGACCTGCCGCTGATTGGCGCGCACGACCGCTTCGATGGCGGCAAGCGTGCGCGCCGCCTCCTCAGACGGCGGGGCCGGACGCCGGGTGCGGCGCGGAGCATTCATCGGTCGGGCCTTTCAGACGGGCAGCCGAAGCTGGTAGGACTGGACGAAAGTCGTACTCGGGACATTAGCGGCTCAGCGGCCCGATCGGGGCGGAAATGGAGCCGTATGGCAGGATTGCGCCCTCTGTGTTGCAGGATCGCCACACCTGCGGCCACATCACGGCTGGGCAACGTCTGCCGAATCCAGGCTCCTTGCCGGGGAAAATGTGCAAAAATGACTCATGATAGGTGCAGGCCGCTCTCATCGAATGGCCAGGTTCACCTCTTGGCACAACACTCGAGACTGGGAGACGTCCTGTGAAGAAATCGATTATGGTTCCGGCCACCGCCCTGATGGCAGCCTCGGCGCTGCTGCTCTCGGCCTGTGGCGAGGCTCCTGAGAAGTCCTCAGAAGGCGACGGCAAGGGCAGCGACTTCAAGGCGTGCATGGTCTCCGACTCCGGCGGCTGGGACGACAAGTCGTTCAACCAGTCCAGCAAGGCGGGCTTGGAAAAGGCCGTCAAGGACTTCAATATCAAGGAGAAGGATGTTGAGTCCAAGGAGGACTCGGACTACAAGCCGAACGTCGATAACATGATCCAGCAGGGCTGCAACCTAACCTTCGGCGTTGGCTTCCTCCTCGAGGACGCGCTGCAGGAAGCCGCCGAGAACAACACCGACATGCACTTCGCACTCGTGGACGCGATGTTTGAGGACACAGACAATAAGCCGGTGAAGCTCGACAACGCCAAGCCGCTGGTCTTCAACACCGCCGAGGCCTCTTACCTCGCCGGATACCTCGCCGCCGGCATGAGCGAGTCGGGCAAGGTCGCTACCTTCGGCGGCATGCAGATCCCGTCCGTGTCGATCTTCATGGACGGCTTCGCCGACGGTGTGAAGAAGTACAACGAGGACAAGGGCAAGGACGTCAAGCTCCTCGGCTGGGACAAGGACAAGCAGGAGGGCTCCTTCTCCGGCGACTTCGAGAATCAGGGCCAGGGCAAGGCGCTGACCGAGCAGTTCATCTCCCAAGGTGCGGACATCATCATGCCGGTCGCCGGTCCCGTCGGCCTCGGTGCCGCTTCAGCTGCATCGAAGGCTGATGGGACGAAGATCATCTGGGTCGACTCCGATGGTTACGAGTACGCACCAGAATACAAAGACGTCATGCTGACGTCGGTGAAGAAGGAAATCGCTCGGTCCGTCTACGAAACGATCAAAGCCTCTAAAGATGGCAAGTGGGATTCGGCTCCCTACGTCGGAAACCTCGAGAACGAGGGCGTGAGTCTGGCGCCCTACCACGATTTCGAGGACAAGGTCGATGACGGCCTGAAGAAGGAAGTCGAGGATCTCAAGCAGCAGATCATCGACGGCGAGATCACCGTCGAGTCGCCCTCGACCCCGCAGCAGTAAGTTCCTTCCCACGCCCGAGGCGGTGCTCGCCTGACCGCGTGCGCGCGCCAGCGCACACGCTTACGGTGAGCACCGCCTCGGCTGCGGAATAAAGGAGAGTCCACGTGAAACTCGAGCTCCGCGGGATCACCAAGGTATTCGGATCCCTCGTCGCCAACGATGACATCAACCTCGTCATCGAACCCGGCGAGATCCACGCCCTGCTCGGTGAGAACGGGGCCGGCAAGTCGACGCTCATGAACGTCCTCTACGGCCTCTACGCTCCCGACGGCGGGCAGATCCTCATCGACGGCACCGAACGCCGCTTCACCGGCCCCGGCGATGCAGTCGCCGCCGGCATCGGCATGGTCCACCAGCACTTCATGCTCGTGCCCGTCTTCACCGTTGCCGAATCCGTCGCTCTGGGCTATGAGCCGACGAAGGGCCTCGGGCTGCTCGACCTCAACCAGGCACGCGAGAAGGTCCGCGAGATCTCCGCCCGCTTCGGCTTCGACATCGACCCCGATGCCGTCATCGAGGACCTGCCGGTCGGCGCCCAGCAGCGCGTCGAGATCATCAAGGCACTCTCCCGCGACGCCGAGGTCCTCATCCTCGACGAGCCGACCGCGGTGCTGACCCCGCAGGAGACCGACGAGCTCATCGAGATCATGCGCCAGCTCAAGGCTGAGGGCACCTCGATCGTGTTCATCACCCACAAGCTGCGCGAAGTCCGAGCTGTTGCCGACCAGATCACCGTCATCCGCCGCGGGGCGGTCGTCGGCGAGGCAGAGCCGACGTCCTCGGAACAGGAACTCGCCAGCCTCATGGTCGGCCGCGACGTCAAGCTCACCACCGAGAAGGCCCCTGCCGAACCCGGTGAGGAGTCCTTCGTCGTCAAGGACCTGACCGTGCTGTCGAAGAACGGCACCGTCACCGTCGACAACGTCTCCTTCTCCGTCGCCCGCGGTGAGATCTTTGTCATCGCAGGTGTGCAGGGCAACGGCCAGACCGAGGTCGCCGAGACGATCATCGGCCTCGACGAACCGCACGCCGGCTCCATCACCCTCGAGGGTACGTCGCTGCTGGGCAAGTCGGTGAAGAAACGCCTCGACGCCGGCATCGGATTCGTGCCCGAGGACCGCTCCACCGACGGCGTCATCGCCGGCTTCTCCATCCGCGAGAACATGATCCTCGACCAGTACGACCGCGAGCCCTACGCCAAGGGCCTGGCGCTGCGGCCTGCGGTCATCCGCGAGAAGGCCGCCGAGAAGGTCGAGGAGTTCGACATCCGGCTGACCTCGATCGACGACCCGATCTCAACCCTGTCCGGCGGCAACGCGCAGAAGGTCGTGCTCTCCCGTGAACTCGGCCGCAAGCTCAGCCTGCTCATCGCCAGCCAGCCGACCCGCGGCCTCGACGTCGGTTCGATCGAGTTCGTGCACAAGCGCATCATCGCCGAACGCGATGCCGGCACCCCCTGCATCATCGTCTCCACCGAGCTCGATGAGGCCCTCAACCTCGCCGACCGGATCGCGGTCATGTACCGCGGCACGATCATCGGCATCGTCCCCGGTGACACCCCACGCGACGTGCTCGGCCTCATGATGGCAGGCGTGCCTGCCGACGAAGCCCTGGCCCGCTACCGCGACGGCTCAGGTGCCACCGCCGTGTCTGCAGCAGCGAAGGAGGAGCTCTGATGACGGACCAGCCCACTCCCGCAGCCACCGGCACGGACGCCGCCACCGGCCCCAGCGGCCCGAAGAGCCCCGCAACCCCCAACGGCCCCGGCTCCGGCGGCGGCTCGACCGCAGTCAGCGGCCCGGGTGCCACCCAGGGCACGATCATCCGCCGCATCCTGTCGTCCTCGACGATGGTCTCGGTGCTCTCGGTCGTCATCGCGCTCATCCTCGGCGGCGTCCTCATCGCCGCAGCCAACCGCGAGGTGCAGGCCACGCTCGGCTATTTCTTCGCCCGCCCGACCGACTTCTTCGTCACGGTCTTCCGCACCGTCAGCGAGGCCTACCTCGCGCTCTTCCGCGGCGCGTTCATCGACTGGCAGGCCTCCAGCTTCGTGCGCGCGATCCGCCCGCTGACCGAGACGATGGTCAACGCCACCCCGCTCATCCTCGCCGGCCTCGGCATCGCCCTGGCGTTCCGGTCCGGCCTGTTCAACATCGGTGCCCAGGGCCAGCTCATCCTCGGCGCGATCCTCGGCGGCTACTTCGGCTACGCGATCGGTCTGCCGCCGGTCATCCACTTCCTCTTCGCCCTCCTCATGGGTGCCGTCGCCGGCGCCTGCTGGGGCGGCATCGCCGGCTTCCTCAAAGCCCGCACCGGCGCCAACGAGGTCATCGTCACGATCATGCTCAACATGATCGCCGGCTACCTGCTGGCCTATCTGCTCAAGCAGAGCTGGTTCAAGCAGACCACCTCGGCCAACCCGGCCACCCGCAACATCGACGAGTCCGCCTTCCTCCCGCAGCTGCTGCCGGATCCCTTCCGCCTGCACTTCGGCTTCATCGTCGCGCTGCTGGCCGTGCTGTTCGTCTGGTGGCTGCTGGAGCGCTCCACCCTCGGCTTCGAATTCCGCGCCGTCGGCGAGAACCCGAATGCCGCCCGCACCGCCGGCATCTCCGTCGGCCGGGTCACCCTGCTCGTCATGGTCACCGCCGGCGCCTTGTCGGGACTCGCCGGAGCCTCGCTCATCCTCGGCACCGAGGCCAAGCTCACCGGCGGCATCGCCGGCACGCTCGGCTTCGACGCCATCACCGTCGCCCTGCTCGGCCGGTCCCGGCCGCTGGGCACCCTGCTCGCCGGTCTGCTGTTCGGTGCCTTCCGCGCCGGCGGCTACCTCATGCAGTCCCAGACCGGCACCCCGATCGACATCGTCCTCGTCGTCCAGTCGGTCATCGTGCTGCTCATCGCCGCACCTCCGCTGGTGCGCACGATCTTCCGCCTGCCGGCACCCCTTGCAAAGGAGGCGCGATGAACGCCAAGAAGGCCACCGCGGCTGCTGAGAGCCTCGACCACGCCGCAGCCGACGTCCGGGCGCCGATCGCCTGGAAGTTCCCGATCATCTTCGGCGTCCTCGCCGTGCTCGCGCTGCTGTTCTTCGGCCTGCTGGCCGCCGCCGGCAAGCGCACGACGTTCGCCTTCGCCTCCTCCGGTGACTTCTTCGCCATCCCCGAGGTGACGGTCCCGACGAAGCTCACCGGCATCGTCCTCGGCGTGGTCCTGCTGGCATTGGCCGCCTACGCCGCCTTCGAGGCGGCGGACCGGCGCCGCATCCCCGCCTGGGTGATGGTGTCCTTCGGTATCGTCTTCGTCCTCAGCTTCCTCAACTGGGCAGGCGGCGACACCGGCCGCATCCCGATCACTGCGCTGCTGGCCGGCTCGCTGGCCCTGTCAGTGCCGCTGATCTTCGGCTCGATGTGCGGTCTCGTCGGTGAGCGCTCGGGCATCATCAACATCGCCATCGAAGGCCAGCTGCTCGCCGGTGCGTTCCTCGCAGCCGTCGTCGCCTCGCTGTTCTCCAGCCCGTACGCCGGTCTCATCGCCGCCCCGGTCGCCGGTGCGCTCGTCGCCGTGGTGCTGACGTTCTTCGCGGTGCGCTACTGGGTCGACCAGATCATCATCGGCGTCGTGCTCAACGTGCTCGTCATCGGCGTCACCAGCTTCCTGTTCTCCACGGTGCTCACCGCCAACGCCGAGAAGTGGAACTCCCGCCAGCAGCTGCCGAACCTGCCGATCCCGCTGCTGTCGGACATCCCGGTGCTCGGCAACGTGCTGTTCAACCAGAACATCCTCGTCTACCTCATGTACGTCACGGTGATCCTGCTGCAGATCTTCGTGTTCCGCTCCCGCTGGGGCCTGCGGATGCGTGCGATCGGCGAGCATCCGAAGGCCGCTGACACCGTCGGCATCAACGTCAACCTCAACCGGGTGGCCAACACGATCTTCGCCGGTGCGATCGCCGGTCTGGGCGGGGCGTTCTTCACGATCGGCTCCGGCCTGGCCTTCGGCAAGGAGATGTCGGCCGGGCAGGGCTACATCGCCCTGGCCGCGATGATCCTCGGCAAATGGAATCCTGTCGGCGCCCTGGCGGCAGCGCTGCTGTTCGGGTTCTCCAAGAACCTCGGCAACACGCTCTCGGCGATCGGCACGCCGGTGCCCAGCGAGCTGCTGCTCATGCTGCCCTACATCGTCACGATCCTCGCCGTGGCCGGATTCGTCGGCCGGGTCCGCCCGCCGGCCGCCGAAGGCAAGCCGTACTCCACCCAGTAGCCCTGCCCCGGCAGGGAAGGAGGCAGCAGATGCGCGAGTTCGACGCCGAGGTGTGGCAGCAGCTGCATGACGCTGCGACCGCCGCGATGGAGCGTGCCTACGCACCGTACTCCGGCTACCCGGTCGGTGCCGCCGCACTCGTCGACGACGGCCGGATCGTCACCGGCTGCAATGTCGAGAACGCCTCCTACGGCCTCGGCCTGTGCGCCGAATGCGGACTTGTCAGCGAACTCGCCGGCACCGGTGGGGGACGGCTGGTCGCATTTGCCTGCGTCGACGGGAACCGTGACAAGCTGGTGCCGTGCGGGCGCTGCCGCCAGCTGCTCTACGAGTTCGGCGGACCCGACCTCGTCCTCGACATGCCGTCGGGCACGCGGCCGCTGGCAGAGGTCCTGCCCGAGGCGTTCGGCCCGGACCACCTCGACACCACCTCGCGAAAGGACTCCCCATGACTGCGAAGACCACCACGGAAGCCTTTGACGCCGTCGACGTCATCCGCACCAAGCGTGACGGCGGCACACTGTCCGATGACCAGATCGCCTGGATCATCGACGCCTACACTCGCGGCGTCGTCGCCGATGAGCAGATGTCGGCTCTGGCGATGGCGATCTTCCTGCGCGGCATGAGCGATGCGGAGACCGCCCGCTGGACGCAGGCGATGATCGACTCCGGTGAGCGGATGAGCTTCGAGTCGCTGTCCAAGCCCACTGTCGACAAGCACTCCACCGGCGGTGTCGGAGACAAGATCACTCTGCCGCTGGCACCTCTCGTCGCCGTGTTCGATGTCGCCGTCCCGCAGCTCTCCGGCCGCGGCCTCGGCCACACCGGCGGCACGCTGGACAAGCTCGAATCGATCCCCGGCTGGCAGGCCGATATGAGCAACGAGACGCTGCTGGCCCAGCTCGAGGACCTCGGCGCCGTCATCTGCGCCGCTGGCTCCGGCCTCGCTCCGGCGGACAAGAAGCTCTACGCGCTGCGCGACATCACCGCCACCGTCGACTGCCTGCCGCTCATCGCCTCGTCGATCATGTCGAAGAAGATCGCCGAGGGCACCTCCGCCCTCGTCCTCGACGTCAAGGTGGGCTCCGGTGCGTTCATGAAGGACGAAGCCTCCGCCCGCGCGCTGGCCGAGACGATGGTCCGCCTCGGCACCGCAGCCGGCGTCGACTGCACCGCGCTGCTGACCGATATGTCGACCCCGCTCGGCCGCACCGTCGGCAACGCCCTCGAAGTCCGCGAATCCGTTGAGGTGCTCGCCGGCGGCGGGCCCGCCGACGTCGTCGACCTCACCGTCGCCCTGGCTGAGGAGATGCTGCGCATGGCCGGCAAGCCCGATGCCGACGTCCGCGCAGCCCTGGCCGATGGTCGGGCGATGGACAAGTGGAACCAGATGATCCGCGCTCAGGGCGGAGATCCGGAGGCCGCGCTGCCGCAGGCTGCCGAGACCGAGGTGGTGCGCGCGGAGTCTGCCGGTGTGCTCACCGGTCTCGATGCCCTGTCCGTCGGTGTCGCCTCCTGGCGCCTGGGTGCCGGACGTGCCAAGCAGGGCGATGAGCTCTCGCTTGGAGCCGGCATCGAACTGCACGCCAAGCCCGGTGAGGCCGTCACTGCCGGCCAGCCGCTCATGACTCTGCACGCCGACAACCCGGCGCTTTTCGCCCGCGCGCAGGAAGCACTGGCCGAGGCGGTCGAGATCACCCCGGCGGCCGAAGGCGCCGACGCGGAGGCGGCCGCCGGCTCGATCGTCATCGACCGCATCACCGTTTGAACCGAACCACCCCTGACATTCGTTTTGAAAACCCGAACCTGAAGGAGATGCGATGACCGCACGCACCGACGTCGCCCGCATGATCGACCACACCCTGCTCAAGCCCCAGAGCACCGCCGAGGACGTCGCGGCACTCGTCGCCGAAGCCCAGGAGCTCGGCGTGCTCGCGGTGTGCGTCTCACCGAACATGCTGCCGCTGATGAACACCGGCGACCTCGTCGTCGCCACCGTCTGCGGTTTTCCCTCCGGTGCCCACCACGGTGAGGTCAAGGCCGCCGAGGCAGCGCTGTCGGTCCGTCAGGGGGCAGCCGAGGTCGACATGGTCATCAACCTCGGTCTCGCGCTCGCCGGTGACTTCAAGGGTGTCGAGGCTGAGATCCGCGAGGTCGTCAGCGCCTGCGCCGAGTCCAGCCGCGCCACCGGCAACGAGGCGATCGTCAAGGTCATCATCGAATCCGCGGCACTGACCGACGAGCAGATCGTCGCAGCCTGCATGGCCGCCGAGGCCGCAGGTGCCCACTTCGTCAAGACCTCGACTGGCTTCCACCCGGCAGGCGGCGCTTCGGCTCACGCCGTCAAGCTCATGCGCGAGACCGTCGGCGACCGCCTCGGCGTCAAGGCCTCCGGCGGCATCCGCGATGCCGAGGCTGCCCAGCAGATGATCGACGCCGGTGCCTCCCGCCTCGGACTCTCCGGATCGGCTGCCGTGCTCGACGGCTTCGAGAGCTGATCGCTGGGACTGATCGCACGCACTGCGTCGAGAATGCCGAACGCGCCCGGGGAAGACTCCCCGGGCGCGTTCGCGTGCGGCGGTGCTGTGCCGGTGGGCGGCATGCCCGAGTCGCTGGTGGCCGGTGTGCCCGAGTTGCTGGTGGGCGGCGTGCCCGAATCAGAGCCCGAAGAACAGCGTCAGATCCGCCCGCATCTGCTCCAGACGTGCCCGAGCTGCCTCGATCTGCGTGACCTCCCCGACCGCTTCGAGATAGCACTTGAGCTTCGGCTCGGTACCGGACGGGCGGATGATGACCCGGTCACCGGCGGCGGTCAGCAGCATGATCCCGTCTGTCGGCGGCAGCTGCGCTGACCCCTCCGCCAGGTCGATCACGTCGGTGACGTCATAGCCGGCCAGCTGCGCAGGAGCCGCGGCGCGCAGCCGGGCCATCGCCTCGCCGATGAGCGAAGTGTCGGTCAGCCGGAACGTCAGCGGCTGGGTGACGAATGCCCCGTCACGCGTGCGGATGCGCTCGAGCTCATCATCGACGCTGCGGCCCTGCTCGGCCAGCGCCGAGACCAGGGAGGCGAACACGACACCAGCCGAGATGCCGTCCTTGTCGCGCACGACCTGCGGGTCGACGCAGTAGCCCAGCGCCTCCTCATAGCCGAACGCCACACCCGGGACTCGGGAGATCCACTTGAAGCCGGTGAGTGTGGCCGCATGCTCAAGCCCGTGGGACTTCGCAGCCGCAGCCAGCGCGCGGGAGGACACGATCGAATTGGCCAGCACCGCGTCCTGCCGGCTGCAGGCGGCGATGTGCTCGCCGAGCAGCAGACCCACCTCGTCACCGGTCAGCTGCCGCCAGCCGCCAGTGCCTGACTCAGCACCGGCAGCAGGACGCACCGGCACGGCTGCAGACATGCGGTCGGCGTCCGGGTCGTTGGCGATGATGAGATCGGCACCGACCTCATCAGCCAGCGCGACCGCGGCATCGAGGGCGCCGTCCTCCTCGGGATTGGGGAAGGTCACCGTCGGGAAGTCCGGGTCCGGCTGCTCCTGCGCGGCCACCGCATGGACATCATCGAAACCAGCGCGTTCGAGTGCCGCGCGCATCGTCGCCCCGCCGACCCCGTGCAGGCTCGTGATGACGATCCGCAGCGGTGCCGTGCGCACCGCACCCAGCCGCTGGCCGAGCGCATCGATCGAGGAGAGATAGTCCTCCACGATCTGCTCCCCGACCGTCTCCCACCCGGACTCGGCACGCGGGGTGCCTGCGACCGTGGCGATCCCGGCGATATGGGCGGCGATGAGGTCATCGAAAGGCGGGACGATCTGCGCACCGGCCCCCGCCTCGGCGGCGGCAGCAGCCTGAGCATCACCCTGCCGCTGAAGCACCACCTGGAGGGGGCGGGCGCCGAGATAGACCTTGTACCCGTTGTCCTGCGGCGGATTGTGGCTGGCAGTCACCATGACCCCGGCATCGGCATCGAGGTGGCCGAGAGCGAAGGCGAGCACCGGTGTCGGCAGCTTGTCCGGCAGCAGCAGTGCCTGCCCACCGGCAGCAGTGACGACGGCAGCGGTGTCGCAGGCGAAATCGGCTGACCCGTAGCGGGCATCGCAGCCGATGACGACCCGGAACCCCTCACCGAGGGTCTCGCGCAGGAACCCGGCGAGCCCAGCAGCTGCGCGGATGACGACCGCCCGGTTCATCCGGTTCGGCCCGCCCCCGAGCGCCCCGCGCAGACCGGCGGTGCCGAAGGTCAGGGGAGCGGCGAACCGGTCCTCAAGCTCGGCGACCGCGGCCGGGTCAGCAGCGCTGCCGTCCGACCCGATCGCGGCCTGCAGCAGCGCGGTCAGCTCCGTGCGGGTCTGCTCATCGGGGTCATCGGCGATCCAGGACTTGACGATATCGGCGTCGAAACCCTCAGTGAACACCGTTGGCGCAGGTGGCTGCGGAGGCTGGGCGGGCTGCGCAGGCTCGGCGGACTGCGGAGGCTGGTCGGTGCTCATCAGCCCTCCTGGGCGATCGCGCCGACGATCTCGGCGAGCAGCCGCGAGATCCGCGGGCCTGCGGCCTTACCGGCGGCGATGACCTCAGAGTGGTCAAGCGGTTCGGCGCTGACACCGGCGGCGAGGTTCGTCACAAGCGAGATGCCGAGGATCTCAAGCCCCGCCTCACGGGCCGCGATCGCCTCGAGCGCCGTCGACATGCCGACGAGATCGGCTCCGAGAACACCGGCCATCTTCACCTCAGCCGGGGTCTCATAGTGGGGCCCGCGGAACTGCGCGTACACACCCTCAGGCAGGTCGGCGTCGATCGAGCGAGCGAGCTCACGCAGCCGGGAGGAGTACAGGTCGGTCAGGTCGACGAACGTCGCACCCTCCAGCGGGGAGGCGGCGGTGAGGTTGATGTGATCGGAGATGAGCACCGGGGTGCCCGGGCCCCATTCCGGGTTGAGTCCGCCGCAGCCGTTGGTGAGCACGAGCGACCGGCAGCCGGCGGCTGCTGCGGTGCGCACACCGTGGGCGACGGCGCGCACACCGCGGTCTTCGTAGAAGTGGGTGCGAGCCCCGAGCACAAGTGCGTGCTTGGCAGCCGCGCCGGAGCCGGTGCCGTTGATGCGCAGGGTGCGCAGGGTGCCGCCGTGACCGGCGACGACAGGGGAGTGGAAGCCGGGCACCTCGGCGGCCGGCACCTCGGAGATGGTCTCGCCGATGAGCTCGGCGGCCTCGCCCCAGCCCGAGCCCAGGACGAGGGCGATGTCGTGGTGGTCGATGCCGGCGGCCTCGTTGATGACGGTGGCTGCCTGCGTGGCGGCGGCGGTAGGATCGCTGATGTGTGAGTCGCTCATGGTCTGAGATTATCAGCGGGGCTCGCCGCCTGCCGGAACAGAGGAAAGGAACGCGCCCGTGCACATCCGACCCTTCACCGACGGTGATGACCTGCGACTCAACGACGTCTTCCACGACGCCGCGAACCCTGCTGAGCATGCCGCGCGCAACCTCTTCCGCGCCGACTCCGAGTCCCCGCTCTCCCGCTGCGTCGTCGCCTCGCTCGGCGACGAGACTCCCGGGGCCGAGGTGCTCATCGGCGCTGCTGCGATCGCCGCCTCCCCAGCACATCCTCGTCGTGCGTGGGCGCATGTCGAGGTCGCTGAGCCCGAACGTCGCCGAGGTGTCGGTGCGGCTCTGCTGCAGGCCGCTCGCGAGGCGGCGGCCGGCACGGATCTGATCGACCTGCCGCTGCGCGGACGGGTGGCCGCCGGTTCTGTCGGTGCAGCGGCTGCCGCGAGTCAGGGTGCCGACCTGCTGTTCACCACGCGGGTCATCACGGTCAAGCCCTCGGCACTCGGTGGGCTGGGCGCTGACCGGCTGGAGGACTTCGAGGTCACCGCCACCGGTTCGGTGGCGCTCACGCAGGCGTTTGCGGCTTGGTATGCGGGCGTCAACGCCGCCGACCCGGCGGCTGAGATGTCGCTCGGCGAGGTCAACCGCCGGTTCCTCTCCGAACCGACCGGCGCCCACGGTGCTGCGCTCATGCGCCGTGACGGCGAGGTCTCGGCGTTCGCGGTCTCCTACCCGCACGAGGACGGCGCCACCGAGCTCACCCTCGCTGCCGCCTATGACGGCAAGATCGGCCTCGCCAACCGGGGTGAGAACGCCGCTGATTTCACCGTCGACCGCAATGATCCCGGCTTCCAGGCCGGCCTCGAGGACACCGGTGCACTGCTGGCCCGCCTGTCGACCGACACCGAGGTCGTCGTCGAGGTCACCGACGAGATGCCGGTCGTCTCCGAGCTCATGGACGGGCTCATCTCCGCAGGGGTCGCCGAGGTGCTCTACACCTACGAGACGATCTCACTTTCCTGACCGGCAGCAGACCGGACGTCGACGGGCAGGGCGAGTGACCCGGAGACGAACCACGCCCAGCCTGCAGGCGGCAGCGGCAGATCCCGCATTCCCAGCGCTGCCAGCTCAGCCGGTTGCCGCAGTCCGAGCAGCAGCTGCGGACCCGTCTTCGTCACGGCACCCAGCGGAGAGCTGTAGGGCAGCTGGGCTGTCAGCGGATAGCTGATCGCTAAGTACTGTGCCGAAGCGGCACGTGCGGCGGCAGCCGGGTCTGCTTCGTGTGCGTCGATGAGCGCCATGACCTCCGGGGACTGACCGTCGGCCGGTGGCTGCGCGAGGTCTGCCAACAGCGGATGGCAGAGTTCTGCTGGGCCGCGGACGGTGAGCGCAGGCCCGTCGACATCCGGGGCCCAGATGATGTCCTCACCGAGTGGTCCCTGCCCGAGGCTGAATGACACCGCTCCGGCCGCGGTACGCTGGAACCCTCCGATATCGCATCCACCGGGCCCGACCGTACTGACCTGGTCTGCCCGGCTCGCTTGGCCCGCCCGGCCTGCCCGGCCCATCTGGCCAATCAGATCAGCCTCGTCCATCTGACCACCGACCGGTGGGTCGGTGTCAGGCTCCACGAACTGAACGGCCACGCCCTCTCGTGCGTTCGCCGGCGCTGGCTGGCTGCGCGCCACCGGCCCGAGCACGACGGCACGACCGGGCGGCCACACACCAGCGAAGCGCCCAGCAGGCAGACCGTAATGGAGTGAGTCCTGGGCATCATTGGTCGGGAAGACGATCCGGGTGGCAGCCCGTGCGGCGATCGGGGAGTGGAGGAACCGGCGACCTGCCACCACGACGAACATCGGCGCTGCCGCCCCTCCGGCGGTCAGCAGCTGCGCGAGCCTGTCCAATCGTCGCGACGTCTCATGCCGGGCTGTCAGTGCCTCGTAGTCATCGATGCACAGGCAGACACCGGCTGGGTTGAAAGCACCGAGGTCGAAGAGCGCGAGCAGATACTCCAGCGTCCACGGGTGATCGTGGCTGAACGTCACAAACTGCGAACCGGCCACAGCGGAGGCGCTGGGCGGTCCGGATGACAGCATGATCACCGACTTCCCGTGCGCTGCAGCCGCCTGCCCGCACCGCAGCAGCACACTCGTCGCTCCTGCGCCGCTGCCGCCGGTGATGATGACGGACCCATCACGGCCAGGGTCGTATCGCCACGGCTCTGAGACCCCGTCATCGGGGAAGTCGAGGATCCCCAGCAGCGCGGGATCTCCGTCATCTGCCGCGCGCACCGGCAGCGGCGGTGGGATGACCGTATGCGGGGCAGGCAAGCGGCGCGCGGCCTCTAGTGAGGCGTCGGCAAGTGCGCTGACGGTCAGCGCCGGCGGCTGCGGTGGTGGCACGAACCGCAGCCGAACACAGCCGGCCGTCACACCTCGCGGCGCTGACGGCCCGTCACCCAGGCGCGTCCACTGCACCTCGCAGTGCTCAGCCTCCCCACCACCGGCACCTGCCGCATCCGTCTGTGCCCCCGCCTCGTCAGCGGTGATGTCGATGGTCGCCGTGCGAAACGGGACCGGCGCACCGCCGTCGCTGAGGAACCCGAGACCCGGCTGCTCGGGTGGGATGGCGGCAGCGTCCTCACATTCGATGACCTCGCGCGAATCGACGCCATCGCGCACCCGCAGCGCGATGCGCAGATTGATATTGGCTTTCATCCGCGGGGTGACGATCCCGGCCGGCCGCTGGGTCGCGAGGACAACGTGGATGCCCAGTGACCGGCCCACCGCTGTCAGCGACTCGAGCACCTCGGTGCCGGCCGGATGCTCGGTGATGAGTGCATGGAACTCGTCGATGATGACGACCAGGCGCGGCAGCGGCTGCACCGGCGTTTTTCTGCCGGCGCCTGAGTTGAACGCTTCGATGTCAGCCGCGCCGTGCTCGGCGAGCAGCCGCTCCCGGCGCAGGATCTCAGCTCCGAGGTTGCGCAGCGTGCGCATCCCGGCCGCCGGGTCGAGGTTGCTCACCACCGCATCGGTGTGAGCGAACGCGGAGAAGGGCGCGAAAGCCGCCCCGCCTTTGAAGTCGATGAGGACGAAGCGCAGCTCGGCGCTGCTGAATCGGGCCGCCAGCGATGCGATCCACGTCTGGAGCAGCACCGACTTGCCGCTGCCTGTCGTACCGGCCAGCAGCGCATGCGGGCCGGAGGCGAACAGGTCGATGAGTGCGGCCCCGCCCGGCCCGCGCCCGAGCGGCACCGCCGACCGGTCACCGGCGGCATCAGCAGTTCCACCGGGGTGCTCCTGCCCGTCGAGCAGTTCGCCGAGCGTGCACTCCTGCTGCCAGTCGGGCAGGGGCGGCTGCCATGCCCGGTTGAGGGCGAGGAACCGTTCGGGGCGCATCCGCGTCGGCTCGATCTCGCCGGTGAGCGGACGGGGGAGGTCTTCGGGGGCCTGTGCCGGAACCTGGAGGCGTGCCGCACCGTCGTCGCTCACACGCAGCAGCCACGTCTCGACGCTGCGGCCCCGGTCGCCGCCTGGCCCGATCTGCACCTCCAGCTGCTGCCCGGCATCTGCTGCTGGCCGGCCGGTCACTTCGACGAATTCCTCCTCGTCGGGCGCCGTCAGGGGCAGTGCCGCCAGCTCCGGACAGACGGTGAGCAGCTGCGCTGTCGTCAGCTGGATGGCGAGACCTCGGCTGGTGAGCTGGGAGAGCAGCGCCCGCAGCACCGCAGCGACCTGCACCAGCGGCCCCTCGACCTGGAGGCGCTGGAGCGTGAGGTCGATGATGACCGGCACGGTGTCAGCCGCCGAGTAGTGGCGCTGCCCGAACTGCGCACCCGCCGACAGGTGCTCATCGAGCTGCCGGCGTTCTGCCAGAGCTAGCGGATCCTCCGTCGCCGAGGCGGTGGTCTCCTGTGCCGTGATGGGAATGTCCCGGACACCGCCGGGCAGCAGCGCGGAACCCAGTCCGATCGTCGTCTCCCCGCCGGTGAGTCTGCGCCGGTGGACGGCATCGAGCGCCTGCTGGTTGGACTCAGCCAAGCGGCGCAGACAGTCCCGCACCGCTGCCCGGTAGTCCCGGCAGGCGCGCAGCACGTCACGCCGGTAGCGGTTCCGGCCGGTGAGGTACATGATCCCGGCGGTGACCGGACCGGAGATGCTGAAGAGCAGGAACATCCACATCTGTGTGAAGACTGCTAAGGCGATGCCGATCGCAATCGGTGCTGCGTACATCAGCCAGGAGGGTGCACGCGGGCGGGCGACGGTGGCGATCCGCGGCCAGCCGACAGGTGCCGTGGTGGTCGACTGACCGGTGTGTGAGAGCGTCTGCGGAGGAATGAGGCGGGCAGCGGTGCTGCCGAACGCCGTCACGGCAGCGGTGGCCGCCAGCGGGATGCTGCGCATACCGCCCGATTCGCTCACCTGGATGCCCGAGGGTGCGTTGTGCAAGGTGAGCAGCTCCCGCGACAGATACGGGTCGGCCAGTGCGATATCGGCCGCAGGCGTCCGTCCCATCGTCCACGCTCCGATCGGCAGCGGGTGCGCGAAACCGGAATCCGGGCCGCTGAGGTATTCGATGATGCCGGTGCGTTCGGCCGGCAGCACCGCGACGGGGGCGAGATGGTCGGCAGCCGGGCCAGGCGGAGGTGCGGCGACCGCATCGTCGCAGGCAGGCTCATCATCGAAGATGACCAAGGTGGCTGCCGCTGCCTGCGCCCAGGTGCGCCACGGGTCGGTGAGCACCGGCGGCGGCTCGGCCCCGCAGGGCACGACGCGCGGCGGGCCGGTCAGGTGGCCCAACCCGACGCGCGGCAGGAAGTCATCGAGGAACGCATCGAGCACCGATTCGGCCGTCGGCCGCCCAGCGGCGACCACGCGCGCACTGTGCAGCGAGAACTCGGCGATGACGTAGACGATTCCACTCGGCATGACAGCACGGTAGGAGCGACGGCACCCTGCCGGTCAGCACGACGAGCATGCTGTGGACGACCGGGCGCGTCCACACCCGTGCGCACGCCAGCCCGCTCAGCTGTCCACAGCCAGCCACCGCCTCGGCGGCGGCTCACCGGTCGAGACGCAGACCGCCACGGGAGGTGGCCGCAGCCTCGAGCGGAATCCCGTCGGGGACGAACGGTGAGAGCGCCACCGGCCGGAACCGCGTCGTGATCGTCACCTCGACAGTCGAATCATCGACCGCCCGCCCGCGCACGCCCACCCGCTGAAACCGCTCAGAGCGCGGCACCTGCCGCAGGTAGTCATGGGCCCGGGCCTGCACCTCGGCGTCGGAGAACTCGATCCGCGGTCCCGAGCCCTGATAGGAGGGCTGGAAGCTGTCAGCGGCGCTGAGCGCAGCCGAGTCCGCCAGCGCGTAGAGCTTGCGCTGGGCGAGGTAGATGTCGCTGATGACAACGGCGAGGAAGATGAGCGCCAGGCCGATCGCGGTGAACCCGATCGCCAGCGGCGTGATTGACCCGTCATCGTCGCCGAACCTGAGTTTCCGGCGCTTCCGGATGCCGGCGTTCATGGCTGTCCGCCTGCCGCGCGGTGCGGGTAGATGACGTCGGAGTGCTCCGCAGTGACCGTCAGGTGCGGGGTGCGCTGCGGGCCGAAGATCGCCGGCACACCGGGGACCGGGATGCGCGCGCGGACGTGCGCGGTGACGATGTCCCCGGCTTCGGTGCACGAGTCCGAGCAGCGGAAGGTCACATCATAGGTGGCGTCCTCGACACCGAAATCGGCGAAGTGCAGCTGCGCCAGCGCCTCTGCCCGGGCCTGCGCGCTGTCGGGGTGCTCGGCCGCCACGCGAGCGGCGTTGATCGCCGTTGTGTTCGTCGCGTAGGACCCGGCCTGCAGGTGCCCGAGGGTGAGGATGAGGTAGATGAGCGGGATCAGCAGCACGACCGAGGCGAAGATGAACTCGATCGGCGCGGTTCCCTCATCGTCGCTCAGCTGCCGGCGCAGCCCAGACATCACCGGCCGCCTCATCCGTCGATGTCCTCAACGAGGGCGCGGCCGCTGAGCTGCCAGGTGCCGGTGGGCCCCAGCAGCCCGATGACCGGCACGGGCGTGGTGACGGTGACGGTGACGATGTCCTCTCCGCCGTGGGTGCTGTAGTCGACGTCGATGCGTTCGGCGTAGCGGCTGCTGACCGCCTCGCTGATGAGCTGCTGCGTCAGTTCGGCTCCTTCCCGTGGCGCGGCATCAGGCAGGGAGGCGAGCCGGGCCCCGGCGACAGCGGAGTCGATGACGGTGTTGCGCACATGCATCGCCAGGCCCAGCTGGATGACGGCGAGGAACACCAGGCTCAGCAGGGCGGCCACCATGACGAACTCTGCGACCGCGACACCGGCGTCGCTGCTTCGACCGAGTCCGCGACTGCGGTGGCTGCTGTGAGAGGCGCCCGGGCGGCTTACAGCTGTGCGGGTCACGCTCACCCGCCTGAGCCGCGCACCTTCGACATCGAGTCTTCGAACATCGACGTGAAGGCATCTCCGGCCAGCGCCCACAGGGCCACCACGAGTCCGGCGGTCATCATCGTGATGAGCACCCAGCCGGGCACGTCGCCGCGATCCGGGCTGGTCTCCCGGCGGCCGCGCTCGGCACGCCCGGGCAGGTAGGCGAAGGGGTCGATCATGAAGGCGACGACGAGCAGGTGCCAGCTGGTCCACCGACAGGTGGGCGCCTCGTCAGGGGAGTGTGTGCGCGGGGTGCGAGTCGGGCTGGTCATGGTTTCTCCTTTCGGTGTGCCGCCGGCAGGCGGCCGGAATCAGGTGCCGCGGCAGTTGCGCGGCCAGGACAGCAGGTAAGCAGGACAGGTTCAGCAGGTCAGCAGGACAGGTTCGGCAGGTCAGTAGGACAGGTTCAGCACCGCCAATGAGGGGAAGATCGCGAACAGGACGGTGATGGGCAGCACGAAGACGACGACGGGAACGAGCATCCCGACTTCCTTCTTGCCGCTGAGCTCCATGAGCTGCCGGCGGCCCTCATCGCGGACGTCTGTGGCCTGGGCGCGCAGCACCTCGGACAGCGGAGTGCCGCGGGCGATCGCTACGGCCATCCCGTCGACGAACTGCGCGATCGACTGGATGCCGGTGCGCTTGCCGAGGTGGTCGAGCGCTTCAACGAGCGGGGTGCCGGTGCGGGCCTCAGCGAGCGTGTAGGCGAGTTCCCGGCTCAGTTCGCCCTCCGTTGCACGGCAGGCGCGGTCGAGCGCATCGACGGTCCCCTCGCCTGCGGTGATGGACAGGGCCAGCAGTTCGGCGATCGTCGGGAACTCCGCCAGGATGCGGGCCTCACGCTGCCGCACGCGGTATGACAGCCACCAGTCGTTGAGCAGATGCCCGGCAACGGCCCCGAAGATGAGGCAGCCGAGGATGATGAATGGGTGCGGCCCCCGGCTCACCGACACGAACGCCGCCAGCAGCGCACCGGCGCCGAACCCGCCGGCGATGAGCAGCAGCTGCTGCGCCCGGAACCGTTCGATCGTCTCCCCGGGCCCGAGGCGGTCGAGACGTGCGGTGATCCCGGCGTTGGTCGTCAGCCGGGAGGTCAGCCACGATCCCGCGCGGTTGAGCCAGGAGGTGAGGATGCCGCGCACGCCGGCATCGGCGGGTTCGGTCTCGGCGAACAGGGCGGCGACCCGCGGCTGATCGCGCAGGTACGGGGCGATGCGGTCAGCGAGGGTGATGCGGTTGAACACCGGCCAGCTGGTGACGAAGAACGCGAGCGACAGACCGAGCACCAGCCCGGTGGCGATGATGACAGCAGGATGGGTCGGATCGATGCGCACCGATCCGAACGGTCCGAAGGGAATCTCAAAAGGCACGGCGCACCGTCCTCATCGCAGCACTCGCGGTTCAGCGGGCAGTCGGCCGATGCGCTTCATGGCGCTGTAGGCGACCAGTGAGACGGCGAGGCCGGCGAGCAGCAGCAGTGTGCCGGTGGCCGAGTTGTACGCCTGGGCGGTCTCCGGCCGGGTGGCCAGCAGGGCGAGGACCACCCAGGGGGCGGCGACGGCGAGCCGGGCGCCGGTGACCGTCCAGCTCTGCCGTGCCTGCATCTCCGCACGGGTGCGGGAGTCATCGCGCAGGAACTGGCTGAGCGTCTTGAGCATCGTGCCCAGATCGGTGCCGCCGACTTCGCGGGTGACGGCCAGTGCGGCGACGATCCGGTCGGCGACCGGGTCGGCGCAGGCGGACTTGAAGGCGGTGAGCGCCATGGAGAACGACCCGGTCGCCCGGTACTCCTCAGCGAAGACCGCGAACAGCGGACGCAGCGGCTCGGGTCCGCGCTGAGCGAGCCCGCCGAGCGCCTCGGGCAGGGCGAGACCGGCACGCACACCGGAATTGAGGTGGTCGATCGCCTCCGGCCACAGCGCCCGGCGGGCGACAGTGCGCGAACGCGCCCGGTGCCGCACCGCGTAGGACGGCACGAGTGCGGCGAAGAAGGCGAAGCAGCCGGCGATCGCGATGGCGTTCGTGACCGCATAGGCGAAGAGGAACACGATCCCGGCAGCCCCCAGCCCGCCGAGCACGAGGTGGTAGGGCCGCAGCCGGGGCAGGCCGGCGGTGGTGAGCATGTCCTGGGCGTCGCGGATGAAGCGCGGCGGCTCGGTCTGTCGTGGCGGGGACTCCCAGCACGACCACCAGATGAGGAACAGCCCGATCCCGATGCCCAGCCCGCACAGCGCTCCGCTCAGCGACGTCGTCATGGTCGATCACGCCGCCTCGAGCACGGTGTGGATGTCATGGCCGAGCTGGGCGAACCGCTCGCCGAGGTGGGTGTAGCCGCGCCCGCGCACCAGCCGCCGGTCCGCGGTGGAGGTGAAGACGGTTTCGAGTTCGATGACCTCACCTTCGATGCCGCCGGGAACTGCGACGATCTCCTCGACGCGGCGCTGCCCGCTGCGGTCGAGGCGCATGTGGACGACGAGGTCGACGCAGCTGGCCACGGTCGGGGTGACGAACGTCGAACCGATGTTCGGGCCGGCCAGAAGCGGCAGGGTGCACAGCTTCGTCACCGCTGCGCGTGCGGAGTTCGCGTGGATCGAGCCCATCGACGGCAGCCCTGAGTTCATCGCCACGAGCAGGTCGAAGCTCTCGGCCTCGCGCACCTCGCCGACGATGACGCGGTCCGGCCGCATCCGCAGCGCCTCCTTGACCAGGTTGCGCAGCGTCACCTCGCCGGTGCCCTCCAGGGACGCCTGCCGGCACTGCATCGGCACCCAGTCGCGGGAGGGAACCGAGAGCTCGAAGACCTCCTCGCACGTCACCACCCGGTCGCGGACGGGGATCGCGCCGGTGAGTGCGTTGAGCATCGTCGTCTTGCCCGCCTGGGTGGCGCCGGAGACGAGCACATTGGCACCGGCGGCCACGGCGATGGAGAGGAACTGCGCCGCCGCCGAGGTGAGGGTCCCGAGTGCGACGAGGTCGCCGAGGTTGCGGGTGCGGGTGATGAACTTGCGGATGTTGATCGCCGGATGCTTGCGGGTGATGTCCGGCAGTACGACGTGCAGCCGCGAACCGTCGGGCAGCGAGGCGTCGACGAAGGGGCTGGAGAGATCGACCCGCCGGCCGGTGGTGCGCAGCATCCGCTCGATGAGCTCGTCGACATCGGCGGCGCTCAGCACGGTCGTGGTCAGCTCGCTGACGCCGCGCCGGCTGACGAAGATCTCGCTCGGCGAATTCAGCCAGATCTCTTCGACTTCAGGGTCGTCGAGGTACTGCTGCAGCGGCCCGAAGCCTGAGACCTGGTCGAAGATCTCCCGGCAGGTCTGTTCGACGTCGGCAAGCAGAGGAAGGGAGCCTGCCAGCGTCCGCTCGTCGTAGTCGTGGACGGCCTGCACGACGAGCTCTCGGGTCGGAGCCGGTTCGGTGCGCGGGTCGATGCCGCGTCTGCGGATCTCCTCGCGCACCTCTGCGGCGATGATCTCAGCTGCGTTCATCTGGGGTGCCTTCGCTGTTCGAGGGGTCTCTCATGTGTCGTGAAACACATAAGAATGTGATTCAAATTATCGGGTGTCTCCCAGCCTTTCAAGAGGTTGCGCGCAAACTGTGGATGGAAGGCACGACCGGCATCCCCGCCGTCACTGCCTCGGCACCCGGGCTGACGTGGCAGGATGGGTCCGCGAATCACAGGTGAAGATCCGGTCGCAGGAATCCGGATCGGGCATGCCGAGCGTGAGGCGGTCATCGACACCCTCCGCGATGCCGCCGCTGACGGCCGCCTCACCTTCGATGAACTCAATGAGCGCATCGGACGCGCCGCGGAGGCCCGCGTCTTCGGTGACCTCGACGCACTCGTCGCCGATCTTCCGGTTCCGCGGCCGTCTGATCAGCTGCGCCCCCCTCAGCGCCCGCGCACCGAGCACTTCAGCGCAGCTCTGCGACGCACTCCACTTCGACGCAGATGTCGAACGGCAGCTCGGCCACCCCGATGGCCGCCCGCGCATGCGGGATGCTCTCCGGCCACAGTTCGTTGATGAGGGAGGAGAACCCGTCGATGACCGGCGGCAGGTCGATGAATCCCGGTGCGCAGTTGACGTACCCGTTGACCTTGGCGAACCCGGCGACCGCCGAGAGGGAACCGCAGTGCGCCTCCAGCGAGGACAGTGCATTCAGACACGTGAGATAGGCGGCATGCCGCGCCTGCGCGAGGCTGACATCGCGGCCGACCTTGCCGGTGACAGGAACACCCTCCGGCGCATTCGTCGGGCCCATCCCGGAGAGGAATACCAGGTTCCCTACCTGCCGGACAGGACTGTACTGACCTGCTGGTGACAGCGGCGGCGGCAGTGTGATCCCCTTCTGCCGCAGCACCTCAGCCGGATCTGTCGCAGATGTCATCAGTACTCCCTGTTCTCAACCTCTTTGCAACGCACACCCGACGCGCGTATGCCCGTGCTCCTCATCCCATCGTGTCACCGCCGCCGCACGCTGGCCATGAGAGGCTCCCACGATGAGTCTGAGGAATCAGAAGGCGTGGCTGTAGTTTCGCCTGCGCAAGTGGGTCATGTCAGACCGAACATGAGTTCAGGCAGCGTGCGGCCTGGAATCGACCCGCTCGGTGCTTCGCCGATCCGAATTGCTCCATGATGCGCATAGAACGGTTCGGCTCCGGGGTCGGCGTGAAGTGTCAGCGACGTGAAGCCTCGATTTCGTGCAACTTTCAACACGTGCTGGAGCAGCCCTCCGCCGACCCCACGGCCCATTGCGCCGACGTCGACGAACAGCGCCTCCAAATCACCGTCGGGCGGCGTTCCGTCAAGCGCTGCAAAACCCAGAATTTGGCCGTCCTGTTCGGCGACGAAGACGTCGCCCGAGCCGCACTTCTCAGCTGTATACGTCAGTTCATCTCGACACAGTTCGAGGAAGTCCGCGCTGTAGTCCCAGTGACCTTTCGACCGCAGCGCCAGAGCAGACAGAGCCGAGGCCTCATCGGGCCGCGCGAACCGGATGGCGAAGGTCACCCACGTGAGTCTACAGGGGCAAGGATCTGGGACTCTCCTCTGGACATATGCGCATGCGTTCGCACAAGATGGGACACAGGCCTGTGGCTTCGGCTGCCGGCCCGCATCGTGACTGGTCACCAGCAAGGAGGCCCCGCGTGGATTCCGCCGAGTACGTCGTCATCGGAGCCGGGCTCGTCGGAGCATCGATCGCCCGCAGCCTCGCCTGCCGCGGCCGCGAGGTCATCGTCGTCGACCAGCACGACCCCGCCGGCCCGCGCGGCAGCTCCCACGGCTCGGCCCGCATCCTGCGCATCACCTACCCTGAGGCCTTCTACTCCGACATGGCGCTGCGCGCCCGCCGCCTGTTCGACGAACTCGCCGCCGAAACCGGCCACCAGCTCATCACCGCCACCGGCACCCTCGACCACGGCGACGTCCGTCAGCCCGAACGCCTCGCCGCGGTCCTCACCGACTCAGGCGTCGACCACGAGCTCTTCTCCGCTGAGGCGGCGATGGAGCGCTGGCCGCAGTTCCGCTTCGACGGACCCGTCCTCTTCCACCGCGACGCCGGCGTCATCGACGCGGAGGCAGCCGTCGCCGCCTCACTCGAATCCGCGCTCGCCCACGGCGCACAGCTGCGCACCCAATGGCAGGTCGACAACGGCTCCCGCACCCGAGGCGGGCCTGCGGCAGGTGCCAACCTCACCCTCACCTCGGCGACGGGGGAGCAGCTGGCGGCCAGACACGTCATCGTCGCCGCCGGCGGCTGGCTGCCCGGCCTCTGCGCGCGGCTGCCGATCTGCGATCGCGCGCAGAGCGCGCTCAACCGGGTCACCGTCCGCCAAGAGCAGGTCTACCACTTCCCCATCGCAGCGGGGATGCCGGCCGACTGGCCGACGTTCATCCACAAGGATGCTGCGATGCAGGCCTACGGGCTGCCCGGCGGCCGCGACAGCGCCTACACCGACGCGACTGGAGCCACCCGGCTGGGCATCAAGCTCGCCGAGTTCAACGGCGGGCAGGTGATCGGCGATGCCGAGGAGCAGACCGGACGGCTGGACGAAGCCGGCCAGGCACGCATGATCGACTTCGTCAGCGACCGCATCCCCGGCCTCGTGGCCGAGCCGTACGCCGAGGCGACCTGCCTGTTCACCTCAACACCTGACCAGGACTTCATCATCGACACCGCCGAGGACATCACGATCGTCTCCGCCTGCTCCGGCCACGGCGCCAAGCTCGCCCCAGCCACCGGCGAGGCGGTCGCCGCAGCACTGGTCGAAGGCACCGCGCTGCCGGAGCGCTTCGCCTTCGTCCGGGACTGAGCGATGACACACGCACCACGGCTGTACGGCGAGACGCGTGCGCGTAGAGTGGCCCCGGGCATCTCGACGGGAGGGGAGATGATGACGGCAGGAGCTCTGCCGCCTCTGCGCCGGCACCAGCGGGGAGCGCTCGCCGCTCTCGCCGCCGCGAGCGCTGCTGGTCAACGCCGGTCGTGGATCGTCCTGCCTCCCGGTGCCGGCAAGACACGCGTCGGGGTCGAGCACGCTCAGACGCTGCTGGCCCAGCACACCGTTGACACCGTGGTCGCCTTCGGTCCCAACACCGCGATCCAAGGCCAGTGGGCCCATGCGTGGAACGGTCGCGGCGATGACGATTTCGGCGCCGCCGGCACGGACCGGGGGCTGCACGCGACATTCACTGCGCTGACCTATCAGTCACTGGCTGTGTTCGATGACGAGCGCAGCATGGGCAGCCTGCTCGAAGAGCTCGCGCCGGGCGGCAGGGCGCTCGTCGACCGGATCGCAGCTGCCGGCTCGGTGCTGCTCATCCTCGATGAGTGCCATCACCTGCTCGACGTGTGGGGTTCGCTGCTGGCTGAGCTGCTCGACATGCTTCCCGAGGTGTGGGTGCTCGGGCTGACCGCCACACCTCCGGCGACGATGACGCGACAGCAGAACGAGCTGGTGGACAGTCTCTTCTCCGAGGTTCGCTACGCAGCCTCGATCCCGGCTGCGGTCAAGGAAGGCGATCTGGCGCCCTTCGCCGACCTCGTCTGGCTGACAACCCCAACCCGCGAAGAAGCGGACTGGCTGGCAGCGACCAGCGTCCACTTCGACGAATTCATCACCAGCATCCTCAGCCTCGGCCACACCCATCGCAGTTCGGGATTCCTCACATGGGCCGATCAGCGGTTCCTCGGCACGCGCGCTGAAACAGTCAGCTGGACGGACCTCAGCAAGGCCGCTCCCGAACTGGCCGACGCCGCTCTGCGCCTCCACCACGCGGGACTGCTGGGTCTTCCCCCGGGTGCCAGAGTTGGCGAACAGCATCGCCGGGACCCCGACATCGACGACTGGATGAGGCTGGTCGACGATTGGATGCGCAACAGCCTGCGCGTCTCCGGTCACGCCGGTGATGCGGCCAACGCCGAGGCGATCCGCCGCGCGCTGCCGGCCCTCGGCTACCGGTGGACCCGGCACGGCATCCGTGCCGGTCGCTCGCCGGCCGACCGGGTCATCGCCCGCTCGGCTGCCAAGCCGCAGGCGTGTGCCGACATCATCGCCATTGAAGCAGCTGAGCTGTCCGAGCG
The DNA here is from genome assembly GCF_014836885.1 of Brevibacterium gallinarum. Lineage (GTDB taxonomy): Bacteria > Actinomycetota > Actinomycetes > Actinomycetales > Brevibacteriaceae > Brevibacterium > Brevibacterium gallinarum. The sequence goes on from NZ_JACSPY010000010.1 coordinate 93,062, forward strand.
TCTGCGGATGCTCATCCTGTGTGACTTCGAATCCGCCACCGCGCGATTGTCTGCTGACGTCAGCGCCGTGCTGAGCGAACAATCCGGTTCTGCACTCCTCGTCCTCGAAACGCTCATCGCCGATCCGCGCACTGAGCCGCTGCGCCCGCTGCTGGTGTCCGGGCGCACGGTCGCCGGCGCTGCCGGTGTGCTGTCCGACCTTCACGCGTGGATCGCCGAGAGCGACACAGCTCTGGCGTCACGGCTGGCCATGAGCGAGCCGTCGAACGGGGTCAGCCGCCTCGAAGGAGGCTGGACCGCCCGCACCTGGCTGCCGCTCATCACCGAGTACTTCAGCCGCGGGCATGCTCAGATCCTCATCGGCACCCGGGGGCTGCTCGGCGAGGGCTGGGACGCCCCAGCGGCCACCGGGATCATCGACCTGTCCACCGCGACCACTCCGACAGCAGTCACGCAGACCCGCGGACGTGCGCTGCGAAAGGACCCCGCATGGCCGGAGAAGGTGGCACTCAACTGGACTGTCGTCTGCTCCAGCTCGAACCACCCGCGCGGAGACCAGGACTGGATCCGACTCGTCCGCAAACACGACGGCTTCTTCGGCACTGATGCAGACGGAGACGTCGTTGACGGCGTCGCCCATATCGATCCGTCGTTCTCCGCCTTCGAACCTCCCGCCGACGCGATGTTCGACGAGATCAACGCTCGTATGATCACGCGAGCTCAGGCGCGGTCTGAGGTGGCCCAGCGCTGGAACGTCGGCGGAGAGTATCGGGACGAGCCGATCAGGACGGTGCGCATCGTCTCCGCGCTCGATGCCGGGAACCGACCGAACAGCGACGCTTCGGGCATCAACGCCATCACCGTGTCGCCTCGTCACCGTTCCGGCGACCCCGGGAACCTGGTGCCATTCCGCCTCGGCTTCGGAGCCCTGAGCGCATGGAGCGGCATCGGGTTGCTTGCCGCTGTCGGCGCGGTCGCGAGCAGTGGTCTGCTCGCCGCAGCGCTGAGTGTCATCGCTGCACTCACACTCGCCAGCCTGCCGGTGACGTTGTCTGTCGCTGGACATCGGCGCCGGCGTCTGTATGGGCGTGCACCGACTGTCGCTGAGATCGCTGGAGCAATCGCCGATGCTCTGCACGACACAGGTGCAAGCTCCGCAGGTGCGGACGCGGTGCGTGTGAGCATCGATGCCTGCGGGGACCAGCGGATCCATCTCGACGCCGATCCTGGATCAGCTGAGGTCTTCGCGCTTGCCCTCGACGAGGCCGTCTCGCCGATCTCAGATCCGCGCTACCTGATTCCCAGCTGGCATCTGGAACCGCGGCGTCCAGGGCTGCGTGGGCTCTGGGAGGATCTGCGCTCCGGGGCCGGAAGGGCACATGAACACACACCGGTGTGGCATCCCGTGCCGGCAGTGCTGGGAGCGAACCGATCCCGGGCAGAGGCCTATGCACAAGCGTGGGAGATGTGGGTCGGAGGCGGGGCACCGGTCTACACTCGCAGTCCTGAGGGAGCCGGCATCCTCACCGCGGTACGCTCCCACGCGCCGCTGGAGCTGACGACGGTGCTGCGCACGGCGTGGCGCTGAAGCAGCAACCGGGTGAGCCACCGCGGCCGCAGGCATCATGCACTACGCTAGGGAGCACTATGGCCATTGACTTTTCTTCCGAGATCGCTGCCCTCAAACAGACCTACGCCTCGATCCGCGATGTCTCCGACATCGACCAGCTGCGCTCCGAGGTCGCGGAGCTGACCGAGGCTGCGGCGGCACCGGACCTGTGGGACAACCCGGATGAGGCACAGCAGGTGACCTCGAAGCTGTCCCACCGGCAGGGGCACCTGGAGAAGCTCGAGAAGTTCGATTCCCGCATCGAGGACGTCGAGCTGCTCGTCTCGATGGCCGAGGACGAAGACGACGCCGACACCCTTGCCGAGGCCGAAGACGAGATCGGCAAGCTGCGCCGCGAACTCGACTCCCTGGAGATCGCCACGCTGCTCTCGGGCGAATACGACGAGCGCGCCGCGGTCATCACCGTCCGCTCCGGCGCCGGCGGCGACGACGCCACCGACTTCGCCCAGACCCTGACCCGCATGTACATCCGCTGGGCTGAGAGCAAGGACTACAGCGTCCAGGAACTCGACACCTCGTATGCGGAAGGCGCCGGCGTGAAGTCGGCGACCATCCAGATCAACGCCCCGTACGCCTACGGCACGCTCTCGGTCGAGGCCGGAACGCACCGGCTCGTGCGCATCAGCCCCTTCGACTCGAACGCCCGCCGCCACACCTCGTTCGCCGCCGTCGAAGTCATCCCGCTCATTGAGGCGACCGACCACATCGAGATCGACGAGAACGACCTGCGCATCGACGTCTACCGTTCCTCAGGCCCTGGCGGCCAGTCGGTCAACACGACTGACTCGGCGGTGCGCATCACCCACGTGCCGACCGGCACCGTGGTGAGCATGCAGAACGAGAAGTCCCAGATCCAGAACCGTGCCGCTGCGATGCGCGTTCTGCAGTCCCGCCTGCTGCAGCTCAAGCACGAGGAGGAGGAGCGGGAGAAGAAGAACCTCGCCGGTGACATCAAGGCCAGCTGGGGCGATCAGATGCGCTCGTACGTCACCCACCCGTACCAGATGGTCAAGGATCTGCGGACCGGGCACGAGGAGTCCAACCCGCCTGCCGTCTTCGACGGCGACATCGACGCGTTCCTCGAAGCCGGTATCCGCTGGCGCAAGGAGCAGCAGAAAGCTGCCGAAGCCGAGGCGGAACTCGCCTGATCTGACCGGTCACCGCAGGCGATCTCACACCGAACCGTGAGCGACTCGCCAGATGAGGTGCGCGCATTGGCCGGTGGAAGTTCGTACAGTGGGAACGATTGCCACTGTCCCTCTGCGATTGCGAACCTCATTTGATCACCTTCGAATCGGTCACCAAAGTCTACGATTCCAAGGCTCAGCCAGCCCTGAACGACATCTCCTTCACCGCTGAGGCCGGCGATTTCGTCTTCCTCGTCGGCGCCTCGGGCTCGGGGAAATCGACCGTCATCCGCCTGGTGCTGCGCGAAGAGGTGCCCACCAGCGGGCGGATCCGGGTGGCGGGGAAGTCCGTCGTCAAGATGCCCTCATGGCGCGTGCCGTATCTGCGCCGCAATATCGGCACCGTGTTTCAGGACTTCCGGCTGCTGCCGAACAAGACCGTCTTCGACAACGTCGCATTCACCCTCCACGTCATCGGCAAGACCAGGGCTGCGATCTCGACTCTGGTGCCCGATGTGCTTGAAACCGTCGGATTGGAGGGCAAGCACAAGCGCTATCCGCACGAGCTCTCCGGCGGTGAGCAGCAGCGCGTGGCCATCGCCCGCGCAGTGGTCAACAAGCCGGCGATCCTCCTCGCCGACGAGCCGACCGGCAATCTCGACCCGATCACCGGCGACGAGATCATGGAAGTCCTCCAGCGCATCAACCGCGCCGGCACCACCGTGCTCATGGCCACCCACGACGGTGACATCGTCAACCGGATGAATCGCCGCGTCATCGAACTGAGCAACGGCCGGATCGTCCGTGATGACGAGCACGGCAGCTACGGGGTGAGCGCATGAGATTCTCCTTCATCCTCTCCGAGACGTGGAACGGCCTGCGCCGGAACATGTCGATGGTCGTCTCGGTCATCCTCGTCACGTTCGTCTCCCTGCTCTTCGTCGGTGCTGCCGCACTGCTGCAGATGCAGATCTCGGGCATGAAGGACTACTGGTACGACCGTGTGCAGGTGGCGATCTTCTTGTGCCCGCCTGATTCCGAGGCACCGACCTGTGCGACCGGCGAGGCGACGGCCGAGCAGAAGCAGCAGATCGAGACGGCCCTCGAAGGTGCTGACCTGAGCCCGTATGTCGAAGACGTCATCTTCGAGGACAAGGCGATGGCCTACAAGCTCTTCCAGGAGCAGTTCGAGGGCACCTCGCTCGAGGGCTCCATCCCCGAAGACCAGATGCAGGAGTCGTATCGAGTCAAGCTTGCTGACGCTGAGCAGTACGAGATCATCAACGAGTACTTCTCCGCCACGCCCGGTGTTGAGGAAGTCGTCGACCAGAACCAGCTGCTCGATCAGCTGTTCTCGGTCATGAACGTGATGACAGCGATCGCGATCGGCATCGCTGGGATCATGCTGCTGTGCGCTGTCCTCCTCATCGCCACGACGATCCGGCTCTCAGCGTTCTCCAGACGCAGAGAGACCGGCATCATGCGCTTGGTCGGCGCGTCGAACATGTTCATCCAGCTGCCGTTCGTGCTCGAAGGCGTGATCGCTGCGGCGATCGGATCCCTGTTGGCAGCCTTGGGATTGGCTGTGATCGTGCACTTCGGGATCACTGGTTGGCTACAATCGCAATTGGCGAGCTTCGACCTGGTCTCAGTCGCCGACGTCGTTCTCATCGCACCGTTCCTGGTGCTGGTGGGCGTGCTCATGGCTGGGCTGTCCTCGCTCGTGACACTGCGCCGGTACATGAAGGTCTGAGTGGGAACAGATGCTGAAGACGAACGGACGGATCCTTCCCGCGCTGCTGCTGGCAGCGATCGCCATGTTCCTCACCCTGCTGATGCCGCTGACCTCAGCAGTGGCGAATCCCAAAGAGCAGAAGAACCGAATCGACAAGCGCGTCGAGGAGCTGCAGAAGGAGTTCCGCGACCTCGACGATGACCTCGCCCGCACCATCGCAGAGAAGGAAGCAGCCGAAGAGGAGATGCCCGGGGCTGAGGAAGCCCTCGGCCAGGCGCAGGAAGAACTCGAGGACGCACAGCGCGAAGACGAAGAACTCGGCGCCCGCCTGACGTCTGCCGAGAACGCCCAGTCGAGCCTGCAGGATGACATCAACAAAGGCGAAGCCGATCTGGACAGGAAGCAGAAGTCGGTGACGAAGATCGCCCGCCAGGCGTACCAGAACTCCGGAGTCACCTCCGATGTGGCGATGCTGCTGCAGATGGCCAGCACGCAGAACGGTGCTTCGGGAGCGACGCGCGTCGACTCGGCAGTGCGCGCGCAGCAGCGCAGCATCACCCAGCTGTCTGAGCAGCGCTCGCTCAACATGAACAACAAGGACCGCCTCGATGCAGTCACCGAGGAGATCGCAGAACTGAAGGAAGAGGCTGCGAAGGTGGTGCTGCGCAAGGAAGCCGCAGAGCGCGACGCGAAGCAGAAGCGCGATGACCTGGACACGCTCATCACCACGAAGGATGAGGCTTCCAAGCGCATCGAGGACAGCCGTGATGAGGCTGAGCGGCAGCTTGAGGAGCAGCAGGCAGAGCAGGACCGGCTTGCCAAGGAAGTCGAGAAGTGGGAGAAGGAGCAGGAGAAGAAGGGCCTGCCCACCGGCAACGGCGACCTCATCAACCCGGCACAGGGATACCCGATCACCTCACCGTTCGGCTACCGCATCCACCCGATCTCCAAGCGGCGCAAACTGCATACCGGCACCGACTTCGGCATGGGCTGCGGCTCGCCGGTGCGCGCATCCGGTGATGGTGTCGTCGTCTCAGCCGGCTGGGCCGGAGGCTACGGCAACCGGGTCGTGATCTCCCACGGCAAGATGAAGGGCTCCAAGATCGCCTCAACCTACAGCCACAACTCCAGTCTCAAGGTGCGGTCCGGCACGCGGGTCAAGCAGGGGCAGGTCATCGCCTCCTCCGGCACGACCGGTGCTTCAACCGGCTGCCACCTGCACTTCGAGATCATGCAGAACGGCTCGTACGTCAACCCGATGCCCTGGATCAGCTGATCCGGCCACAGGGTGTGGTCGAACCGGCAGTCGGCCCAGCCACACCCGAAGGGGCCACGTGTTTCACTGTGCGGTTATCAGACAACAATCGCTCAGCCGCTGTCCTATACAGCTGCGACCATGGCTGACACCGGCTGTGTCGGTGTGCAGGTGCAGGTGCAGCTGCAGGCGTGAGGGCGGCGAGGTTCTCACGACGGGTGTGCCTCTTCAGGGGAGAAGAGCCCGTCGTTCACGTCGTCGTGTGAGCCTGGGGAGCCCGATTGGGACTGAGCGCTGCCGGACGCGGTGCTGGCGATGAGTTCGGCATGCCGTCGGTGCAGCACAGACCCCGGTGGATGGGTCCTTGCTGTTGTGCCTC
>NZ_JACSPY010000011.1:0-17070 GCF_014836885.1 Brevibacterium gallinarum
TGAGTGTGGTTACCCACTTCGATATCGGAGGTCTTCTTTCACCTCAAATCCCGATCACAACCTCCCGAGGAAGTACATCTAGATCTCAGCTGTACCTCCAGGTGAAGGCCTGATTCTGAGACCACGACATGGATCGCACGATAACCGGATTCTCTGGGGTGAGAAACATAGTCTCGTCGGTCCACGATCCGATCGGACCAGCGGTCGCAGAGTGCGGTGTCGAACCGGATCAGCTCTGCTAACGAATCGACGACAACCCGTAGACCGCCAATATCCTGCATTCTTGAGAAATCTAGCCCGGGCTCTCGGATGCACAGCTTCTCCACGATTGTTGCTTCTCTCTTGAGCCGTTGAGTCACGCTGGCTTCGATGCTGAGCTGAGACGCGAGGCTTCTCAGCTCGGTGTTCAGATCGACCATCGGCCGGTTGAAGCGGGATCGATGAGCTTGCATCGTCCTGATCGCTCCCTGGAATTCTGCCAAGGTCGCTTCACCGCGCATGTACTTGCGCATGATCGAGCCAGCTTTGCGAAGAGCAGACCTCGAAGGAGGTGGAGAAGTTCCTGTGTTCATGCCTGTCAGCCTAAGACGAGGCACGGACGTTGGGCGTGTCCGCCGCCTAGCTCAGACTGCTGATCGTCCGATTCTCGCTCTCGCTCATGTGGACGAAACGCCTCACCCCGGCCGGTGCTCGGTGAAGACCTCCTCGAACACGGCGGTGCCGAACTTCCGGTAGTCGGTGCCGTCGTCGTACCACTCATCGAGGTCCTCGACCCCGCCGCCGTCGGTGAAGCCGAGCTCCTCGATCCGCGTGCTCCACTTCTCACCGGCAGCGCTCATGTCATCGGCCAGGCTGTCCTGCCCGGCCTGCTCACCGGCTTCGCGGCTCATCTTCTGCGTCTGCTCACCGAGTTCCTTCTGCACCTCGGAGGGGAACTCGGTGATGGTCCCGCCGGCGTGCTTGACCGCCCCGACTGCCACGGCATTGCCGCCGACGGAGACCTGCATCTGCCCGTCGAACGCGGCGATCATCGCATCGTAGATGACCTGCTGGTAGGCAAGCGGCAGCTCGCGGTAGGTCTTGCCTGCCATATACGCCCCAGGGGAGCGGGAGAAGCTGTGCTCGGTCGGGTAGGCGATGTGCTTGGCGACGTCGAACATCCCGGATTCGGCGGCCGGGATGAGCTGGCCGAGGTCGCAGTCGATGGTGTTGCGCTGCAGCGCCTCATAGGTCTCCGGGAACGGCAGCGACACCGGAGTCGCACCGAGGTTCTGGATCTGCTCGGACTGGGCTGAGGACCCGATCCGGATCTGCCGGCCGTCGAAGTCCTCAGCAGTCTCCAGCGGGTCGGTGCAGATCGTGTAGTAGCCGCCGGAGGCGATGAGCGGGATGAGCGGGCTCAGCCCCTGCGCCTCGAACTCCTCGACCAGCGCATCGGAGCCCCACGCCACCTCGGCGCCGGCGGCATTGGCGACGAGCTCACCGGCATACGGCGAGGTCGGCAGCACCGCAAGCGAGGTGCTCATCGCATCGAAGACGGGGAACTCGGCCGGGTCGTAGGCCGGCAGCGTGAAGGCCAGATCGACGCGCCCGTCGGCGAGCGCATCGTGGACTTCGGTGTAGCCGGCGATCGCCTGACCCCACACGATGTCGACACTGATCTTGCCGCCCGAGCGCTTCTCGATCTCCTCAGCCAGCACCGTGCCGCCGGGAGCCATGACGGACTTCTCGCTGGCAGCCGTCGGCTGGTAGGTGATCGTCACCGGGTCCAGGTCGGCCAGGGCCGCATCGACGTCGGCCTGCGCGGCACCGTAGTCGAAGCCGCTGCCGGCGCCTGCCCCGTTCGTCGACGGGCCGCCGGCCGATCCTGCGCATCCGGCCAGCAGCACCGTCGCCGAGGCGGTCGCTGCGGTGGCGAGCAGGCGGCGGGTGAGTGCCGGGCGGGGTGATGATCCGGAGGCAGGCAGTCGTGTCATGCCATTCATCCTATGGACAGCGCACGCGCAGCGGCCTATGAGAGTCCTCACATACCGCTGCGCGTGGGTGCCGCTCAGCTGTTCAGCCGCCCAGGCGGCTGGCCGGTCAGCTCGGGCGGTGCTCCATCGCCTTGCCGTTCTCGTAGTTGTGCTTGGCGAAGTCGGTGTAGTCGGTGTCCGTGTTGTACCACTCGTCGAAGTCGCCGGTCTCACCGTCGTCGACGTAGCCGAGGTCCTCGACCGCGCGCTGCTGGCGCTTGGTCGCCTCGGCGATCGCGTCGATGTTCTCCTGGCTCAGCTTGCCGTCGCTGACGGCCTGCTTGATGAGCTCCTGGGAGTACTCGCCGACGGTCTCCTGCACGTCATCGTCGAACGGCTTGACCTCACCGCCGGCTGCCTTCGCCTGGCTGATGGCATCGGCGTTGCCGTCGATGACGGCCTTCATGCCGCCGGAGGTGGCCAGCGCATTGGAGTCGAAGATGATCTGCTGGTAGGCCAGCGGCAGCTCCTTGAACTTCTGGCCGGCCAGGTAGGCGCCGGCGGTGCGCGAGAAGGAGTGGTCGGTGGTGTAGCCGAGGTTCGGGGCGACATCGAAGATGCCGGACTCGGCTGAGGGCACGAGCTGGCCGAGCGTGCAGTCGACGGTGCCGCGCTGCAGCGCCTCATAGGTCTCCGGGTATGGCAGCGAGACCGGTGAGCCGCCGAGCTTCGTCACCTGTGCCGCCTGTGCCTGCGAGGCGATGCGGATCTGGCGTCCCTTCCAGTCATCGGCTGACGAAGTCGGCTCTGCGCACACGTTGTAGTACCCGCCCGAGGCGGCGAAGGGGGTCAGCGGGACGAGGCCCTTGGACTCGTATTCCTCGAGCGCCTCCGGGATCTGCCAGGCGATGTCGCTGCCGACGGCGTTGGTCACGAGCTCGCCGGCGAACGGCGAGGCCGGCTGGTCGGCCATCGCAGTGCCGATCGCATCGATGACCGGGAACTCATCGGGGAAGTAGCCCGGCAGCGTGTAGGCCATGTCGACGCGGCCGTCGGCCAGGGCGTCATGCACCTCGGCGTAGGAGGCGATTGCCTGACCCCACACGATGTCGACGGTGATCTTGCCGCCGGAGCGCTCCTCGACGATCTCCTTGAACACGGTGCCTGTCGGGGCCATGACCGACTGCGCGCTGGCCGACGAGGGCTGGTACTTGATGGTGACCGGGTCGAGGTCCTTGATGAGCTCATCGACTTCGGACTGGTCGGCGCCGTACTCGAAGCCGTCGCCGCCGCCTTCGCCTCCGCCGCCCCCGCCGGCGCTGCCGGCGCAGGCGCTGAGGGTCAGTGTGAGTGCGGCGCCGGCAGCCAGGGCACCGGTGGTCTGCGCCCGCCGCGTCTTCGTCAGGTGGGTTGTCACGAGAGTCTCCTTCTCTTGCTGCGCCGGGTCAAGCCCCGGCAGGCTGTGCCGGCAGCGCCGCCGGCGGTGTGGGTCGGGGTCTGGCACCGGGTGGCAGCAGACCGAATGGGTGCGTTTGGTGGTCATCGTCATCCGCCGGCAGGGTTCATCTGGGTCGGCAGCCAGGTCGCCATCTCCGGGAACAGGATCATGAGGGCGAGGAACAGCACGGCGATCGGCAGGAACCACAGCAGGGCGGTGAACACGTCCTTGAGTGTGATGGTGTGCCCGAGGTTGACCTCGGGGGCCTTGGCGATGTTGTGGACGATGTAGGACAGGATGCCCACCGGCGGGGTGATCATGCCGAGCTCGCCGAGCAGCACGACGAACACGCCGAACCACAGCGCCGAGACGTCCATCGCGTCGAGGGTCGGCAGCAGGATCGGGATCGTCAGCAGCATCATCGACAGGGTGTCGAAGAACATGCCCATGATGAGGTAGATGACGACGAGCACGAGCAGGAAGCTGATCCGCGACAGCCCGAGGTCGGTGATGAATCCGGTGATCATCGGCGCCAGGCCGGTGATGGCCAGCAGCTTCGTCAGCATCTCCGCGCCGATCATGATGAAGAAGATCGCAGCTGTTGCGCTCACCGTCGAGATCGCCGCCTGGCCCACACGGGTCAGCGGCTTGTCGCGGCGGGTGTAGAGCAGGCACAGCAGCAGGGCTGCGAACGCGGCGGCCGCACCGGCCTCGGTCGGGGTGAAGGCGCCGGAGAACATGCCGCCGAAGAGCACGATGAGGATGAGCGGGAAGCCCCAGATGTCACCAAGGGAACGGAACCGGTCCCGCCAGGTCGAGGCCACCGCCTCGGCGCCGGTATCCCTGCCCTTGCCCACGAGAGCCGGGGCGAAGAGGCCGAGGACGAAGATGAAGATCGCGAAGGTGACCGCCAGCAGGATTCCCGGCAGGGTGCCGGCGATGAGCTGCGGGCCGACCGGCACCGAGGCGATGCCGGCATAGACGACGAGCAGGATCGACGGCGGGATGAGGTTGCCGGGCAGGCCCGCGACGATGACGGTGCCCACGGCCACCCGCCGGTCATAGCCGGCACGCAGCATCTCCGGGATGCCGGCGCGGCCGAGCGCATACGTCATGCCGATCGTCGAGCCGGACACCGAGGACAGGCCCGCACCGGCGGCGGTCGTGCCGATGCCGATGCCGCCGGGCAGCCACGAGAACCAGTGATCGGCAGCCCGGTAGATCTTCGACGTCAGCCCCGACTGGGTCAGCAGCATGCCCATGAAGATGAACATCGGCAGCACCGAGTACGACCACTGCGAGACCGAATGGAACGGCGAGGTCGAGAGGATGTTGACGGTGGCCGGGATGCCGGAGAGCGCGTAGACGCCGATGAGGCTGGGCACCGCGAGTGCGATCGCAGCAGGCACAGCGAGGAAGAGCAGGATGAGCATCATCGCGATGCACCACATGCCGGCGATCTGCGGGGTGGGGCTGGTGAACAGCCCGGCGAGGCAGCCGGCGAAGAGCGCCAGGCCGATGCCGAGTGTCAGCCAGCTGCCGCGGCCGGTGCGGGCTGCCTGGGCGGCGCGGACCTCGGCCTTCTTGTCGGCGGGCAGCAGCTGCGTGGGGGAGATGGTCATGGCCTGCCTCAGATGATGGTCTCTTCGATGTCCCGTTCGGCCGTCTCACCGGTGAGCGGATTGACCTCGGGATTGCGGGTGCGGGCGGTGATGACGATGTCGACGACGAACAGTGCGGTGAGCATGACGAACACGACCGGGACGAGGAAGTACACCGGCCAGGCGGTGATGTCGGTGACCCCGGCGGTCGCGCCCATGTCCATGCGCTTGAGCGCCTCCTGCAGCCCGAACCACGCGAACCCGACGCTGACAAGCGCGCCGAGGGCGTAGCCGAAGATCTTCATGATCGCCTGCGGCAGCGGGGCGAGCCGGTCTGACAGGAGGGAGACGGTGATGTGCTCCTTCTGCAGCTGTGCGGCCGGGATGCCGAGCAGGGCGACGAAGGGCAGGTACCAGAAGGCGACGATCTCGTTGGTGCCGAAGATCGGGGCGTTGAAGAGGAACCGCGAGAGTGCGTGGATGACGATGTGGGCCATCATGAGCACGACGGCGATCGCGGTGAGGATCGACAGGGATCTGTCGAGCAGCGCGTTGAGCCTGGACACCAGTGTCACCTCGGTTCGTATCACGGTTCGCCGCCCGCTGGTGCGGGCGCCACGGCGTCAGCTGAAGTTGACGTTAGTATCAAGTTAATGATTGTTCAGCCAGTTTTCAAGAACTTTCTATGACCTGAGACACAGTCGAGACAGATGGCCGCCGCCGGCTCGATGAGACGGCGACGGCCGGGGCAGTCGCGCTGCCCCGGCCGTGCCGGTGAAGATCCCGTTCCCGAGGCGGCGGCTGGGATGCCGGCTGCGCCTCACGGGCGGTGTCAGAGGAGTTCGAGGATGGTGGCGTTGGCCTGGCCGCCGCCTTCGCACATCGTCTGCAGGCCGTACCTGATGCCCTGGTTGGCCATGTGGTGGACCATCGTCGTCATGAGGCGCGCGCCCGAGCCGCCGAGCGGGTGGCCCAGCGCGATCGCCCCGCCGTTGGGGTTCATGAGCGTCGTGTCGGCCTCGAGGTCCTTGGCCCAGGCCAGCGGCACCGAGGCGAAGGCCTCGTTGACTTCGAAGACGCCGATGTCCGACATCGACAGGCCCGAGCGCTTGAGCACCTTCTGGGTCGCCGGGATCGGGCCGGTGAGCATGATGACCGGGTCGGTGCCGGCCAGCACCGCAGTGTGCACGCGGGCGATCGGCTTGAGTCCGAGCTCGCGGGCCTTCTGGGAGGTCATCATGAGCAGGGCTGCTGAGCCGTCGGAGATCTGGGAGGCGTTGCCGGCGGTGATGACGCCGTCTGCGCGGAAGACGGTCTTGAGCTTGGACAGGCCCTCGACGGTGCCGCCGCGGCGGATGCCCTCATCGGCGGTGATCATGCCGTGCTCAGTCTCGACCGGCACGATCTGGGACTCGAAGGCCCCAGCGTCGGTGGCCGCCGCTGCCCGCTCGTGGGATTCGATCGCGAATTCATCGAGCTGCGTGCGGCCGAAGCCCCACTGCTCGGCGATCATCTCCGCGCCGATCCCCTGGTTGGGGAACACACCGTCGTAGCGGGCGAGGAAGCGCTCGCCGTAGGGGCTCTTGCCCATGAGCGAGGAGCCCATCGGATTGCGCGACATCGACTCGACGCCACCGGCGATGACGACATCGTAGTGACCGGCCATGAGCCCGGCGGCGGCGAAGTGCACCGACTGCTGGGACGAGCCGCACTGGCGGTCGACCGTGACGCCGGGCACCGACTCCGGCAGGCCGGCCGACAGCGCTGCGGTGCGGGCGATGTCACCGGTCTGCTCGCCGGCCTGGGTGACATTGCCCCAGATGACATCGTCAATGACGACCGGGTCGATGCCGGTGGTCGTCACGAGGTCCTCAATGACAAGCGCGGAGAGGTCAGCGGGGTGGATGCCGGAGAGCACGCCCTCGCGCTTACCGGTCGGGGTGCGGCGGGCGGCGACGATGACTGCGTCGTTCATGTGGATTCCTTCGTCAGCGGTGCAGTGAGTGTGACCGAGCTCAACTGTAGCCAGCCGCTCACCGGCCTCTGCGACTGGGGTCACACTCGGGGTATCAGGCGAATGATTCCGGGGCGAGTCCCGCCTCGGCGAAGGCCTTCTCGTACACCTCGGCCGGCAGGTCGATCCACAGCCCGGTCGAGCGCGCACAGACCTTCCCGTCGTGCCGGATCTCGCCGACCAGGTGCTTCTTGCGGCCCTCGATGCGGTCGACCCAGGCGACGACGGTGACCTCGGTGCCGAGCGGAGTGCCGTCGAAGTAGTCGATCGACAGCATCCGGGTCAGCGCCGGCGGCGGGGCATCGGTGTTGGCAGCAGCGCCCATCACGTGATCGAGCAGCATCGCCACCACCCCGCCGTGCGCGCGGGTGGGCGGGCCCTCATAGGGTGCGCTGAGCGTCACGGTGCCCTCGGCGCGGCCGTCGGCGTAGCTGAGCTCCATCGGCGGGGCGATCGGATTGCGCAGCGAGGTCACCGGGCTGCGGTCGTTGGGCAGATAGGAATCCCGGACCCCGCGTGCCGGCGCCGCCTGCGACGGATCGGCGGCGAGTGCCTGCAGCTGCCCGGCCAGCTCCCCGACCCGCGCAGCCAGAGCCGCCTCGTCGTCGGTGGCCACGAGCGCGTCGATGAGCTCGCGGGTCAGCTCCGCCGTGTGGGCGATATAGGGGGTGACCTGGGACTGATTGTGACGGTTCATCTCACTCCTCGCAGGCTTCGCGTCTCGCCTCTTCGATGCTTCTTGTGTGAGACAGATCAAGCCAGTAGTCTGCTGAACAATCGTTCGATACCGGATTCAATCTATCCGCCGGCATCGACCGTGGCAAGGGCGCACACGCCCTGCCGGCACAATCTCACGGCGAAAAGGGAGAGTATGAAGGCCATCCACGTCACCCGCCTCAACGGCCCGGGTGCAGTCGAGCTGCAGGACGCACCCGCACCATCTCCGGCCGAGGGCGAAGTTCTCATCGAGGTCGCCTGCGCCGGGGTCACCTTCCCCGAGCTGCTCCAGACCTACGGGCAGTACCAGACCAAGCATGAACCGCCCTTCATCCTCGGCTCCGAACTCGCCGGCACCGTCGTCGAGTCCCGTTCCTCCCGCTTCGCACCCGGTGACCGGGTTGCTGCGATCATCCCGAGCGGGGCCTTCGCCCAGTTCGCCACCGCGCCCGAGGCGATGGTCCTGCCCCTGCCAGACGAGGTCACCCTGGAAGCCGCGGCCGGGATGCCGATGAACGTGCTGACCGCCGACTTCGCCCTGCGCACCCGCGGCAATCTGCAGCCCGGCCAGCGCGTCCTCATCCACGGTGCCGCCGGCGGCCTCGGCTCGGCCTGCGTGCAGATCGCCCTGGCGATGGGCGCTGAGGTCATCGCCGTGGTCTCCAGTGACGAGAAGGCTGCGATGGTCACCGAGCTCGGCGCCCAGCACGTCGTGCGCGCCGACGGCTTCAAAGACGCCGTCAAGGCCATCGCCCCGCGCGGCGTCGACCTCGTCGTCGACCCGGTCGGCGGCGACCGCTTCACCGACTCGCTGCGGTGCCTGACGACCTTCGGCACGCTGCTCGTCCTCGGCTTCACCGCAGGCTCCATCCCCGAAGTCAAGGTCAACCGGCTGCTGCTGAATAACATCTCCGTCGCCGGCGTCGGCTGGGGTGCCGCCCTGCCGTCCGACCCGCTCATGGCCCAGAAGCAGTGGGCCCACCTGCGCGAATACCTCGCAGACGGGCAGCTCAACCCCCACATCCACGCCCGCTTCAGCCTCGACCAGGCCGCAGCGGCGATCGCCGAACTCGAGAACCGCTCGGTGATCGGCAAAGTCATTCTCGACATCCAGGAGGACACCAATGGCTGAGGAGCTCGACGTCACTCTCGACGCCGGCGTCATGACGATCCGGTTCAACCGCCCGCAGGCGCTCAACGCACTCACCCGCGACACCGTCATCGCGCTGAACGAAGCCCTCGACCGCGCCGCGGAGGAGGCCCGGGCCGTCATCCTCACCGGTGACGCACGCGCCTTCTGCTCCGGTGCCGACGTCTCGGCGATGACCGACGGCGAGCTCAAGGGTGTCGGCCTCGACGTCATCAACGAGGCGATCGGCAAGATCCGCGACCTGCGCGTACCCACCGTCGCCGCCGTCTCCGGCCCGGCGGCCGGTGTCGGCTGCTCGTTCGCGCTCATCTGCGACTACGTCATCATGAGCGAGAAGTCCTACCTCATGCTCGCCTTCACCCGCATCGGGCTCATGCCCGACGGCGGCTCGACCGCACTCGTCGCCGCCTCGGCCGGTCGCCACCGCGCCCTGCGGATGGCCCTGACCGGCGAGAAGGTCCACGCCGCCCAGGCCTACGACTGGGGCCTGGCCACCGAGGTCACCGCGCCCGAGGCGTACCTCACCCGGGCACAGGAAGTCGCCTCCCAGCTCGCCGCCGGGCCCACCCTGGCACTCGGCGAGACCGAATGGGCGATCAACCAGGCAACCCTGCACGAACTCGACGCCGCCCTGAACCGCGAAGCGACCGGCCAGGACATGCTCAAGGACTCCGCCGATGCCGCCGAAGGCGTCACGGCGTTCCTCGCCAAGCGCACTCCGACGTTCCGCGGCGCCTGAACCTCTCAGCCGCTGCACTCGCACCGCTCGCATGACATGAAAGGCATACCTTCATGCTGACCGGCAACCGCTCGACCATGGGCGATGACTACCAGCTCAACCTCACCACCTTCCTCCGACATGCCAACCGGACGTTCTCCGATGCACCGGTGACCTACCGCGATCTCGCTGGGCAGTGGCACCAGTCCGACTACGGCGAAGAGTACGCCCGCATCAGCCAGCTCGCCCACGCCCTCGATGAGCTCGGGATCGGTGCCGGCAGCACCGTCGGCGTGATGGACTGGAACTCCCGCCGCCACTTCGAGCTGTACTTCGGCGTGCCGTGCGTGGCCGCGACGATGCTGCAGATGAATCTGCGCCTGGCGGTCCCCGACCTCGCCTATGTCGTCAACCATTCGCAGACCGACTGGGTCTTCGTCGACGAATCGCTGCTGCCGCTGGCCGAGGCCTTCGCTCCCTCGACCTACGTCAAGGGCTGGGTGGTGCTCACCGACAAGCCGCTGAGTGAGATCGAGACGAGCCTGGAGAACGTGTACTCCTATGAGGAGCTCATCGCCTGCAAGCCGACCGACTACGACTGGCAGGTCATCGACGAGAACACCGCCGCCTATGCCGGCTACACCACCGGCACGACCGGCAAGCCCAAGGGAGTGTTCTACTCCCACCGCGGCATGTACCTGCACACGATGGCCTTACTGGCCGGCCTCCAGGTCGACTACACCGACGTCGTCATGCCGATCACGCCGATGTTCCACGTCATCTCCTGGGGCTTCCCGCAGGCGGCGCTGGCCGCCGGCGCCGGTGTCGTGCTGCCGGGCCGCTTCGCCGCCACGGACATCACCCCGGTGGCTGAGGGGTTCACCCGTTTCGGCGTCACCGTCGCCAATGCCGCACCGGCCCTGCTGACTCCGCTGTTCGAGCACTTCAAGGCCCTCGACACTCCGCCGGATCTCTCCCGCACCCGGGTGGTCTCCGGTGCCAGTGAACCGCCGCTTGCGCTGCTCAAGGGGCTGACCGAGCTCACCGGCGTCAAGGTCATCCACGCCTACGGTGCGACCGAGACGACGCCGCTGGTGACCGTCAACTGGCATCTCAAGCCCGGCCTGGAGCTCAGCGAGGATGAGGTGTGGGATCTGCAGCGCTACCAGGGTCTGCCGGTCAGCGGCGTCGACGTCAAGATCGTCGACCCGGCCGGCGCCGAGGTGCCGGCCGGTGAGCAGGGCGAGGTGCTATTCCGTGGACCGTGGATCACGAGCAGCTACCACAACCTCGATGACAGCGCTGAGAGGTTCATGGACGGCTGGTGGCGCTCCGGCGACGCCGGCCTGCTGACCGAGCAGGGCTACCTCAAGCTCACCGACCGGCTCAAGGACGTCATCAAGTCCGGTGGTGAGTGGATCTCCTCGATCGACATGGAGAATGCACTGCTCGATCACCCGCAGGTCGCCGAGGCCGCAGTCATCGCGGTGCCCGACCCCAAGTGGGATGAGCGCCCGGTGGCCTATGTCGTCGCCCGCGAGGACGGTGTGACGAAGGACAGCATCCTCGATGTGCTCGCCGACCGCTTCGCCAAGTGGCAGCTGCCCGATGACGTCGTCTTCTGCGAGGAGCTGCCGCGCACCTCAGTGGGCAAGCTCGATAAGAAGCTGCTGCGCAGCCAGCACCAGCAGCAGGACTGACAGCACCCACTGCTGCAGCACCGATACCTGACAGCGCCGTCAACTGACAGCACACACAGAGGAGCCATCCGTCCCGTACCGGTCCCGGCATGGGAAGGATGGCTCCTTCTGTGCGGGTGTCTTACGGGTGGGTGAGCAGGTACACCCCGTCGCGGCGGCAGGTGACGATCTCCCAGCCGTCTTCCATCAGGCCGGTGAAGGTGTCGCGCAGCGCCATCCGCCAGCGGGTGGCCAGCTCCGGGTCGACACCGCGCAGCGATTCGATATCGCTGGGGATCCGCACGCCGACGACCTCGCACTCACGCGGCACATCGCTCAGCCGCGGCTCACCGTCGACGGTGTCGAGGGCGAAGACCGGCTCGGCATCCTCCAGCACCTCTGGCAGCGGCGGCCGCTCGGGCAGGTCGAGCCGCCACGACACGAGCATCCGGTCGGAGGCCTGACCCTCGTTGACGCCGTCGCGCATCTGACCGTAGAAGTCCTCGTAGTAGTCGAGCGCGTTGACGCCGAGCCGGCTGAAGTTGAAGTAGGCGTTGCGGGCGATGAGCGGATCGAACGTCCACGTCATCTGCTTGATCCCGTGGTTGAGGCACCACAGCCGCTGGTGTAGCTTCATCGCCGCACCGGTGCCGCGTCCCACCTGCTCGTGGCGCACACCGGCGATGTGCGAGTGCATCATCTTGCCCAGCGGCTGACCGAAGAAGCCGATCGTCACGCCGATGAGCGAGTCGTCCTCAGCGTCGAAGGCACCGGCGACATAGTTGCCCGAGTGAGCCAGCGCAACGATGAGCCCGGGCTCGAGCTGGGTGGTGCCGGCCTTGCCGACGTTCCACACTTCATCGAGCAGCAGCGAGGCCTCGGCCGCCTCAGCGGCGGTGTGCAGGCAGCGCATAACGACACCGGCTGACTCCTGTGCCTGGGCGAGCTGTTCCTCGGCTCCGGCGATGATGTTCTCGTTGCTCATGGCCTCATTATTCCACGCCAGCGCACTACCGCCAGGGCACGGGCCTGTCCGCGAGCCGGGCGGGGTCGAAATGTGGCAGGCGGCGGTGTACGTTTGCCCATATGCTCACCGAGACCCCGCTGACTACCGTCATCATCGGCGTCGGCACGATCGGCCTGTCCTGGGCCCGGCTGTTCGCCTCCCACGGACACCGCGTGCGCCTGTTCGATCCCCGCCCGGACCTCGACAAGGTCGCCGAAAGGCTGGCCGCCGAGACCGAGGCGCCAATCGAGGTCTGCCAGTGCCTGACTGAGGCGGTCAACGGTGCTGACCTGGTCCAGGAGTCCGGGCCGGAGAACCTCGAAGCGAAGATCCAGATGTTCGCTGACCTCGTCGACGCCGCCCCGCCTGGCTGCGTGCTCGCCTCCTCGTCCTCAGCGCTGCTGCCGACGAAGATCGCCGCGCGCCTGTCCGATGAGGCCGCCGCCCGCATCCTTGTCAGCCACCCGTACAACCCGCCGCACGTCATGCCCCTGGTCGAGGTCGTCCCCGGTGAGCGCACCGCGCCCGAGGTGGTGGCTGCCCTCCGCGACTTCCTCGTGAGTGTCGGCCGCGTGCCGGTCGTGCTCGAGAAGGAAGCCCCCGGCTTCGTCGGCAACCGGCTGCAGAACGCCCTGCTGCGCGAAGCCACCCACATCGTCGAAGCCGGTATCGCCAGCGCCGACGATGTCGACACGGTGCTGAAGAACTCGCTGGGCATGCGCTGGGCTGCCGTCGGGCTGTTCGGCGGGCTGCACCTCGGCGGGGGAGAAGCCGGGTTCCGCGGGTTCATGGAGCACATCGGCCCGTCCTTCGCACAGATCGACGTGACCGAACCGGACATGTCGGCTGACGGCATGGAGCCGGTCTTCGAACAGGTCGAGCAGGCCTACCCGTCAGCGGAGGTGCTCACCGCCGAACGCGACCGCATGCAGGAGGGTATCCTGCGCCTGCGCGCCGAAGTCGAATCCGGCGACGGGCCCGAAGCCGCCGACGACTGGGACGACGAACCCGAAGAGTGAGGCCGAGCCTGCAGAGTGAGCACCAGCCGGAGGAGTGAGCACCAGCCCGCGGAGTGAACTCGGTGCGGCAGGCTCAGATCCGCAGGGCCTGCGCGGCCTGACTCAGACTGCCGCGCGGTAGAAGTACGTCGTCCGGTTGGTGATGAGCCCGGCGTCGTCGAAGGTGAGGAAGTCGGCGAAGCGCTCGCTGGCCTCCGAACCGTCCTTGAGCGTGCCGGCGAATGATCCCTGCACAGCAGCCTGCTGACCGGAAACGAGCACCTCGGTGACGGTGTGCTGGCCTGCGACGATGATCCGCTCACCGTGGTAGAAGTCAGTGATCGCCTGCCCGACCATCGTCGGGTAGCCCGGCCGGTCGTAGCTGGCGTCGGCGGCGAACAGCGCCGAGGTCGCATCGGCATCACCGGAGTCGACGGTGGCGTAGTAGCGGGCGGCGAGCTCTTCGATGCTGTGCTTCTCAACGGTCACGATCGGTCCTCTCAGCAGGTGGCACGGGCAGGTCTCAACGCCAGTCTACGCCGGTTGAACAGGAGGCCCAGCGGCGACTAGCGTGGGCATCAACCGCCGGCGCACAGGCCGGCCTGCACCGTCGCAGCCGAGGGTAAGCGGTCTGCGAAGGTCGACCGAAAGGAATCACAGATGTCGCAGTATGCAGTCGTCAATCCCGCCACCGGTGAGGTCGTCGAAGAGTTCCCGACCGCCACCGATGAGCAGATCACCGATGCGCTCGCCCGCTCGCACAACGCCTACGCCACCTGGTCCACCACCCCGGTGGAGGAGCGCACCGCAATCCTGTCGAAGGTCGCCAAGATCTACTCGGATCGCGCCGAGGAGCTTGCTGAGATCATCAAGCTCGAGATGGGCAAGGCTGTCCCGGAGGGCAAGGGCGAGGTCGCGCTGTCGAGCATGATCTACCAGTACTTCGCCGACAACGCCGCCGAGTTCATCTCCGAGGAGAAGCTCAAGGGGCCCAAGGACGGCGAGGCCTACCTGCTGCGCAAGCCGGTCGGCTCGCTGCTGGGCATCATGCCGTGGAACTTCCCGTACTACCAGGTCGCCCGCTTCGCCGCACCGAACCTGGCGCTGGGCAACACGATCATCCTCAAGCACGCCCCGCAGTGCCCGCGCTCGGCACAGGTGATGGAGGAGATCTTCGCCGAAGCCGGCCTGCCTGCTGACGCCTACATCAACGTCTACGCCACCAACGAGCAGGTCGCTGACATCATCCTGCCGGATCCGCGCAACCAGGGAGTGTCCCTGACCGGCTCCGAGCGGGCCGGCTCGGCCGTGGCCGCCGAGGCGGGCAAGAACCTCAAGAAGGTCGTGCTCGAACTCGGCGGCTCCGACCCCTACGTCGTGCTCGACTCCGCTGACGTCGCCGCGACCGCCAAGACGCTGTTCCAGGCGCGGATGGGCAACACCGGCCAGGCCTGCAACTCGCCCAAGCGCATGATCGTCATGGACGACATCTACGACGAGTTCGTCGAGAAGATCACGGAATCAGCCAAGAAGTTCACCCCGGCTGACCCGCTGGCAGAGGACTCGCGGCTGAGCCCGCTGTCGTCGAAGGCAGCGCAGGAGCGGTTCATGGAGCAGGTCGAGGCGACGGTCTCCGACGGCGCGACCCTGCTGGCCGGTGGCAAGGCCTATGAGGGAGAGGGCGCCTTCGTCGAGCCGGTCGTGCTCACCGATGTGCAGAAGGGCAAGCGCGGCTACTACGAGGAGCTCTTCGGCCCGGCGTTCATGATCTTCCGCGTCTCCTCCGACGAGGAGGCCGTCGAGCTGGCCAACGACACCCCGTTCGGTCTCGGTTCGGCCGTGTTCAGCTCGGATATGAGCCGGGCGGAGAAGGTCGCCGGGCAGCTGCAGGCTGGCATGGTCTTCGTCAACGGACCCGAGCAGTCCCGGGAGTACCTGCCCTTCGGCGGTGTGAAGCGCTCCGGCGTCGGCCGTGAGCTCGGCCCGCTGGCGATGGACGAGTTCTGCAACAAGCAGCTGTACTACAAGAACAGCTGATCACAGGGCATGACGATGGCCCGCCGGGT
The DNA here is from genome assembly GCF_014836885.1 of Brevibacterium gallinarum. Lineage (GTDB taxonomy): Bacteria > Actinomycetota > Actinomycetes > Actinomycetales > Brevibacteriaceae > Brevibacterium > Brevibacterium gallinarum. Next base: position 15,343 of record NZ_JACSPY010000011.1, read on the forward strand.
TCGCCCGGCGGGCCATCTCCTTTTTTGCCGCGTGCGATCAGCGTGCCGGCTCAGCTTTCACTGCTTCTTCGTCCGCCGGGTGAAGGCGACGACTGCGGTGCCGACGGCCAGCAGTCCTGCAGCAGCAAGCAGCGCGGTCAGTTCGACGCCGGTGCGCGGCAGCCCCGCACCTGCCCCTTGCGTGTGCGAACCGTCAGCCTTCGACGTGTCCGCCTGCGAACGGTCCGTCTTCGAGCCGCTGTTCTTCTTATCGGCCGCCTTCTCATCCTTGTGCGCATCCCCACCGGGCGCACCGGTGTCATCTCCGTCGCCGTCTCGGGTTTCGATGACCTCGATGGTCTTGGTCCGGGTGACGGTCTTATCGCCTTGGGTGAAGGTGACGGTGACGGTGTCGCCGATGCTGAAGGCGCTGGGGCTCTTAGGCGAGTACATGATGTAGGACAGAGAGTCGCCGGTTGAGGTGTGCGTCTTGTTCAGCAGGCTGTCGGTGACGGTGGCGTCCTGCTTGATGCCGGTGACCATGACCCGGATGCCGGAGTTCTTGTCCGTCAGGGTGATGTCGGTGGCCTTCGCTGCGGAGAGGGTCACCTGCGGGTCGGATACCGCCGGGTCTGTGTCTCCGTCTTTCCTCTCCGCCTCGTCTGCTGCCGGCGTGGCGGTCTCAGCAGGCGCTTCTGCCATGGGGGGACTCGGGGACAGCCGGTGTTTCAGTGCTCGAGGTTTCGATCCCAGTTGCGTCTCCAGCGCTGGGATTGGCGTATGCTCCCGCAGCTCCGAGAAACGAGCTGGCGCTGACGAGCGCTGCCGCTGCAGTGGTGGCGACCAAGCAGCGAATGAGAGTGCGATTCATGGCCTTTTCCTTCCAGGAAATGTGTGATTAATGAATGCACTCTGAGCGAAAGCTGAGCAATTATATAAGCAAAAGGCTCATGCGTGAGTTGTGACGTATGCCGACCGAACCGACACAAATGCACTGGTGATCGACGTCGAACCGACATGTTCTGGCCGTTTTGTGACCCGCATTTGCGGATGGCGGGTGGGTTCCGGCGGACGTTGCATCCAAGCTGTCGGCTGTGCGGTCGTGACTGTGCGCGGACATGGCTGTGGCCCGCCGGGAGAATCCCCAGCGGGCCACAGATTGTCAGCTTCTCAGCTGTCAGTCATCACTGCTTGGTGCTCTTGCGTCGGCCGACCACCATGGCGGCAGCTCCGACGGCCAGCAGGCTGGCGGCGCCGTAGAGCGCGGTCAGGTCCGAACCGGTGCGCGGCAGCTCGTTGCGGTCGCGGTCACGGCCCTTGTCGGAGTCACCGCCGCCCTTGCTGTCGTCATCGGCATGGACGGAGAAGGTTCCGTCGCTCTCGCCGTCGCCGCAGATGACAGTGACGGAGTAAGTGCCGGTGTACGCAGAGTCCGGAGCGTTGCCCGTACCGTGGATGTGCTCGATGACGGCGGTGCCGTCGTCGTTGGTGTCGGCGTCGACTTCGTAGCTCAGTTCGCCGTTCTCATGTTCGATGATGAACGTTGCTGCCTCGCCGGGGTAGCAGTTCGTGACGGTGAGCTCGACGCCCTTGTTCTCATTGCGGAAGTCGGTGACGCTGATCTTCTGCGGTGAGATCTTCAGCTTCGGCTCCATGCTTTCGTCGTCGCTGTCGTCCTCAGCGATGATCGTGACGGTGAAGTCGAAGGTCTTCGACTCTTCACCCTCGCGGCTGACGGTGACGGTGAAG
>NZ_JACSPY010000011.1:17170-60424 GCF_014836885.1 Brevibacterium gallinarum
CGTCACCGGCCTGGAGATTCGAGGCCGTGATGGTGATGCCCTTGTCCGGGTTGGTGAGGTCTGCAGCGGTGATCTCACCCGGTGCCGAGCTCACCTGCGGGTCGAAGGCCGGGGCTTCGTCGTCGCCGTCCTCAGCGATGATCGTGACGGTGAAGTCGAAGGTCTTCGACTCTTCACCCTCGCGGCTGACGGTGACGGTGAAGTCGACCTTTTCGCCGACCTCGAAGTCGCTCGGATCGCCTTCGTAGTAGACCCCGGTCGTCAGCTCTTCACCCTCAGCCGTCGTCGACTCGTTGGTGAGGCTATTGGTGACTTCGTCACCGGCCTGGAGATTCGAGGCCGTGATGGTGATGCCCTTGTCCGGGTTGGTGAGGTCTGCAGCGGTGATCTCATCCGGAGCCGAGCTCACCTGCGGGTCGAAGGCCGGGGCATCGTCGCCGTCGCCGTCCTCAGCCGGGTCAGAATCTTCTTGCGTCGACGTGGGTCCGGAATCCGTCGGCTGTGGGGCTCCGGTGCCTGCTGACTCCTCGGTATTCGAGGCGGCAGACTCCTCATCCTTCGTCTCGTCAGCCTGCTTCGTGGTCGAGTCTTTCGGCTTCGTCTCGTCGGCCTGCTCTGAGTCCTCAGACGTCTTACCGGTGTCAGCCGACTGAGCTGCCGACTCGGTGACGGTCTCGGTCTCTTCCGGCGTCGGCTGCGCGAATGCGGCCGAGGAACCGAAGAATGCACCCGCGCTGACGAGTGCGGCGGCCGATGCGCCGGCAGCCAGGCGGCGGAGAGATGTGCGCTTCATGGGGCTGTCCCTTCGAAGGTCAGAGAAATATCAATTCTCTCTGAGAGTAACCTGGGGAACATCGGGTGACAACCAGGTTTCCTGAATATTCGGTGAATTGGCCGGTATCTGCGGCATTTCGTCCGATACTCGGCCGATCTGGCGTGCCAGCGCAGGTCTCCGCTCCGACGCCAGCACGCCGAACCCCGCCTCAGAGGCAGTGCGTCATCGCCCGTAGCATGGTGCGAACACACCTGACCGCGATCAGCGTGCAGCGCAACCGAAACTCAACGACGAGAAAGGCCCACACCCCATGGCTAGTCACACTCCGCCCCCGACCACCCCGGAAACCCAGGAAGCGCAGTCGAACGCGCAGGCTTCACGCGGGCTCATGCGGCCGCTGAACCACTTCCTCGAGCGCTGGGTGCCGTCATCGCTGGTCTTCGCGATCCTGCTCACCCTCATCGTCGCGATCCTCGCGTTCATCCTCACCGACGCCGGCCCCGTCGATGTGCTCACCGGTTGGGGAGAGGGTCTGGCCGGGCTGCTGGAGTTCATGACCCAGATGGCGCTCATCCTGCTGCTCGGCCACATCCTGGCCAACACCGGCCCGGTCCGCAGGGGTCTCTCCGCGCTGGCCGCCGTGCCGCAGAGCCCGCTGATGGCCTACGTCTTCGTCTTCATCGTCGCCAGCTTCGCCTCCCTCATCACCTGGGGACTCGGCCTGGTCGTCGGCGCACTGCTCGCCCGTGAGATCGCCATCCAGGCCCGCGGCAGGCAGATGAAGGTCCACTTCCCGCTGCTGGTGGCCGCCGGCTACTCCGGCATGGTTGTGTGGCACATGGGCTACTCCGCCTCCGGCCCGCTGACCGCAGCCACCCCGGACTCCTTCCTCGCCGAATCCCTCGGCGGGCAGCTCATCCCGGTCTCCCAGACGATCTTCGCCGGCTGGAACATCGCCGCAGCCGCCGCCGTCATCGTCGTCTGCGCCGCCCTGTTCGCCCTCGCCGCCCCACGGAAGAACGACCCCGTCGTCGAACTGCCCGCCCATGTCGAATCCGAGGCCTACGACCCCGCCCGCGAGGACGTCGTGACACCGGCTGACCGGATCGATGCCTCCCGCATCCTCACCCTCATCACCGGACTCGCCCTCGTGGCCTACCTCGCCGTCCACTTCGCACAGGGCGGCTCGCTGACCCTCGACATCGTCAACTGGTCGTTCCTGGCGCTCATCTTCCTGCTCGTGCGCAGCCCCTTCGAACTCATCCACCTGACGAAGGAGGCCGCCGCCAACGTCGGCGAGATCCTGCTGCAGTTCCCGCTCTATGCCGGCATCCTCGGGATGATGAAGGCCACCGGCCTCATCGTCGTCTTCTCCACCGCGCTCGTCTCGATCGCCAACCCGACGACCTTCGGCCTGCTCGCCTTCCTCGCCGCCGGCCTGGTCAACTTCTTCGTCCCGTCCGGCGGCGGCCAATTCGCCGTCCAGGGCCCGATCATGCTCGATGCGGCCGACCAGCTCGGCGTCGACCCGACCGTGGCGATCATGGCGGTGTCCTACGGAGACCAGTGGACGAACATGATCCAGCCGTTCTGGGCGCTGCCGGTGCTCGCGATCGCCGGGCTGAAGATGCGCGACATCATCGGCTACACCACCCTGACCCTGCTCGGTGCCGGCGTCGTGCTCGCTGCGACCCTGCTCATCGTCAGCATGTGACCGCGCCCGAGGCGGTGGCCGGCTCGCGTTGTTAGAGTGCCCTCATGCCTGAGATCCGTGTCGCCGCCCTCGTCGTCCGCCACCCTGAGCGCCGAGCGCTGCTCATGGTCCGCAAGTCAGGCACCCAGGCGTTCATGCTGCCTGGCGGCAAGCCCGAACCCGGTGAGTCCGCCAGGCACGCGATCATCCGCGAAGTCGCCGAGGAGCTGCACCTTGAGCTTGCCGATGACCGGCTCGTCGAGCTCGGCACGTGGACGGCTGCGGCCGCCAATGAGGCCGGGCACTCGGTCACCGGCACGGTCTTCGCCTACCGCGGGCTGCCCGGTGGCCTGAATGTCACCGCACCTGCGGTGTACGAGGAGATCGCCGAGGCCGGCTGGTTCTCCTTCGATGACCTGCCAGCCGATACCGCCGAGCGCCGGTTCGCCTCGCTGACCCGCGAGTGCGTCATCCCCAACCTGCCCGACTGGCTGACCGAGGACACGAGCACACCGGCACAGCAGCGCTGACGTGACCGCGCTGACATGACAGTGCCGCGCAGCCGACCGAAACCGACCCGGCTGCGCGGCACTGCCTGCGGCTCACTTCTTGTTCGACTTCTTAGCAGCCGACTTCTTGGCAGTCGATTTCTTCGCTGTCGTCTTCTTGGCTGCCGTCTTCTTGGCGGTTGACTTCTTCGCCGTTGAGTTCTTGCCGGTGGCCGTCTTGGCAGCGGCCTTCTTCGGCGCAGCCTTCGTGGTGGTGCTCTTCTGCGCTGTCGTCTTCTTCGCCGTGGAGGTAGCGGACTTCGTGCCGGGCGAGGAGTCAGCTGAGGAGGACTTCTGTCCGCTCGTCTTCGCAGCCGTCGTCTTCTGTGCACCCGACCGGGACGATGTGCTCGACTTCGCTGCTGTCGTCGTGTCGGTCTTCGCCTCAGCAGACGTGGTCTGGCCGGGCTCAGTCTTGGCAGGCTGAGTCTCGGCAGGCTTCGTCGTGGCTGAGTCGGTGCCGTCTGCGGTCGCCGCAGTGTCCTCGGCGGCGAGCTCGCCGAGTTCGGCATAGGCGTAGAGGGCGCGGTAGACCTCGTGCAGGCTGACGTTCGCTTCGCTGGCGAGCATCCGCACGACACCCAGGTAGTCCTCATATGGCACGCGGGCGGTGTTCTTCGTCTCCAGCAGTCCGGCATCGAAGAGCACACCGACCGAGCGGGCGTCCATGAGTGCGAAGTCTTTGGGGTAGACCGCGGAGAGGATCGCACTGGCGAAGGGCTTGCCGACTCCGTCGATGATCGACAGGATCGGAATCCGCCAGCGATCTGGTGTGTCCTCCTCCAGCGCCAGGAAGGTCAGGTACTCGATGTCCTTCTGCGTGGTCTTGTCGGAGTAGCTGTTGAGCATCGGCAGCACGGCGACGGCCTTCCACTCCGCAAAGCGCAGCAGCGACTTGTACTTCAGCCGTTCCTTCTTGCGTGCCTTCTTCGCGTCCTTGGTCAGCAGGCGATCTTCGAGCTCGGTGATCTCATAGTGCGGGGCATAGCGGGCGATGAATTCCGAGGTGATGCGCAGAGCCGTCATGACGGCATTATATCTGTCACAGTCGTGACCAGGTCAGACGCCACCGGACAGCACAGCTGCCGCAAGGCTCGAAAGCAGGGCGACTGCGATGACGACACTTATGACGATGACCACCGGGCCTGCACCTCGCGAGCGGCGCAGCCCGGCCGCAGGCGAAAAGCTCATGTTCGACCGGTCAGGAGCTGGGCTCGGGGTGCGGGTGTCCGGGGGAGTGGCCGGCAGGCCGTAGAGGTCTCGGGGGATGTCCCGATGAGGTGGGCGTGAGTACACAGCAGACTCCTGGAATCAGCTCGGCGGTGAAGGACTCACCACCGAGTCAACCCCGGGCCGGTGCATCATGCGTGCTCCAGATGTCGCAGGTCGGTTACATCACCGCAAGCGCATCAGCACAGCAGCCGAGGCGGACCGGTCAGCTGCGCCGGCCGAAGCGCAGCAGGATTCCCCGCCAGTTGCGAGCCAGCAGCACGAGGACGGTGAGAGTGACAGCCAGCGCAGGCCAGTAGCTGTACCGATAATCCTGTGCGGGGACGACGGGAATGTAGCTCATGAGATAGATCCAGGCCGAGGCCACGAGGCTGAGTTCGGCGATGTGCCGGCGCCAGCGCCTGATGAGCGCCAGCCCGAGCAGAGTCGATCCGGCCAACCAGAACCACGCATGGTACAGCCACGGCAGCTGGGTGACGCCGAAGTCCACGACGTAGTAGTGCATCGCCTGATGCAGGCGCGGGGAGTCCCATTCGACCCCGTGTTCTCGACCCTCATCGGAGATCCCAGGGAACTGGAGTTTGCTGGTGAACAGGAAGCGGGCGAAGGTCTCGGCTCGGTAGTCGACGTAGCGCGGCAGATAGTGCGGCAGCGTCTCCTTCCACAAGACGATGACCTCTTCCTTGTCAGCGATCTCGGTGAAATGGCCGTTGGCCCCGGCACCCCAGCACGCCCAGTACACGTCCCACACGGCGCCCTTGTCCGTGCAGATCTGGCGGGCATCGCGGATCTTGTCCTTCAGATGCTGCGGGGCCGAACTGCTATCGATCGCCGACTGCGGAACTGCGAAGACGAGGTCATCGAGCATGACCTGAGTGAACTGGGAGTTGTGGGCAGGTTTCGTCGCGGCATCGACCGCCGCGCCTCCGCCGAGCAGCAGACCGGCGAACAGCCCGAAGACCGCGAGCGTGCAGGAGGCAGCGCGCAGGATGCGACGGCGGATCCAGCCGCGCACGCGGGCATCCTGGAACAGGATGATCGACAGCCAGATGAGCAGCGGGACAAGGGCGACGACGGCGTTCTTGCGCACGAGTGTGCCATAGACGAAGAACGGGATCGCGGCCAGCCCCCACACCCAGGCGGAGCGGCTGTGCCGACTGGCGATGAGCAGCAGCACTGCACCGGCATAGTACGTCAGCCCCATCTGCGTGTCCTTCCAGATCACGCCGATGAGGTTGGCGGTGTGCGGCGCGGCGAGGACAGTCAGCCCCAGCAGCCCGATCCGGAAGCTCGTCGACCGGTCGTAGAGATACCAGCAGGTCAGCCACGCGCAGACGGTCGCAAAGCCGATCTGCGCGGTGACAAGGGTGCCATAGTCTCCGGTGGCCTGGATGAGCAGCCGCCAGCCTGCGCTCATGATGACCGGATGCCAGTCGTCGTAGCCGATGCGCCCCTCAGCCTGGGCGAGCTGATGGAAGGAATCGTGCGTCAACGCACCGGGCGACATCGCCCGGTTGACGACATAACCGAGCAGGGCAGCGATGACTGCATAGGCGATGAGTGCCGTGCGCCGGCTGCCGAGAATCTGCTGGGCCCGGTCCCGGACATGCGGGGAGAAGAGGTGGGAGGACGTCACAGGGTCGATTTAACCACGCCTACCCTGCTTTCCCGGACACAGGTGGGCCCGGACGGGAAGCCCACGTCCGGGCCCACCTGCGGTGGGGGAGAGTCAGCCGCCTCAGCAGGGGCGGGTCTCCGGGGAGACGGTGAGCGTCGGGTCGTTCTTGACGACACCTGCGAGGGCATCGTCGATCTTCGCGAGCACATCTGCCTCGAGCTTGGCCCCGGCGGCCTCAGCGTTCGAGGTGATCTGCTCCGGGCGTGAGGCGCCGACGAGTGCGGCAGCGACGTTGTCGTTGGCGAGCACCCAGGCGATCGCCAGCTGCGCCATCGTCAGGTTCAGCTCCTGGGCGATCGGCTCGAGCTTGGCAACGGCTTCAAGGGTCTCGTCCTCGAGCAGTCCGGCCACGGCCTTCGCGCCACCGGACTCATCGGTGGCACGCGAACCCTCGGGCAGCGGCTGGCCGGGCTTGTACTTGCCGGTCAGCACACCCTGGGCGATCGGCGACCACACGATCTGGGAGATGCCCAGCTCCTGGCAGGTCGGCACCACCTCGGGTTCGATGACCCGCCAGAGCATGTTGTACTGCGGCTGTGAGGAGATGAGCTGGATCCCGAGATCCTTGGCCATCCCGTGGGCGGTGCGGATCTGCTCGGCGGTCCATTCGCTCACGCCGATGTAGAGGGCCTTGCCGGCGCGGACGACGTCGGCAAAGGCCTGCATCGTCTCTTCCAGCGGGGTCTCGTAGTCGTAGCGGTGCGCCTGGTACAGGTCGACGTAGTCGGTCTGCAGGCGGGAGAGCGAACCGTTGATCGATTCCATGATGTGCTTGCGCGACAGGCCGCAGTCGTTGTGCCCGCGCGGGCCAGTGGGCCAGTAGACCTTGGTGAAGATCTCCAGCGATTCGCGGCGCTGGCCCTTGAGGGCCTCGCCGAGGACCGATTCGGCCTTGGTGTTGGCGTAGACGTCTGCGGTGTCGAAGCTAGTGATACCGGCGTCGAGTGCGGCGTGCACGCACTTGGTGGCGATCTCGTTCTCCACCTGGGAGCCGTGGGTGAGCCAGTTGCCGTAGGTGATCTCGGAGATCTTGAGTCCGGAGTTGCCGAGGTAACGGAATTCCATCAGGTAGTCCTCTCTTGCAGATCAACGGCCGGCGCCTGCCTGGCGCAGCCTCACCTCCTCACACTACCGTCGGCTCAGGCTCTTGCGGGTTGTCGTAGCCACTGTGTTCCCTGAACCGGTCATGGTTGAATGGTGTTTATGAGTGCCGAGTGGTCTGAGGTGCGGGGTGCCGTGTCGAACGCGCAGTGGGATGAGGCCATCGCACATCTGACCGGCATGCGGCGGATCCCGCAGGACATCGCCTACGTGCTCGCCCGGGAGTCCCACGACCACCCGGAGTTCCGCCAGATCCTGCTGACCCTTGATTCCGTGCAGGACTGCGTCATCAACGCCGTCGATCCTGAGCGCACCGGGCGCTGGAACTCGATGTCGATCATCCGCCACTTCGATTCGCCGTTCGCTGACTGGATCGACAAGCCCGCCTACGCGCTGCGCTCCCTGATCGCCACCCGTCGGCAGAAGCGCGCCTGCGGGATCCGCGAGTCGATCGTCCTGGACAAAGAGAAGGCCGGCGAGCCGACGCCCACCGACACCGTCGGCGAGGTGTGGGAGAGGATCCTGCGCGAAGAGGGGTTCCTCAATGTGCCGCGCAGCCAGTTCCACGAATGGCACTACGGCGATGTCATCCGACGTTTCCCGGAGAAGTCGAGCCACGGTGCCGACGATCCGGCCAAACCCGGGCTGGCGAAGGAGGCCGCACGCGTCATCTGCGGGTGGGGTCCTGACGAACTGCGTACCCAGCTGGCCGCCAGCCCAGACCTCCCGCCTGACGTGCTGCTGACCCTCATCGACGACCCGGTCGGGGCGGTCGCCCGGGCGTGTGCGAACAACCCACAGTGCACCGGCGACCTGGCCAACCGCCTCGAAGCCCGGTTCCCCGATATGGGTGCCATCCTCGACCAGCACCCGAACGCCGACATCGACCGCCAGCTGCGCGTGCCCGCCGCCGATCTGAATGAAGACATCCTCCGCTCCTTCCTCAAAGCCACCATGGCCACCCCCGAGGAGGCCGAGCAACTGCGCTCGCAGTTCAACGCCGGGTCCACCGCAGATGCGACGTTGGGTTCAGTGTGGCTTGACATTGCGTGGCGGGCAGCCGACGACCGCATAGCACTGAGCTGAACTGGCCCGCCGACATCCGGCTGGCGCGCAGGCAGAGAAGCTAGGGTTGAATGCATGGATTTCCCGACGCGAGCCGCGCAGCTGCGCCGCACAGGAGTGCAGACCTTGAGCCGGGGCCGCTCCCTGGCGCGCAAGGGTCTCCACGTGGTCAAAGACCGGCTGACCGAGCGCAACGTCGCTCAGCGATTCACGCCCGCCGCCCATGACTCCTTCACCGCAGCGCTGTACTTCGCCGGAGACGGCGCCAGCGTTTACCAGTTGAGCGAATGGCTGTGGTCGTGTGAGCAGCTTGCTGCGCGCTTGACTGCCGAAAACTTCGGTGAAGCGCCGGTCGCTGTCTTCTGCCGGCATGCTGGACACGCCGAGCAGATCAGTCGCCTGACGACGCTGCCGGTGCGGTTCGGGCGTTTGGCACGCGACTTGGACGCTTTCATGACCCAGCCGAGCCTGCGCATCGTCTTCTACGTCAACCAGTCGCCGCTGAACTTCCAGGCGCTGCGCTATCCGCAGCCGGCCCATGTCCACCTCAGCCACGGTGAGAGCGAGAAGATCTCGATGATCTCGAATCAGCTCAAAGCCTATGACTACGTCTTCACTGCAGGTGCGGCAGCGCGTGAGCGCATCCTGGCAGCGCTGCCGGACTACGCCGCGCACGGCGGAGAGCAGCGCATGCGCGACGTCGGCCGCCCGCAGCTCGACGCACCCCGGCAGATGCCGCAGGCATGGCAGGAGATGCAGACCGATGACCGTCTCACCGTCTACTACGCGCCTACTTGGGAGGGCGATTCCCCGTCCATGGCTTACGGCACCATCCACCTCAACGGTCCGGCAACCGTGCAGAGGCTCCTCGACGAGGGCTGCCGCGTCATCGTCCGGCCGCATCCGCGCACCGGCTACCTCGACCTCGCTGCAGCGCAGGCGCTGGCAGAGCTGCGCCGCATCACCGAAGATCACCCGCGCGGCTATTTCGACGATGACCCGCGCATCGGCTGGCAGCTCGACGCAGCTGACGTGTGTCTGACAGAGATGTCGGCGCTGGCCTTCGACTGGCTCTCCACCGGCAAACCTCTCGTGCTCATCAAACCTGGCACCGTCGGGGCCGAGGTGATGCCAGGAGGGCTGTTCGACCGGGTGCCGCACACCTGCCCGCGCGATCCGGCCGCGATCAGCGCCGCCGTCATCACCGCAGCTCACGCCTCAGCGGATCCGCGCCTGGCCGACGCTCAACTGCATTACCTGGGCGACACCAGCCCCGGAGCCCAGCAGCGGCGCTTCGAAGACGCTGTCCTGCAGGTCATCGCCAGCCGCGCGAGCTGACCGCGAATCCTTTCGCCCCACCAGGCGTCGCAGACTGGGCGCGGAACTTTGCCGCAGTGTTACGAAACCGCTAACATGAGGCAGACTCTCGGTTTCCCGAAGGCGCTCACAGTCTTTGCAACAGTCCCCGACGATCGGTGAATTCATGCGTCGTGTCATCACCTACGGCACCTTCGACCTGCTCCACTACGGCCACATCCGGCTGCTGCAGCGCTGCAAGGAGCAGGGCGACTATCTCGTCGTCGCGCTGTCGACCGATGAGTTCAACGCAGGCAAGGGGAAGAAGTCCTACTTCAGCTATGACGATCGCAAGCGGATGCTTGAAGCGATCCGCTATGTCGATCTCGTCATCCCGGAGGAGAACTGGGAGCAGAAAGCCGACGATGTCGACAGGTACCACATTGACGTGTTCGTCATGGGCGATGACTGGGAGGGCAAGTTCGACGAACTGAGCGAGCACTGCGAAGTCGTCTACCTGCCGCGCACTCCGGAGATCTCGACCACGCAGATCAAGACCGACCTGTCGACGAAGTAGGAGACATGGCACTCGGGAAGATTAAGCGGGCAGTCATGCGCCGGCTGCCGACCACTGCAGCGGCCAGCCTGCGCGCCGCCCGGCCCCGCCTGCGCGAACAGGCCGGCAGCGCCAAGGCCACGATCTCAGAGATGCGCCGCTGGGTCGGCCGCGAACGCCGGGCCCGAGCATTTCGCACAGCCCTCGCCCAACCGGTCGATCCGCAGCTCGTGCTGTGGGAGTCGTTCGGCGGCAACGGCGCCCTGTGCAATCCCGAAGCGCTCTTTCGCCACGTGATCGCCGCAGCAGACCTCTCCCATCTCACACACGTGTGGGCGCTGCGGCCGCAGGCGCGTGCCGACGCCGAGGTGGTGGCTGAGTTTGCTGATCATCCGCGTGTGCGCATCGTCGACTACCGCAGCCCGGAGTACTTCGCGCTGCTCGAACGCGCCGGCTACCTCGTCAACAACGCCACCTTCCCCCGGGAGTTCATCAAACGCCCCGAACAGGTCTACCTCAACACCTGGCACGGCACACCGATGAAGACGATGGGCTACGACGAGCCGGACGGCCCGCTCGCATCAGTCAACGTGCTGCGCAACCTGCTTGCAGCTGACGTGCTTCTCTCATCCGGGCCGTACATGACGGAGACGATGTACTGCGGTGCCTACCGGCTCGCTCCGATCTTCAGCGGCACGATCGTTGAGGACGGTTTCCCCCGCATCGATGCGCAGCTGCAGGCAAGCAGCGCGGCGACAGCGCAGCCGCACCGCCAGAAGACGGTGCTCTACGCCCCGACCTGGCGCGGGGAGTCCTTCCAGTCACCGCGCGTCGAGACACAGCAGCTGGCAGCAGTGCTTGATGCCCTCGACGCCGTTCCAGCGCTCGCCGGCTGGAGCATCAAGCTCAAAGTCCACCAGGCAGTCTACGCACAGGCACAGCGCGACCCCCGGCTGGCCGGCCGGCTCGTCGCCAACAGCACCCCGACCAACACGCTGCTGGCACAGACCGATCTGCTCATCACCGACTTCTCCAGCATCTGGATGGATGCGCTGGCCTCGGAGATCCCGATCGTCTACTTCGCCGGCGACTACCAGGAATATCTCGCCGAGCGCGGCAGCTACCTCGCACCCGAAGAGCTGCCCGGCCCCATCGCACAGACGCTGCCGGACCTGACGGCAGCAGTGACCGACTGCGTGAGCGGTGCCCCCGACCCGTTATTGGCTGAACGCTACGCTGCATGCCGCCGCCGCTTCGTCCCCCACGATGACGGTCGTGCCGCCGCACGCCTGGCCGATGTCGTCTTCCTGCACCGGCCGGAGGCGGCAGCAGCAACCCGCCGCCTGAGCACGGAAGCCGCCCGCAGCGCAGGCGAGCCACCACAGGCCAGCGGCGTCATGCCGAGTTCCACCGAGCAGGCGCCGGCTGATCCGGCGAAGACCCGCATCGTCATGTATCCCGGCGGGCTCAAACCCAACGGCATCTCCAGCTCCGCACTCAACCTGCTCGCCACCCTCGACCGCAGCCGCTTCGACCTCACCGTCGTCGTCACGGAGATGTACGCCCCCGAACGCACTGCCGTGCGCGCGTGCATCCCGCATGACGTCCGGATCATCACGCTGCCGAAGGGCCTCATCGATGCGCCGCTGGCCGGCAGCTATACGCAGATGCTCGAAGGCGAGATGCCCCCGGCCGGCAGCGATGCCCGTGGTGAAGATGACGCACTCTGGGCACACGAATGGCGCCGTTTCGTCGGAGACGCCGTCTTCGACGTCGCCATCGACTTTTCCGGCTACAGCGGCAAGTGGACGCGACTCATCGCGGTCTCCGGGGCCCCCCGCAGGCTGGTCTGGCAGCACAACGACCTCGCTGCCGATGCCCGCCGTGAGATCGACGGAGTCCGGCCCTACCAGCGCACGCTGTCCTCGGTGTTCGCGCTGTACCCCGACTTCGACGCCCTCGTCTCCGTCTCACCGGCCCTGCAGCAGATCAACGAAGCCAACCTTGCCCGCTTTGCAGCTCCTGCCGACGGCACTGCGCCGCCGGCGTTCCTCTCGGTGCGCAACACCATCGATGCCGCCGCGATCCTCACCGCCGCCCGCGGCGATGTCATCGAACCCAGCGCTGCGCCTGCGGCCCCTGACGGTTGCGGTCTCTCAGTGGAACTCACCCAGCTGCGCGAACGCTACGGCGGCCCTGCTGTGGCTGCGGAGCTCGAGCGCATCGACATTCGCGAACGCCTCGGCCTCAGCGGCCGCGCCCGAGGCGGTGGCGCGGTCACGACGTTCGTCACGATGGGCCGGATGTCACCGGAGAAGAACCACCGCCGGCTCATCGAGGCTTTCAATCAGACTCTCGCATCCGGCTGCGACGCCCGTCTCATCCTGCTCGGCTCCGGCCCGCTCGAAGCACAGCTGCGCGAGCAGGCGGCCACCACCGTCGATCCCAGCCGCATCGTCTTCGCCGGTCACCACAGCAACCCCCACCCGGTCCTCGATGCCGCTGACTGCTTCGTGCTCTCGTCGGACTACGAGGGGCAGCCGATGGTCATCCTCGAAGCGCTGACACTCGGCAAGCCGGTCATCACCACAGCCTTCGGGTCGGTCGACTCTGCCTTCCCCGATGAGCACACGGACCGCTGGGGCGCGATCGTCGACTGCGATGCAGACGATCTCGCTGCCGCGATGACGGCCTTCGCCCGCGACCACGCGGCGCTGCCGCAGCCCGACTTCGACCCCGTCGCCTACAACGCAGCAGCCCTTGACGAATTCGCGGCAGCCGTGACAGGTGACCGATAATCAGGGTGAACCCTGCAGACAGAGGAGAGACATGACCGTACTCGTCACCGGCGGTGCCGGATACATCGGATCCCACGTCGTCCGGATGCTCCAGCAGCGAGGCGACGAGGTCGTTGTCGTCGACGACCTCTCTACCGGCTTCGCCTCCCGCGTCGGTGACTCACCGCTGGAGCGGATCGACATCGCCGCACCGGACGCCGAAGAGCGTCTCGGCCGGATCATGGCAGACTACGATGTCGACTCCGTCATCCACTTCGCCGCCAAGAAGCAGGTGGGCGAGTCCGTGGAGAAGCCCGTCTGGTACTACCGGCAGAACGTCGGGGGACTGGCGAACCTGCTCGCGGCGATGGAGGCGAACCGCGTGGGCACGATGGTGTTCTCCTCCTCAGCCGCAACCTACGGCATGCCCGATGTGCCGACCGTTCGTGAGGACATCGACTGCAAGCCCATCAACCCGTATGGTCAGACGAAGCTCATCGGCGAATGGATGATCGACAACGCGATGACCGCCACCGGCCTGAAGGCCGCAAAGCTGCGCTACTTCAATGTCGCCGGCACTGCCTGGGACGATCTGGCCGACACTGCGGTCATGAACCTTGTGCCGATCGTGCTCGACCGGCTCGACAAGGGCCAGGCGCCGGTCATCTTCGGTGACGACTACGACACTCCCGACGGCACCTGCATCCGTGACTACGTGCATGTCGCTGATCTGGCCGAAGCGCACATCTACGCTCTCGACTATCTCGCTGCAGCCGACGGTCCGGCAGCCGAGTCCGTGTTCAACGTCGGCACCGGTTCCGGGGCGTCCGTCTCCGAGGTCATCGACACGATCGCCCGGGTGCTCCAGCGCCCGATCACCCCGGAGATGGGGTCGCGCCGCGCCGGGGATCCGCCACAGCTCATCGCCGACGTCGAACGGATCGGACGCGAATTCGCGTGGAAGGCGCAGTACGACCTCACCGACATCATCACCTCCGCTGTCGAGGCGAAGGGCAGCCGGGCACAGGGCTGAACGGCACCTGCATGTCCTTGAAGTGAATTGACGGTAAACTGAACGGTCAGACCGATCTGGACAGCCGCAATCAGCTTGGAGGGAATGTGCTCAGTCCTGCCCGGCCGCAGCGGCCGACGCTCGAAGAGCTGCGCGCAGTGGCACAGCCGCCGGAAGTGCGCAGCCGTAAGAACGCTGAGCACTGGACCGCGCAGCTGTACCTGCGGCACATCTCCATCTACACCACGGTGCTGCTCGTCCGCACACCGATCACCGCCAATGGCGTCACCGGACTCATGATCCTCTCCGGCTGGCTCATCGCCGCATCCCTGCTCATCCCGGGACTGCTCGGAGCGCTGCTGGCCCTGTTCTTCTCCCAGCTGCAGATGTACCTCGACTGCTGCGACGGTGAGGTCGCCCGGTGGCGCGGCACCAAAGGAGCGAAGGGCGTCTTCCTCGACAAGGTCGGCCACTATACGACCGAAGGGCTCGTTGCGATCGCCCTCGGCGTCCGGGCTGTCGGTGAGTACTCCAACCTCAGCGACGACCCGGCAGGCATGTACCCGTACCTGCTCGCCGGGGTGATCCTCGGCTTCCTCGTGGTGCTGAACAAGGCGCTCAACGACATGGTGCATGTGGCGCGCGCCTTCAACGGCCTCGACAAGCTTCCCGACACGGCACAAGCCACCGCGATCCCCTCCGGTCTGCTCGCCACACTCAAGCGGATCGCCCGGTTTGTGCCCTTCCACCGCCTGTACCACTCCGTTGAGATGTCGATCCTCGCCGTCGCCGCAGCGATCGTCACGCTCATCGCTGCGGCGCTCGGTGGCCCAGAGCTCATCGGCGAGCGCTGGCTCATCACCATCCTGGTGCCGCTGTGCGCCCTATCTGTGATCGGCCATTTCCTGTCGATCATGGCCTCAAGGAGGTTGTCAGCATGACTCCGGAGAACATCCACACTCACCGCGATGCGACGCAGCCGATCCCAGCTGACGCCTTCGACGAACCGCAGTACACGGCGCTGCGCGAGACTGCTCGCGAACGACGCAAACTCGAGCGTGCGGTGCGTGCCAAACACGGCAACCTGCCCGGCACCTCGGCAGCGTCGACACCGGTGCAGCCGGCATCCCGAGGATCCCAGAAGTACTCCTTCGGCGTCGTCGTGCTCACCCAGGGCAAGCGGGTGGACGACCTGCGCCGCGGCATCGACTCGCTGCTGAGCCAGCGCGGCGTCGACCTCGACGTCATCTGCGTGGGCAACGGCTGGGAGCCCACCGGCCTGCCTGAGCAGGTCAAGACGCTGGCGCTGCCGACGAACATCGGCATTCCCGCCGGGCGCAACGAGGGGGTCCCGCACGTCAGCGGCGAGTTCCTCTTCTTCCTCGACGACGATGCCTGGCTGCCCGACGACTCGACGCTCATGCGGATGGCCCAGCTCATGCGCACGAAGCCGAGCATCGGGCTCATCCAACCGCGCGTCAAGGATCCTTCCGGCACGCCGGCACCCAAGCGCTGGATCCCCCGGCTGAAGAAGGGCGACGCCGAGCACTCATCGAATGTCTTCTCCGTGTGGGAGGGCGCAGTGTGCCTGCAGCGCAAGGCCTTCGACGCCTGCGGCGGCTGGCCGGCACCGTTCTGGTACGCGCACGAGGGCATCGAGCTCGCCTGGCGGATCTGGGATGCCGGTTACCAGGTCTGGTACATGGGGGACGTGTCCGTCGCACACCCGGTCATCGACCAGCGCCGCCACGAAGAGTACTTCTACATGAACGCCCGCAACCGGGTGTGGCTGGCCCGGCGCAACCTGCCGCTGCCGTTCAGCCTCGCCTATGTGGGCTCCTGGACGCTCATGCAGACCGCCAAATGGGCGACGAAGCCCGAGCAGCTGCGCCCCTGGTTCCAAGGCTGGCGCGACGGCTGGCGCGACGACCCCTGGGGGCCAGGCGAGGAGCACGGCAAGCTCTCAGCCCGCGGGGTGCTCCGAATGGCCCGATACGGCCGGCCGCCGGTGGTGTGAGACCTGCCGGAAACGCAGGTGACAGCTGTCAGAAGAGCTGTCAGTGCCAGTCGCCGTGAAGGGCGTCGGTCAATCATGACAGGAACCGAGAGCGCCTAACAGGCGTAAGGAGGAACATGCTGCAGCGGCAGAAACTCATCGACCAGGCACGCAGAGCAGTGACTACTACGTTCACCAAAGTGCTGACCGCAACGGGGGGTCACGTCGACGAGAACTTCGGGTCAGCTGTGCTTCGGCCGATCCGGAATCGCCGGATCGATACGTCCTCTCCACTCGTGAGTATCATCGTGCCTGTCTACGACGTTGAGGAGTACCTCTCTGGCACGCTTGCCTCGCTGGTTGATCAGACCTATGGCAACCTCGAGATCCTGCTCATCGACGACGGGTCCCCAGACAAGTCGGCAGCGATTGGTCGGCAGTGGGCCCTGTTCGATCGCCGCATCCGAGTCATTTCTCAGGAGAATCAGGGGCTTGGTGCTGCCCGAAACACCGGAGTGCGGAATGCGCGGGGGAAGTACATCACGTTCGCTGACTCCGACGATGCACTTTACCCCGATGCGATCGCAACGATGGTTGCGTCGTTGGAGAGCTCGGGATCAGATCTTGCAATCGGCGCAATTGTGCGACGTAAGAACGGTCGCATCTGGATGCCGCAATGGGTGAGCCGCGTTCATGCCGCCGACCGAGTCGGAGTCACACTTGCGGACGCTCCGGACATTCTGCCGGACGTCTTTGCCTGCAACAAACTCTGGCGTCGCGACTTCTTCAGAGCGGTTGTGGGGGCGTTCCCGGTTGGGATCCTGTATGAAGATCAGGAACCGTCTCTTGCGGCGTACCTGGGTGCAAAGACATTCGACATCCTCTCTGCACCGGTGTACATCTGGGAAATCCGGTCCGATGGGACTTCCCTTTCGCAGCAGAAGACGCGCATGCGCGACCTCACCGACCGCCTTGCTGTCATCCGGAGGATGACGCAGATGCTTCCTCCGGATACACCCGAGCATGTGCGGGATGCGTTTTACCGCAAGATCTTCCAACTCGACCTGTGGCAGTACATCGAGCAGGTTCCACGGGTTGGTGACGAGTATTTTTCGGTGCTGTGCGACGCGGTCGATGAATTCGTTGCGCTCAGCGGAGGCGGATTCTGGACGCAGATTCCCATCTATCACCGAATGCTCACGCGTGCCGCCGCTGAGCACGACTACGACACGATCATGACGGTGCTCAGCAGCCGAATAGAGGATGGTGCCGGCGGCCATCTTGTACAGCACGACGCGACCACTCTGCTGGAGATTCCGGTCTACTACGACGCACTTGAAACCCCGCCTGAAGCGGAGTTCTTCACCGTTGATCCCGACATGCTCGAAGTAACAGGCAGCATCATCGGGGTGCGGTGGCTCGACTCAAGCCGTGTGCTCATCAGCTGTCAAGCCGCCGTAGCGAGCGGATTCTCCGAATCTCACCAGACTGCCGCCTTCACACTCAAAGACACGCAGAGCGGGCGTACGATTCCGCTGAAGGCACGGCAGATCTCGGACCCCTATTTTGCTGAAACAGTGCGATCTTCAGTTGTCGACGCTACCGAGACTGGGTACACGATCGAGGTGGACACGGCAGAGATTCCGTTCTCCGGAAACGAAGACTGGCAGCTGACTGCCCACGTTGGTCTAGGTGAGTACACCGTGTCTGGTCCACTCATGGGAATCCAATCCGACCGTGCTGCGGCCAACCTCGGGTTCTCTGCCTGGGATGGAGACCGAAAGGTCGTACTCGCACACAGCCGCTACTTCGGGCTCGTCTTCCGACCTGCGTCGCCGCAGTGTCTGCTGCGGCAAGTGGCTTTGAACGAGCGGCAGCTCCGGCTAGTGGTGCGGGCGCTCAACGGAAAGCGCATCACCAGCCTCGAGGTCTTCACCGGCGCCGGACAGAGAACATCTGCGCGTCCA
Source organism: Brevibacterium gallinarum (assembly GCF_014836885.1). Classification (GTDB taxonomy): domain Bacteria; phylum Actinomycetota; class Actinomycetes; order Actinomycetales; family Brevibacteriaceae; genus Brevibacterium; species Brevibacterium gallinarum. The sequence goes on from NZ_JACSPY010000011.1 coordinate 34,865, forward strand.
ACTGGGTTCAATCGAAACGGCGAGGCGGAGTTTTGCGTTGAGGTGCCAGTTCCGCACTACGATGACGATCGTCATCCGTCGGCCTTGCACTGGAATGTCAAAGTGCGGTTCGCGGACCGTCGCACCGCTCAATTGCTCCTGGCGGAAGGGCGCCGGGACTTCGACAGCCGCGACAGTGAGCTGCGGCCCCTTCTGCTCGACTGTAACGCCTTCGGCTACCTGCGGCTGCAAGAAGCGGCGCACCGGATCGTCTGCACCTCTGTCACCGCAGATACCGAGAACGGAACCTTGGTTCTGCGCGGTGAGGCCAATGTGTCTCGCCCAGCGGCACCGACAGACTTAGTCTTCCGCGGTCGCGCTGGAGACATCGTCGCGGCTGAAACTAACTGGAGCGACACCGGAGACACGTTCGAAGCGGCCTTCGATCTGACAGCTCTTGATTGGCACGGACGTGTCGTCAGCGTTCCGCACGGCGGATACGGTCTGCACTGTCGTATTCCCGATCCCGGTGGCACAGACCTTGTGACGCTTGTACCAGTGAGAATCCGAGACAGTTCCGTGCACGATCTTCCGTGGCGAGCTCTGACCCGGCTGGCACGAGTAACGATCACGCGCACACGGAAACAGAAGGTTCTGTGGCTCACCGTTGCGAATCCGCTGTCGCCGGAAGAACTGGGCACGTTCAATCGCTATCGAATGCGCGAGGAAGCGATCATGCAGGCTCGTGCGGACGGGCTGACTGACACCGTCATCTTCGAGTCCTATCACGGCAAGAGCGTCTCGGACAGCCCACGCGAACTCTTCGAACTTCTGCGGCGTGAACATCCAGAGCTTACCCTGGGATGGTCAATCGCTTCGACTGCAGTATCCGCACCGGAAGGGGCCGTCCCGCTGCTGCGATGGTCAGCCGAGTGGTATGCGGCCGTCCATCGCGCTCGCTTCCTCATCAACAACAGCAACTTCCCGGTGGAGTTCCGAAAGCAGCCTGGTCAGAGGTACCTGCAGACCTGGCACGGAACTCCTATGAAGCGAATTGCTGAAGATATGCCGCCGGGGAATCTGTCCCTCGGATACCGATTGACGATGCGCCGGGAAGCGAAAATGTGGGATCTGCTGCTGGCACAGAACGATTTCGCGGCCGAGGTGTTGCCGCGCGCTTTCTGGTATCAGGGCGAGACACTGAATCTCGGCTATCCCCGTAATGACCTCCTTGTCTCCGAGGACCCGGGCCGAGTATCACGTATCCGCGAACAGTTGGGGATCGCGTCAGCCGAAAGAGTCGTACTCTACGCGCCGACCTTTCGTGACAGTAGAAAGTCTGCTGGCGGTTACGACCTCGACATCGAACTCGACTTCACTGAGTTACTTGACCGTCTCCCCAAGGAGACGAGAATTCTTGTCCGGGGACACAGCAATACGACTGGTGCCCAGCCAGGAACGCTGCCGCCGAACGTCGTAGATGTGACAACCTACGGTGAGATCAGCGAACTGTTCCTTGTCGCGGATGTTCTCGTCACAGACTATTCTTCGATGCTGTTTGACTTCGCGGTGACGCAAAAGCCGATGCTGTTCTTTGTGCCAGATCTTGAAGAATACGAGTCATCGACCCGCGGCTTCTATCTGAAGTTTCGTGAAATCTGCCCCGGAGAACTCTTCCGAACTACTCACGAGCTTGCTGACGCTCTTACTCGAGCTTTCAATAATCCGAGAGAATTCGTCACCGAGTCTACCGAGGCATTCGCTTCTCGCTTCGCTCCGCGAGACGACGGAAGAGCCGGTAACCGACTCCTGCAGGCACTTGAAGAACGCGGCTGGTTCGCTCAGTTAGAACTACAAGAGTCGGCATTGAACCCCGAACGAGAGGACGCACACTGATGATCACAGTCGCCGAGGTGAGCTCAGCGGTACTGAGCAAAGATTCACCCGTCGTGCGTGCGATGCCGCGCCCTGTCGAACATCGCATGCCAGGTTATGAGGAAGCATTTGATGATCGCACGCTCATCTGCGATGCTTTCGCCCACGGCCGCGACATCGTCCTGTCCGGGCCGCCGCTGCTCAATCTGCTCGACGCAGTCCGGTTGAGCAAGTTCCGCCTCAACGGCGTACTGCCGCTGAGGGCATCGCTGTCCGATCTGTGGAAGACTCAGCGATCCAGACTGACACTGCCAGGTAAAAGTGCACCCTCGTTGGCCGCACGCAAGGCTCTGCTGAGGGTTGTGAAACCGAAAGTCACGTTCCGGTTTGCGGGCCGGCGTTATTCGCTTCCCATCCAGCCGAATGAACACGAGCGCTTCGCAGGCAAGCGTATTCTCTACACCCTTCAGAAGGACAACCGCCTCGAGTGGATTCAGGACTGGATCCGCTATTACGTCGCTGTACACGGAATCGACGGCGTCATCATCTACGACAATAACTCAAGCGGATACTCGATCGAAGAGCTCCGTGCTGCTGTTGCCGCTGTCGACGGCATCGACGAAGGTGTAGTTCTATCTTGGCCGTTCCCTTATGGTCCCGGGGCTGCACGCGATGATATGTGGGATTCGGACTTCTGCCAATACACAGCGCTCGAGCACATGCGCTGGCGCTTTGCGGCGGACGCCGCCGCTGTTATCAATGCTGATGTCGATGAGCTCATCGTGTGCGATGACAGGCGGAGTGTGTTCGACCATCTGTCTGAGCGGACCGACGGGGCGCTGTTCTATCGGAGCTTCTGGATCGAATCCGTCTCCTCACGGGACATCGAAGACGACCGCCGTTTCGATGATTTCATCTATCGCTCTCGCAACCGCCAAGTCGGGACACCGAAGTGGACCGTCGTTCCGGGCCGTTTGCCCAAGGAATCGCAACTCTGTGTGCACAGCATCAAGAACGGGCCGAAGCGTGTCTTCGCTGAAGGAGTTCAACACCGGCATTTCTTCCCGATGAATACCGATTGGAAGCGCAAGCGCGCTGAGGTTACCGCTATCGACCCAGACGTCCATTTCATTGACGAACCGCTTGTTGTAGCAATGCGAGATGCATTCGGCGGTGTTCGAGAACCGCACCCCTGAACAGGCCGAACCTCTGCCATACTGAACGCATGTCCATCGATCTTGAAATCGCATCCCAGGCGCAGCTCAAAGCGATCGGAGACATCGCCGCCTCCGTCGGACTGCGCACTGACGACATCATCCCCTTCGGCCATGACAAGGCAAAGATCCCCCTCAGCGTGCTTGACGCAGCTGATGCCGACCGTGGTCGGCTCATCCTTGTCACCGCTATGAGCCCCACTCCAGCCGGGGAGGGCAAGACCACAACGAGCATCGGTCTGGCCGATGCGATCAACGAAGTCGCCCGTCTCGACTCCTGGCCGGAGGTCGGGGGCAAGCGCCCTGCGGTTCTCGCCCTGCGTGAACCGAGTCTTGGCCCGGTCTTCGGCATGAAGGGCGGCGCGGCTGGCGGCGGTCACGCGCAGGTGCTGCCGATGGAGGACATCAACCTCCACTTCACCGGTGACTTCGCCGCCATCGCCCTGGCCAACAACCTCGCCGCTGCGATGCTCGACAATCACATGCATCACGGCAACGAACTCGACATCGACCCGCGGCGCATCACCATTCGTCGCGTCGTCGACCTCAATGACCGGGCGCTGCGTGCCGCAGCCATCGGGCTCGGCGGCTACAACGGCGGCGTCCCCCGTGAAGACGCTTTCGACATCGTCGTCGCCAGCGAGGTCATGGCCGTCTTCTGCCTGGCGACGAGCCTCGATGACCTCAAGGAGCGCCTTGGCCGGATCGTGCTCGCCCGCACCCGGGCCAAGGAACCCGTCACGGTCGCCGACATCGGCGCCGCAGGTGCGATGGCCGCGCTGCTGCGCAATGCGCTGGCACCGAACCTTGTGCAGACCATCGAGCACACCCCGGCCTTCGTCCACGGCGGTCCGTTCGCCAACATCGCCCACGGCTGCAACTCCGTCCTCGCCACCACCGCGGCTATGACCTACGGCCAGTGGGCAGTCACCGAAGCTGGATTCGGAGCCGATCTGGGCGCTGAGAAGTTCCTTGACATCAAGGCCCGCGCCGCCGGCATCTGGCCGTCTGCGACCGTCATCGTCGCCACCGTCCGCGCCCTGAAGTATCACGGGGGAGTGGCGAAGGACGAGCTGCAGGAGGAGAACGTCGAGGCGCTGCGCGCCGGTCTGCCGAACCTGCGGCGGCACCTGGAGAACCTCCAGCAGGTCTTCGGAATTCCTGCGGTTGTCAGCATCAACCGCTTCCCCTCCGACACCGATGCCGAAGTCGCCGCACTCATCGACGCTCTCGCCGCAGACGGCGTCACCGCCGTCGAGGCTCGGCATTGGGCAGAGGGTGGCGCCGGTGCCGTCGACCTCGCCCGTGCAGTTCTCGCCGCAGCTGAGGAGGCCGCTGATCCGGCGCCGCAGTACACCTACCCGCTCGAAGCGAGCCTGGCAGAGAAGATCGAAGCCGTCGCCACGCGCATCTACCGCGCCGGCGGCGTCGAGTTCAGCCCGGCTGTGCAGCGCAAGCTGGCGCAGTTCACCGACGAAGGCTACGGCGAGCTGCCGGTGTGCATCGCCAAGACGCAGTACTCGTTCAGCACCGACGGGACGCTGCGCGGAGCACCGGAGGGCCACACACTGGCGGTCCGCGACGTGCGGCTCTCCGCCGGTGCAGGCTTCGTCGTCGCGATCTGCGGAGACATCATGACGATGCCCGGTCTGCCGAAGAAGCCGGCAGCACTGACGATCGACGTCGACGACGACGGTCGCATCACCGGCCTGTTCTGACGCCGCGGCGGTGCCGCCGAACGGCCGGCACTGCACCCGCTTCGGCGGACTCGCCGCTGAATGGACGCCATAGGGCCGGACCCGAGTTCGACCTCGGGTCCGGCCCTATCGCTGGGACTCCACCTCAGCTGGCGGGGATGACCTCGCCCTTCGGCCAGGTCTTCTCGATGAAGTCCTTGACCTCTTGCGACTGCGTCAGCTCGTGCAGCTTCTGGATCTCCGGATCGTCCTGGGTGCCCTCACGGACGACGAGGATGTTGGCATAGGGGTTGTCCTCGGGGCTTTCGACGAGCACGCCGTCCTCCTTCGACGACAGCCCGGCGTTCAGTGCATTGTTGCCGTTGATGACCGAGGCGTCGGTGTCGTCGAGGGTGCGTGCCAGAGACGCGGCTTCAGCTTCGATGAATTCGAGGTTCTTCGGGTTCTCAGCGACGTCGTGGATCGTCGCGGTGATCGGGTCGGCGTCGCCGAGGCTGATGATGCCGTTGTCGGCCAGCAGCTTGAGCGCCCGCCCCTGGTTGGCCGGATCGTTGTTGATGCCGATCGTTGCGCCGTCGGGCAGATCGGCGATGTCGTCGATCTTCTTCGAGTACAGCGCGAACGGCTCAAGGTGCACGCCCGGAGTGAAGTGGTGGAGCTTGTATCCCTGGCCCTTGATCTCCGACTCAAGGTACGGCAGGTGCTGGAAGTAGTTCGCATCGAGCTCGCCGTCGCTCAGCGCCCGGTTGGGCAGTGAATAGTCGGTGAACTCCTTGACCTCGATCTTCAGTCCCGCGTCAGCGGCGAGATTCTCGTCGATGAACCGGAACAGATCGCCGTGCGGGGTGACCGAGGTGCCGACGGTCAGGGTCGTGACGTCGCCGTCCTTCTGGCCGACCTCTCCGCTGTCCTGGGCCAGGCCGCAGCCGGACAGAGTGAGGCTGAGGGCGGCTGCGGCCGCGAGTGCGAGGATGGATATGCGCTTCATGGTTCTCCTTGGGTGAGCAGATATGCGAGTGGGCAGATGTGGTGATCGGACGTGGACAGGGTGACGGAGCACATGGGGCAAGGGTGGCTCAGCGATGGTCGACGAGCCGGGCGAGCCGGTCGCCAATGAGCTGGATGAGCCCGACGACGAGCACGAGCAGCACGATGCAGACGATCATGACGTCGCCCTGGTAGCGGTGGTAGCCGTAGGTGATCGCGAGATCGCCGAGCCCGCCGGCCCCCACTGCGCCGGCCATCGCGGTGTAGTTCACCAGCGCAACCGCAGTGACGGTCGCTGCGCCGATGAGCCCGGGCAGTGCCTCGGGGATGAGCACCTGGCGGATGATCTGAGAGCGAGTCGCCCCCATCATCTGCGCTGCCTCGACCTTGCCGGCAGAGACCTCGTGCAGCGCGTTCTCCACCAGCCGGGCATAGAACGGGATCGCGCTGAGCGTCAGGGCGACGACGGCGGCCTTCCAACCGAGTGCCGTGCCGACGAGCAGCCGGGTGAACGGGATGATCGCGACGATGAGGACGATGAATGGAATCGACCGGCCGATGTCGACGATCGTCGACACGACCTGGTGGATGCCGCGGTTCGGCGCCAGGGAGTGCGGGGTGGTGGTGAACAGCCACACCCCCAGGGGCAGACCGAGGGCGATCGAGATCGCAGTCGCCCACCCGGTCATTGCGAGCGTCTCACCGAGTGCGGGCAGAAGTTCGGAGCTGATGGCGGGATTGTCGAGCCAGGTGCGGTCCATCACGCCACCTCCGCATGGATGTCGCGGGCGGCCAGGGAGGTGATGAGGGTCTGGGCTCCGGCTGCATCGGCAACCGTGAACTGCAGCCGGCCGACGACCGTGCCGGCGATGGTCTCAACCGTGCCGGCGTCGAGATGGGCGTCCGCGCCCGAGGAGCGGACCGCCTCGAGTGCGGTGTCGAGGCTGATGCCGGTGGTGAGGGTCTCGACGACGGTGCCGGATGGACGGCCGCTGGGCGGCAGCGGCAGCAGTGCGCGGCTCAGCGGTGAGTCGGCCTGGCTGAGGGCGTCGATGATCGAACCGGTGTTCTCGATCTGCCCGTCGGCGAGCAGGGTGACGGAGTCGCAGACCTCGCGCACGACCGACATCTCATGGGTGATGATGAGCACCGTGATGCCGAGCCGGTCGCGCAGTGAGCGGATGAGGTCGAGGATCTGCCGGGTGGTGCGCGAGTCGAGGGCGGAAGTCGGCTCATCGCACAGCAGGATCTGGGGCTCGGCGGCGAGTGCGCGGGCGATTCCGACGCGCTGCTGCTGGCCGCCGGAAAGTTGCGCTGGATAGCTGCCGCCGCGGTCGGCGAGTCCGACGAGTTCGAGCAGCTCCGCAGCCCGGGCACGCCGCTTGCTGCGTGGGACGCCCGCGATCTCGAGCGGATGTTCGACGTTGCGCAGCGCGGTGCGCGAATCGAGCAGGTTCGCGTGCTGGAACACCATGCCGATGGTCCGGCGGGCCGTGCGCAGGGCGGCGCCGCGAGCGCTGGTGATCTCGACCTCGCCGATGCGCACCGTGCCCGAGGTGGGCCGTTCGAGGCCGGTGAGACAGCGGATGAGGGTCGATTTGCCGGCGCCTGAGCGGCCGACGATGCCGTGGATCTCACCGGCCGGGACGGACAGGGTGATGCCGTCGAGGGCGGTGACACCGGCGAACTCCTTGCGCAGATCACGCAGTTCGATCACAGTGGTTCCTTTGCTTGCAGGGATTCAGCTGCGCCAGCGTAGGCACAGGGCCGCCGCGCAGACCGGTAGGCCTGTCATCTACCGACACACAGGTGAAGTGCGTCACGAGTGGTTCTGCCGTATGCCAGTTGAACCACGTCTGTGGCCAGCCCGCTGCTGAGCCTGGTTCAGGTAAAGTTCAACTGCGAGGTTTCCGTTCGATGAACGGCAGAAGTCCTGGTGATGGACTGATGATTGAGTGCGACAGAAGGAACAAGTGATGTCACGAGCCGCGTCGGCGGATTCCGCGCGTCCTGACTACCGCGTGCGTGGGACATGGCTGCATCTTGGGCTGCTGGCGGTCGCGGCTATCGTTCTCTCGATCGGCACGTCGATCGCATTCGCCCCCGGCGGGATGAATCCCGACACGCGCTGGCAGTTGCACCAGGTTCTTGGCAATGAGCCGCTGTCAGATTGGCATCCGGCAATTATGACGATCACATGGATGTGGCTGCACGAGCTCACCGGTCATGCATCTGCCGTTCTCTACGCACAGGTTCTCGTGATGTTCGGCGCCGGATTCGGTTTCGCCGTCTACCTTTTCGATGTGACGCGTTCACGCGCATGGTCATACGCTGGCCTCTTCATGTTGCTGGCGCCCCACCTCTTCACCTTCATCGGCGTCCTGTGGAAGGACACGCAGATGGCCGAGGCATTCTTTCTCGCCGTCGTCTGCGCGCTTCTGGCCAGCCGCTTCACGACGATGCGCTGGCTGTTTCTCGCGGTGGGACTTCTTGCTCTGACGTACGGCACCGCAGTGCGGAAGAACGCATTCTTCGCCGTTCTGCCGCTCGTCTATCTGATGGCGGCGCTCGTCTACTCGGGTTCGATGCGGCGCGCCGGTCAGTCTCTGCTCCGTCGTCTGACAGATGTGCGGTTCCTTGGTCTCACGGCAGCTCTCCTTGCACTCGTCATCGGGTCTGGTGCGGTGCTCAACGCGATCTATCAACCCCTGAAGACTCACCAGGTATCGCAGGTAATGCTCGACGACGTGATCTTCAGTGTGCCGAGAGAGGAACTGAAGCAGGCAGATATCGATGCGGCTCTGAAGGAGAAGCTGTTGGAGGCGCAGCGAATCTGTGCCCAACAGGGTGATTATGAAGATGCCTATTGGCGCTGTTACGGACGCGGTGCAGACGGGATCTACACCGCTATCGAGCACGTCGACGAGTTGAAGGAAGCCTGGGTCCGGACAGTACTCACCCGCCCAGATCGTTATCTTCTCTACCGCACCCAGACGTTCGCGCATCTGCTGTTCGACAATTACACGGACTGGGACGGGCAGACGGAGGAGAACTCCGTGGGCTGGGAGACGAAGTACAAGCAGGCGAACGACGCTGCCCAGACCTACGTCGAGAAGTTCGGCGTACGCGATATGCCGTGGTTGTTCACCGGCTGGTTCTGGCTGGCCAGCCCGATCATTCTGCTCTGCGCCCACCGCCATGTGCGGCGGCTCGGCAGAGCCTCCGGGTGGCCAGAACTGTCGACGGCAGTGTCGTCGTTGAGTATCTCGGCGGCTGTGTACATCGTCGGCTACTTCCCGATCGTGCCGGCTAACCACTTCCGCTATGTCTACTGGCCCGCGTTGGCGGGGACGATGTGCTTCGTGATGCTTGGTGCAGCAGGGGCCCGGGCGTGGCGGAGTCGGCGCTGTGAGCGTCGAGAGCCTGAAGCGGCCGTGGCCTCCACTTCGCAATGAAGTGAATCCCGGAACAAGCTCTGCTGTATGGCGTCCTGATGAGTTGGCATGGTGCGGAAGAGTCGTAAGATGGTGCGCATGCCGGTTAACGCCACTTCTGTGCCTGTCTCCCGTTGGCGTACCCTCATCGTCGAGGTGTTCCGGTTTCTGTCGGTTGGCGGAGTGGCCTACATCGTCGACGTCGGGGTCTCGAATCTGCTCGTCTACGGCTTCTTCGGCATTCCAGCTCTCATGCCGGGAAGCCCGCTCAAAGCGAAGATCATCTCTACAGTTCTCTCGATCATCGTTGCATGGCTCGGCAACAAGCTCTGGACCTATGGTGACAGGGATTCCGGTTCGAACGTCCGTGGCTTTGTCATGTTCGTCGTCGTCAATGCCATTGGTATGGTCATCGCTGTCGCCCCGCTGGGCTTCACCTGGTATGTGCTCGGATTGCGCGACCCCGTCAGCTATAACCTGTCGACCAATGTCATCGGTATCGGTCTGGCGATGGTCTTCCGGTTCTATGCCTACCGCACGTGGGTGTTCAAGGAGATCTCCGAAACCGAGGTCGTCGTGCCGATGGAAGATGATGACGTAGCGGCGTCACGCAAGCGGTAACTGCTGCTCCGCGTCGCTCGGTCCACGAACCGTCCGATTCTGTCCGATCGCCTCTGGGCGAACCGGAACGACTGCTTCCAAAGCGAGGTAATGCAGGCGAGCGGTCTCGCGGCGACCGCGGCGGATTCCGTCGATGACGAGTCCGATGCTGCCGAGCAGGAACGCAATGACCATGAGGATGGCAGCGAGGAACGCTGTCGGGAAGCGGGGGACGAGACCTGTGCTGAGGAACTCGACGATCACGGGGATGCCGAGGACGAGCGAGAGCAGACCGAAGACCAGCGTGAGAGTGCCGTAGTACAGACGCGGGCGCTCATGCTGCACAAGCTGCGCGATCAGGCCCAGGATGCGGAACCCATCCCCGAAGGTCGAGAGCTTCGACTCGCTGCCGTCCGGCCGATCACGGAATCCGACGGGGTGCTCAGCGCAGGGCAGGCGCAGCGCCATCATGTGCACCGTGAGCTCCGTCTCGATTTCAAAGCGCTTGCTGATGGCCGGGAACGACTTGACGAAGCGACGTGAGAACACACGGTAGCCCGAGAGCATGTCGGTGACATGTGACTTGAACAGCCGGCTCGTCAGCCGATTGAACATCTTGTTGCCCGATTCGTGCCCAGGGCGGTACGACGAAGTCTCCTGCGTGTCCTGTCGGACGCCGAGCACGTGGTCATAGGGACCGTCGAGCAGCAGCTCGATCATGGCCGGCAGGTCGGCCGCCTCATACGTGTCATCGCCGTCGATCGTGACGTAGATGTCAGCTTCGATATCGGAGAACGCACGGCGGATGACATTGCCCTTGCCTTTGAAGTACTCATGCCGGACGACTGCGCCAGCGCTCAGCGCCTCCTCGACCGTGCGATCCGTGCTGTTGTTGTCGTAGACGTAGACGGTCATCCCCGGCACCGCCGCCTGGAGGTCTCGCACCACTGTGGCGATGGTGATCTCCTCGTTGTGGCACGGCACGATCGCAGCAATGCGGAGATGATCGGGGATGGCGGGCACGCAGTTCTCCAGTCGTCACAATTCTCACACGTCGGTTTCTTCCACCCGCCAGTGTACTGCCGTTCAGCAGCGCATTCGGCGCATGACCGGGCCGGAAGCTCCGCAACTCTGCGCCATGTGAACAGTTGCGGAATGACCGATCACAATTGCGTGAACGCAATGGTGTGAGTGTGACGGCCGCCCATCGCAGGCATACAGTCGATACGTTCCCTCTACAGTCAATGTCGTCGCAACTGGAGGCTGCGCGTGCGCCGTTCGTGGCTCATCTCGGGTGTGTGTTTGATGGCATCGGCGGCATTCACAGCATTCCTGCTCATCTGTTTCTATCCGGGAGACGCGAACATCGACATCGTGTTCCAGGCCCGGCAGGCAATCGGTGAGGTTCCCTATCAGAACTGGCATCCGCCGGTTGTCACATTCTTCTGGGAGATGCTCTACCGGCTCACCGGCACTCTCGGTGCGCTGTTCGTCTTCCAAGCCGTTCTCTACGGTCTCAGCGCCTGGCTGCTGTGCCTGCTCATCCAGCATGCCACGGGTTCGGCGTGGCTCGGACTCCTCGGTCTGCTGGTGCCTGCGGCACCGTGGACACTGAGCCAGTCCACCATCCTGTGGAAGGACACCCAGTCGGCACTGGCACTGCTGTGCAGCGTGCTCATCGTCTTCTTCATCCGGCCGCACCAGCCGCAGTCGTGGTGGCTGATGGCTCCTGCCGGGCTGCTCCTCATCTACGGGATCACGGCACGCAAGAACGCGATCTCCGCGCTGCTGGATCGCGATCTACCTTGCCTGGCTGTTCATCCGCACGCTGCAGAAGCGACACGCCACCGCGATCTCTGCCGTGGCGCCAGACACCGCAGCCAGAGCGAAGAGGTCCGGGACCGAGGCGGTCGGCTCGGGTCTCACCGGCGTTCGCGGACTGCTGCGTCTGGCACGGGTGACGCTGGTGTTCATCCTCGTGCTCGGCGGCAGCGTCGTCGTCACCGAGCGGTTCGTCGATTCCGTACGCGATGTCGAAGACGTCGGGCAGGTCTCGCAGATCATGCTCGACGACGTCATGTTCGTGCTGCCGGACGACGAATTGCGCGCCTCCGGAGCTCCGACCCAGCTCATCGAGCGGATCTCCGCCGCACGGCCGGCGTGCCTTGCACGCGAGGAGCCCTTCGACGCGTACTGGAACTGCTACGGCAGAGGGGAGACAGGCGAGGCTTTCTCACCGATCGCGCACCGCGAGGAGCTCCGGGACCTGTGGCTGAGAACGCTCACCGCGCATCCGGTCGAGTATCTGCAGTACCGGGCAGAGCTGTTCGGCCGCTACCTGACATTCTCCAGGCTGCTGTACTGGCCGGCAGAATGGCGGACTGAAGCCGAAAGCGTTGGTCTCGGTGTCCCGCAGGGGAGCGCCGAGTCGCTGCTGGGCCTGTATGTGCGCGGCACGAACGACGTCGTGCCTATCGTCTACCTGCCGGTGTTCTGGGCTGCTGTCGGTGCGCTCGTGTGTGTCTGGGCCGGCGTCGCCCGGCGCATCACCGGACGCTGGCTATCCCGCGGTGACGGTCGGAGCGGCGTCCGTGTTCCCCTGCGCGCAGAAGCGGCGACGCTGGCGTCCTCAGCGCTGCTGTACATGCTCGCCTACTTTCCGACGATTCCGGAGTTCCATTTCCGCTACACCTACTGGCCGGCAGTTGCGCTCAGCACCGCTGTCGTCCTCGCTGCAGCTGGGCAGTTCGCGGCCTGGCGTGATCAGCGCAGCCGTTGACGGATCCGGCGCGAGAGCCCGATCGCGGCACGGTAGCCGTCGACCACCGGCTGGGGAGCGGCAGTGCGCAGCTCAGCGCGGATGCGACGCCACGTGTTGACCTGTGCAACCCAGGCGCGGGAGGACAGCTGCCGCTGCTGGGAGCGGCGCGCCAGCACTGCCAGCGCTCGCTGCATGTCCGCAGACGGCGGGTGGAAGTAGTTCTCCTGCAGCCACGCCTCACGAGGAAACCCGACCCGTCCAGCGCGGAGATCGGCGAGTGTGCCGAGGATCCCTGAGCCTTCGAAGACGCCGTTGAGCAGCTCGTCAGAGACCCCGAAATCCGAGACGATGAGAGTCTGAAGACCACGGTCGATCGCCTCGAGCGCGGCAGTTGAGGACACCGTCACGACGGCTGCTCCTGGGGTGAGGAACTCGCTCATCGGCCCGACGGCCACCGACAGCTCCCCGGGCACGATCTCGCCGCTTCGCAGCAGCTCGTCGATGAGGGAGAGATAGGTGTGCTCCTCGTGGTGCGTCTCCTGCTCTCCGGGCAGCGAGCGCACCTTGACGATCGCCTCAGCCGCGGGATGGGCACGCCGGAAGTCGGCGAGCGCCTGCAGGATGGCGATGCGTTCTTCGCGGTGCTCGGGGACCTTCGCCTGAGTGGCGAAGACGAGCCGCTCCGGCACCGGTGGTGTTTCGCCGGCCAGTATGTCGAATGCCGCCCGCGGCAGGCCGGGGCTGCTCAGCAGCGGTAACCGGGTGACGGTGAGCTCCAGAGGAACGCCGACCTTGGTGCAGGCGTCGAGGTAGGCGGCCCGCTCGTGATGGGAGTGGGTGATGAACAGGTCGCAGTCGCGACGGTACCGCACACCTTTGGCACGTGCCGGCAGACCGATACCCGGCAGCCCGGATGCGACACCGGGCCGCCGGCTCAGGCGGTGCGCACTGGCAGCGATCTGCTGAACGACCGGTCCGGTGGCGGCTGCCAGCACGATATCGGGGGCTGCGGATTCGAGTCGCGCGCGCAGTTCACTGCGATTGAGCATCGGAACGGTCGCACCTGCGCGGCTGGATCCGGCCAGCGCGTGGGCGATCTGCGCGGCGGTCGGGGCGATGGGCGTATCGAGAAGCCACAGCTGTGAGTCGACATCGGGTCCGAGCGAATCGAGCATCCGACTGGCCCATTTGAGATACGACTCGCTGTCAGCGATCGCGACAACCCGGTAATCCGCGCCAGAGTGCAAGGTCGCAGCGGCCGCCGCATTGAGTTCGTGGCGCAGCGCCTGCGGCGCGCTTCCGGTCCACCACGCAGCCGGCACCTCGGTCACGTGGATCTGAGGACTGCGCATCGTCGTCGGCAGGTTCGCCACTGCCGAGGTGGGAAGACTATGCACCTGCGCGCACTTCGGTGCGCGCGCAAGACGCAGCTCGACGGGCAGTTCAGCAGGAAAGACGGTGACGCCTGGACGAGCCGCGACCCGGTTGAGCAGTTCCGGTGTCTCCCGCCGGTGCGCGAAGTACGCCAACGGCCGCTCACTGTGAGCCCCGGTGCGTTCGACGACGCTGTCAAGCCAGGCGAAGTACGGTTCGACGTCGATGAGATCGTCAGCGACCATCGCAGAGCCGAGCACAATGGTGCCGGGCAGGGGGTCGGCGGCTGCGCGGATGGAGCGGACATAGTCGAAGGCGTGCCGGGTGAAGGTGCCGCCGGCAGCGGTGAAGGACGCGATGAGGTCGTCGGGGACGGGCAGAGCTGTCGTCCACGACAGCTGGCGCCGGCGCAGAGCCGAACGCAGCATGAGGGCAACCGCCAGCGCAGCCGCCCGCCGGGAGCAGGAGGGGTGCTGCCGGGCACGCACGAGAGGACGCGGACGCTTGGCCGTCACCAGTCTGACGGCGTGCAGCGTGGCGAAGCCGTCGTCGAGAATGACGATGCTACGGCGCAGCTGCGGTCCGGCGGCGAGCATGGCCCGCTGGAGCCGACCGGAGCAGATATCCCCGATGAGCAACTCATGCCCGCGCGAGGAGAAGATCTGCGGATCGATCTCGACCGTGCGCACAACCGAGATGTTGGCCGGCAGCCATTCGGCTTGGAACTGGTCGAGGAAGCTCGCCATGCCGTCGGCGTCGATGCGGGCGTGGATCTCCAGCGACTGCCCGTCCCGGCAGGCTTCGATGGCAGACACGAACTGGAGCGGGGATTCGACCCAGGCGTGTGAGATCGTGTTCATCGCTGTCTCCTCTTCTGCCTCTCAGCTGCACGGCGTGTGCGGCTGCGCCGGATGGCCCGCCGCGCCCGGTAGAGCAGATAGTCGCTGCCCAGCCGACCGGCACGACGCGCGGTTGTCCGAGGGTGGGAGCGGCGCGGCAGACGGCCGGGCAGGTCGAGTGCGCTGAGTGTGCCGCGGGTGAAGTACAGGCCGCGGGTGTCGTCATCGAGGCGTGCGAGCAGGTCACTCGTACGCTGCCGGAAGGCTGGTAGCAGCCGTGGCTGCATGCAGTAGCTGACAGCGTCGACGAGATCCTGCAGATTCATGCTCTCATCACCGTGAGCTTGAGGATCGATGTCGGCGTGACCACGGTGGGCGAACTGATCGATGATCGTCAGCGGAATCCGATTCGAGTTCTCGTATGGGCGCAGACGCTGGAGCAGAAGCCGGGAGCCGACCGCAGCGGTCTGGCAGCCGTAGAGCTGTGCGACGAGCATCAGGCTGGTGGAGAACGCGCTCACGACGATGGCAGGGCCGATCGCTGTGATGAGGGCCTCGGCGATGACGGGAGTGTCGATGACGACGAATCGACCGCCGTGGGCGGTGACGTGTGCGGCCAGTGCTGCGGTTGACGCCGTCGGTGCCGCTGGGTGCGGTTTGAACGCAACTGTCTTGCAGCCGGCTGATAGCACAGCTTCTGCCATCTGACAGTGCAGCTCGCTCTCCTCGGACTCGGTGATGAGGCCGAGTGCGGCGCAGTACTGCCCGAGGATGATGCCGGTGCGCTCACCGGTGAGACGGGCGGCTGCGGCATCGATCATGTCTGCGGCGTTCTCTCGGACCTCTGCGATGACGTCGCTCACCGCCTCCAGCGGGACGGGAACCGGTACGATCCCGGTTTCATGCAGCAGGCGCGGCTGCAGGTCAGGCGCGAGCGGGGCGTAATGCAGCGTCGTCATCCTCTGCTGCATCCCCAACGGCAGACGCGAGCGGGTCGGTCCGTAGCTCATGAGACCGTCGGCGCTCACACGGATGAGCGACTCGGAGAAGATGCGAGCCAGTGCGATGGCCGGGTTCACCTGTGGTGATTCGACGATCAGTTCGACGTCTGAGGTCCCGAGTTCCCAATGGCTGCGCAGCAGACGCTGGAGCATCGGCAGGTCAGCCTCTGCCGGAGCCCACGTGTTGGGGTGGTGCGGGGTGATCGACTCGTTGAGCGTGAGCACCCGGTCGAAGCGCGCCATCAGCGATGACAGCCCAAGCGCACTGTGCAGGGGCGTCGCCTGTTCGAGCACAGCGGCGTTGTCCGACAGCAGCAGGATCCGTTCCCGCGCACGCGCAGCCGGCCGGGGCTGCGCGGTGGTGCGGATGACGGCCGGCGCCACAGCGGAGTCATAGCAGCCGGCGTCGATTCCCGCTGCCAGGAACACCACCTCGAGAGCAGTGGAGGCGAGAAAGACCTGCACTGTGTCGGCAGCACCGGACGCTGGTCCTGCCGCACTGCTGTACGGTGCAGAGGGTAGGTGCGGCGTGGTCTGCTGCGCGGTCATCGGATCAGCTCCTGGATCAGCTCGGCGCGGTGCGGCATCATCTGCAGGACAGCGGTGCGCCGGTCCCTGGAGGACTCCAGCAGGACCGTCTTGAGCACCTCCCACGGCAGTGAGTCTGAGATGGCCTGGGCCTCTGTGCTGAACTGCCGACGCAGTTGCCACGGCGCGGTGTCGAAGCGCTTGGCCTGATGTTCGAGGATGGCCAGCCAGTTTCGGATGGCCTTCAACAGGAAGAGGTCCCGGTCAGCATCACGGCGGACGACGTCGAAGATCTTCCCGAATGCGGGGATGAAGTACAGCTGACGCTCATCGAGCACCTGGCTGAGCGAATCTGAGAGTCCACGGCGATAGCACACGCCGGGGGAGTCGATGACGGCGCAGGTGCCGCCGTTGAGGTGGAGGTCCCAGATCCACGGCCGGTCCTCGGCTGTCATGAAGCCCGACGGAAACCGCAGCAGCCCGGTGTCGGCGAGCCGGCGGTGGAACATGCCGGCCCAGGCGAAGGGATAGTCGACGAGCGTGGTCTGATCGACCGGCAGGATCCCGGCCCTGGCCGGAATCGGGACGTTGCGAACTGCCATGGGCGCGCGACGCAGCTCGCGCCGCTTGCCGGTGACCCTGATGTGGTCGCAGCGGACGAAGTCAGTGCCGAGGCTCCGGATGGCTTCCAGAAGCACGGCCAAATGGCCAGGGGCTAACCAGTCGTCGCCGTCGAGGAAGGCGATGTGCTCTCCACGAGCGGCGTCGAGGCCCAAGTTGCGGCCGTCAGCCAAGCCGACTGCTGTCCCATTCGAGATGATCTCGACATGATCGAAGCGCGTTGCCCACTCATCGAGGAGTTCGGCGGTGTCGTCGGTCGATCCGTCGTTGACGAAGATGAACTGCGTCCGTCCCAGGTCGAGGTCCTGATCCAGCAGCGAGGTCAGTGCAGTGGGCAGGTATGGAGCGCAGTTCTTCGACGGAACGATGACTGACAGGTCGAATGCAGCCGAACCGGCTCCGGGGTCCGTCACTTCTTCGACCTCTCGGAGGCACTGCTGCGAGCGGCTTTCAGCTGTGTCAGAGCCGAGGCACCGAACCGCCGGCCTTCTGAGACGATGACCGATCCTGCTCGGACAGCCCGCACCCCGAGCTGACGGGCCCGGCTTGCCGGTCGTCGGGGAGGCAGGCGCCCGGGCAGGTCGAGCTTCGTGAGACGGCGGCGCTTGAAGTAGCGGGAGTACTCCGCGTAATGGGCGGAGAGGAACGCGACAGCGTGCTGCCGCAGACGGCTCATCTGCTTGGCCTGCATGCAGTATCCGACGGCGTCGATGACGGCGCTGAGGGGAACCGTGTGAGATGCCCCGGGAGCGAAGAGGTAGTCGCAGATGGTCACCGGTATGCGGTTGGAGTTCTCGTACGGGCGGAACTCCTCGAGGGCTTCGAGGGTCCCGAACGCTGTAGCGGGAATGCCGAAGAGCCGCCATGCCGTCACCATGCCGGTGGAGAAGCAGCTGTACACCGAGCGGGGTTTGAGTGCCAGTGCACTGATCTCGACAGGCAGGTGCGCTGGAACGACATCGAACGAGATGCCGCGCTGCGCTGCCCGGTGTTCGAGCGCACTCTGCACCGACTGTGACGCAGATGGGTGCGGCTTGAGGTAGATGTGTTCGTGACCGGTCGCGATCGCATGATCGATCATCTGCTCATAGACCGCCGTCTCCTGCTCCAGCGTGAAGAGGGCCACATCGGCGAGGTACTGGCCGATGATCATGCAGGTGTTGTCGCTTACCGACAGACCGGATGTGTCGACGTGGGCAGCGACGCGTTCGATCTCTGCGCGCAGCTCATCAGCGGTGATCGCTGTGCGTTCGATTCCCTGCTCTTCGGACAGCAGCAGCGGTTCGACATCGGGGACAAGATCCATGTAGACGAGCCCGCCCAGCCGCTGCCAGACCTGAGGCGGCAGGGTGCTGCGCGTCGGGCCGTAGGTCATGAGTCCATCGGCATGAGCGAACACCTCGGCGTCGGGGAACAGGCTGCACAGGGCCTGCGCAGGGTTGCCCTGAAGCGATTCGACGAAGAGCTGCACGTGGCAGTCCGCGAGGTCCCATGCATGGAGCAAGGACTTCCGCCACATGGGCTGCTCATTGATCCGCGGCGTCCACTGTGCCGGATGGTGTGGCCAGATCCAGGCGTTGTAGTCGACGATGCGGTCGAAGACATCGAGCAGCGGCTCGGAGATCTCCTCCTCTGCGAACGAGGTGCCGACTTCGCAGACTGCGCGCGTATCGCTGACGAAGAGCACACGTTCTTCGGCGCTGTCGATCCGGTTGTTGCGGATCGCTGCACTGATGTTGAGCAGCTGCAGCCAGGAGGAGACGACGAAGACCTGTTTCATGCTGATTCCCTCTTTCGATCCAGCTGTCGCAGGACAGGCTTGAGGCGTTGCATCCGGTCCCGGCGGAATGAGCCGATGACTTCATTGAGCTCAGCCTGAGACGCAGACGATGCCGCTTCGGCAACACCGTGGATGAGCCGATGGTAGATCTGCCGGGTCATCTCATCTCTTCGACGAAGGTGCGCATCGGCCAAAGCGAAGAGATTGTGCAGCGCCTTGACGGAGAAGGCCTCCTGCCCTGGACGCTTGCGAGTCTCAGCGATCGACAGCGCGCAGCTGCGAATGAACTCCAGCTGCGTCTCGTTGTACACAGCCGTGATCGAGGTGGGAACCTCCCGCCGGTAGTAGGCACCAGGGGCGTCGACGACGGCGAAGCTGTCGGTGTAGAGGAACAGCCGCCAGTTCCACTCCCGGTCCTCGGCGCTGCGCAGCGATTCGTTGAACAGCAGCGTTCCGTCGTCCAAGAGTTCGCGGGCGAAGATGCCGGAGAAGGCATTGGGGAAATCGACCATTGTCAATCCCCAGCCGTGGACGATGTGGTCCTTGGTCCGGAGCGGAACACCGCGCCGGAAGACCGGAGCCTGGCGCAGTTCCCGGCGCTTGCCGATGGCGTGGATGACATCGGAGCGCACGGACTGAACCCCGAGACGCTCGATGGCGTCGAGCATGACGCGCAGATGTCCGTTGGCGAACCAGTCATCCGAATCGATGAAGGCGATATAGCGTCCCGTCGACGCGAGCATTCCTGCATTGCGTGCGGCAGGCAGGCCGGTCGGAGCATCATTGGTGACGATGCGGAACTGCTCGAAAGTCTGCGCGTAGCGTTCGGCGATTTCGCCGGTGGCGTCCGTCGAGCCGTCGTTGACGACGACGACTTCGTATTCATCGGGCCGCAGACCCTGATGCTTCAACGAGGTCAGGGTTTCGGCGATATACGGTTCCACGTCTTTGGCGGGGATGATGACGCTGAGTGAAGGCTGGTCCATTGGCTGCTTTCGTCGGAGTCCGTCGGAGGCGTCGGCTGCGGTTTCAACCGGCTGTGGGGAGGCCCTCTGACTGAGCCTCCCCACAGAAGTCACGCGCGCGGATGAGAGTCCGCGCGAACGGGAATCACTTGCGCAGCGAGGAGATCTTCGACTCTTCGCCGGGCATGATCCGCTTGACGCCGTCGCCCATCGCCTCTTCCAGGATACGGATGTCGCGCACGAGGGTGGTGAACCCGTGCGGTTCGAGCGAGGCGGCCTGGTCCGAACCCCACATCGCGCGGTCCATGGTGATGTGGCGCTCGACGGTCACCGCACCGAGAGCCACGGCGGCCAGCGAGATCTGCAGACCGGTCTCATGACCGGAGTAGCCGACCGGCACGCCGTAGCGTTCGGCCATCGCCGGGATCGCCAGCAGGTTGGTCTCCTCCGGCGGCAGCGGGTAGGTGGAGGTGGCGTGCATGAGGACGAGCTTGTCGCGGTCGAAGCACTCGACGGCTGCATCGAGGATCTTCCAGTCGGACATGCCCGATGAGCACAGCACCGGCTTGCCGGTCGCGGCGATCGCCTTGAGCAGGTCGAAGTCGGTCAGCGAGGCCGAGGCGACTTTGTAGGTCACCGAGTCGAATTCGTTCTCGAGGAAGTCGACCGAGTCGGTGTCCCACGGTGAGGCGAACCACTGCAGGCCCTTCTCCTTGGCGTAGCGGTCGATCTCGGTGTACTCGTCCTTCTCGAACTCGACCTTGTACTTGTAGTCGATGTAGGTCATCGTGCCCCACGGGGTCTCACGCATCTTCGACTTCTGTGCCTCCGGCACGGCGACATCGGGGTTGCGCTTCTGAAACTTCACGGCCTGGGCGCCTGCCTCGGCTGCGACATCCATGAGCTGCTTGGCGATCTCGACATCGCCGTTGTGGTTGATGCCGATCTCCCCGATGACGTACACCGGCTGGCCGGGCCCGACGAGGTGCTCGCCGATCGCCACCGGCGCGGCGGTCTGGCGGAAGGGGCAGGGCTGTGCTGCGTTATCAGCGTTCTGAGTCATGCTGGGAACTCCAATCGTTTCGGTGCGAGGTGTTGCACGGGGTGGCGTGAGTGGATGTCACGCAGCTGATCTGGTCTTTTCGGGATCGATGAGGTCGCAGACCTCGCGCACGGCGCCCTGCCCACCGCAGCGGGTGAGGATCGAGCGGGCGGCCGCGAGCACCTGCGGGTGGGCATCGGCGACGGCGATCGGCCAGCCGACGACGCTGAAGGCCTCCAAATCGTTGATGTCGTTGCCGACATAGGCGACGCGGGCTGGGTCGAGGCCGTTGGCGGTGATCCATTCGCTGAGCACTTCGGCCTTGTTGTCGATGCCCTGGGCGATGTCGACGCGCAGTTTCTCAGCCCGGCGTGAGACGACCGGATTCTGCTCCTTCGACAGGATGAGGAAGGGGAAGCCGGCCTTGACGAGCCGGCCGATGCCCAGCCCGTCGCCGCGATGGACCCGGACGGTCTCCTCGCCGTTCTCATTGACGTAGCAGGCGTCGTCGGTGTGGACACCGTCGAAGTCGGTGACC
Source organism: Brevibacterium gallinarum (assembly GCF_014836885.1). Taxonomy (GTDB): domain Bacteria; phylum Actinomycetota; class Actinomycetes; order Actinomycetales; family Brevibacteriaceae; genus Brevibacterium; species Brevibacterium gallinarum. Next base: position 56,100 of record NZ_JACSPY010000011.1, read on the forward strand.
AGGGCGTCGACGTCGAGGACGTTGATCGCCTCATGCTGGGAGGCGACAGCGCGGGCCAGCGACAGATCGGACATCGTATCGATCTCGCGGGCGTGCTCGGCGGGCACTTCCTCGATCTCGATACGGCCGAAGAAGCGGTGCTTGTACTTCTGCAGCCCGGAGGTGCGCATGATGTAGAAGGCGCCGGTCTCGTTGTAGTGGGCGGCACGGTCCTGGCGGCGCGGGCGGAAAGCCGCATCGTGGCCGACAGCCACGGCGTTGTCTTTGTCATCCAGCGTCCACAGAAAGCTGAAGTCCTCAACAGCGGAGAAGACGACGTCGGCCTGGTCGCGGGCGACGCGCTCGATGGCGTGGTCGAGGTTCTCCGGGTGAATGAACGGCGAGGTGCACTGCAGAAAGGCTGTGATGTCGAAGCTCTCATCGAGCTGCCCGAGCGTGTAGAGCAGCGCCGACTCGCTTGTCGCCTGGTCACCGGAGATGTCTGCAGGACGGTGGACCACCTCGGCGCCGGCGCGCCGGGCCTCCTCAGCAATGCCGTCATGGTCGGTGGAGACGATGACGGTGTCGATGCGGCTGGCCGCCTTGGCGCTCTCGACGGCGCGTGCGAGAAGGGTCTTGCCGGCCACCTTCTGCAGGTTCTTCAGCGGGATGCCCTTCGAGCCGCCGCGAGCGGGGATGATGGCGACAGTGCGCTTGGTCTGGTTGTTCATGGTCACAGGCAACCACCATGACCATCGCGGATGACCGAGCGGCGACCCGCATGTGACGTGCAGGTGAACGAGGCATCAACTTACGGCAAGCGTGCTCTGGTTGGGGAGGGCGTGCCAGAGGATTCAGCGCGCCAGCCGATTCAGGCCGCGGGGATCAGATCCAGCTGGGGTTCCACATCCGCAGGCGCCACGAGTCGTAAGGGATGACCTCACCGGTGTAGACCGGCCAGAAGAACGCGAACACGAGGATCGCCGCCGCCCCGATCGCAGCGACAGCCAGACGGCGGGCGAGCAGAGACTGCCCGCGCTCGGCGGCGTCCTTCGCGTTGCCCCAGAGCAGGCCGAGGCAGTAGGCGATCGCCAGGCACACAAACGGAACCATGACGATGGTGTAGAAGGTGAAGATCGTGCGGTCCTGGTAGCGGAACCACGGCAGCCAGGTGGCGGCGAAGCCGGCGAGGATGATGCCGGCCCGCGAGTCGCGGCGGACGATCCAGGCGAGAATGAGGACGATGAGCGCCACCGGGGCCAGGCCCCAGATGACCGGGTTGCCGACCGAGGTGATCGCAGACGAGCACTTCTCGACCATGCAGCCGTGCTCGCCGGCGGCGTAGGACTCGTAGTAGAACGAGGTCGGGCGCCACTGCACGATCCAGCCCCACGGGTTGGACATATAGGTGTGCTCACTGGAGAGCCCGACATGGAACCGGTATGCCGAGGCGTGGTAGTGGGCGAGCCCGGGAATCCAGTCGGGCAGAACATCCCACCAGCCGGGATTCTCCGCCGCCCACTGCCGGTCCCAGCCGCCGGAGGTGAAGATCCAGCCCGACCAGGTCGCGACATAGGTGACGAAGGCGACCGGGACCATGAGCAGGAACGCGGGAACCGAGTCGCGGATGAGCATCCCGGTGACCGGGCGGCGCACACCGGCGCGGTAGCGGGAGGTGATGTCCCAGGCGACGACGGCGATGCCGAAGACGGCCAGGGCATACAGGCCCGACCACTTCACGCCCATCGCGCAGCCCAGCGTGATGCCGGCGGCCAGCCGCCAACCCCGGAATCCCAGCGCCGGGCCGTAGGTCCACGGGTCGGGTGCCGAGGCCGCTGCGCGTCTGTCCTGCCGCGTGAGGGCGAGGCGGTCGCGCAGCCGGCGGTTGGTCTGCTCCCGGTCGAGGACGAGGAAGCCGAAGGCCAGCAGCACGAAGAACATGAGGAACAGGTCGAGCAGGCCGGTGCGCGAATGCACGAAGTGCTCACCGTCGACGGTCATGAGCAGCCCGGCCAGCCCGCCGATCCACACCGAGCGGAAGAGGCGGATGGCGAAGTAGGTGAGCACGGCGACGGAGAGCGCGCCGACGAGCGCGGCGGAGAACCGCCAGCCGAAGGAGGAGTCCGCCCCGAACATGTCGATGCCGAGGCTGAGGATCCACTTGCCCAAGGGCGGATGGACGACATAGGACGGCTCGTCGAGCACGATGCTCGTATTGCCGGCCTCGAACTGCGGGTTCGGCTCATCGGGCCAGGCCTTCTCATAGCCGGCCTTGCTGAGCGTATAGGCGTCCTTGACGTAATAGGTCTCATCGAAGATCAGCCGGCCAGGAAAGCCGAGGCGGTAGAAGCGCATGAGCGCTGCGATGACGCCGAGCAGCAGCGGCACACCCCACATCCAGACGCGCGGGTCGAGAGCGGCCAGCCGGCTTGGCAGCCGCACGGCGGCACCTGACTGCCCGGCTGCGGGGTCGGCAGCGGTGCTGCCCGCAGCAGCAGCGGAGGTGGTCGTCGGGTGGCTCACAGCGCCCAGTGTAGGCGAGGCAGCCTGGCAGGCTCGGGCGGCAGGCCGACCTGTGCCCAGGCGGGCACCGCCTGTTCCCAGACGGTGACACGGGAAAGGGCAGCGCCGCTTGGGTGCGGTCTACGGTAGAGAGCAGGCGGCAGGGCGCCCGGCCATGCCAGAGACGGGAGGTGGAACCCCGATGCTTCTCGATGTCCTCGACATCTTCGACGACCTCCCGGCCTTCGGCAGCTCACCGCGACATCGCGGCGAGCGCCGCAACCTCATGGCCAGATGGACGCTCGGCCTGGCGCTGGCCGGCATCATCACCGCGGGGCTGACGTCGTTCATCGCGCTCATCACCGCGATCATCGCCTTCATCCAGATCGCGGCGAGCGGTCAGCGCGGCCTCGGGACAGCGATCACCGGGTTCGTCCTCGGGCTCATCATCACCGGTGGGTGGTCCGCCTTCATCATCGCCGTCATCCTCAGCGCACTCGGCTCATAAGCGGCGTGCGCCGATGCGGTGACAACGGCCGACCCCGGCTGTCACCGCGGCAGACTGCGAGGCAGTGCGACGCTGAGATCAGGCGCACGGACTCCGCGCCGGCCAGCCGCACCCCGCTCCCAGCGGCAGAAGGAGGCGAGACCGCGATGTCGCACCCGTACCAGCCCCGCAGTTCCGACGGCAGCCCAGGCCACGGCGCACCGCAGTCCTACGCCTACCCCTATGCCGAGGTCCCGCAGCAGAACAACCTGGCGCTGCTCTCGCTTATCCTGTCGATCGTCGGCCTGGCCACCGGCGGCCTGACCGCGATCGGCGGGATCATCCTCGGCCACATGGTCAAGAAGCAGATCAAGCGCACCGGTGAGACCGGCGTCCACCTGGCCACCTGGGGTCTGGTCGTCGGCTACGTCATCGTCGGCTTGATTGTTCTTGCCTTCGTGTCCTGGTTTCTCGTCCTCTTCGTCCTCTTCGGCGGCCTCGCGCTGGGCTGCTGACCGTTCAGCCTGCTGACCGTCCGGGCTGCTGATCGTCTGGCCTGCTGACCGCGGCTCATGCGCCAGCCGGCCGGCGCGCACGGCATCCGGGCCGAGTGCGTCAGAGGTGGGAATCGTGACAGGTGTGTGCCGATTCGGTGACAACTGCCGATCTGCGTTGTCGGCCCATCAGCACGCGGGGTACCGTGGCTGGTACAGGCAGTCGCACGCACCCGGTGCACCGGCTGGCTGGCACCACCCACCCCCGATGACAGAAGGCCAGGCGAGAGCACGATGTCGCATCAGTACCAGCCCAACGGCTCCGGCAGCAGCGATCCCTACGGTTACGGATCCCCAGAAGCCGGCGGCTACAGCGGCGCCCCCACCCCGTACAGCAGCCCGGCTGCCGGCGACCCCTACGCCCACCAGCCGGCAGGCGCCGGCTACGACAGCACCGGCTACGGCAGCGACAGCTACGGAAGCACCGGCTACGGCACGCCGCAGTCATACGGCCAGCCCGGCTACGTGCAGACCCCGCCGCAGAACACCCTGGCGCTGCTCTCGCTCATCATGTCGCTCGTCGGCCTGGCCACCAGCGGCCTGACCGCCATCGTCGGCATCATCCTCGGCCACATCGCCAAGAGCCAGATCAAGCGCACCGGTGAGACCGGCGACAACCTGGCCACCTGGGGTCTCATCGTCGGCTACGTCATCGTCGGGCTCGCCGTGCTGTTCTGGGTGGCCTACTTCGTCTTCATCTTCCTCATCATCGGCGCCGGCGTGATGAGCAGCTCCTGACCGGTGAGCGAACCCAGCCACCGCGCCGCTGACACCGGCAGCCGGGCCCCCCCCCCCCCCCCCCC
>NZ_JACSPY010000011.1:60434-96191 GCF_014836885.1 Brevibacterium gallinarum
CCCGAGACCTCGGCGGCGGGCCGGCTGACCCTTGTCGGCACTCCGATCGGCAACCTCGACGACGCCTCAGCCCACATGCGGGCGGCGATCGAGTCCGCCGATGTCATCGCCGCTGAGGACACCCGCCGGTTCCTCGGCTTGGCCGAACGCCTCGGACTCCGCCACACGCGGGAGATCACCAGCCTGTTCGATCACAATGAGCAGGCCAAAGCCGAATCCCTCATCGACGAGGTCGCAGCCGGCAGGCACGTCGTGCTCCTCACCGATGCCGGGATGCCGGCCGTCTCCGACCCCGGATACCGGGTCGTCGCCGCCGCCTACGCCCGCGGCGTCACCGTCACCACCGCCTCGGGTCCGTCAGCGGTCATCACCGCACTCGCCCTGTCCGGGCTGCCGAGCGACCGGTTCGCCTTCGAGGGATTCCTGCCGCGCAAGGCAGGGGAGCGGCGCAGGAAGCTGGGCGCACTGGCCGCCGATGAGCGCACGCTCGTGTGCTTCGAAAGCCCCCACCGGCTCGTCGACGCGCTCGCCGACCTGGAGGCCGCATGCGGACCCGACCGGCAGATCGCGGTGTGCCGGGAGCTGACGAAGACCTACGAAGAGGTCATCCGCGGCACCATCACCGAGGTGCGCGCGCGAGTCGGCGACGGGGTGCGCGGGGAGATCACCCTCGTGATCTCCGGTGCCTCGCCCGAGGCCGCCGACGCCGGTGACTACGTCGCGGAGATGCGCAGGCTCGTTGACGCCGGCATGCGGGTGAAGGACGCTGCCGGTGAAGTCGCCACCCGGCACGGGGTGTCCAAGCGGCAGGCGTATGAAACGTACCTGCAGGCGGAGCGTTAGACTGAGCGTCTATGACGTTCTACCTCACCACAGCGATCGCCTACCCCAACGGCACCCCGCACATCGGCCACGCCTACGAGTACGTCGCCGCCGACATCATCGCCCGGTTCAAGCGACTCGACGGCGAGCAGGTGTTCTTCCTCACCGGCACCGACGAGCACGGCCTGAAGATGCAGCAGACCGCCCAGCGTGAGGGCATCACCAGCCGCGAACTCGCTGACCGCAACGCCGCCAAATTCCGGCACCTGCAGGATGTGCTCGGCTCGACGTATGACCGGTTCATCCGCACCACCGACACCGACCACTACGCGGCCAGCCAGGAGTTGTGGCGGCGGATGGAGGCCGCCGGCGACATCTACCTCGACTCCTACTCGGGCTGGTACTCCGTGCGCGATGAAGCGTACTTCGCCGAAGACGAGACCGAGGTGCGCGACGGCGTGCGCGTGGCGGTGTCCTCCGGTGCCGAGGTGACGTGGACGGAGGAGGAGTCCTACTTCTTCCGGCTGTCCCGCTACGCCGAACCGCTGCTGAAGCTCTACGAGGAGCGGCCCGAGTTCTTCGGGCCCGAAGGCCGCCGCAACGAGATCGCCTCCTTCGTCCGCTCCGGGCTCAACGACCTGTCGATCTCCCGGACCACCTTCGACTGGGGTGTGCCGGTGCCAGGCGATGAGAAGCACGTGATGTACGTGTGGGTCGACGCGCTGACGAACTACCTCACCGGTGCCGGCTTCCCCGGCGAGGCCAGCTCCGGTGACCGGTTCGGGCAGGTGTGGCCGCCGAATGCGCAGATCATCGGCAAGGACATCGCCCGCTTCCACGCCGTGTACTGGCCGGCCTTCCTCATGAGCGCCGGCATCACCCTGCCCGAGCGCATCCACGCCCACGGCTTCCTGTTCAACGCCGGTGAGAAGATGTCGAAATCCGTCGGCAACGTCGTCGACCCCTACGACCTCATCGACGCCTTCGGACTCGACGCCCTGCGCTTCTTCCTGCTGCGGGAGATCTCCTACGGCCAGGACGGCTCCTACTCAGAGGAGTCGATCATCACCCGCAAGAACACCGATCTGGCCAACGAGTACGGCAACCTCGCCCAGCGCTCCCTGTCGATGGTCGCCAAGAACTGCGGCGGCCAGGTGCCCACCCCAGGCTCACTCACCGCCGAGGACGAGGAGCTGCTGGCACTGGCCCGCGGCGTGCTGCCCGAGGCGCGCCGGCATGTCGATGTGCAGAACCTGCACCTCTACGTCGGCGCCTGCTGGAAGGTGCTCTCCGAGGCGAACAGGTACTTCTCGGCCCAGGAACCCTGGAAGCTGAAGAAGACCGACGCCGCCAGGATGGAGACCGTGCTGTGGGTGACCCTGGAGGTCGTGCGCATCATCACGCTGCTCATCCAGCCGGTGATGCCCGAATCGACGGGGAAGATCCTCGATCAGCTCGGCGTGCCGGCAGGGGAGGCGGCGGCAGCAGCCGGTGCCCGCAACGTCCATGCCGCCAATGAGGGCGCTCCGGCGATCACCCCGGTGCACGTCGGTGGAGCCGCAGAGGGCGCAGGCGACCCGGAGGCAGGCCGGCCCGAACCGGCCCGCCTGTTCACCGCAATCGACACCCCGCTGGCCGCCGGCACGCCGCTGCCCAAGCCGGCCCCGGTGTTTCCCAAGTTCCAGGTGGAGGAGTAGGGCTCAATGGCATCACGGGCTGCAGGCACGTATCCCGAGGTTCCCCCACCGCTGAGCGCCCCCGGCGTCGACACCCACTGCCACCTCGACATCGGCGTGGGCGCACGCGGGCCGATCAAGGACGGTGAACCCGCCCCGGAGGTCGAACCCGAAGCAGACGAGACCTTCCCGCCGCTGTCGTTCTTCCATGACACCGCGATGGCTGCCAACATCACGCGCATCGTGCAGATCGGCTGCGAGATGGCCTCGGCCCGCTGGACCGCCGAGGTCGTGGCCGCCGAGGCCGCCGCTGGTCGTGACTGGATGCTCGGCGGGGTGGCGATCCACCCGAACGAGGCGCCCCGGCTGGCAGCCGCCGGCCTGCTGGAGGAGTCGCTGACCGAGATCGAGCAGCTCGCCGGTGCCGGGCGGATCCGGGTGGTCGGTGAGACCGGGCTCGACTACTACCGCACCGCCGACGACGGTGTGGCCGACCAGCAGGAGTCCTTCCGCGCCCACATCGAGATGGCCAAGCGGCTCGACAAGGTGCTCGAGATCCACGACCGGGAGGCCCATGCCGATGTGCTGCGCATCCTCGCTGAGGAGGGCGCACCGGCCAAGACGGTGTTCCACTGCTTCTCAGGCGATGTCGAGATGGCCCGCATCTGCGCCGAGCGCGGCTACTACATGTCGTTTGCGGGCAACGTCACCTTCAAACGCTCCGACGACCTACGGCATGCCGCCTCCGTGGTGCCCGATGAGCTGCTGCTCACCGAGACCGACGCCCCCTTCCTCACACCGCATCCGCACCGCGGCAAGCCCGGCGGGCCGTACCTGACGGCCCTGACCGTGCGGAAGCTCGCTGAGGTGCGCGGCGTCGACGAAGCCCACATCGCCGAGGTCACGACCGCCAACGCCGAGCGGATCTTCGGCTCCTGGGCGCTGAACTGAGAACGGGCTGGGCGGCTGGGCTGGGACTGACGCAGCGCTGGCGGCTCGCACATCGGTGCGCACGAGGGTGCCGGCGACCGGCACCGGTCCGTGCCGGTGATCACCGGCGGTGGGTGGCCGCCTGCACATGCGCCTCGATGCGCGCAGCTGTCGAGAGTCCTCGGTGATTGATGATCTGGGAGACGAACAGCAGCGCCGTCCCCGCACACAGCCAGCCGGCAGCGGCGAGCAGCACGAGCTGCAGCTGCGGACGCAGCTGGGCGTCGTAGGGATCAGGAATGGCCACGGCCGCACCGGACCCGACGAGCAGACCGAATCCGGCGACGGCGACGCCGGTGAGGAAGACGCATCCGAGGCCGATGAGATAGAGGATGATGGCGACGCGGGGCAGCATTCCGGCTGGCAGCGCCTGGAAGAGCTGTTCGCCGCGCAGCGAAGCCAGCGCGGCTCGCGCGCGGAAGCCGAACGCCCCGATGGCGACGAGCAGTGCGTGCAGTGCGATCCACAGGACCAGCGGCAGCACTCCGGCTCGGCCCAGCTCGTGGGTCGTTTCGACGAGGATGGTGGCCGGCATTTTCTGCGGCAGCCAGCTGAAGAGGCCGTAGAGCCAGCCGCTTGCCAGGATGAGGAAACCGGCGGCGGAGAAGATGAGCGTGCTGATGAGCTGCCGATTCAGCAGCCCGCGCAGCCGCAGAATCTGCGAGTGCGCAGGAAGTGCGTCGCCGGTAAGCCCGGCAGACGTACCGCCGGTGGGAAGAGCGCGAGTCGGGTCGACCATAGACCTCAGCCTACGCGTGCACCGGCGCCGCCTCGGCACGTGAGCACCCCCGCGCCTCCGGCTGTGGTACAGGCCGCGTGACAGTGATTCTCCGGCCCGACAGTGCCGCTGACCAGGGCAGATGGATGCGCGGCGCACTGCATATGTCACAGCTTTGCAATGTTGGTAACGAATCGGTTACGCTTGGTCTCGTTCTCATCGCCGCCGCCTGCGCACAGCTGGTCCGGCGGTGCCGGCCCACCGGGGCCGCAAGAGCACTGACATGGAGTCCGCCACCGCGGGCTGGCATATGCAGAGAGTCTATTGGGGTAGTTACGTGATTCCATCCATTCGCAATCGCAAGGTGCAGATCGTCGCGCAGTCGGTCGTCATCTCCGCGCTCGTCGGCGGCACCGGTGCCTTCGTGGCACTGAACAAGCCCGTCAACGTCACGGTCGACGGCGAAGCCGAGCAGGTCCGCAGCTTCGGCTCGACCGTCGACGACGTGCTCGCCGCACAGGACATCACGCTCGACGAGCGCGACCAGGTCCAGCCCAGCCGCAGCACCCAGGTCGAACGCGACATGAACATCGTCGTGAACAAGGCCAAGGACCTCGACCTCACCGTCGACGGCAAGCCGATGGACGAATGGACTAACGCCTCGACCGTCGGACAGGCCCTGGCCGACCTCGGCATCGAACACGAGGGCGCTGAGGTCTCCGCAGCCCTTGATGACAAGATCAGCGACGGCGAGACCATCGACGTCACCACCGCGAAGACCGTCAGCGTCATGGCCGACGGCAAGACCCAGCCGGTCGAGGCCGCCGCCAAGACCGTCCAGGACGTCATCAGCGAAGCCGGCATCGAACTCGGCACCGACGACATCACCTCTGCCCCACTGACCTCCAGCGTCTACGACGGCCAGGTCGTCAATGTCATGCGCGTGGTCAACGAAGAGAAGACCGAGACCGAGACGATCAAGAAGAAGGTCACCGTCAAGAAGGACTCCTCGCTGCCGCGCGGCGAGAAGAAGGTCGAGAAGAAGGGCAAGGACGGCAAGCGCGAGGTCGTCTTCAAGGTCCGCACGGTCAACGGCGACGAGGTCAGCCGCGAGGAGGTCTCCTCCAAGGACATCGAGAAGCCGGTCGAAGAGGTCGTCGTCGAGGGCACCAAGGCCCCGGAGAAGAAGCGCGAATCAGATAAGAGCTCGCGCAGCAAGGACGACAGCGGCTCCGGCGGCTCGGATAACTCCGAGGACAACTACTCCGGCAGCATGACCACCGCCCAGATCAAGGAGATGCTCGGCGGACCCGGCTCCAAGTGGTACTCGATCGCCAAATGCGAGTCGAACTTCAACCCGCGGGCGATCAACCAGTCCAACCGCGCCCACTTCGGGCTCTTCCAGTTCAAGCTCGCCACCTGGCGTTCGGTCGGCGGATCCGGCAACCCGATCGACGCCAGCCCCCAGGAGCAGTTCAAGCGCGCCAAGATCCTGCAGAAGAAGGCAGGATGGGGCCAGTGGTCCTGCGCTTGATCTGAATCCAGCCACCACCTCGGGCCCGGTCATCGCACCGGGCCCGAGGTGTGTCATCCCGTACCCTGGTCAGGTGGCCAGGCGCCTGGAAGGGGGCATCCGTGAAGAAGTCGCAGACCGACATCGATGAAGCCGAGCAGCGCCGCCGGCTGGGCAACACCGACTTCGACATCGAACCGGAGCTGCTCAACGAAGCCGCCGCCACGGTCTCCACCGGCGCCAAGCGGCTCAACCGCACGTGGGTCGAGCTCATCATCACCGGCTTGTTCGGCGGCATCGACGTCTCCTTCGGAATCCTCGCGATGATCCTCGTGCTGCAGGCCACTGGCAGCGACATCCTCGCCGGCATGGCCTTCGGCATCGGCATGTTCGCCCTCAAGATGGCCCACTCGGAGCTGTTCACCGAGGAGTTCCTGCTGCCCATCCACGCGATCGCAGCCGGACAGGGCACCTGGCTCCAGCTGCTGCGGCTGTGGAGCGTCAAACTCGTGACCAACCTCACCGGCGGCTTCGCCTTCATGTGGCTGACGGTGCTCGCCCTGCCGGACTACCACGGCGCCCTCGTCGACAAGGCGGCCAGCTACGTCGACAATCCCTCGCTGCTCGTGATGATCTGCCTGTCGCTGCTCGCCGGCGCCTCCATCACGCTCACCACCCGCATGCAGCAGGGCACCGACAACCACGTCGTCTTCGCTGTCATCTCGATGATCTCCGGGCTCATCGTCATCGGGCTGGGTCTGCTGCACGGTGCACTCAACGCGATGATCATCTTCGGCGCGATGGTCGCCGGAGCTGACATCTCGGTCACGGACTTCCTTGTGTGGATGGCGATCGTCATCCCGTTCAACATGCTCGGCGGGCTGCTCATCATCACGCTGCCGCGGATGGCGCGCACGTGGCGGATCCTGCGGGCAGTGCGCCGCGGTGAGCTGAGCTTCGAAGACCTCGAAGAAGAGGCAGCCCGCGACTGAGCCTGCGTGCTGGCTGTGGCTCCGCGACGGAATTGGCACTCGAGTTGACCGAGTGCCAAGCAGCGCTCTAAAGTCGGATTAGCACACTAAGCCAATGAGTGCTAACAGCCCCTGAAGCGGATCGGCGCGCTCGGCACCCGCGACGACGAGCAGGCCACAGCACCACCCAGTGCCCGCCGCAGGACGCTGTTGAGGACTACAGACAAAGGAGAGTGTCCGCACATGTCGGTCTCCATCAAGCCGCTCGAAGATCGGATCGTCATCCGTCAGGTTGAAGCCGAGCAGACCACTGCATCCGGCCTCGTCATCCCTGACACCGCCAAGGAGAAGCCGCAGGAAGGCGAAGTCGTCGCCGTGGGCCCGGGCCGTGTCGCCGACAACGGCAACCGCGTGCCGCTCGACGTCGCCGTCGGCGACAAGGTCATCTACTCCAAGTACGGCGGCACCGAGGTCAAGTACGCAGGTGAGGAATACCTCGTGCTCTCGGCGCGTGACGTGCTCGCCGTCATCGGCTGAGCATCTGCGCCTGAGCAGACTGTTCGTACTTCACAGAAGGAAGTGACACATGGCTAAAACACTTCAGTTCAACGACGACGCGCGCAAGGCCCTTGAGCGCGGCGTCAACGTGCTGGCCGACACCGTCAAGGTGACCCTCGGCCCGCGCGGCCGCAACGTCGTGCTCGACAAGCAGTGGGGCGCTCCGACCATCACCAACGATGGTGTGACGATCGCCCGCGAGGTCGAACTCGACGATCCGTACGAGAACCTCGGCGCCCAGCTGGCCAAGGAAGTCGCCACCAAGACCAACGATGTCGCCGGTGACGGCACCACGACTGCGACCGTGCTCGCTCAGGCCTTCGTCCACGAGGGTCTGCGCAACGTCGCTGCCGGTGCCGCCCCCAGCCAGCTCAAGCTCGGCATCGAGAAGGCCGTCGAACTCGTTGAGGAGAAGCTGCGGGAGACCGCCCGCGACGTCTCCGGCTCCGAGGAGATCGCCCACGTCGCCGCGCTGTCGGCGCAGTCGCGTGAGATCGGCGAGATGATCGCCGAGGCCTTCGACAAGGTCGGCAAGGACGGCGTCATCACCATCGACGAGAGCCAGGCCGCATCGGTCGAGCTCGAGTTCACCGAGGGCATGCAGTTCGACAAGGGCTACCTGTCGCCGTACTTCGTCACCGACGCAGACCGCCAGGAAGCCGTCCTCGACGACCCCTACATCCTCATCAACCAGGGCAAGATCTCCAACATCCAGGATCTGCTCCCGGTGCTGGAGAAGGTGCAGCAGGCCTCCAAGCCGCTGCTCATCGTCGCTGAGGACGTCGAGGGCGAGGCACTCTCGACCCTCGTGGTCAACAAGCTGCGCGGCATCCTCAACGTCGCTGCCGTCAAGGCACCGGGCTTCGGCGACCGCCGCAAGGCGATCCTCGAAGACCTCGCCGTGCTCACCGGCGGCACCGTCGTCACCGCTGACATGGGCATGAAGCTCGACCAGGTGACGCTTGACGATCTGGGCAACGCCCGGACCGTCACCGTCACCAAGGATTCGACGACCGTCGTCGACGGCGCCGGTTCCGATGACGCCGTATCCGACCGGGTGGCGCAGATCCGCGCCGAGGTCGAGAACACCGATTCGGACTGGGACCGCGAGAAGCTGCAGGAGCGCCTGGCCAAGCTGGCCGGCGGCGTGGCAGTCATCAAGGTCGGTGCCGCAACCGAGGTGGAGCTCAAGGAGCGCAAGCACCGCGTCGAGGACGCAGTGTCGGCTACTCGTGCCGCGATCGAAGAGGGCATCGTCGCCGGCGGCGGCGCAGCCCTCGTCCACGCCGGAAAGGCCCTGGAGAACGTCGACCTCGGCATCTCGGACGACGCTCAGACCGGTCTGACGATCGTGCGCCGCGCGATCGGTGAGCCGCTGCGCTGGATCGCCGAGAACGCCGGCCAGGACGGTTACGTCGTCGCCTCGAAGGTCGCAGAGCTCGACGCCGGCCAGGGCTTCAACGCCGCCACCGGCGAGTACAGCGATCTCATCGCACAGGGCATCATCGACCCGGTCAAGGTGACCCGTTCGGCGCTGCGCAACGCAGCCTCGATCGCAGCACTCGTGCTCACCACCGAGACCCTCGTCGTGGAGAAGCAGGAAGAAGAGGACGAGGACTGATCCTCTGCCCCTGAGCCTGCCTCAGCACTGACACTGCGCCCCTGGGATGGCCTCCCGGGGGCGCGGTGCTGTCATCAGAGTCAGGAGGTCCGGCGGCGGGCCGCTCAGCCGAGCATCGAAGCCGCCATCCCTGTGAAGTAGGGGACGAGCCAGATGATCCACACGATGAGCGAGAAGCGGTGGAAGGTCTGCTTGGCGTCCGCGGTGCCGCGGACCATGACGAGCACCGCCCAGACGAAGTGGACGGCCATGAGCAGCAGCGCCAGTGCGCCGGTGATCGCCATCGTCAGACTGAGGAACCCGGCAGCGGAGCCGGAGAAGAAGTTCGCATCCCCGGATTCGGCGATGCGGCGCATGAATTCGGTGCCGGTGGCATCGCAGACGAGCCCGAGGCCGAAGAATACGACATGAGTCCAGGTGAGGTTCTTGCGCAGGTGCTCGGCCCAGACGCCGACGGTGTAGAAGATGAGCGCGAGGGTGATGAAGATGATGGCAGGTGTCAGCATGTCGCCATCGTCGCGCGGCAGGAAGCCGCGCACATCGGGCCGGCGGCTGACCTCGGCATCAGCCGATCGGTTGATGCTGGCTGCAGGAGCCGCACGGAATCCTCGGCGCGAGCGAAGAGGACTGCTGAACCCGTAGGCTGGGGACATGCCTCGCAGCCCGCTGCCCCCACGTGAGGGGATCTCCGCCACGCGCCTGCGCGCCCCCGGCGGGCATGGGACCCACGCGCTGGCCGGCGCCCCGGTGCCGGGCAGCGTCGATGAGATGCTCGCCGTCCTTGTGCCGGACTCCACACCCGAGGCGCGGGCTGCGCTCGTAACCGACGGCCGCCTGTGCACCGCTGAGGCCGGACCCGCCCGGCTGGAGGACCCGGTCATCCCCGGAGCGTTCTACTGGTTCCACCGCCCGGTGCCGTCCGAGCCCCGGGTGCCGTTCGAGATCGGCATCGTGGACGAGGACGAGGATCTGCTCGTCGTCGACAAGCCGCACTTCCTGGCCAGCACACCCAATGGCCGGTTCGTACGCGAATGCGCCGTCACCCGGCTGCGCGTCGACTGCGGCGAACCGGATCTCGTCGCCATCCACCGCCTCGACCGAGTCACCGCCGGGCTGCTCGTGCTCTCGCGCCGGCTGGAATCCCGTGGACGCTATCAGCGGCTGTTCCAAGACCGGAAGGTGATGAAGACCTACCGGGCGCTGACAGTGCTGCCGCCGGGCTTCGACCCGGATTCGCTGCCCGGTGAGCGCCGCACCCGGCTGGAGAAGACCGCCGGTGACCGGCAGGTCCGCGAAGTCGACGGCGAGCCCAACACCCACACCCGGATCCGGCTGGCAGCCGTGCACGAGGTGACAGGCGGCAGCCAGGCGCCCACCGCCTCGGGAACGGGGGAGGGAGGCGTGCGCATCGGCGAGTTCGAGCTTCAGCCGGTGACCGGCAAGACCCACCAGCTGCGGGTGCACATGCACGCACTGGGCCTGCCGATCCTCGGCGACCCGGTCTACCCGGTCGATGACAACCCGGATCCCTACGATTTCTCCTCGCCCTTGCAGCTGCTGGCATCCGCGCTCGCCTTCACCGACCCGCTGACCGGACAGCAGCGGCGGTTCACCACCAGGCTGCGGCTCGACGCGGCCGCCGCGTGGGCGCAGCTGGGTGGATGAGAACTTCACAAGGCTGCCACAGCAGCGCAACCTGAGGTGGGCCGGTCCGCCGTTACAGTGACACCATGACCGATCCCAACCCGCCTTCGGACCCGGCTGTGCCCCCGCAGCCTCCCCGGCCGCCTTCGCAGCCCCCGCAGCCGTCCCAACCGCCAGCGCAGCGCACGCCCCCGCAGCCGTCCCAACCGCCAGCGCAGCGCACGCCGTCGGGACCGCGCGTGCCGCACCCGCAGCGTGGCGAGCCGTACATGTACGCTGCCGGTGTGCCGCGGGTCGACGGGCGCTACGATCTCAGCGAACTCGACCGGCAGCGCGAGGAGGTCTTCTCCGATAACGGCGAGAAGCCGATCAGATGGCTGCCGCGCTTCGGCCGGGCCGTACTTGTCAGCCTCGCACTGGCCGCAGCCGGGGCCGTCATCGTCTTAATCGTCGGGGCGGAGATGCTGCTCGGCAAGACGGGAGAGGTCGTCCCGGCCGAGCACGCGGGACTCATGGGCCTCATCTTCCTCGTCGTCCTGTCCTGGATGTTCCCATTCATGGACTACAGCATGGTCTTCTCCACCGCCGCCCAGAAGTGGTTGCCGGTTGCGGCGTTCATCTTCGCGACCTCGGCGGTGAACGCCGGGCTGCTGACAGTCTCGACGCTGGTGTGGCCGTACGTGGTCGACTTCGTACCTTCGGGGCTCTTCATCGACAGCTGGGAACCGGATGCGGCACACCTGCTCGTGGTGTTCCTGTGCTGCTGGTCCGTGACGCTCTCAGTCTTCGGTGGGGCTGCCTTCATGGTGCGCATGATGGCGGTCAACCCGATCATCGCCTTCATCCTCGGTGGCGGCTGGGTGCTCGGGAGCTTGGGCCTGGCAGTCGGAATCGTCATGTTCATCAAGGCTGTGCCGGCTTACGACACGACAAGCGTCATCGTCCCTGCCGGGATCACCCTCGCAGTTGTCATCTTCCTGTTCGTCTGCCTCATGCCGGTCACGTCTCTGCGCAGGTCGTCTCCGGAGCCCGCCGGCCCCGTCGGCGGCCCTGTGCAGGAGGACATCGCCGGTGAGCCACCCGCCTGAGCACGCGGAGCGCCTCGGTGTGCGCAGCGTTGTGACCTTCCGGCGGATCGCCGAACGCGACGCTGACCTCAGCGGCCAGCCAGCCGGTGCTCCAGGCCCCGCCTCACCGTCGGCCACTCGCAGGCGATGATCGAATAGACCGCGGTGTCGCGCAGCACCCCGTCGAGCAGCTGGTGGGAGCGCAGCACCCCATCGGGCTTCGCGCCGAGGCGTTCGATCGCCGCCCGGGACTGGAAGTTGTGGAAGTGCGTGCGGAACTCCACCGCAATGCAGTCAAGGGCCTCGAACGCGCGGGTGAGCAGCAGCAGCTTCGCCTCCGCATTCACCCCTGTGCCCTGCACGGCAGGAGACAGCCACGTCGAGCCGATCTCGACCCGCCGGTTGTCCGCATCGATATTCATGAACGTCGTCATGCCCACCGGCCGGCCGTCGGCTAGGACCGTGAACGGCGCCATCGACCCAGCCGCCTGCAGACCCTGCCGGCGCTCGATCTCATCAGCCATCGCCTCGGGCGCGGGCACACGCGTCACCCACGAGGACGGGAGATCACCGGCAGCGGCGGCCAGCGCCTCGGCGTCGGAGAGCTCGACCCGGCGCAGCAGCACCCGGGTGCCGGCCAGCTGCGGGGTCGCGGCGAAGGCATGGGGAACAGACACATCATCGTGATCGCTCATGGGCTCAAGTGTAGGACCGCGCCCGAGGCGTGGGCAGACTCACAGCCGGATCCGCAGGCCGGCCTCACCCCGGGTGTGGTGCCGGGCCGCTGCGACGGACTACGATTGAGCCAGCGACCCCACGCCGTATTCCGCCTCGGGAGGTAGACACAGGTGAACATCGAGCAGCACTTCAAAGCAGCAGAGGATCCCTTCGCGCTGACCGGACTCACCTACGACGATGTGCTGCTGCTGCCCGGGGACACCGACGTCATCCCGTCCGAGGCCTCGACGAGGACCAGGCTGACCCGCGAGATCGACATCAACATCCCGCTGCTGTCGGCAGCGATGGACACAGTGACCGAATCGCGGATGGCGATCGCGATGGCGCGCATCGGCGGCATCGGCATCCTGCACCGCAACCTGAGCAAAGAAGACCAGGCCGAGCAGGCCGACTACGTCAAGCGCAGCGAATCGGGCATGATCAACGACCCGTTGACGATCACCGCCGATCGCAGCCTGGCCGAGCTCGACGAGCTGTGCGGGCAGTACCGGATCTCCGGTCTGCCGGTCGTCGATGAGAACAACGTGCTCGTGGGCATCATCACCAACCGGGACCTGCGCTTCGTCTCCCGCAGGGACTTCGCCACCACCACCGTCGGTGAGATCATGACCCGCGCACCGCTCATCACCGCCCCGGTCGGCGTGTCAGCCGAGAGGGCCTTCGAACTGCTGGCCGAGAACAAGATCGAGAAGCTGCCGCTGGTCGATGACAGCAACGTCATCCGCGGGCTCATCACCGTCAAGGACTTCGTCAAGAGCGAGGAGTACCCGCTGGCGACGAAGGACGACGAGGGCCGGTTGCGCGTCGGTGCGGCCGTCGGCTTCTACGGCGACGCCTACGACCGCGCCGGACTGCTGGCCGAAGCAGGTGTCGACGTGCTCGTCGTCGACACCGCCAACGGCCACGCCCGCGGCGTCACCGAGATGATCCGCACCCTGAAGAAGGACCCGAAGTTCGCCGGCGTCCAGGTGATCGGCGGCAATGTCGCCACCCGGCTCGGCGCGCAGGCGCTCATCGACGCCGGTGCTGATGCCATCAAGGTCGGGGTGGGGCCCGGCTCGATCTGCACCACCCGCGTCGTCGCAGGTGTTGGTGTGCCGCAGGTGACCGCCATCCACCTGGCACACCAGGCCGCCCGCGAGGCCGGCGTGCCGGTGATCGGCGACGGCGGACTGCAGTACTCCGGCGACATCGGCAAGGCACTTGTCGCCGGTGCTGATTCCGTCATGGTCGGTTCCCTGCTCGCCGGCTGCAATGAGAGCCCCGGTGAGCTCATCTTCGTCAACGGCAAGCAGTACAAGGCCTACCGCGGGATGGGCTCGCTCGGTGCGATGGCCCCGCGCAAGGGAGCCTCGTACTCCAAGGACCGCTACTTCCAGGCCGATGTCTCAACCGACACCGACCTCATCCCCGAAGGCGTCGAGGGCCGGGTCGCCTACCGCGGGGAACTCAAGCAGGTCGCCCACCAGCTCACCGGCGGACTGCGGCAGACGATGTTCTACGTCGGCGCCCGTACGATCACCGAGCTGAAGGAGAAGGGTCAGTTCGTCCGCCTCACCGCCGCAGGGCTCAAGGAGAGCCACCCGCACGACATCCAGATGACCGTCGAGGCACCGAACTACACGGTGAAGTGACAGTGGCAGCTGCCGAGAAGCCGCAGGCGGCGCCGGTGGACGGGGCTGGCGAGACCGCGCCGTCGGTGTCCGAGCTGACCGCCAGTGCGCAGAACTACCTCAAGATCATCTGGAGCGTCCAGGAATGGGATCCTGAGCGCGAACCCGTCCAGCCCAGCGTCATCGCCGAGAAGGCCGGGCTGCGCATGTCGACGGTCTCCGATGCGATCAAGCGCCTCGGCAAGCAGGGGCTGGTGACCCACACCCCCTACGGTGCGGTGTCGCTGACCGATGAGGGCCGGGCGCATGCCGTGCAGATGGTGCGCCGCCACCGGCTCATCGAGACCTTCCTCGTCCAGGTGCTCGGCTACGGCTGGGACGAAGTCCACGACGAGGCCGAAGTGCTCGAACACGCCGTCTCCGACGAGCTCGTCGACCGGATCTCCGCCCACCTCGGCAACCCCGACCGCGACCCGCACGGCGACCCGATCCCAGCCGCCGACGGTCAGGTCGCCACACCTCAGGCGCGGCAGCTCACCGACTGCGAACCCGGGGCCGGCTACCGGCTCGAGCGGATCTCGGATGCCGACCCGGAGCTGCTGCAGTTCCTCGCCGAGCGCGGCATCGAGGTCGGCACCGACTTCACACTGGCTGCAGGAGCCCCGTACTCCGGCACGCTGGTGCTCGAACGCACAGGCCAGCCCGCCCTCACCCTCGGTGCTGAGGCGGCAGCGGCGATGTGGGCCTCACAGCGCTGAGCGGAGCCGGCGGCGCTTGAGCTGCCGGGCAATAACGCCCTGGCGCGGGCTGAAGAGGTAGACGAGGGTGAAGACGAAGCCCTGGGCCAGCACGATCATGCCGCCCGATGCGGTGTCGGCGTAGTAGCTGATGTACAGGCCGATGAGCGAGCAGCCGACCGAGATCGCCGGGGCGATGATGAGCATCATGCTCATCCGGTTCGTCAGCAGGTAGGCCGAGGCGCCGGGGATGATGAGCATTGCCACGACGAGGACGACGCCGACGATCTGCAGCGTCGCCACCGCGGTGACGGCCAGCAGGGCGAGCATGACCGCGCCGATGAGACGAGGGCTCATGCCGATCGCATGCGCGTGCGTCGGGTCGAAGGCGTAGAGGGTGAAGTCGCGGCGCTTGAGGAGCACGACGAGCAGCACAGCGATCGTGAGGATGAGGATCTGGGTGAGATCCTGCCGGGACACACCGAGGATGTTGCCGAAGATGATGTGCATGAGGTCCGTGTCCGAGGGGGTGACGGACACGAGCACGATGCCGAAGGCGAACAGCGTGGTGAACACGATGCCGATCGCGGCGTCCTCCTTGACCCGGGAGGTGTCGCGCACCGCCCCGATGAGGATGACGGCGAGGAACCCGAACACGAGCGCACCGATGGCGAACGGCAGGTCGAGGACATAGGCGAGCACGACCCCGGGCAGCACCGCATGGGAGACGGCATCGCCCATGAGCGACCAGCCGATGAGCACCAGCCAGCACGACAGCAGCGCACACACGATCGAGACCATGACCGCGGCGATGAGCGCGCGGGTCATGAACTCATAGCTCAGCGGGTCGGCGAGCAGGTGAAGGATGTTCATCGCGTCTCACCGTCCCAGTTCTCATCGGCGGCCGCAGCGTCGCCGGCAGCTGCGGCTTCGGCTTCAGCCACGGCCCCGCCGTCAGCCGGGGCCTCGTCGGCCCGCCGGGTGTCGGTCGGCCGGCCGAGCGGATCGAGTCCGAAGGCCAGCGCCAGGTTCTGCGGGCGCAGCACCTCGGCAGGCGAGTCGTGCAGCAGCACACGGCGCATGAGCAGGATCGCCTCATCGGCCAGATCCGGCAGCGCGTGCAGGTCATGGGTGGACACGACGATCGTCGTCCCGGAATCGGCGGCCTCGCGCAGCACCGTCGAGATCATCTGCTCAGAGCGCTTGTCGACGCCGGCGAAGGGCTCATCGAGCAGCAGCACCGAGGCTCCCTGCGCCAGCCCCCGGGCGACGAAGGCGCGCTTGCGCTGCCCGCCGGAGAGCTGGCCGATCTGCCGGCCGGCCAGCTCGCTGAGCTCGACGCGGGCCAGTGCGGCCTCGACGGCGTCCTGGTCGGTGCGGGTGAGCCGGCGGGTGATCCCGGTGCGCCCGTAGCGGCCGGTGCCCACCACCTCGCGCACGGTGATCGGGAAGTCCCAGTCGACGGTCTCGGCCTGCGGCACGTACCCGATGAGCCCGGCCCGCCGGGCCTTGGCAGGCGGGAGGCCTGCGATGCGCACGGAACCGGACTGCGGCTTGAGGCTGCCGACGATCGACTTGAACAGGGTGGACTTACCGGCGCCGTTCATGCCGACCAGACCGCAGATGCGGCCGCGCCCGATGACGGCACTCGCTTCGTCGAGAGCCAGCACTGAGCCATAGCGCACCGTGACGTTCCGGACCTCCAGGGCGGTGGACGCGCCGGGTCCGGGTGGGTGCGCCGCAGGCTGGTGCGGGTGCCGGGAAGAGTTCATCGGTGTCCAGTCAAGCGCAGTCGGATGAACGACGCCAGTAAGGCTGTGGTGGCCGTCATGCACCTTGGGCCCCAGTCAGGGCATCGGCGATGGTCTCGGCATCGTGGGTGATGAGATCGAGGTAGCTCGGCACAGGGCCGTCTGCGGTGGTGAGCGAGTCGACGTAGAGGGTGCCGCCGAAGGTCGCGTCGGTGGCGTCGACGACCTGCTGCATCGCCTTGTCATTCACCGTCGATTCGCAGAACACGGCCGGGACGTCGTTGTCGCGCACGAACTCGATGGCCGAAGCGACCTGCTGCGGGGTGGCCTCGTGCTCGGCGTTGACCGGCCAGATGTACTTCTCCGTCAGACCGGCATCGCGGGCGAGGTAGGAGAAGGCGCCTTCGCAGGTGACGAGCGCACGCTGGTTCTCCGGCAGGGCCGCAAGCGTATCGGCCAGGTTCGTTTCGACCTCGGTGAGCTTGGCGGTGTAGTCCTCGGCGTTGGCTTCGAAGTCCGCGGCGTGGTCGGGTGCGAGGTCGCTGAAGGCGGTGACCATGTTCTCGACGTAGATCGCGGTGTTGGAAGGCGACATCCAGGCGTGCGGGTTCGGTTTGCCGGCGTCGGCGTCCTCGGTGATGTCGATCGGCGTGATGCCCTCGCTGAGCACGACGTGCTCGGTGCCGGCGACGTCGATGAACTGCTCGAACCACTTCTCCAGGCCCATGCCGTTCTCGAGGACGAGGTCGGCCTCCTCAGCGTGCCGGATGTCGCTGGGGGAGGGCTCGTAGCCGTGGATCTCCGCACCTTCCTGCGTGATCGACTCCACCCGCAGGTGATCGCCTGCCACATTGGCTGCGATGTCCTTGAGCACGGTGAAGGTGGTGAGCACCAGCGGGCGGTCGTCGTCCGCGCCCGAGGTGGTCGCAGGGCTGCAGGCGGACAGTGCCAGTGCGGTTACGCTCACCAGGCCGGTGAGCAGAAGGGGGATGCGCCGGGTGCGGCTGTGCGCGCGAGGTGAGCGCGGGCGGGGGAGGGGGGAACGGAATGTCATGGCATCACCATAGTTCCCCTCAGCGAATCTGCAAAGTTCGCCTATGCGAACTTTTTGATGTGCGCAAGCGATGCGGGGTCGGTTTCGGGATCTCAGTCCTTCTTCGGCCGGCCGATCCCGCGGTAGTGCTGCAGCTGTTCGGGGGTGAGCCGGCGGAACAGCGCCTCCTGGGCGACCGAGGCGACGAGCACGCCGTCGGCTGTGGTGATGTCGCCGTTGTACAGGCCGCGACCGTAGGCTGCTGAGCGCGGAGCGTAATCGCACAGCACCCAGTCGTTCATGTCCACCGGCCGGTGGAACCACAGCGAGTGATCGAGACTCGAACCGGACTTGAACTCATCGGTGTTGAACGCCCCCAGGCCTGAGGAGATGTCGGACAGGTAGGTGAGAGCGCAGATGTGCAGCAGCTCGGAGTCACCGAGGTCTTCTGTGCAGCGGGCCCAGAACCGGACCGGATAGTCGGTCGTCTCGAACGGCTGGTCGGTGCTGCGGGCCTCGAAGGAGAACATCCGCGGCATCGGTGAGGGGTCCCCGAAGCGGATCTCCGCCTCGGCGGCGGCCGTCGGGCCCTGCAGGTCGGGGCTGTCGTTGCCGCGGGTGAAGTTGATGGCCATATTGAAGATGACATCGCCGTCCTGGGTGGCGACGACCCGGCGAGCGGAGTAGGAGCCGCCGTCGCGGTCCCGGAAAACCTGAAAGACCGTCGGCCGGGCGGCATTGCCCGGGCGCAGGAAGTACCCGTGCAGGGAGTGCGGCTTGCGCTCGGCATCGACGGTCAGAGCCGCGGCGTGCACGGACTGCGCTGCGACCTGCCCGCCGTAGAGGGCGTAGGGCTCATCGAAGACGTAGCCGGCGCGGTAGATGTTCTTGTCGATCTTCTCCAGCTGCATGAGCTCGAGGAACGAGCCCTCGCCGGTTTCGCTGGGTGAGAAGAGCACATCGCTCACAGGTTTCCTCCGATTCGGTCAGGACAGCAGGCGGCCTATCCTCCGATCCTAGCGACCCATGTGTGCGGACTCCGCGCGCCGCCGCCTCGTCACATGCCGGCGCACAGTGGCGTCATCGGCCAGGACTGTTAGAGTGGCGGACAGACATGGGGTGCCCGGCGGGCCGGGCTGAGAACACACCCATCGAACCTGATCTGGATCATGCTGGCGAAGGGATTGTCATGACACAGCAGCACCCATCTGCCGCCGCACAGACGGCGGCCTCGATACCCGATCTCGCAGCGGCGGTGACCGCAGTGCGGGAGTCGAATCCGCTCGTCCAGTGCATCACGAACACCGTCGTGCAGCCGCTGAGCGCCAATGCGCTGCTGGCGATCGGCGCCTCACCGGCGATGATCAACCACGAAGCCGACGCCGCCCAGTTCGCCCGCATCTCCGACGGCCTGCTCATCAACTTCGGCACCGCCAGCTCCCACAACTTCCTCGCCGCCGATGCCGCCATCACCGCCGCCCGTGAGACCGGCACCCCGTGGGTGCTCGATCCCGTGTCCTACGGCGTCATCGACTACCGCACCACCCGCATCAAGCAGGCCCTGACCTGGCAGCCGACCGCCATCCGCGGCAACGCCTCTGAGATCGCAGCCCTGGCCGGCACCGGTGCCGGCGCCCGCGGCGTCGACTCCACCGACGAGGTCGAGGCCGTGCTGGAGGCTGCGATCCAGCTCTCCCACGCACTCGGCTCCGTCGTCGCCGTCTCCGGAGAGGTCGACGCGATCGTCCACGCCGGGGAGCAGGTGTGCATCGCCCGGGTCTCGGGCGGTTCGGACTACATGCCGCTGGTCGTGGGCACCGGCTGCTCGCTCGGCGGTGTCGTCGCCGCCTACCTCGGCGCCCTGCCGGCCGACCCGTTCGCCGCTGTCGTCGCCGCCCACGCTCACTATGCGGCCGCCGGCACGCGTGCGGCCGGCACGAGCCGCGGGCCCGGCAGCTTCGCCGTCGAGTTCCTCGACGCCCTGCATTCCGTCACCGCTGCTGACATCGCCGCAGTCGGCGTCAGCTACGACACCGTGGAGGTCACCGAATGAGCCACGATCGCCTCGCCGGCATCGACACCGCCCTGTACTTCATCACCGACTCCGCACAGTGTGCTGCGGCTGGCCGCTCAGTGGCCGACACCGTCGCCGAGGCGGTGGCCGGCGGAGCGGGCATGGTCCAGATCCGTGACAAGGACATCACCGACGACGCCATGTACGACCTCACGTGCGACGTGCTGCGGGCCGTCGACGAGGTGCTCGGCGATGCGAAGATCACCCGGCCGGTGCCGGTGTTCGTCAACGACCGCGTCGCCGTGGTCGAACAGCTCAACAGGGAGGGCCACCTCGTGCACCTGCACGTCGGCCAGGACGACATGCCGTTTGCCGAAGTCCGCCAGCACATCGGCCAGGAAGCCCTGCTCGGGCTCTCGGCCACCACCCCCGATGAGTTCGCCGCCGCCCGCGAGGCCGGCTCGGTCGACCTGCTCGGCGTGGGCCTGGCGTTTCCGACGACGACGAAGAGGAACGCCCGCGATGTCCTCGGACCCGGCAAGATCCGCGCGCTGGCCGGCGAGGCCGGTCTGCCGGTCTTCGGCATCGGCGGCATCGACCTGGCCGGTGCTGCCAAGATGCACGGCACCGGAGTCGCCGGCATCTGCGTCGTCTCAGCCATCTGCACAGCCGCCGACCCGCGGGCGGCCGCTGCTGCGATCAAGGCCGCGTTCCTCACCGGCCAGACACCCGGCACCGAGGACCGGACTGAGACGGCCGGCGACACCGGCTCCCACACCGCAGACGGAGGACGCTGAAAATGACCGCACCCGCATCCCGCCCGCCGATCGCCCTGTCCATCGCCGGCACCGACCCGTCCGGCGGCGCCGGCATCCACGCCGACCTCAAGGCCTTCTGTGCCCGCGGCGTCTACGGCACCACCGCGATCACCGCGCTAGTGGCGCAGAACACCCACGGCGTCAGCGAGGTCTACGGCATCGACGATGCCCTCGTTTCCTCCCAGCTGGCCAGCGTGCTCGACGACATGCCCGTCGATGCGACGAAGACCGGGATGCTCGCAACCCGCAGCCTCGTCGAACTCGTCTGCCGGAGTGCCGATGAGAAGGACCTCGGCTACTTCGTCGTCGACCCCGTCATGGTCGCCACCTCCGGGCACCGGCTGCTCGATGACGACGCCGTCGATTCGGTCCGCAGCCAGCTCATGCCGCGTGCGGACCTCATCACCCCGAACCTGCCCGAGGCCGCACTGCTGCTCAGCGACACGGAACCCGAAGCCGCAAGCATCGAGCAGATGCGCGACCAGGCCGGCCGGCTCATCGACCGCGGCGCGAACGGCGTGCTGCTCAAAGGCGGCCACGGTGCCGACGACGAGGTCGTCGACGTCCTCGCCCTGGCCGACGGCACCACCGCCGAGTTCACCCACACCCGCATCCGCACCCCGAACACCCACGGCACCGGCTGCACCCTGTCGGCGACGATCACCGCCGAGATGGCCGCCGCCCGCCACGGGCAGGCGAGCATGGCCTCGGCAGCGGACACCACCGCCTCGGGAGCGGAGACCACCGCCTCGGGAGCGGAGACCACCGCCTCGGGAACGGAGATCACCACCTCGGAGACCATCACTGCAGCCGTCGAACGGTCACTGGACTACCTCGCCCGTGCGCTGGCCTCGGCGGCCGACTGGCAGCTGAGCCTCAACCCCGAAGGCGCCCACGGGCCGGTCGACCACCTCGTCGACCTCACCGTCACCCGCTGAACCCACCCACCTCGAAGATGAGCGCCCGCCGCGCGCGGGCACCGTAGGAAAGGACTTCCATGACCGACCGCAACCGCTTCGTCGCAGGCGAGCACACCCAGGCGATCTGGGACTCCGTCGCCGGCACCCTCGATGAGATCGAGAACCTGCCCTTCCTCGACGCCCTGGCCACCGGCGAACTGCCGGTGCAGACCTTCGTCAACTACATCCTGCAGGACGAGCTCTACCTCAACGGCTACGCCCGCGCCATGAGCCAGCTCGGCGTACGCGCCCCGCACCGCGAGGACACCCGGTTCTGGGCCCTCGCGGCAGGCGAGGCCGTCACTGTCGAAGAGGACATGCACGGCGCACTGCTGGCCGAGGAGCGGTTCGCCCCGGCCCGCCGCCAGCTGACCGACCCCGACGGCCAGCCGCAGCCCTCGCCGACGACCCTGGGCTACACCTCCTACCTCATCGCCCAGGCCGCAACCGCTGCCTACCCGGTCGGTGTGGCCGCAGTGCTGCCGTGCTTCTGGGTCTACGCCCACATGGGCAAGGTGCTCACCGAACGCGTCGGCGAGGCAATGGACTCCCACCCGTACCGTGCCTGGATCGAAACCTACGACAGCGCCGAATTCGACGAATCGGTCGACGGTGCCGTTGCGATCCTCGAACGCGAGATGGCCGCAGCCGATGCGCCCACCCGGCAGGCCATGATGGCGGCATTCGCGCAGGCCACCGTGTACGAACTGCACTTCTGGGCGTCTGCGCACATCTTCCAGTCCTGGGACGTCGCCGCACTCGGCGAACCGGCAGTCGAGGCCGCGCTATCCTGAGCGGATGACGGCGATGAGCGACACCCCCGAGACCAGCCCAGCCAGCACCTCCCAGGACAGCGCTGGTGCGGCCGGCCTGGGGCGGGTCGTGATCGGCGGATCCAGCGGCTTCATCGGCCGCCACCTCGTCGAGAGGTATCGGGCCCGAGGCCGGGAGGTCGTCACGATCTCCCGGTCAGCAGCCGACCTCACCTGGGATGACACGGACGGGATTGCCGCCGCTGTCGACGGTGCCGGGCTCGTCATCGGGCTGGCCGGCAAGAGCGTCGGCTGCCGCTACACGGCGAAGAACCGTTAGGAGATCTTCACCTCACGGCTGGCGACCACCACGGCCCTGTCCGATGCGATCGCAGCCGCACAGAATCCGCCGCCGCTGTGGATCAACGCCTCGACCGCAACGATCTATCGTCACGCCGATGACCGGCCGATGACCGAATCCGGCGGCGAGATCGGTGAGGGCTTCTCCGTCGACGTCGCCCGAGCCTGGGAGCGCGCACTCTTCGCCGCCGACCTGCCGGCCACCCGCCGGGTCGCCCTGCGCACCGCGATCGTGCTCGGACGCGACACGTCCGAGGCTGCCAGCAGCTCCGGGACCGCCGGCAGCTCAGGAGCCGGCCGCAGCTTAGGGGCCGGCAACCGCAACGGCGCACTCGGCCCGCTCATCAACTTAGCCCGCATCGGCCTCGGCGGCGCCCAGTACGACGGCCGCTGGCCGGCGACGCCCGGCCGCCGGCGCGCCGGCACCGCCCACACCTACGGCACACCCGGTGCCCGGCAGCGGTTCAGCTGGATCCACCTCGACGACGTCGCCGGCATCATCGACTTCCTCGAAGACCATCCCGAGCTCGACGGTCCCATCAACGCCGCCGCCCCGAATCCCTCGGACAACCGCGGCTTCATGGCAGCACTCCGGCGGGCCTGCGGGATGCCGGTCGGCCTGCCGGTGGCGCGCTGGATGCTCGAGATCGGCGCGATCGCGATGCGCACTGAGACCGAACTCGTGCTCAAGAGCCGCTGGGTGCTGCCCGAACGGCTGCTCGCCGCCGGCTACGAGTTCGCCTACCCGGACCTGGACTCCGCCGTCGACGACGCCGTCAACGGCTGACCGCGCCGGCCGGGCGAGGGAAGGTGTCAGGCCGGGGCAGCGCCAGGGGAGTGCCCGGCTCAGAGGGCGAGGATGAGCACGCCGAGGATGCTGAGCACGCTGGCTGAGACGATGTCGAGGACCATATCGGCCCGCGGGGTGCGTAGCAGTGTTGAGACCCGGTCGGCGACGAGCACGAGACCGGCAGCGTAGAGACCCAGGCAGCCGACGATCGTGCCGACGACGATCGCATAGTCGAGCAGCGCCGGATCAGCCGGGATGAACGTCGGCAGCACCGCGAGGAAGAACAGCCCGGACTTCGGGTTCGTCAGCGCGGTGAACAGGCCGGTGGTGAAGCTCGACAGTGCTGAAGGGGTGCGCAGGGAGGCGTTGACCTCTCCCAGATCGAGCGCGCCGGTCGAAGCGGTCCCCGCCGGTGCCCCGATTCCCGCACCGGCGGCCGCGCCCGAGGCGGTGGCTGCGGTGAGCATGCCGCCGCGGCTGCGGGCTCGGCGGGTGGCCCACCAGCTGCGCAGCAGCGGGTAGGCGGCCTTCGCGCCGAGGAACAGCAGGTAGATTCCGCCGACGGTCTTGACCGCAGCGAGCAGGGCGGGTTCGCGCTGCATGATCGCGGCGACGCCGGTGATCGCCAGCACTGCCCACACGAGTGCCCCAAGCGCAGTCCCCGTTGTGCAGAAGAGGCCCGCCCGCCGGCGCAGGGCGCCGTAGCGGAGGACGAGCATGGTCTCGGGACCTGGCGTCACGGAGATGCCGACCGAGGCGGCGAAGAGCGCGCCGAACACGGTGAGAGTTACGAGAACCTCCTCTGAACAACGGGGACTGCATCCTTTGTGAGCGCCGGCCATGCACTCCTACATGCAGTGCCGACAGGAACATTGTGGAACCCGCAATCATCAGGCACAAGCAGAGAAACGCTGATAACCATTCGGTTTTGCCTACATGTCGGTTAGGCTGTGCGCATGCGCTCCTGGGACCTCAACCGGCTCCGCATCTGGCGGGCCGTCGTCACCGCCGGATCCGTCGTCGAGGCCGCCGCCAACCTCGGC
This sequence comes from Brevibacterium gallinarum, assembly GCF_014836885.1. Classification (GTDB taxonomy): domain Bacteria; phylum Actinomycetota; class Actinomycetes; order Actinomycetales; family Brevibacteriaceae; genus Brevibacterium; species Brevibacterium gallinarum. The sequence continues at coordinate 84,623 of NZ_JACSPY010000011.1, forward strand.
TACCGGCCGGCGACGATCAGCCAGCACATCGCCACCCTCCAGCAGTCGACCGGCCTGGAGCTCTACCGGCGGGCCGGGCGCGGCATCGAGATCACCGAGGCCGGCCGCAAACTTGCCGAGGAGGCGGCCAAGATCCTCGACCAGGTCCGCCGGCTCGACGGCACCGTCGATGACATGACGTCGTCACCGGATCCGCGCATCGTGTTCTCCGGGTTCACCTCCTTCCACGAGACCCTGCTGCCACCGGTCGTCGACTCCGTCGTGCGGACCTTCCCGACGATCCGCTTCGAGATCCTCGACAATGAGCGCGACTCCGCCCCCTCCCCGCGGCTGCCGGACATCGAGATCCGCAGCGAGGCCGGCTTCGCCACCGCCACCGAGCTGCCCGGCACCATCCGCACACCGCTGTTCGACGACGAGTTCCACCTCGTCGTGCCCACCAGCCACCGCCTCGCAGACGCCGGCGAAGTGCCGCTTGCCGAGATCTCCGAGGAGCGCTGGATCGACGCCGAATCCCGCGCCACCGCCGGAATGAGCGCGATCCGGCACGCGTGTGCCGCCGCTGGGATCGCCCCGCGGGTCATCGCCCGCTCCGAAGGCCACTACGCAGCGCTGGCCCTCGTTGCCGCCGGCCACGGCATCACCCTGCTTCCGGCTCTGGCCGTGCTCAGCCTGCCGGCTGGGCTTACGAGTGTGGCGCTGACCCACCCGGTGCCCTCCCGGCGGGTGTGCATGCACGTCGTCGAGCAGTCCGCCCACCTGCCGCACATCAGCTTCACCGCCGATGAGATCATCGCCCAGGCCGAGGGCTTCGGACTCGTCTGACAGAACGCCGCCGTGTGCCAGGACGGTGACACCGACGTCACCGCGGTGACGCAGACGGCGGCCACGCTGGAGGCATGAGACTGACCACCTGCCTGCTCGCCGTCACCGCGATCGCCTGCCTCGCCGGCTCGCTGACGATGCCGGTGCTGCGCTATGCGAACCGGGACTTCGCCCGCCACGACATCTTCATCGCCACCGGTGAGGCCCCGGCTCTGCCGCTGCTGGCCGTGCCGGTCTTCTTCATGGCCGCCGTCGTCATCGTCGCTGCGCTCTCCGGTGCGCACACCCGGGAGGCCGGGGCATTCGGTCTCGCCGCGGGCGCCTTCCAGCTCCTCGGCATCGGCGAAACGATCCGCGTGCGGCGCGACCACGTCATCATGTGGGACGGCATCGCGCCCAACGGGGAGCCCATCGGCGGCACCGAGCAGCCTGAGCTCTGGTGGGGGCTGGCGTTTGCCGCAGCGGCCGGTTTCGCTCTTGTTGCCGCTGGCATTGTGCAGATCGAAGAGCATCGCTACCGCGCGCCTGAGCAGCGCCACGGGCCGTGACCGCGCGACCGAGGCGGTGCCCGCCTGCGCCTGTGTCGGAACCGGCACAGCGGCGTCACCACCGGCACGCTGAGTCATCAGAGGCTGGAGATATGAGAACGACAACCCGCGTCCTGACCGCCGTGACGGTCGCACTGTTCGCTGCGGCCTTCTGGGTGCCGGTGTTGCGCTTCACCGACCGCAGATTCAGCTCCGATGACATCGGCCTCATCTCCGCAGCGACAGCCGGTGAGCTCTCACCGCTGATCTTCCTCGGCGTCCTCGCCGCAGTGGTCCTGTGCTTCTGCGCTTTCACCGGCATGCTGCCGCGGGCGGGCGGCTGGATCGGGCTCGCCGGCTGCGTCTGCATTGCCGCCGGGGCGGTTTCGGTGCTGTCGAACCTGTGGATGTTCGGCATCCTCTGGGACGGCGTCACCGCTGACGGGATGCCCACCGGCGGGATGATCCTGCCCGAACCTTGGTGGGGCACGGCACTCATCGCAGCAGCAACGCTGATCCTGGCGCTCGCCTCGATCCTGCAGCTGGTGGCGGCCCACCGCAGCAGGCGCGCCCAGGCCCGGCGGGCTGACCCGGCACCGGCAGGGGAGGAGTCTGCATCATGATCATCGCCTCACGTGTGCTCTCCATCACCGCGCTCGTGCTGCTGGCAGCCACGATCCCAGTGCCCGTGCTGCGCGTCGAGGACGCGCACTACGACGACCTCGCCGTCAACGTCGTCACCGCCATCGGTCTCTCACCGCTGGCCGCGCTTCTCGCACCTGGCATACTCATCGTCGTGCTCGTGGTCATCCAGTCCTTCGCCGGCTGGCGGCCCGGCATCTGGGCGTGGATCGGCTACATCGGCGCGCTCTTCCTGACACTCGGGGCATTCGGTGCCTTCACCGGGGACAACCGGCCCTCGCTCATGTGGGACGGTGTCGACGATCAGGGCCGGCCGACCGGCGGCATGGAAGTCCCCGAACCCTGGCTCGGCCTGCTGCTCATCGTGTGCGCCGCCGGAGTGCTCGCCCACGCCGCGACCCTGCAGCTGCTCGCTGCCCGGCAGGCACCACCTGCCGCTGCGAACCCGGATCCGGCATGAGGGAGAACGCCCGCCTGTGCGCGATCGCCGCACCCCTGCTGCTCGGCCTCACCATCGGCTTCCCGGTCTACGAGTCAGCCGAACCTGGTTTCGCCATGCTCAACTCCAACGTCCTCCAGGCCTCTGATCGTTCGATGGCCACATGGTTCCTCCGGCCGGGTGCGGTCATCAGCGTGCTCATGGCCATCCAGTCGCTCACCGGCTGGCACCCGCGCGTGTGGGGATGGATCGGCCTGGCCGGCAGTGCCTGCCTGTTCACCGGCGCCGTCGGCGTCGTCACCGCCGAATGGCCGCACATCATGTACGACCACATCATCGACGGCGAGCTCGTGCCCCACGGTCCGGTCCAAGCTGAGCCGTCATGGGGTCTGCTGCTCGTCCTCGCCGCAGCCGTCTCTCTGGCCGTCTCCTCGATCCTGCAGCTCGTCATTGGCAGGCGCCGCGCTGAGCACGCGCACTGGCTTCCGCCAGCTCACGCCACCGTACCGCGGGCCCGGCCAACGAGAGCACTCACCAGCGCGGCGACTTCACCGGTTGCCTCGGCCCAGCTCCAGCCTGGCACCCCGTGCCCGAGGTATTCCTCCCGTGCCCGTGCCAGCAGCCTGCGCTGGTGGTCGGGCAGGAGCGCGCCCACCGCCTCGGCAGCGGCGTCCTTCGACACGATCCGACCGGTCTCGGCGGTGATGACGATGCGGGCCAGGGTCAGCAGCGCATTGCGCTCATCCCCAGCGGCCGCAGCTGCCACGGCCGGTGCGAGGTCGGCGGCGGTGCGGCGCAGCAGTCCATCGGGCACCGGCGGCAGCAGCTCAGCAAGCGGGCGCCCGCGCAGCACTCGGTGATGGGCGGCTGCCGTCGCGGCGAGGATGATGAGATCCGCATCCGGCGTGGGCGCGGGGAGCAGGCCGTCGGCGATTTCGGCGCGCAGCCATTCGCCGTACTGGAAGTCGATGACCGGTGCGCTCGCCCAGGAGTCTGTCTCCGGGCGGACGATGCTTGTCAGCTCCACCGGCCGGCGAGCCGCCGCCTCGGGAAAGGACCCAGCATGCCCGGACCAGCCGGACGTCTCCAGCAGCACCGCGACGAGGTCGCGGCGTTCGGACGCGGTGAGGGAGCGCGCTGTGATGACGAGGAGGTCGATGTCGCTGCCGGGTCGCAGGCCGGTGCTGGCCGCCGAACCGTATAGGTACACGCCGAGCACCCCACCGGGATCGGCGGCATCGAGGTGGTCGAGCGCAGCAGCGGGCACACAGTCCATGCCCCAACGGTAGTGGGCAGCGGCAGCCGATGACCGCGATTCCTCGGATAAGCTGACGGACATGGAAAACACCTCGGCAACGACGCCGACCCCTGAACCGAGCACCCCCGTCCACGAACCGCCGAACAGCGGCACCGAACTCGAGGTCCTCACCGGCTTCATCGACTCCGCCCGCAGCGTGCTGCTGCGCAAGACCGAAGGACTGTCCGACGCGCAGCTGCGCACCGCACTGGCACCGTCGACGATGACCCTGGCTGGGATACTCACCCACATGGCCTTCGTCGAGGACTACTGGTTCGGTTTCCGCGTCGCCGGCCGCGCACCCAGCGAGCCCTGGGCCACCGCACCCTGGGAGGACAACGACGACTGGGACTGGGACCTTGCCGCCGACATCCCCACCGCCGAGGCGCGGGCCCTGTTCGAGGAGACCGTCGCCCGTTCGCGTGAGATCACCGCAGGACTGGGCGACCTGTCCGTGCCGGTCGCCAAGCCGGCAGGCGAGGGCGAACCGTGGAACATGCGCTGGGTGCTCGTGCACGTGATCGAGGAGTACAACCGTCACCTCGGCCACGCTGACCTCATCCGCGAACACCTCGACGGGTCCACCGGCGACTGAGCCGCCAACCGGAAACGAGAGTTCTGCTCGCTGGCTGAGCAGGCGGTGAGAGCGATGGCCGGGGCCTGCGATACCCTGGAGGCGTGAGCAGCGAAATCGAAATCGGCAAAGGCAAGCGCGGCCTGCGGGCCTTCTCCCTGGATGACATCGCGATCATCCCGGCCAGGCGCACCCGCGACCCGCAGGACGTCTCCCTCGAATGGCAGATCGACGCCTATCACTTCGACATCCCGTTCATCTCCGCCCCGATGGACTCTGTCGCCTCCCCGGCCACGGCCATCGCGCTCGGCAAGCTCGGTGGGCTCGGCGTCCTCGACCTCGAAGGCGTGTGGACCCGGTACGAGGACCCGCAGCCCTACCTCGATGAGATCGCCACGCTGCCGGCTGAACAGGCCACTGAGCGGATGCAGCAGATCTACGCCGAGCCGATCAAGGAAGAGCTCATCACCGCCCGGCTCGCCGAGATCCGCGAAGCCGGCGTCACCGTCGCCGGCGCCCTGACCCCGCAGCGCACGCAGGAGTACTGGCGCACCGTCGTCGACGCCGGCGTCGACCTGTTCGTCATCCGCGGCACCACCGTTTCGGCCGAGCACGTGTCCTCGAATGCCGAGCCGCTCAACCTCAAGCGCTTCATCTACGAACTCGACGTGCCCGTCATCGTCGGCGGCGCTGCCACCTACACCGCTTCCCTGCATCTCATGCGCACCGGTGCTGCTGGTGTGCTCGTCGGTTTCGGCGGGGGAGCAGCCGCGACCACCCGCCGGACTTTGGGCATCCACGCTCCGATGGCCACCGCGCTGGCAGATGTGCACGCCGCCCGCCGGGACTACATGGACGAATCCGGCGGCCGCTACGTCCACGTCATCGCCGACGGCGGACTCGGCACCTCCGGCGACATCATCAAGGCCTTCGCGATGGGCGCCGACGCCGTCATGCTCGGCTCCGCCCTCGCCCGTGCCGAAGAGGCTCCGGGCAAGGGCTGCCACTGGGGTGCTGAAGCCCACCACAGCCAGCTGCCGCGCGGACGCCGCGTCGACATCGGCACCGTCGCCCCGCTCGAACAGCTGCTCTTCGGCCCCGGCCACACCGCGATCGGCGAGGTCAACCTCGCCGGAGCGCTGCGCCGGGCGATGGCGACGACCGGCTACCTGGACCTCAAGGAGTTCCAGCGCGTCAACGTCGTCGTCTCCCCGTACCAGCCGCAGAACGCCGGTTTCTGAGCCGCCGGTCTGCCGCCGGGCCGTTCGATCCGCATGCTCCGACTCGCCTTCACCCCGCGCTGGATGGGCTTCCTCGCCCTCGTCCTGCTGCTCGCCACCGCCTTCGTCGGGCTGTCGTACTGGCAGCTCAACCGTGCCCAGCACAAGAACGACGCGCTGAGCTCCCAGGACATCGAAACCGTCAAGGACTTCAACGACGTCGTCGCAGCCCAGGTCCCGCAGCCGGGCCTGGTGGCTGATCAGCGGGTGACGCTCACCGGCCACTACCTGCCCGATGCGCAGGTCGCGGTCACCGGCCGCTACCACGACGGCACGGAGGGCTTCTGGGTGGTGACGATGTTCGTCCCCGACGATGCCCGATTCGGTGAGGCCGCAGAACTGCCGGCCGCCGCCGAGGCGGATGAGACCCGCCCGATCGCCATCCCGGTGGTGCGCGGCTGGGTGGAGAGCGAAGAGGCGGCGATGAGCTCGCGCGCCCATGACGGCCCGGTGGAGATGACCGCCCGGCTCGGCCCGATCGAAGGACCGGAATCGACCAAGGGACTGCCGCCCGGGCAGGTGCGCACCGTGTCGACCTCCCAGCTGGTCAACCTCTTCGACATATACACCTACTCCGGCTATCTGTTCCCCGAACAGGACACCGGGCCCGGCGCCTCGGCAGCGGTCGACGGCCTCACCCGCGTGCACCTGAGCGCCGACGAATCCGGCGGCTTCGACCTGCAGTCCGGCGTCTACGCCCTCGAATGGCTGTTCTTCGCCGGTTTCGCCTTCTACATCTGGTGGCGGCTGCTGCGCGACGCCCACCTCGCCCAGCAGCGCGCGGCGGCGGGGAAGACAGTAGACTATGTGGTCGTCAAGCCCGCCGGAGCCAAGGGAACCGGCCAGGCCGCTCCGCCTCAGCAGCACCCGATGAAGGACACCGATGGTCACTGACCCCCATGATGCCCGCCAGCACCCCGACGACGCCCGGCCCGACCTGTCCGATGACAACGTCTGGCTCTACAGCCGCTACACCTCAGCGCTCAACGCCTCGCGCTTCTACCGGGTCATGGCGATCATCACCGGCATCCTGCTGCTCATCCTCACCGTCGAGATGGTCTACAAGTACATCATCGTCGGGCTCATCATGAACGGCGACGTCTCCCAGGCGCTGATGATCGGAAACTTCAACCTCGCCGCCGCGATCGCGATCAGCCACGGCTGGTGCTACGTCGTCTACCTCATCTCCTGCCTGTGGCTGAACCAGACGATGCGCTGGAAGCTCAGCCGGCTGCTGGTCATGGCGCTGGCCGGCGTCGTACCGGTCATGTCCTTCATCCTCGAGCGCCGCGTCCACCACCGCGTCCAGGACGAACTCGACGCCGCCGTCGTCGTCGCCCCTGTCGAGGGCTGATCCCGCACCCGTCAAGCACATAGGATTGAGCACATGACCCAGACTCCCACCGCCACGCAGGTGCCACCCGTTCTCGTCGTCGATTTCGGCGCCCAGTACGCCCAGCTCATCGCCCGCCGCGTCCGCGAAGCCGGCATGTACTCCGAGGTCATCCCGCACACCGCCAAGGCCGCGGAGTTCGCCGCACGCAAGCCTGTGGCGATCGTGCTCTCCGGTGGGCCGTCCTCGGTCTACGGTGAGGGAGTGCCCGCACTCGACACCGAGGTCTTCGACCTCGGGGTGCCGATCTTCGGGATCTGCTACGGCTTCCAGATCATGACGACCTCGCTCGGCGGCACGGTCGCCAAGACCGACCGCCGCGAATACGGCTCCACCCAGCTGACCGTGACCGAACCCGGCACCCTGCTGGCCGGGCAGCCGGAGACCCAGACCGTGTGGATGAGCCACGGCGACTCCGTCACCGAAGCCCCAGACGGCTTCACCGTGCTGGCCTCGACCGCCGGCGCCCCGATCGCTGCGTTCGAGAACCTCGAGCGCCGCTTCGCCGGCGTGCAGTGGCACCCGGAGGTCATGCACTCCGCATTCGGCCAGGAGGTGCTGCGCAACTTCCTGTACCGCGTCGCAGGCTTGAGTTCCGACTGGTCACCGGCCAGCGTCATCGACGAGCAGGTCGAGCTGATCCGCCAGCAGGTCGGGGACAAGAAGGTCATCTGCGGCCTGTCCGGCGGCGTCGACTCGGCAGTCGCCGCGGCCCTGGTGCACAAGGCCGTCGGCGACCAGCTCACCTGTGTCTTCGTCGACCACGGACTGCTGCGCCAGGATGAGCGCACCCAGGTCGAGAACGACTACGTCGACGCCACCGGCATCCGCCTAGTGACCATCGACGCCTCCGAGCAGTTCCTCGGCCAGCTCGCCGGCATCACCGACCCGGAGGACAAGCGCAAGGCCATCGGCCACGAGTTCATCCGCACCTTCGAAAGCGCTGCCGCCGACCTCGTCCTCGAAGCCCGCGAGACCGCCGCCGACGGATCCGGTGAGGAGATTGAGTTCCTCGTCCAGGGCACCCTGTACCCCGACGTCGTCGAATCCGGCGGCGGATCGGGCACTGCCAACATCAAGAGCCACCACAACGTCGGCGGCCTGCCCGAGGACCTGCAGTTCAAGCTCGTCGAACCGCTGCGCGCCCTGTTCAAGGATGAGGTCCGCGCCATCGGCCGCGAGCTCGGTCTGCCCGAGGTCATCGTCTCCCGGCAGCCGTTCCCCGGCCCCGGCCTGGGCATCCGCATCATCGGCGAGGTGACGAAGGACCGCCTCGATACGCTGCGGAAAGCCGATGCGATCGTCCGCGCCGAACTCACCGCTGCCGGCCTCGACGCCGAGATCTGGCAGTGCCCGGTCGTGCTGCTGGCTGACGTCCGCTCCGTCGGTGTGCAGGGCGATGGCCGCACCTACGGCCACCCGATCGTGCTGCGCCCGGTCTCCAGCGAGGATGCGATGACTGCGGACTGGACGCGCCTGCCCTACGAGCTGCTCGCCACGATCTCCAACCGCATCACCAACGAGGTCGAAGAGGTCAACCGCGTCGTCCTCGACGTCACCTCGAAGCCGCCGGGCACCATCGAGTGGGAGTGAGCCGGCCCGGCCGGACGGCCGGTGCCGGTGGGCTCCAGCAACTCGCTGGTGTGCGCGAGCGCCAGCGCAGGGCTCGTTCGGCTGTGCCCGCCGCACAGAATTGAACGGTGTTCAGCTATGGTGTTCTGGTTTGCATCCTGACTGAGAACAGACTGGAGTCTCCATGACCTCTCCTGCCGCTTCCGGTGCCTCCGAGGCAGCCGGCACCCGCCGACCGGCGCGCCGCTTCACATCGACCGACATCGCGCTCATCGCGGTGTTCGCCGCACTCATCGCCGCCTTCGCGATGACCCCGCCGATCCCGGTCGGCAACGTCGGTGTGCCGATCACCCTGCAGACCCTCGTCATCGGGCTGACCGGGCTGACACTCGGCCCGCTGCGCGGCTTCCTCGCCACCCTGCTCTACCTGGTGCTCGGGCTCATCGGACTGCCGATCTTCGCCGGCTTCTCCGGCGGTCTCGGCGTGCTCGCCGGGCCGACCGCCGGCTACCTCATCGCCTTCCCGCTCTTCGCGCTGCTCGCCGGTGTCGTCGCCGGCTGGGCGGTCAAGCGGATGACCGGCGGCAGACTGTGGGCCACCCTGTTCATCGGCGGGCTGATCGCCAGCTTCCTCACCACCCACCCGCTGGGCATCCTCGGCATCTCGATCAACGCCGGCATCCCGCTCTCGGCCGCGTTCGTCGCCGACCTGCCGTACTGGCCCGGCGATGTCGTCAAGAACATCGTCGCCGCCTCGCTTGCCCTGCTCATCCACCGCGCCTTCCCGACCATCCTCGTGAGGCGCTGACCAGATGACCGACGGACATACCCCGGCACCCGGGCCCAAGGACAGGGCCCGGGCCGGCGTCGTGTTCGACGATGTCGCCGTCACCGTCGAGGACATGGATCCTGCCAGCAGCCGGCTGCGCACCCGCACCCTGCTCACCGACCTCACCCTGACGCTGAGGGAGCAGCGCATCAGCGTCATCGGTGCCAACGGCTCGGGCAAGTCGACATTCCTCCAGCTCATCAACGGGCTCACCGCACCCACCCGCGGGCGTGTGCGCTTAGGTGAGCTCGACACCGTCGACGACGGGGCGGTAGTCCGCCGGCAGGTCGGATTCGTCTTCTCCGATCCGGCCGCCCAGCTCGTCATGCCGACCCCGATCGAAGACGTCGAACTCTCCCTCAAACGCCGCCTGCGCGACACGACCGCCCGCCGGCAGGCAGCCCTCGAAGCCCTCGCCGAGTTCGGGGTCGAGGACCTGGCCGAACGCTCCATCTACGAACTGTCCTCCGGCCAGCGCCAGCTCGTCGCCCTGGCCAGCGTGCTTGCGGTCTCCCCGACGGTGCTGGTGCTCGATGAGCCGACGACGCTGCTCGATCTGGCCAACCGGGAGCTGCTGCGCGCCACGCTGGACGATCTCGCCGCCCGCCGCGGCGTCCAGCTCATCGTCTCCACCCACGACCTCGACTTCGCCGGTGATGCCGAACGCACCCTGGTGCTCCATGACGGCCGGATCGTCGCCGACACCGCCCCAGCCGAGGCGGTGGCCGCCTACCGGCAGCTCATCGCCGCCACCGTCTCGCAAGCTCGCCGGACCACCGGCGGCAGGCCCGCCTCGGGCGAGGAGCAGCGATGAGACGGCAGTCGCGGTTCTTCGGCACCTATGTGCCCACCGGCGGCTGGCTGCACCGCACCCCGGTGCTCCTCAAACTCGGGGCAGTCGCAGCGATCAGCATCGTCGTGCTCGCCCTGCGCAATCCGGTCGTCGACGCCTGTGTCTTCGCAGTCCTGCTCGCCTGCGGGCTGACTTCGCGGCTGCGGCTGGGCCAGGTCCTCTCCCCGCTGCGGGCGATCTGGATCTTCGTCGCCCTCATCATCGCCTTCCACCTCATCTTCAGCGATGCCGCCCACGCGCTGGTGATGGTGTCGAAGCTCATCGTGTGCGTCCAGGCCGCCGGCCTGCTCATGTTCACCTCGTCGATCAGCCAGCTGCTCGAGGCCTTCGCCGTCCTCGTGCGTCCGCTGCGGTTCCTCGGCGTCGATGCCGAACGGGTTGCGCTGACCGCTGCGCTGACGGTGCGCTCGATCCCGTTCATGGCCCAGCTCGTCGGACAGTCGGCAGATGCTGCGCGGGCCCGCGGGTTGGAGCGCAGCATTCAGGCACGCTCAGTGCCCGTGGTGCTCGGTGCGGTGAAGTTCGCTCAGGACACCGGCCGGGCACTCGACGCCCGCGGACTCGGGGACTGAACCACCGCCTCGGGGATGGTGGGGAAGCTGTCGGCCAGGAACTCAACGGCTGCGTTGAGGGCGGTGTGTATGCCGATGTCATTGCTATGGAAGAAGGATCGGGCTCGGCTGGTCAATTGCCAGCACGGTGTTGGCGTATGTCTGTAGATCTGCCGCTTGAAGTTCTTGAATTCTCGAGCTCACAGCGATGTGACTGGCCCGGGCGATTGCAATCGTGAGCTTGTGGTGGTTTCTTTGTGAGTACTCTTATCTGAATCTGCGAACGATACCGACGACACCGCCTGTGGCGACGACAACCCGAGACCGATGATGACCGTCGTTTGCGGCGAGAAGAACACCAACGCTGCGGCAGAGATTCCAGCGCTGATTCCATAGCCAACTCCGCTCAGGGAGTAGAGCAGGGCGAATCCCACGACATGAAGATCAGGATGGAGCCGCTCTCGAAGGGACAGATTCCTTGCCACGATGCAGACTGACTGTCCGATACCCACTGCACAGAGCAGTCCGATGAGCAGCGGAGGGGCGTCGACATAAGCTGAAAGCCCCACCGCCAGCAGCAGGATGACGATCGCCGTCCAGCTTTGAGCAGTGTATGTGCCAGGCACGTCTGTAACGCCATACAGGATTGCTCCCACGACGCTTGCCGCTGCCAACACGGAGAGCAGAACACCAGCCTCCGAAGGATCTCTTTGGGCTGTGTCAAGGAATGTGGACAGTCCCTACGAGTTTTCCTTCTCTGCTCAGGCCGCCTGGACGAGGTCTTCAG
>NZ_JACSPY010000012.1 GCF_014836885.1 Brevibacterium gallinarum
GCCAGTGAGAGTGCTCGCGAAAACTCGTACGCAGCGTTCTTGCATGACTACAATCACCATCGAGCCCACACCGCGATTGGGGGACTCTCACCAGCAGACCGCGTTCACAACCTCACCGGGAAGTACATCTAGGCTCAGATGTCGAGGACGATCCGGTCGGTCTGGGCACGCGAGACGCAGATCATCATCGTCTCCTGCGCCTCCTTCTCCTCATCGCTGAGCACATGATCGCGGTGATCGGCCCGCCCGTCGAGGATCGTCGTCTCACACGTCCCGCAGGTGCCCTTCTGACATGAGCTCAGGGTCCGCACTCCAGCGGCACCGAGGGCTGCGAGGATCGACTGGCCGCAGGCCACCCGCACTTCCTCGCCACTGGTGGTCTCGACGGTGAAGGCGGTGTCCGTTCCCGAGGCGCCGGCCGCCTCGGCCTGACCGCTCGCCGTGGCTTCGGCTGTCGGTGGGGCGTCATCGTCGAAGTCCTCGAAGATCACCTCGATGCCCTCGGCCTCCATCCCGGCGGCCAGCGCACGCATGAGCGGAACGGGGCCACAGGTGTAGACGACCGGACCGCCTTCGGTGCCCTCCGCCTCGGGCGCGGTGGCACCGGAGGCACGCGCGGTGGCGAACCAGTCACGGGCCAGGGCGACGACATCGGGCCGGCCGGTCTCGGCGGTGATGCGCACATCGACCCGTTCGGATCCGTGGGAGTCGATGAGGTCGTCGGCGAACGCCATGAGCTCGTTGCGGCGGCCGACGTAGATGAGGTGCCAGTCGAGGCCGGCGTCCTCGGCGTCGTGGATCATCGCGGAGATCGGGGTGATGCCGATGCCGCCGGCGACGAAGAGCATCGGTGCCCGGCGCTGATAGCCGAAGGTGTCGCGCGGTCCGCGGATGAGCAGGCTCGTGCAGTCGGCGAGGTGCTCGTGCAGCCAGTGGGAGCCGCCGCGGCCGGTCGGCTCGTCGAGAATCGCGACCTTCCAACCCTGGCTGCCGTCGGGTTTCGAGCACAGCGAGTAGTGGCGGATCGCCGGGCCGTCAGGCAGCGGGATCGCGACTTCGAGGTGCGCGCCGGGAGTGAACGCCGGTTCGCCGCCCAGCGGCGGAGCGAAGGTGATGGAGAGGATCCCGCGGGCGACGGCCTCGAGTGACTCGATGCGGGCGGGCCGGAAGCCCTGCCGGATGAGCATGTCGATGTCCGGTCCGTCGAAGCTTGTGATCGACGGGCTGCCGGCCAGCGGCTGAGCCGGCTCGGTGCTGGTGTCTGCGAGTGCTCTCACGCCTGTCCCTCCTGCCGGCCGATGATCGCGGCGGCATCAGTGATCTGCCTCTCGATGACGACCAGTCTGGCCGATCCGCACCCCCGTGGGCGATGCCGGTTCCCGAACCCTGAGAAACCGCCGCCCACCCTCGCCCGCGCCCCGTTCCGCTGCGCCGATGGCGCTGTTACCATGCAGATATGACCGCCTCTGATGCCGCCCGCCCACCTGTCACCGAGCTGCTGGCCACTGCCCGCCCGCTCGTCGGTGCCCCGATGGCAGGCGGAGCCACCACGCCCCGGCTGGCCGCGGCGATCGCCGCTGCTGGCGGGTTCCCGTTCCTGGCCGGCGGCTATCTGACCGCCGAGGCCCTGCGGGTGCAGATCGATGAGTTCCGGCAGCTGGCAGGCCATGTGCCCTTCGGCGTCAACCTCTTCGTGCCCGGGCAGGCTGTCGTTGATGAGGCTGCGTTCGCTGCCTATGCCGACCGGCTCGCCCCGCTGGCCGATGAGCTCGACGCGCCGATCAGCGTCCGCCCGGTCATGGACGATGACGATCACTTCGGCGAGAAGCTCCAGGCGCTGCTGGCCGACCCGGTTCCGGTGGTCTCGCTGACGTTCGGGCTCCCCGCCCCCGAGGCGGTTGCGCGTCTGCACGCGGTCGGCACCTGTGTGCTCGCCACGGTGACGGACGCGCCTGAGGCCGAGGCGGCGGCCGGGATCGGCTGCGATGGTCTCATCGTGCAGGGCAGCCGGGCCGGCGGGCATGCCGGCACCCATGATCCGCTGCGGGCGGTGGCCGAGGTTGAGACCGCTGATCTGGTGCGCGAGGTGCGTGAGCGGGTGGATCTGCCGGTCATCGCCGCTGGTGGTGTCGACGGTCCCGAGGCGGTGGCCGCTCTGCTCGAGGCCGGTGCGCTGGCCGTGCAGGTCGGCACGCTGCTGCTGCGCACGCATGAGGCAGGCACCTCGGCGGTGCACCGGCAGGCACTCGCCGACCCAGACTTCACCCAGACCGCACTGACCCGGGCGTTCACCGGGCGGCTGGCCCGCAGTCTGCGCAACCGGTTCATCGACGACTACGCGGCCGCTGCTCCGCCTGCCTATCCGCAGGTCCATCACCTGACCAAGCCCATCCGCACCGCGGCGGCGAAGGCCGGCCAGCCCGACTGGGTGCACCTGTGGGCTGGGACCGGCTGGCAGTCTGCACGCGAGGAGCCGGCCGCTGCGACGCTCGCCCGGCTGACACCGCCGCGCTGAGGGTCACCGTCCGGCGGCGTATCCCTGCATGCCGCGCGGGTTCGCCGCCGCCTGCATGATCCCGGTCTCCGGGTCGTAGGTGACGCAGGAGAGCCGGCCGAGTGACCAGTCTCCTGCCCGGGAGACGTCGTGGCCGCGGGCGATGAGACCGTCGATGACCTCATCGCCGAGCCGGTCCTCAACCACAGCACCGCCGGGAGTCCAAGTGCGCGGCCAGAACGAGCCCGGCAGCGCGGTCGTATGGAACGCCGGTGCGTCGATGGCCTGCTGCGGGGTGTAGCCGCCGACGAGCATCCGCAGGATCGCCAGCAGCTGCCACTGATCCTGCTGATCCCCGCCCGGCGTGCCGATGGCGATCACCGGTGTGCCGCCGCGGCTGATGAGCGTCGGGGTGAGCGTCGTACGCGGGCGCTTGCCGGCGGCCAGCCGGGAGGGGGAGTCCTCATCGAGCCACATCATCTGCAGGCGGGTGCCGAGGCAGAAGCCGAGGGCTGGGATGAGCGGGGAGGACTGCAGCCAGCCGCCGGATGGGGTGGCGGAGATGATGTTGCCCCAGCGATCGATGACATCGAGGTGACAGGTGTCGCCGCGCACCGCACGCGGGGTGGCGTTCGTCTGCATCGTCGGCTCACCGGCACCGGCTGCCGAACCGACGGAGGCTCCCGCATCGGCACCGACCGCCTGGGCTGGCAGCTCGAACTCATCACCGGTCACCAGCGGCGGCACGAAACCAGGCTCGCTTGCGTCGCGGAGCCCGGGCCGGAAGTCGAGGGAGGCCCACTCGCTGATGAGCTTGCGCCGGCTGGCCGCGTACTCCTCACTCAGCAGAGTCTCCAGATCGACCTCTCCGTGGCCGTAGTGGGTGTCGCGGTCGGCGAGCGCGAGCTTGAGAGCTTCGAGGATGGTGTGCGCGCCGCGCTCGGTCGACGGGTCGAGGTCCGCGTCATCGAAGCCGTCGAGGATCCGCAGGGTCTGCAGCAGCACCGGGCCCTGCCCCCACGGGCCGGTCTTGGCGATCGTGTGGCCGCGGAACTCAATCGACACCGGCTCCTCGTACCCGGCTGAGAACCCGGCCGTGTCCTCGACGGTGAGCACCCCGGCGTGCATGGTGCCGCTTGAGTGCATGTGGGGTGCGCGGATGAACGCGGCGGCTTCTTCGGCGACGAAGCCTTCGCGCCACTCCCGCCTGACCGCCTCGATCCGGGCGACCCGCACGTCGCGATCAGCCCCACCGTCCCCGGCAGCCCCGCTATCCCCAGCCGGCCCGGCCTCATCGCCAGCCGCCAGCAGCCGCCTGAGCGTGCCCGCATACCCGGGCATCCTCACAAGATCACCGGGCTCGGGCACCTGACCGCCGAGCAGCCATTGCGCGGCTGAACTGGGCCAGTGCGCCCGGAACGTCTCAGCTGCCGCAGCGACCGCAGCACAGGTGCCGGCGTGGATCGGGTGGCCGTTCTCGGCGTAGCCGATCGCGTATGCGAGGACATCGGCGATGTCCCAGCTGCCGTGATCGCGCAGCAGCACCAGCCACGCATCGACCGCACCCGGTACGGCCGCAGCCAGCGCTCCGGCACCAGGGACCATGTCGAGGCCCTCGGCACGGAAGTGCTCGATCGTCGCCCCGGCCGGGGCTGGGCCCTGACCCATGAGCACCTGCGGCACCGGCGCCTCGGCGGTGGCGAACAGGCCGGTCATGTCCCCGCCGGGGCCGTTGAGGTGGGGTTCGACGACGTGGAGGACGAACCCGGCCGCGACCGCTGCGTCGAAGGCGTTGCCGCCGCGTTCGAGGACCGCCTGCGCGGTCTGGGTGGCCAGCCAGTGGGTCGAGGCACTCATGCCGAAGGTGCCCTGCAGCGTGGGGCGGGTGGTGGGATCCGGCGGTGGGGTGAACGTCACGGCAGCTCCTTCGCATCGGCTGCCTTCAGCCTACCGGTCACGCGCACCGCGCCCGAGGCGCTGGCCACCTGAGGAGACGGTGAGCGGACCGCCCCTTCTGTGCTATGTTCGTGGATACGAACTTCATTCTTCGCTATCACTAACTGCAGGAGGTTGCGGTGTCTCGCCTCGTGTACTTCTCCTCGGTGTCGAACAACACCGCCCGCTTCGCCGAGCGCCTCGATGAGGCCGGTGTGCGGATCCCGCTGCGCCCGCGTATCGAACCGATGATCAGCATTGATGAGCCGTATGTGCTCATGCTGCCGACCTACGGCGGCGGGGCCGTGCGCACCGCAGTGCCCAAGCAGGTGCTCGCCTTCCTCTCACACGACCGGGCGCACCGGGAGCTCGTACGCGGGATCATCTCGGCTGGCAACACGAACTTCGGCACCGCCTACTGCCTGGCCGGCCGGGTGCTGTCTGCAAAGCTCGCCGTCCCGGAGCTGTACCGCTTCGAGCTGCTCGGCACCCCCGAGGACACCCGCAAGGTCAACGCCGGGCTCGCCCGGTTCTGGACGACCGGGCAGGCCGAGGAGATCGCGCTCACCCGTGAAGCCCATATCGCCGCCCGCACACGCCAGCGCACCCTGGCCGGCTGAACCACCCTGTTGAGAAGGAGCATCCCCGCATGACACCGAACACCCAGACCACCGCAGCCACCAGCACGCAGGCGCGCACCGCCTCGGGCACGGAGGCTGTGTCCCCGCCCGGCTACCGGAAGGATCCGGCCGCCCGGCTGCGGCCGATCAACTGGAATCGGGTGACCGATGAGAAGGACCTGGAGGTGTGGCAGCGGCTGACGGCGAATTTCTGGCTGCCGGAGAAGGTGCCGCTGTCGAACGATCTGCCGGCCTGGCATCAGCTGACCGAGACCGAGCAGACGCTGACGATGCGCGTGTTCACCGGGCTGACGATGCTCGATACCCTGCAGGCGACTGTCGGGGAGATCGTGCAGATCGCTGATGCGCGCACCGAGCATGAGGAGGCGGTGTACACGAACATCGCGTTCATGCAGTCGGTGCATGCGCGGTCGTATTCGTCGGTGTTCTCAACCCTGACCTCGACTCCGGAGATCGATGCCGCCTACCGGTGGGCGATCGGCAACGATGTGCTGCAGGCCAGGTGCAAGGCGGTGCTCGTGCACTACTACGGGGAGGATCCGCTCAAGCGCAAGGTCGCCTCGACGCTGCTGTCCTCGCTGCTGCTCTACGCCGGGTTCTATCTGCCGCTGTGGTTCTCGTGCCGGGCGAAGCTGACGAACACCGCGGACATGATCCGGCTGATCCTGCGGGACAAGGCCGTGCACGGCTACTACTCCGGGTACAAGTACCAGCGCGGGCGCGAGGCGGCCTCGGCACAGCGGCGTGAGGAACTCGATGCGTTCGTCTTCGCGCTGCTCGATGAGCTGTACCAGCTGGAGCTGGCGTACTCCGGCGAGCTGTACGAGTCGCTCGGGCTCATGGACGATGTCGCAGCGTTCGTGCGCTACAACGCGAACAAGGCGCTCATGAATCTGGGCTATCAGCCGCAGTTCGCGCCTGCGGAGACCGCGGTGAATCCCGAGGTGCTGGCAGCGCTGTCGCCGGAGGCCAGCGAGAACCACGACTTCTTCTCCGGATCCGGTTCCTCGTACATCATCGGCGAGACCGCCGAGACCCTCGACGAGGACTGGGACTTCTGAGCCGGCCGGGGATCGAGTGCCCCGGCTTCACCGCCCGATCCCCGGCCTTCCCTTCACCGCCCGATCCCCTGCTCTCTCTGCGGCCGCCTGGGGCACTGGGGCGATTCACGTTCGGATCCCTTGTCCTTGTCTGCGGGGCGGGGCTGATAACAGAGTCTGTTAGTAGCACGCCATTCAGTGACCTCTCCGTCGGTAGCGTTGAAGCGTGGTACAAAGACATAGAGGACGAAGCCAGCAACGGCGACACTGCACCCTGTGATACCCAAGCGTGTGCTTTCCTTCCTCCGCCCTAACGCCGCTCGCTGGCGACCAATCCGCGGAATCATCTCACCGGAGGCACGACCACCGGCACCGCCCTCGACGAGAGCGAATGGAGACTGATCAAGCATCTGATTCCGACTTCCCCGACTCCTGATGCACCTTCCTGTACTGTTTAGGGGTCATCTCAGTACACTCACGAAAGGCCTGGCAAGCACGACTCCGGCTGTTCCACCCCACCAGTCTTCCGACCTCTCCAATAGGCAAGCTCGTCTGGCGGAGAAGACGTGCCATTTCTTCAACCCTGACGATCGTAAGGTAGGCCAATGGCGTCTTGCCATAGGTTGCTGAGAAGACACGTGACAACTGCTTCGGCGAGAGATGGATGGCTTCCGCCAACTTGTACAGCGTCCATTGTTCCTGTGGATTCTTCCTGAGCATCTCCCGGACTTTCACAGCCTCACCTCTAGCTGGGGCGAGAATCTTGCCCGATAGAACGGGCCTGGATTGGGATCTCTGGATGGTGAAGTTCCGCACCGAACTGATGTTGATGAGTGGAGATAAAACGTCCATAGTCGAGGACCAGAGCGCCTGCACCCGATGGAAGTGTTCTGGTCGTCCGCCAGAGTCACTTAGTTGGGTCAGTTCATCCAACCACGGCGATACGACTGATACCTTTTCGAACCCTGGCTTCAAGATCTGCACCGGCTCTGCATTAAGCGTTCCAGCGACCTCCAGCGCATCGAACCGATCGCAAACGCTATTGGAGTACTGCCAGAACACCTGATCGACGAAATAGTTGGTGTCAACGTAGATCGTCGTCGCGGTTAGAGATCCTTTTGGCGCACCCTCAAACAGGACATTGGGACTCACCAACAGACAGTCGCCCTCACGAACCAAATTTGACCCCAAGTCTGTGGTGATAGTGGCCGCCCCGAAACGAACTACCACCAGCTTGACGCACTCCTGACTCTCTGAGCCAAAGGGTGCGTGAAAGATCTTCGATCGGGCGGTTAGAGCAAAGCAATTCTCTTTTTTCCTCAACACCGAACTCGTCTGACTACTTAGGTAGGCACCGGTATCCATGACGCAGTCACCGCTTGTCCGATCATCGCTGTTTCGCTATCAGTTGAAGTCCGGGAAGCAAGATAAACGACCCTCTGGTCGCCGGTAGGCACAGATGTGACCATGCAGCCGAAACCTCGTGGTGTGATCAGCGCGGCGGCAAATGCGTCCACTGTGCCGAACAACATCAGGAAGAGGATGGGGCGTTCATTTGATAACCCGCACACCAGCACACTCCGGACACTTGAGGCGCGAAGAACCTGCTCCCTCCTGCGATGATCAGCAGGCGAATGGAAGAAGGCGCGCTGACCAAGCGATGCTCCGGTGTACAACCCAAACACGACGGTGGAACGCAGCAGCACGAGGCGCTCTATTCCTGTAGCATCGTGGGCTACATTGATGCACCAAGCGACGAGACCAGGCCCCGCGCCATTTAATACCGGCGCCGTCAGCTCCCAGCTATGGCGGGTAAAACAAGTCGGAAACACGGCTAATGCCCCTGCAGCACGGACCAGGGAGGTCGGTGCGGCCCTTCTGAACGCCTTCGAGACGTCCGCTTTCCATCGTGAATAGGGTGGCATCTCACACGCTCCCTCTGCACTACGTTTGTCCACCAGTGGTCACCGGTCTTCAGAAGTCCTTTCGCTCCAGCCACGCCACGGAGCCGAACAGCAGAACGACGGTGAGCAGGCCTGATGCTCCCAGCACGGTGAGCACATCAACTGCGCTGATGTGACCTGAGTCGGCGAAGGTTCCGGTTCCCAGCTGCGTCGTCCGGCCGATGAGCGCATAGGGGAAGACCCATACGAGGCCGGGAAGCTCAGCCAGCAGCAGGACGACCGCGAGCCCAGCCCCGGTGAAAGCCACTGCGATTGGGACTGCGAAGGAGCGGAAGATCATCGACAGCCCGGACTGCAGCACTGCCACCGGCAGACATGCCACGGCGATCAGCGCGGTGATGCCGAGGTAGTCGGGCGGGGGCATGCCGGGAAGCCCGAAAACGAGTTTTCCGACAGCGGCGACGGAGCTTAGCAGAAGGATCTGCATACCGGCAGTGAGCAGACTCAGGGAGCCAGCCTTTGCAGCGACGATCCGCCACGTCGACGTGGGACCGCTCATGAGGGCGTTCCAATTGCCGCCCTGATGCTCGCTGCGCCAGACCAGTGAGGCGAGGATTCCGATGCCGACAGCCAAGGGGAAAAGCCCGTAGAAGACGGCTGAGCGCAGCCACATCGTGTGCCATCCATCGTCTGGCTGTTCGCCTGCCATGAGCGTGTTCACCGCACCGGAGAGCACCATGACCAGCGGTAGCAGGAACACCACTGTCCAGCTCAGAGAGCGCTTGAGCTTGATGAACTCGGCTCGCAGGGCCTGCATGATCATGCCTCCTTGTGGTCGAAGAAAGTGGTGACGGCGGTGAAGCCGAGGGCTGCCAGCGCCGCAAGAGCGGCGATGCTGACGACTGCCGGGCGCTGGAGCATTAGCTCTTCTCCCTGGTACTCGGCCACAGCCACCAATGAGTAGTAGCCCCATGGAGTGATGTGGGCGATGGCTGCGGGCATCGCTGAGGCGAAGACGCCGAAGAGAGTGCCGAGCACTCCTATCCCGAGACCGACGAGCTGATTCTGGATCCGGGCCGCCAGCAGGATGTGCAGCCCCAGCACCACCAGGTTCACCGCGAGCACGCAAAGGGTGTATCCGACCCACAGCCCCCATGGCGGTGCACCGCCGTCGCCAGCCAGCAGACCGAACGCCAGCACCAGGAGACTTGCTGTGATCGTCGCCAGCCCGACACCGGGACCCGTGGTCAGCAGCTTCAGCCGACACAGGGCTCCTGGAGTGACGCGGGATGTCTGGGCGAAGATCCACCCATTGGACTGGTGCTCAATGTCGACCTGCCGGCTGGCCAGCACGGCCAGTAACAGTGGAGAGCAAACTGGGAAGGCCAGGCCGATGCCGGCCAGCAGTGCGCTCCAGCTGTCCTGTGGGCTGGAGAATGCCGGGCTGGTGGCTGCGCTGGCGATGGTCAGCCCGGTGACAGCGACAGCCAGGGCAAGAGTCATCAGTCCCGTTCGCAGCCGTCTGGTCTTGGTGAGCTCAGCAGCCAGGGCGGAGGCCTTCACAGTTCTCCTCCCCCGGTGAGGTGCATGAACACGTCTTCCAGAGACTGCTCATCACGACGGGCTTCGTAGATCTCATCGCCGGCATTGACCAGGTGCCTAATGAGATGTGCAGCACCAGTGCTGTCCAGCCCGGAGACTCTCACGGCGCTGCCGTCGATGTGAGCATCAGCTGCACTGTTGAGCAGAGAACGGGTATGCCGAGGATCGGGAGTGCTGAGGATCAGGTCGGGCAGCGAGGCGGTGAAGAGCGCTTCGCGGGATCCCTGGAAGAGCATCTGCCCGCCAGAGAGGATCCCCAGCATATTGGCGGTCTTGTCGATCTCTCCGAGCAGATGGCTGGAGACCATGACCGTGACCCCTCCGTCGGCGAGACGGCGCAGCAGTTGTCTGATCTCGTCAATGCCGGCAGGGTCCAGGCCGTTGGTGGGCTCATCCAGGATCAGGAGCCGAGGCTGGCGCGCCAGTGCCATGGCGATGCCGAGGCGCTGCTTCATGCCCAGCGAGTAGTTGCGGACCTTCTTGTTCATCTGCTTGCCGAGGCGCACGGTGTCCACGGCGAGGGCGATCTGCTGGTCGGAGAGGCCCAGGAGTCGCTGCACGACTCGCATGTTCTCCGCACCGGTGAGGTGCCCGTAGCCTGGCGGGGATTCGATCAGTGAGCCGATGCTGCCAAGAAGCCTGCGCCGACTGTGTCGGCTCATCGGCTCCCCGAAGATCTCGATGGTCCCACTGCTGGGCCGGATGAGCGACAGCAGCATCTTCATGGTGGTGGACTTCCCCGAGCCGTTGGGGCCCAGGAACCCATAGACGCATCCTTCCGGGATGCGCAGGTTCAGATCGTTGACCACAGCGGTGTCGCCGTAGCGTTTGCTCAGGTGTTCGGTGGAGACGACGAAGCTCATGTCTCCACTGTCGCGCCGCGGCACCTGCCGGCACATCTGGCCGCAGACATATCTTCGCCGTATCCCTCAGGGCATACATGGGACGTCAGCGGCGGAGCATCACACCGACCGGTTCACTTCGGGGATGAGGATGCTGTGATGAATCCGCTCTCATAGGCCAGCACTACCGCTTGGACGCGATCCCGCAGGTCGAGTTTCGTCAGGATGCGTCCGACGTGGATCTTCACGGTGCCTTCGGAGACCACCAGTTCCTGCGCGATCTCAGCGTTGGAGTGCCCCTTGGCAACCAGTTGCAGCACCTCATGCTCCCGCGGGGTCAGCTGGGAGAAGAACCCTCGGTCCAGGGGTGCATCGTCAGCCAGCGGCTCCGCCGTGAAGTGATGGAGCAGCCGCCGTGTGATGCGGGGGCCACTACAGCATCGCCTTCATGGATGTGCCGGATCGCAGCGACTATCTCCTCGACCGGGCTGTCCTTCAGCAGGAACCCGCTGGCGCCGGCTTTCAGCCCCTCGTAGACGTATTCGTCCAGGTCGAAGGTCGTGAGGATCAACACCCGCGGCCCGTTGTCGATCCTGCAGATGCGACGAGTCGCCTCGACCCCGTCCAGCAGCGGCATCCGAACATCCATGAGCACAACGTCGGGCCGCGTCTGAGTCGCCAGTTCCAGCGCGGTTTCCCCGTCGCCGGCTTCCCCGACGATCTCGAGGCCGTTCTGCTCCTCAAGCACCATCCGGAATCCCGTGCGGACCATCTCCTGGTCATCGACGAGCACCACGCGAATGCTCATGTCTGCTCCTCCTGTCCGCTCCGCAGCGGGAGCTGTGCTCTCACCTGGTAGCCGCCTGCCGGCTTCATCCCGGCATCGAATCGTCCGCCATAGGCGTGGACTCGCTCGCGCATGCCGATGAGCCCGCGACCGCTATGCACGTCTGACTCCGCATGATCCGAGTCTCCACAGCCGTCATCGTCGACCTCAATGTGGACTTCGTTGAGCGTGAGCGTGATGCTCACTGCTGCGTGGGAAGCGTCGCCGGCGTGCTTGCGGACGTTGGTCAATGACTCCTGGACGACGCGATAGACCGCCAGCTTGATGCCTGAGGGAATCTCAGCGGGACGCTCGCCACGGATCGTGAGCTCGGCAGGAACACCCAATGTGCGGAACTCAGCCACGAGAGCGTCGAGCTGATCCAGACCAGGCTGCGGAAGCGCCTCGGGATCCTCACCGTCGCGCAGCACCCCCAGCATTGTGCGCATCTCAGCCAGAGCTCGGCGGCTGGTGTCTCGGACGCGCAGCATCGACGTTCTCGCCTGCTCCGGATCGCTTGCGACTTTCGCCGCTGCCCCGTCCGCCAGGATTCCCACCGCGCCGACGTGATGTGACACCACATCGTGGATCTCGCGGGCGATCCGAGTCCGTTCCTTGGCGGCGGCGGCACGGGACTCGGCGTCACGTTCACGTTCGAGCTGCTCGGTCCGCGACCGGAGCACGTCCATGTACTGCCTGCGTGTGCGCACCAGCACTCCCCATGTGCAGACCCATACGACGGCCAGGAGAAGGACTCCCAGCTCGCCAATGCTCAGAAAGCCCTGCGAGACCTGCGGGAGACCGGCCGTGAGCGACCACGCCAGCAGCGCGAGTGTCGCAGGAACCGCGACTGTCCATCTGGTGCGCGAAGCCACGTT
Organism: Brevibacterium gallinarum; assembly: GCF_014836885.1. GTDB lineage: Bacteria > Actinomycetota > Actinomycetes > Actinomycetales > Brevibacteriaceae > Brevibacterium > Brevibacterium gallinarum. Next base: position 12,163 of record NZ_JACSPY010000012.1, read on the forward strand.
GTAGAGGGCCAGCAGCAGCATCACGTCTGCTGCCAGCAGCTCGACTCCCAGCAGCAGCTGTACAAGCGCCGCAGCGAAAGTAAGGATGAATACCGCCACCGGGCGGTGGAGCCTCAACAGATAAGGCAGGCACAGGGCCGCAGAGACAAGCACGCCCGTGCCGCTCCAGAGCTCATCCGGAACAGATGCGAATTGGATGGGCAGGTTGTAGGTGAAGACGGCGGTCACGATGAGCGTGTCGATCAACCGAACACGTTTCGTCGGCCAGCCAGTGTTCTTGTCGAGACGCTGGCGGGCGTTCCACAGTCCCTGAACCGGAGGGGAGTCCGACTCTCTGAGCGTTCCCATCAGACCGATCTTATCGTCGCAGAGAGGTTCGGGACGTACCCGCAAGCCAGCCGGCATATGTAAACCTCTAACCTAGTAGTAATCTAGGCCTGGTCTACTTCATGCGGCGTCCCACAGCACGGCGCGACGATGTTCGCAAAACGTAGATGGCCATGGCGCTGCCGATCACAGCCCATACGCTCAGCGTGCCAGCAGCTTCGAGCAGATGCCGTGATTCCCCCTGCTCATCCACCAAAATTACGTCCGGGAGCATTGCCCCCCTGACTCCAAAGGTCAGCCAGTAGAGAGGAAACGCCTGACCAACGAGCTGAAGCGCGGGCGATTGGAGAGATAGAGGATAGAAGACACCCGACACGGCAGTGAGCCCCATCAACAGCAATGAGACGAAGCTTAATTGACGGGGGTGGCGAAGAACGGAACCGAGCACCACACCGATTGGCAGCATAGCAATGACCCCTAACGGAAGGACCCAACTCAGAGTCAGCAACGAGGTGATCCTGTGTAGCGCGAACCCGTCGAACAGGGTCATCGATAGAGCCAGAACTACGGTGAAAGTGGCTAGGCATAGAAGCGCCTGGCTAACAATTTTCCCCAGGAAGTACCCGAACGCACCGTGAGGGGTTGCCCGGGCCCGATGCAGGGTTCCGTCCTCTCGCTCAAGCAACAGCGTAGACGCTATTCCCATCAGTCCTGTGAACAAGATGTTCATCGAAATAATTCCTGGAACTGCGTACTGCCCCAAAGAATAATCGGTATCGACGAGAGGCATATTCCGTAGCAGGTACATCACGAAAACAGCCAACGTCGGGAAGAAAATATAGTTAACGATTGAGCTGAGATTGTGACGTAACTCTATGACTCCACGGGAAAGACCTATGCCGAACAAATAACGCAGACTTACCATGGACCTATCTCCTCTAGACTTCAAGGCTGGACAGCTCGGCCGTGGCATCCGCAGATTTCTCTTCGCGAACCATGCATAGATAGGTGTCTTCCAAGGACGATGGCTCCACTCGTAACCCTGAGATCATTGGTCCTGCTCTTTCGAGGAGTGAACAGAGATAATCGGTGACCTCGTCATGGGCTAGACGCTGATGATACTCATCATCTCGAATGAAGTACGATACAGCGACCGAACCCGAGTATCGTGCAGCCAGCTCCTGCGCGCTTCCCTCTGCTGAGATCCGACCGTTCATCAAGATAGCGATTCGGTGCGACAACGTCTCTGCCTCCCGCAAGTCGTGAGTCGTCAGTAGAATCGAGGTCTTACGTTCTTCCGTGAGACGGCTAATAAGCGCGTGGAAATCCGATCTGGCTTCAGGGTCGAAGCCCACCGTCGGCTCATCCAGGAATAGGACCTCTGGATTCCCTACCAGCCCGATCGCAACGTCAAGCCTCCGCCTCTGCCCTCCCGAAAGCTTCGCGACCGGCCTCATAGCTTGCTCCTCCAGGCCCACTTGCTCAAGAAGCTCGTCTGCGTCGTATGGGCGGGGCCGTTCAGTGGTGCTGTAAACCTGGTAGTACCGGCCGATGTGGGCAAGTAACTCGCGAACGCGCCACTTCCTATGGTCCCGCCAGGATTGAAGAACTATGCCCAATCGAGCCTTCCAGGCCTCGTCGCCGTGGTCAGGATCGGTACCGAGAACCCGAACCTCGCCACCGGACCGCTTTCTGAAACCTTCCAGAATCTCCACTGTAGTGGTCTTTCCTGCACCATTCGGCCCAAGTAGGGCGAGGACCTCTCCAGTGTGCAGGGTTAGATCTATGCCCTTGAGCACGGCCCCTTGCCCATAATTCATCGTCAGCCCGGTTGCTTCGATGGTGGGAGTTTCGGCCCACTTCATTGGGAACCCTTTCGCTTTGCTCCGCAGATGGGATCTGCCGAAAATGCTGTAAAGGAAGGAAGGCTGGCCAGGCACTCCCGGCCAGCCCTCCAGTTTGCCTCACTCCAACGACGCACCGCCCGTATGAACTCATAGCCCTAGTACAACCTATAGTTCCTGTACGGAGCGTCATTGCCGTGAAGACCAGTTGCTGGATCAACCTTCAAAAGAGTGGTCGTCCAGGGGCAGGATCTGCTCATCGTGCGGACCGATGAACTCACCCGTGTCCTTATGGAAGTTGCCCAGCTCCAGGAGCTGAGGGGCTTCATAGGTGAGTGCCATGTTGAACACCTCCTTTCTCATATACGAAATCGTGGTGTTGGGCGGACAGCTGCTCAGGAGCGGTCCGCAATGGGGAACCAGCCCTCTGCCTGTCCGCCGATGCCAGCAGCGGTATCGGCCTGGAAGCTGCCCAGCTCGACGACGACCGGGGTCTCGTAGGTCTTCAGCATTGCGACTACACCTCCTTCCTTCCGTTGATTCTTACTGCGATCGGGGGCACCCGATCGGCTCTACACCGCCACCTTGAAAAAGGCGCGGTAGTCTGTCGCGCTGAGGGGTTCATCGACGATTCGCCCCTCGGCTTCTACCCAGGCGTGCGCGGCGAATGGCGGTACGGCGAGAACTCCGACCGACCATGTTGGCCAGTAGCCGCGCATCCGACAGTAGAGAGCGGTAGCCAGGGATCGCACCAGACAGGCTTCTCCTCCTCGGCAGTAAGGACTCGCAGTGAGGATCTCGTCTCGCGCTTGCTTGGCTTGCTCGTACGCCGATGGTTCAGCACCCGCACTAATAAGACGTAGCACCGAGCGAATCCTCTTAGGAGAAGCCCGTCGAAGTAGCTTTGCGATTCCAACCGCGAGAGACGCTCTCATTCGCTGCGAAACGCTCAACTTGCTCGGAAACTCTGGCAGGACTAAGGTCACAATGCCCCCAATTCGGCTAGCTTCTTAGCGACCGCTTTCACGTCTTTACTTGCACGCACCGGATCAATTCCGTAGCGCTCTACGAGCTGCTGAGCAGCGTGAGCTTCGTCGTGATCCTCTTCGAGAGACCTCAGGACCAAGGAGGCAGTTTCATTGATATGCCAATACCCACCTGTATCCTCGTCGAGCAACACTTCTCCATACTCGGTCGCAACTCGGGACACTCTTGCATTCTTCTTAAACTGTTTCATGAAACTTCCCAAGTGAGATTCGAAATTCGTCTCGAGCAGTGTTCCAATTCCGAAGAAACACCGCAGTATCCGTCAGAGAATGAAAGTACCCAGCCGGTGGAGCCGTAGCTTTAGGAGCCGCAGATTCCAACAATGCATTACTGTCAAATAGACCGTTATCGAGAAGGCCGGAGTACTCCCAGAGCCGTCGCAAACTCTGGAAGTGAGTCGAGTAACCGCGTACCGGCTGGGGACCGGCCCCAATCTTATTAGTCCTTCTCAGATACTCACCCGGGAGGAGCCCTTCCATCGCCGACTTCATCAGGGGCTTCCACTCAGTGGGTGTATCGCGCTCTTCGTAGCGGACGCTCAACACTGCTTCTACAACACGATCGTCGAGGAGTGGGGACTCGAAATCGATGCCGTAATAGCGTCCGGTCATCATCATTCCCCGAGTTAAGTAGCCCGCCTGACGCAAGGTGAACAGATCGAAGTGCTCGGCCAGCGTTGAGCCCAACGGCTCTGCTTCCGCCGAAACACTCTGCAGTCGTTCGGAAACTTCTTTCCGAGTCGGGGCGCTGATCCAATGCGGGAGACCGAGAGGAATCGACCAGTCGCTGAGATTGGGGATGCCATTGCCAGATTCATCATGAATTGCTCGCTGACAGTCGTCGGAAAGCCACTTTCGGTAGTTCCTGCAGTCCGCCAGCTGAAGCAACGTACGATGCGGAGGTTCGCCAAGTGGAATACCCTCTGCACGCGCTCTCCGCCACGCTCGTAGGGGCTTCTTACGTGCGAGAGTATGATCCCATGCCCGCACTCCGCGTAACAGGTGGTCCCCTCCGAGACCGTTTAGATGCACATTCACTTCACGCTCGAGATCATCTTGGAGCATAAAGCTCACTCGCGGGACAGAAGTGATGGCCTGTGTGGGCTGGTCAAAGGCCACCGTCACATCTTCAAGACCTTCGTAAAAGGCAGGAGTCAGGCTGGCGGACTGAACGACATGCTCCGTGATCCCCGGCATCGCAGGCACAGCGCGTCGCGCCCATGCGAGGTCCTCACGCCCGCCCGGGTCTTCGGTGTAGTACGTGTAGCCCACTACATCGGGATGAGCATGCGCCGCAAAGTACGTAACTGGCGTCGAGTCGAGTCCCCCGGAGAGATCGCTCGCGATTCGACCCTCCTCATGAACCCTAGTTTCGACAGCCTCGCGAAGCCTTTCAGCCAGCAGCTGACCCCCTTCGCTCCGCGAAAGTGTCGGTGCCGGCCGAGTCCACCATTTGTTATGCCGAACCAGACCCGTGTCGGAATCGAGCACCGCGTACTCCCCGGGAGCGACAGCATCAACTCCCTTCCATAAGGTCTGCTGGTCAAACGGGTGAGGGAGACCGCGCGCTAAGCTCAACACGAGGGCTACTTGGTCAATAGGACGGTCCCCAAGCATCGCAAGTGTGTCTGCCCGGTCTGCTATTACCGAGACTCCCTCGATCGTGGACGTAAACAGCCGCCGAGTCGGAACGGCAGGACCGCTGGCGAAGAGGGATCGCCCAAGCGCGGCAAAGACGATGTAGCTTCCAGAGAAGTCCGAGCTCAATGTGCGAAGTTGGTCAACGTGTCGAACTCCCATGGTCCGACTGGCAACTGTCGAGGTGTCCAAAGATGTCCTACCGACAACAGCTACTTTAAGCCTGCCTTTGGAGTGATGTGTGACGTGCTCGTCAGGGAGGTTTCCTACCAGCCACGGACGCCCAGAATCATGCTTCAACACAAGATTCGAAGCCGGCAGAAGCCGTGTAGCGAGCGACTCGGCCTGCTCAGTGTCTGGGAAGCCGACCACAAACGATTGACGTCGGTTCATGCTGCAGCACCTCCTACTTGACGTGCGCTGAAATGAGCGTGAGCCCGCGTTGTCGAAGTGATCCGTACACGTCCATTGCTACATAACGACTACTGATCAGGAAAGGACTCGGGCCCACCCCTGTCTCCTTCCCGAACACTCGTGTCCCTATCCCGTACAGAAGCGCTTTCCTGAGCAGTCGAGGTGTTCAAGTGTCTTGGAGCCTGCAACGGGGAATCTACTTACCGCAATAGGTCTGATCTCAGCCTCGTTCACACTGCGTAGACAGCAGGTAGCTGCGAGTACTGCGTCTCCTGGAAAGAGCCCCTTGCCAAGAATGACGCACGCTACCTGAACTCCTGAGCGCAGTTAGGAGGCAGATTACGTGCCCTCTTTCAATCGTTAGAACAGACCGAACCCGGACAGGCGCGAGCCACAACTTCTGTAACCAGACGGACCCGCGGGACTGTTCCATCGGCTGACCCTGGCCGCGACGAGTCGCTGGAGAGCATCGACAAACGGGGGCTGAAGCTCATGCTGGACGTCCAAATGAACTTCAGGTACCGGCCGCACAAGACGAGCAGTGTACTTCCGATCAGCCTTAATCCGTCGAATCCCTATCACTTCTGAGGCAAGAAGGGAACCAGTCCCATTGGATGATTCAGCTTCACTCCAGAACGTCAGACCTGACTTCCACAATTTTTGGGGTCTTCTTCGTTTCTGGAACTGTTTGTGCTGTCAACGCGTTGCGCGGTTCGCTCGTGGGTAACTACATGGGTGTCTAGAATGGGGTTATGAGCCCGTTCGTCCGTCGTGTTCCTGGAAGACCGGGAGTCACGCTTGTGCAGATCGTGGACAAGTCTGGCGGGCAGTACAAGATCGTTAAGCATATTGGTTCGGCTCGAACCGAAGCGGAACTGGCTGTGATGATGGAAGAAGCGCGTGAGTTCCTCAATCCCGGCCAAGGTGTTTCGGACTTCGGTGCTGTCGACTACGCAGCGGTCGGCCATACCGTCGCTGCCGCCGACCCAGTCAGCGAAGACGTCGCTCACATCCGCGTCGCAATCACACCGCCAGGGTAACTACAGTTGTGGAAGTCAGGTCAGATGTGAATGTAGCCAAGTCTGCAGCAGCCCCCACACGGCTCCTTTTGGGAATAGCTGTCTGACCTGGTGCGTTTCCCCGATAGGCAGACCGCCGCGGAACAGCATCGGATTCCGCCGGCTGCGCCGAACTGTGAACAGGAGCCCTATGAGCCATCCCTACGACGACTACGATGCCAACCCTCTGGCCGCCCTGCAGCGCCGCGCCAGCCGCGGGCTCATCATCCAGGGTGTGCTCGCGCTGCTCACCGGTGCCGTCATGTTCCTCTGGCCCGGCGCCAGCCTGCAGGTGTTCGCCTGGCTCGTCGGCGCCTGGCTCATCATCAACGGCATCCTCGGCATGGCCTCCTGGCTGCGCGCCCGCGATGCCGGCCGCGGCGGCACGATGCTGCTGGCCGGTCTGCTCAGCCTCATCCTCGGCATCATCATCATGCTGCTGCCCGAAACCGCAGTGCTCGCCCTCGTCGCATTCATCGCCTTCTGGGCGTTCCTCCTCGGCGTGCTGCAGATCTTCGGCTCGTTCACCTTCCGCCGCATGGGCCTGCGCAGCTGGTGGGTGATGCTCATGAGCGGCATCGCCGGCCTGGCGATCGGCCTCGTCTTCGTCTTTAACCCCGCTGCCGGCGCTGTCTCCCTGCTGTGGCTCGTCGCCGGCTTCATGCTGCTCGTCGGCGCCGTCGCAATCGTGCTCGGCGTCCGCGTCGGGCGGGCGACCCTGCCGACTCCTGCGGCCGGGTTCGGCCCGGCTGCCTTCAACCGCGGCGGCGGTTTCGGCACCGGCGGGCCGGTCGTGCAGTCCGACACCGTCGACCGCGATGACGAGGACCGCGAAGATCCCGAGGATCCGCCACAGCTGAGGTGACTCTCCCCGGCCCAGCGACACTGCCCGGCCGAGGTGACTCTCCATTGCCGAGGTGACTGGCCTCGGGCCCGGTGAACGCGAGCGCCGCCGCAGAAAGATTGCTGCGGCGGCGCTCGGCATCTCAGCTCCACGTGTGCTGGGCGGCGCAGCGTCCAGCGGTCCGGCTCAGCTGGTGCGGCCGTTGCGGGAGTTGCGCGCAGCCTCAGCGGCAGCGTCGTCAGCGGCAGCGTACTCGCGCACGATCTGCTCAGCGGACTCGTCGGTGCCCTTGCGCGACTGGTGCATGAAGCGCTCGGTGCGCTCAACGTCCGGCTTCGACATCAGCGACACAGCCACATAGAAGATGAGGCTCAAGCCCAGGCCGATGAAGATCCGGGTCGGTCCGTCATTGGGCCAGAAGTACGGCAGGGGCAGACCGAGCTCGACGAGGAACCCGTAGATCGTGAAGCTCGACCCGGCGATGATGCCGGCCACCGCGCCCTTCTGCGTCGCCCGGCGCCAGAACATGCCCATGATCATCGGGAAGAACATGCCGGCTGCCAGGATCTCGCTGGCCAGGCCGAGGAGGATGAGCGCCTCCGGCAGCTGGATGGCGATGAGGAAGCCGAGCACCGAGGCGATGACCGTGCCGATCATTCCCACGCGCACCTTCTGCTTGTCAGAGACCCGGTTGCGTTTGATCTTCGTGTATAGCTCGGTCATGTACAGCGAAGACAGGTTGAGCGTCGTACAGATCGTCGACATGATCGCTGCGGCGATGCCGATGAAGACGAGCACACCGAAGATCGGCCAGAAGCGCTCACCGGCGAGGGTGGCAACGACGCCGTTCTCCGGAACTTCGGGGAACACGCCGATCGAGGCGATGCCGGCGGCGACGACGAGGAAGTACAGCGGAATGAAGTACGACAGCGCGAAGCCGGCGGTCCTGCGCGCGTCACGCGGGGTGCGCCCGGCCTGCATGCGCTGCCAGGCCGCACCCTCGATGAGGAAGGCAAGCGCGAAGCTGACGACGAAGGCGATGTTCGGGGTGAAGCCGGCGAACAGGTTGAAGTAGTCATCAGGCCGTTCGGTCGTCGCACGCTCCATGACCGGTTCGAAGCCGCCGGAGAGGATGAGCGCGCCGACGAGCGTGATGAGCAGGCCGAGCAGCAGCAGCCCGAACTGGATCGTCTCGGTGAGCACGACGGCACGGAAGCCGCCGATGGTGGCGTAGAAGATCGCGACGACGATGCCGATGAGCACGGCGAGGACGAAGTTGATGCCGAAGAACGCGGCGAAGAACTTGCCCAGTGCGACCATCTGGGAGGCACCCCAGACGACCATGTAGATGCCCATGACGAGCGAGAGCAGAGTGCCGGTCAGCCGCCCGTAGCGCATGTTCATGACGCCGTCCTGGCTCAGCACACCGATGCGGCGGATGATGGGGCCGATGAAGATGAGGGCGACGACTGCGATGACCGTCGGGCCGCCGAGCACCCACCAGGATCCCATACCCTGCGAATTGGCTTCATCGATGGAGATGAGCGCGGAGTTGCCGCCGTACCAGGAGGCGGCAAACGCCATGGCGAGCATCCAGGCGGGCATGGTCCGCCCGCCGAGGAAGTAGTCCGTGCCGGAGTCGGCGCGCCGGCGGTAGAACGACAAGGCGATGAGCACGCCGAAATAGACGAGCAGTGCGAGGACGAACCAGAGCGGATTCATCGGGTGTTCCTTTCTGTTCCCGGGCTGGCTACGCTGCCAGGGCCCTGGAGATGATGGTGCGCTGGATCTCCGAGGAGCCCTCGTAGATCCGGTAGATGCGCACGTCGCGCGCATAGCGCTCGAGTGGGAAGTCGCGGGTGTAGCCGTAGCCGCCGTGGATCTGCAGCGCCTCATCGGTGATGAAGCCGGCTGCCTCGCTGGCGACGAGCTTCGCGGTGGCGGATTCCAAGGTGAAGTCCTCCCCGGAATCGCGCACCGCTGCGGCCTCCATCGTCAGCAGCCAGGCGGCACGGTGCTTGGCGTGCATGTCGGCGAGCTTGAAGGCGATGCCCTGCAGTCGGTTGATGGGCTTGCCGCCGATCTTCCGCTCGTTGGCCCAGGCGATCGCGGCATCCAGCGCCGCCCGGCTGATGCCCAAGCTCATGGCGGCGACTTCGATGCGGCCGCGATCGAGCACCCGCATCGCGGTGGCGAATCCCTGCCCTTCCTCGCCGAGGAGGGCCTCGGCGGGCAGTTCGGCGTCGATGACGAATTCGTAGATTGGGCTGCCGCGCAGGCCCATCGTCTTCTCCGGCGGGTTGAAGCTGATGGCGTCGCCGAGCTCACCGGGGCGGACGAGGAAGGCGGAGATGCCGCGGTGGGCGGCTTCCGGGTCGGTGATGGCGAAGACGACGATGAAGTCGGCGAAGCCGGCGTTGGTGATGAAGTGCTTGGTGCCCTTGAGCCGCCAGCCGGTTTCGGTGCGGACGGCCCGGGTCGACATCTCCGCCGGGTTCGATCCGGCACCCGGTTCGGTCAGTCCGAAGGCGCCGATGAGCTGGCCGTCGGCTGCTGCCGGGAGGATGTCCTGCCGCTGGGCGTCGGTGCCGCCGAGCAGCACGGCGTCGGTGGCCAGATAGTGGGCGGTGATGATCGAGGCCGTCGATCCGCAGCCTTCGGCCACGGCTGCGACCATGTGGCTCATCGCCACAGACCCCACCCCGGGACCGCCGTACTCGGCGGGCAGGTTGAGTCCGAGCACCCCGACCTCGCCGAGGGTGGCGATGACGTCGTCAGCGACGCGTTCGTTCGCATCCGCCTCGGCGGCCTGCGGGGCGAGCACGTCGCGCGAGACTGCGCGTACGGCGTCGATGAGCTCCTGTTCATCAGCGGTGGGTTCGAGGTTCATCCTCACTCCTCGTCAATCGGGTTCGCGGCGGTCAGGGTGTCGTTGTGCTCGCCGAGCTGTGGGACCGGCAGGTCGCTTGCGGCTCTCGTCCCGTCGACGAGCAGCGGGTGGGCGATCAAGCCGTGCCCGAGGCGGGAGTCGCGGGCGTGCAGATCGCGTTCGACTCCCAGGTCGCTGGTGAGAGCGTCTGCCATGTTCCACACCGGGGAGGCCGGCACGCCGGCAGCGTCGAGCAGTGCGCACATCTGCTCGACCGTGCGCGAGGCGGAGACTCCCTCGATCTCGCTGCGCAGGGCTTCGTCGTTGTCGCTGCGGTCAGCGTCGGTGGCGAATCTTGGGTCGTCTGCGAGTTCGGGTTTGCCCAGTGCCTCGGCGAGTACTGCGAAGAGCCGGTCGTTGGCCACTGCGATGACGAACAGGCCGTCGCTGGCCTGGTAGGTGTCGAATGGGGCGGAGACCGGATGCCGGTTGCCCACCCGGCTCGGGGCGGCACCGGTGGCAGCGTACATAGCGGAGTTCGTCGGCTGCATGGCGAGCATGACGTCGAACATCGGGATGTCGATGTGGGCAGGAGCCCCGGTGCGCTCACGGCGCACGAGCGCTGCGGAGATCCCGAAAGCGGCGAAGACGCCGGCGGAGACATCGGCGATCGATTCGCCGACGCGGGTCGGCGGGCCGTCGGCGAAGCCGGTGGTGGCCATGAGCCCGGAGAGCGCTTGGATCACGGTGTCGTAGGCCGGACGCTTCGTCTGGCTGCCCGTCTGGCCGAACCCGGAGATCGAGGCGTAGACGATATCGGGTTTGATCGCTGCGACGTCGTCGTAGGACAAACCGAGCTTGGCGGCGACGCCGGGCCGGAAGTTCTCAACGACGACGTCACAGGTCGCGATGAACTCGCGCAGCCGCTTAAGGCTTTCGGGGTCTTTGAGGTCGGCTTCGATGCTGTGCTTACCGTGGTTGAGGCCGGAGAAATAGGTGCTCTGCGCGTCGATGAACGGCCCGAGATGCCGGGAGTCATCACCCCGGCCGGGCATTTCGATCTTGAACACCTCGGCACCGTGGTCGGCGAGCATGCGGGTGCAGTACGGGCCTGCCAGCACACGGGAGAAGTCGGCGATCCGAATGCCGTCGAGAAGCGGAGGTGATGCAGTCATAGGCATATGCTCACCGCTGCACACAAAGCCTGGGAAGACATACCCACGGCGAATAGTCCAGCATGTCGGACAGACAGTGGTCGGTGCCACATCTGCTGCTCAAGCCTCACGGACCTTGCCGCAAAACCCTTGAGTTGCGACAGGCCGCCCGGCCCCGGCCATGGCAGTCCACCCGCCGGAAGCAGGCAGCCCGCCGCGGACAGGGCAGCCGACGGGAACAGCGAGGTGCCGCCGCAGACAGAGATGCACCAGGGAAACCCATACCGGAGTAGTGAAACGCATGGGCTTCCCTGGTGCGGCAACCTCACTCCACGAACCACTCTAGCACCTAAGGTTAGGCTTACCTATAGTAACGAAAGGAAAAGTTCGTGACGTCAGTCACCATATGATTTAACTTTCAATTACATAGTGTTAAAGTAGGCATATGTCTGAGAACCCCACCCCCCGCGAGCACGGCGGCACCCAATCCGACGAGAACCCCGAGCACTCGACTCCCGGCGTCTATGTCTCCGAGGGCAAGGCGTTCACCCGGGATATGAACTACATCGACGACCGCATCGTCGCCGACCCGCAGGCAGCTGAGAAGTCCCACGCGGATCAGCAGCTGTGGCCGGTTGAGGCCGGCCGCTATCGGCTGGCGGCCGCCCGGGCCTGCCCGTGGGCCAACCGCACGCTCATCGTCCGGCGGCTGCTCGGCCTCGAGGACGCGCTCTCGCTCGCCTTGGCAGGGCCGACCCATGACGAGCGGTCGTGGACCTTCGACCTTGACCCCGGCGGAGTGGATCCGGTGCTCGGCATCGAACGCCTTCAGCAGGCGTACTTCGCCCGCTACCCGGACTACCCGCGTGGCATCACGGTGCCGGCGATCGTCGAGATCGACAGCGGCCAGGTCGTGACCAATGACTTCAACCAGATGACGCTCGACTTCTCGACCGAGTGGACCGCCTACCACCGCGCAGGTGCCCCCGACCTGTACCCGGAGGCGCAGCGGGAGGAGATGGACGAGCTCATGCGCTGGGTGTTCACCGAGGTCAACAACGGCGTCTACCGGTGCGGGTTCGCCGGTTCCCAGGAGGCCTACGATGAGGCCTTCGAGCGGCTGTTCTCCGCACTCGACACGCTCGAAGCCCGCCTGCAGGACCAGCGGTTCCTCATGGGTGCAGCGATCACCGAGGCAGATGTCCGCCTGTTCACCACGCTCGCCCGCTTCGACGTCGTGTACTACTCGCACTTCAAGTGCAACCGCCAGCAGCTGCGCGACTTCCCGAACCTGTGGGCCTACGCCCGCGACCTGTTCCAGATGCCCGGCTTCGGTGACACGGTCGACTTCCAGCAGATCAAGGACCACTACTACATCGTCCAGACGTCGGTGAACCCGACCGGCATCGTCCCGCTCGGCCCGGATACCTCCGGCTGGCACACCGCCCACGGCCGCGAGTCGCTCAGCGACCGCCCGTGGGGTGAGGGCACCGCCCCCGACCCCACCAGCTGAGTCAGCCTCAGCTGAACTTCGGCTTGCGGCGCTCCTGGAAGGCGGTGAATCCCTCGCGGTAGTCATCGCTGGTCCGGGCGCGCTCCTGCATGAACGCCTCGGTGTCCCACACCTGGGCCAGGCGGGTGCGCTCATCGGCGAGGTTCTGGGTGAAGTACTTCTCCATCCGGAACGTCTCGGCAGGTCCTGCGGCCATCTTCGCGGCCTTCTGGCGGGCGAAGTCGAGCAGCTCACCGGCGGGGACCGCACGTGAGACGACCCCGGTGGCCGCCGCCTCGGTGCCGGTCATGAAGTCGCCGGTGAGGATGAGGTCCATGGTGCGGTGGTAGCCGAGCCGGTCGACGAACACGGCGTGGGCGCCGGAGTCGAGGATCGCGCCGATCGCGGCGAACGGCGATCCGAACTTCGCATCCTCAGCCGCGTAGATGACATCGGCGGCTGCCGCCAGCCCGTAGCCCAGGCCGAGCGCTGCGCCCTGCACGGCGGCGATGACGGGGATCTCCAGGGACCGGATGGTGTCGAAGACCGGCCAGAAGTCGCTGTTGAGGAACTCGTAGGCGTCATCGGTTTCGACGTCGACGCCTGCGATGTCGCGGCCTGAGCAGAACACCGTGCCCTCTCCGCGCAGGATGAGTGCGCGCACCGTGCCCTCGTCGATGAGCGGCAGCAGTGCTTCGACGTGGTCGAGCAGCGCATCGAGGGCGTCAGCGTCGAGCGCATTGCGTGAGGCAGCTCCGTCAAGGACGATCTCGGCGACCGGCCCGGCCCCGGCCGGCGTGTGCGCGGCGTCGTCGGGGCTGTAGTGGGTGGAGGTGATGGTGGTCATGGGGTCCTTTCGGGGAGCCTGGCCTGCTACTGGTCGTAGTCGACTTCGACGCTGTCGCTGGTGGGCACGGACTGGCAGGTGAGCACGTAGCCGGCGTCGAGCTCATCGGGTTCGAGCGCGTAGTTGTCGGCCATGTCGACGGTGCCGGTGATGAGCTTGGCCTTGCATGTGCCGCACACCCCGCCGGCGCACGCGTACGGCACGTCGGGCCGGGTGGTGAGGGCGGTCGAGAGGATCGTGTCGGGGTTGTCCTGCGGGGTGGTGGCCTTGCCGGTGCGGCCGTCGAGGGTGAAGGTCACGGTGCGCACCGGTCCCGAGGTGGTGGTCGCCCGGCGCGGCCTGCGCGGACCTGCGCGGCCTTCGCCCTCCCTGCCGGTGGTGAAGAGCTCGAAGTGGATCCGTGAGCGGTCGACGTCGTGGGCGTCAAGCGTGGTGCGGGCCATCTCGACCAGGGGCAGGGGGCCGCAGAGGAACCATTCGTCGACGGTTTCGGGCGGGATGACGAGTTCGAGCAGCCGCGTGAGCTTGTCCTCGTCGATACGCCCGGAGTACAGCTCGGCGTTGCGGCCCTCGCCGGAGAGGAAGTGGTGGACGTCGAAGCGGCCCATGTGGGCGTCTTTGAGGTCGGCGAGGTCTTCTAGGAACATGACGTCGGTGCTTGTGCGGTTGCCGTAGATGAGCGTGAAGTGCACTCCCGGGTGGGTGCGCAGCACCGAGGCGGCCAGCGACATCACCGGGGTGATGCCGGAGCCGGCGGCGATCGCGACGATCCGGCCGGTGTCGGTCTTCGTCAGCCGGGAGGTGAAGCTGCCCTGCGGGTTCATCACCGCGATCGTGTCGCCGATGGACAGGTCGTTGCGCACGTGGGTGGAGAACAGGCCGTCGGCGACTTCCTTGACGCCGATGCGCAGGGTCTTGCCGTCCGGGGGTGCGCACAGCGAGTAGCTGCGGCGGATCTCGGTGCCATCGATGGTGGTGCGCAGGGCGATGTGCTGGCCGGGGATGTAGGAGAACTCCTCGGAGAGCTCCTCGGGCACCGCGAAGCTGACTTCGACGGCGGTGGCGGTGAGTTCGCGGATCCCGCTGACTTCGAGGTCGTGGAAGCGCAGCCGCTGCCGAGGCGGGGCCGCGGTCTCCGGGGCGGGTGCGGTGGGGTTCTCGGCTGGGCTGGTGGTCTGGGTGTCAGAGGCTGCGGTCATCAGTGCACCTTGAAGTAGTCGAAGGGCTCGAGGCAGTCGCTGCAGCGGTAGAGCGCTTTGCAGGCTGTGGAGCCGAAGCGGGAGAGTTCGGTGGTGTTGAGCGAGTGGCACAGCGGGCATTTGACGGCCATGCTCAGCCCGATCGGGCCGGCGGCGGCTTTTCCGGTCGGCGGGGCGATGCCGTAGGCGTCGAGCTTCGCTTTGCCCTCGTCGCTCATCCAGTCGGTCGTCCAGGCCGGTGAGAAGACGAGTTCGACATCGACCTCGGTGGCACCGGCGGCGCGTGCGGCGCGCTGCACGTCGACTCGGATCGTCTCCATCGCCGGGCAGCCGGAGTAGGTCGGGGTGATGACGACGTGGGCGCGCAGCCCGGCGGTCCCGCCGGTCTCCTTGCCCTCGCCGGTCTCCTTGCCCTCGGCGGTCTCGTCCGCCTCGGCGGCGGCTTCGACCTCAACGGAGCGCAGGATCCCGAGGTCGGCGATCGTGAGCACCGGGATCTCCGGATCGCACACGGAGCGCACGGAGCGCACGATCGCCTCGGCGGTCTCGGCCGGTTCGGTCATCGGGGCGGCGGTCTCGGTGGCCATCACGATCGGTACTCCTCACCAGGTGGCGCCGGGATGCTGGCGGGCGAGCACCTGCATCTCGGCGAGGATGTAGCCCAGGTGCGGTGAGTGCAGGCCGAAGCGTCCCTGCCCGCGCGCCGGCGGGATCTCCGGGACCCTCAGCGTCGCGGTCTGCAGGATCTCAGCCAGCCGGGCGTCGAACTCCTCGCGCAGGCTGGCCGGGCTCACGGCGACACCGGAGTCGATGAGGTCTGCGCACGGGCTGTCGTTGAACAGCTCGTCGACGTAGGGCCACATCATCTCCAGGCCGGCCTGCATGCGGCGGTGGGACTCCTCGGTGCCGTCGCCCAAGCGCACGGTCCACATGCTCGCGTGTTCGACGTGGTAGTCGACTTCCTTGATCGACTTCGCAGCGACCGCGGCGAGGAACTCATCACTGGAGTCGAGCAGGCCGCGGTAGAGCAGCTGCTGGTACAGGCTGGTGAGCAGCACCTTGGCGATCGTCTGCCCGAAGTCGCCGTTGGGCTGTTCGACCAGCGCGCAGGAGCGGAATTCGGCTTCGTCGCGGAAGTACGCGAGCTCGTCCTCGGTCTTGTCCAGGCCGCGGCCGGCGTACTGGAGGAACATGCGCGCGGCCCCGAGCTGGTCGAGGGCGATGTTCGTCAGCGCGATGTCCTCTTCGAGTTCAGGTCCCTTGGCGACGAGCTCCCCGAGGCGCTGGGCGGTGATGAGCGCGTCATCGCCGAGCATGAGGGCGTAGCGGGCGACGTCCTCACTCGGCACGGAGGTGATGGTGGCTGTCAGCGGGACGCCGGCGCCAGGCAGCAGCGGGTCGACTTCGAGTTCGTCGCCGACGGTCGGCATGCCCTGGGCTGCCGGCTGGACAGGCGGTGCCGGCTCGACGGTCTCGTACGCCTCCGGGGCGTGCGCCTCGGCTTCGGGAGTGGGGTTGGTCTCGGTGCTCACAGGTGCGGCACCCCCTCGGCGCGGGTGTAGAAGGTCGGGTGGCGGTAGACCTTGTCGGCAGCCGGTTCGAAGTAGGAGTCCTTCGAGTCCGGTTCCGAGGCGGTGATCTGCTCGCTTGGCACGACCCACAGGGACACGCCTTCGCTGCGGCGGGTGTAGAGGTCGCGCGCGTTGGCCAGGGCCATGCGCGCATCGGCGGCGTGCAGGGAGCCGGCGTGGACGTGGGAGAGCCCGCGGTTGGAGCGGATGAAGACCTCCCACAGCGGCCAGCCGCCGGTCGGCGTGCTGCCTGCCGGCGTGCCGGTGGTGGTGTTCTCCGTGCCCGAGGCGGTCGTCGGGTTGGTCATGTCAGCTGGCCTCCTGGTAGGCGTCGGCAGTGCGACGGGACTGCTTGGCGGCGTACGCGCTGGCCGCTTCGCGCACCCATGCGCCGTTGTCGTGGGCGGCTTTGCGGTTGGCGATGCGCAGGTGGTTGCACGGTCCGCGGCCCTTGAGGACCTCCTTGAACTCCGTCCAGTCGATTTCGCCGAAGTCGTAGTGGCCGCGATCTTCGTTCCACTTCAGGTCCGGATCCGGCAGGGTGAGGCCGAGGACCTCGGACTGCGGGACGGTCATGTCGACGAAGCGCTGGCGTAGCTCGTCGTTGGAGAAGCGCTTGATCTTCCAGGCCATCGACTGTGCTGAGTTCGGCGAGTCGGCATCCGGTGGGCCGAACATCATGAGCGAGGGCCACCACCAGCGGTCGACGGCGTCCTGGGCCATCGCCTTCTGCGCCTCGGTGCCGTGGGAAAGTTCGTAGAGGATCTCGAAGCCCTGCCGCTGGTGGAAGGACTCCTCCTTGCAGATGCGCACCATCGCCCGGGCGTAGGGGCCGTACGAGGCGCGGCACAGCGGCACCTGGTTGCAGATCGCGGCACCGTCGACGAGCCAGCCGATCGCGCCCATGTCCGCCCAGGTGGGGGTGGGGTAGTTGAAGATCGAGGAGTACCGGGCGGTGCCTTCGATGAGCTGCTCGGTCATGGTGTCGCGGTCGATGCCGAGGGTCTCAGCGGCCGAGTAGAGGTAGAGGCCGTGGCCGGCTTCGTCCTGGACCTTGGCCATGAGGATCGACTTGCGCTTGAGGCTGGGCGCGCGGGTGATCCAGTTGCCCTCCGGCTGCATGCCGATGATCTCGGAGTGGGCGTGCTGGCCGATCTGCCGGATGAGGGTCTTGCGGTAGGCCTCGGGCATCCAGTCGCGCGGCTCGATCCGGCCTTCGGCGGCGATCCGGGCGTCGAATTCGGCCTGTGCCTCGGTGGTGTCGGGCTGGCCGTGCTGGGTGGGTACGGCAGCGGGTGCCGGGCGGTCTGCGGTGTGCATCGTTGCTCCTCTGCAGATCAGAATTACTGACCATTTGTTCAGATAATAGTAACCGGTGTGACGTGGGCCTCGCAACAGGAAAATCTGTGCGCATTCCGAGATGTTCGGCCCGTGTGGTTGACAGCACAGTCCTCGAGGGTGGACATTTAATGACCAAATGGTCGTTTAATCGCCGCGTGCTCAAGGAGGAGCCCCATGACCGACACCCAGCCCGCCCCTCACCTCATCGGCGGCCACGAGCACACCGGCCCCGAGGCGATGTACGCCAACGATCTGGCTTCCCGCCACCTCGGGATCACCCTCGACGACCACGGCGACGGGTACGCGACCTGTTCGATGACGGTGACCGAGACGATGGTCAACGGCCACGGCATCACCCACGGCGGCTACGTATTCCTCTTCGCCGACACGACCTTCGCGATGGCCTGCAACGAAATCGGCTCGGTGACCGTCGCCTCGGGCGGGGACATCACCTTCCTGCGCCCGAGCCGCACCGGTGACACGCTCACCGCCCACGGCAAGCGCGTGGCCGCCACCGGACGTTCGGGCATCTACGACGTCGAGGTGTTCCGCGGCGACGAGCTCATCGCCGTCTACCGCGGCCGCTCCCGCACCCTGCCGGCACCGCCGGCCGCCCGCTGACCCACTCCCCAACCAACCCGCTCCCCTGCCGCTGAGACGAAGGAGTCCTCACCTCATGGCCGACACCACCGCCCCCTCCACGACCACCGCCTCGGGAACGGGTGCCCAGCGGCACCTCGGGCAGGCGCCGGACCCGCAGACCCTCGACCCCGAGGAGCGGATGAGCCTCGATGAGCTGCGCGCCCTGCAGCTCGAACGGCTCAAGGCCAGTGTCCGCCACGCCTATGAGAACGTGGAGCACTATCGGCGCTCGTTCGCCGAGGCCGATGTGCATCCCGATGACATTCAGAGTCTGGAGGACCTGCAGAAGCTGCCTTTCACCCGCAAGTCCGATCTGCGCGACAACTACCCCTTCGGGATGTTCGCCGTGCCCCGCGACCAGGTCGCCCGCATCCACGCATCCTCGGGCACCACCGGCAAGCCGACCGTCGTCGGCTACACCAACGACGACATCAACCGCTGGTCGGCACTCATCGGCCGGTCGCTGCGGGCCGCCGGCGCCCGGCCGGGCCAGATGCTGCACAATGCCTACGGCTACGGCCTGTTCACCGGCGGGCTCGGCGTGCACACCGGCGCGGAGCGCTCCGGCTACACCGTCGTGCCGATCTCCGGCGGGCAGACCCCGCGCCAGGTGCAGCTCATCCAGGACTTCCAGCCGGAGATCATCACCTCCACCCCGACCTACCTGCTCACCATCGCCGATGAGTTCGCCCGGCAGGGCATCGACCCGGCCGAATCCTCGCTGCGCACCGCAGTGTGCGGCGCGGAGCCGTGGACGGATGGGATGCGCCGGGAGATCGAGCGGACCTTCGGCCTCGACGCTGTCGACATCTACGGCCTCTCCGAGGTGATGGGCCCAGGTGTGGCGATGGAGTGCGCGGAGACGAAGGACGGCCCGACGATCTGGGAGGATCACTTCTACCCCGAGATCGTCGACCCGTTCACCGGCGAGGTGCTGCCTGATGGCACAGAAGGCGAGCTCGTCTTCACCTCGCTGACCAAGCAGGCCACCCCGATCATCCGCTACCGCACCCACGATCTGGCCAGCCTGCTGCCGGGCACCGCGCGGCCGGCATTCCGGCGGATGTCGCGGATCACCGGACGCTCCGATGACCTCATCATCATCCGCGGCGTCAACCTCTACCCGGCACAGGTCGAAGAGGTCATCTTCGACTTCGAGCAGCTCAGCCCGCACTTCCAGCTCGTCCTCACCCGCCCAGGGCGCATGGATGAGCTCACCATCGAGGTCGAGGCGCGTCCGGACCTGCCGACGAGCACCTGGCAGGCACTCGAGCGTCAGCTCGCCGCACGGATCAAGGAGACGGTCGGGGTGTCCTCGACGGTCATCATCGTCCATCCCGATACGCTGCAGCGTTCGGTCGGCAAGCTCAAGCGCATCATCGACCGTCGCGAGGACATCCGATAGGCAGATGCGGTCGCGGCGGACGAGGTGTGTTCGCTGCGGCCGCGCGGCTCCGCTTTCGTCCTAGGATGGTGGGATGACTGTGCAGACGGGGGCACCGCGACGGCGCGGCCGGCCCGGATACGACCGCGAAACGCTCATCGAGCGCTCCATCGAGATCTTCAACGAGCGCGGTTATCACGGCACGTCGATGGACGCACTCGCCCGCGAGCTCGGGATCACGAAGTCGGCGATCTACCATCATGTCGGCTCGAAGGAAGACCTCCTGGAGCAGGCCATCGCCCAGGGCCTCAATCAGCTCTTCGCCGTCATCGACTCCCAGGACGCTCGCACCGAGATCTCGGCTGAAGAACGGCTGCGGGCGGTCATCCGCGGCAGCGTCGAAGTGCTCATCACCTACCGCGACTCCGTCGCCCTGCTGCTGCGGGTGCGCGGCACCTCGGCGGCAGAGCGGCGGGCGCTGGAGAAGCGCCGTGAGATCGATGAGCGCACCCGCGCACTCGTCGAGGCAGCGATCGCCGAAGGGTCCCTGCGCAGCGACATCGATCCCGGACTCATCACCCGCCTGCTCTTCGGCATGGTCAACTCGCTGACCGAGTGGTACCGGCCGCGCCCCGACCGCGACGCCGAAACCGTTGCCGACGCGGTGGCGACGATCGCATTCGAGGGGCTGCGGGCCTGAGCGCACGCTCCGATGTCAGCGAACGGATTAGAGACCGCCCTGCGCGCAAAAGCATCCAGAACCCCCGGAAGCAACGTCAGACCTGGCGAACAGACCTAGAGAATTCGTAACGAACTCATTGACTCAGCGTCCAAACCGACTCGACAGCCAAACAGGCCAATTCATGAGTGCGTTGCTCAATCTCAGACTTGTCGATCACGGAGCGATTTTCGTCATCAATCCACGCCAAAAGCGTGTCGTCTTTCGGCGCACTGTGGGTTCGAAGCATATTCTTTTTATCCGAACAATTCGCGTTCCCTAAATAGTTATTTGCCTGCTCGGAAAGAAGTACTAGATTACCGATTGAATACTCAGCCGAGCTCGGGCCGTCAGCCGCAAGACTCTGCGGACGAATATGTTCAATAGTCCACCGCGACTGCTCGGCTCCCGCAGGGAGCTCTTTTTTGAATTGGGCGATACGACATAGCACATAACGTATGAGGGCCGGGCGCGAGGAGTTCTTTTGTGCTTGCGTCAGGCGTGGTTCCGAAGGCCCATAGAATAGGCGCTTAAATCCCTGTTCAACACGCGCCGTCGTTGGCAAGCCATTACGAAGTTTCTCGATTAGATCCGCGACGGCAACAGACACCTCTTGCCGCGATTCAGCTTCCTCTAGCTTCACCGAAAAGACGTTGTATCTAGACCTAGTCCCTCCGGTGGAACCACCCGAAGCCAAAGCCGTATATTGGAAATGAAAATTTTCGATTGCACGCAATGCCTTCAGGAGTTGGCGCTTTGGCAATAAGCTACCTGCGTCATACTTGCGCACAAGCGCCAAAACGGCAGAGTTCGCCACCGTGACGTTGAACAGGGCTAGAGCCCGAATGCTGTCTTGCACTTCTGGCATTGTCAGCGCCGGAGCAGGTCCACGAGGAGCCGGCTTTTGCCGCCGAGGGAATTCAAACGAGGAATCATGCAGGTGTCGATATGTTTTCGCGTCAAGTTCTAACTCTTCCAAGTATGCCAAGTGCGCAGCAGAATCTGCTCCGAGCTTTTCTTTCAGCCGCTTGTAGAGCTCCGGCTCCTTAACTGCTGTGTACCTGGAATTCCAAGATTGCCAAATAAAGCGATCCATCATCGGCTGATTGTCATCCTCCGAAAGCACCCGACTCTCGAGTAACTTCCATCTATTCGAAACAGCCTGCTGATCGCTAGAACTTGATGCGGCACCGCGAGTCAACATATTTTTAATTAGATCCGCCAGCTGCAACTCCTTCCCCCGAGTGTTCAGGGTTTCAAAAACAAGGAACGCATCTTCTTCCGAATCGAGCTCAACCTGAATTATGCGTGCCTGCAGAATATTGTTCCGGATATTCCGCAGCCGGACATTACGCTCTTGCAGAGTTCCGCCCTCCACAGATTTGCGCACTTCTTGCTCAAAATACGACCGCGCTTGACCAATCCTGCGGGCGCTATGATCCCAGACATTTCCCGATGGAATCGAATTTGGTCTCTGAATTACCTCCCAAAACATGTTCTCTGGGCGCTTCAGAATCGGATACTCTTGCGCGTCATCATCTCTGGCAATCAAGTATCCTTGAACATTCTGTTCTAGCTCTCGTAGTTGCTTCACCTCTTCTGCCAATTCATTATCTTCGTCATGCTCATCAGCCAGGATACGCGCCATATCCCGCACGACAGACAGCGCGATCGCGGACGTCGTTATCCGCTGCTGTCCGTCAATTAAAGAATACGTATTATTGAAAAGATCACGCTTCTCACTGATCCAAGTGACTGTCGTTCCGAAAAAGAAGTTGCCTGCGGCGAGGACTACGTCGTTCCAATAGTCCTCGAGCTCAGCTCTTCCCCAACTGTACGATCGTTGGAAAGCCGGAACATCATACAGACATTCACGAAAACAACTCTGTATTGTCTTGCTTGCTGATTCAATTCGCATAGTTTCCCCCAGGAGGTTGACAGCACTCTGTACCTCGCCAGCGTACGCCAGCATTCCGCGGATATCTAGTCATCCAACACGACCATGGTGTCGCATTCGTATAATGCCTATGCTGAGCTTACCTCTGCGCGGTAGACCAGCAGTCCTCGCAGGTAAGCAAAATACCTAGCCTCACTTTGCCTCGGATTACCCTATGCTCGTCTGACGTCTTTTTTATTAGTTTTGGCAGACCGCAACCGTATATTTCGCTATGACATCGTGCTCGCTGTTTGACTGTCAGTGCAGCGACCGCTCTTCTTACGTAGCGGGGCCATCCCAGTACTCAGCTCTTGCTCTTCCCGGCTTCCTTCTCGACCAGGGTGAGCACGTCGTAGGTGGCGACGATGTCGTCGTCCTGATTCGTCACCAGCGCATCCCAGCGGACTTCGCCGTACTCATCGGTCTCCCGCGGGGTGATCTGCTTGGCCGTCAGCGTCACAGTCAGCTCATCTCCCGGTGAGACCGGGGTGATGAAGCGCAGGTTCTCCAGGCCGTAGTTCGCCAGCACCGGGCCGGGCTCGGGCTTGACGAACAGGCCGGCGGCGAACGAGACGACGAGGTAGCCGTGGGCCACACGCCCGGGGAAGAACGGGTTGGCGGCTGCGGCCTCCTCATCAGTGTGGGCGTAGAAGGTGTCGCCGGTGAATTCGGCGAAGTGCTCGACGTCTTCGAGTGTCACCTCGCGCGGGCCGCCGACGATCGTGTCGCCGATGCGCAGCTCGCTTAAGTCCTTGCCGAAGGGGTGACCGCCCTCAGTCCGGCGGGCCGCTTCGGGCGTCCAGGTGCCGGTGATCGCGGTGAGCATATCGGGTGAGGCCTGGATGGCGGTGCGCTGCATGTAGTGCAGCACCGAGCGGATGCCGCCGAGCTCCTCTCCCCCGCCGGCGCGGCCGGGCCCGCCGTGCACCAGGGTGGGCAGCGGTGAGCCGTGGCCGGTCGACTCCTTTGCGTCGTCGCGGTCGAGCACGAGGATCCGGCCGTGCCAGGGCGCGGTGCCGAGGACGACCTCGCGGACGACCTCGGGGTCGTGGCTGACGACCGAACCGACGAGCGAGCCGCGGCCGCGGGCGGCGATCTCAACGGCCTCGGAAAGCGAGCGGTAGGGCACGAGCGTGGCGACCGGGCCGAAGGCCTCGACGTCGTGAACAGCGTCGACGTCAGCGGCGGCTTTGAGCAGGGTGGGGGGCACGAATGCGCGCGAACCTGACCCCTCGCCCGAGGTGCGGGTCGCCTCGCCGCCGCACACCACCTCGGCGCCGGCGGCCGTCAGGGTGCTGATCGCCTCGCGCACATCGTCAGCCTGGTCAGCGGAGACGAGCGGGCCCATGCGGGTGGCCTCGTCGTGCGGGCTGCCGACGGTGACGCCGGCGAGCTTGCCGGACACCGCCTCGGCGACGGCGTCGAGGTGTTCGGCGGGCACGAGCGCACGGCGGATGGCGGTGCATTTCTGGCCGGCCTTGGCGGTCATCTCGGTGACAAGCTGGCGGACGTAGAGGTCGAACTCCTCGCTGCCGGGCCCGGCGTCAGGGCCGAGGAGGGAGAAGTTGAGCGAGTCGGCTTCGGCGAAGAAGCGGGTGCCGCGCTCGGTCACGCAGGTATGCGAGGCAAGCGTCCGGGCGGTGGTCGCCGAACCGGTGAAGGCGATGGTGTCCTGCTCGCCGAGGTGGTCGAAGAGGTCGCCGGTCGACCCGCAGATGAGCTGCAGCGCGCCTTCGGGCAGCAGGCCGGAGTCGATGATGTCGGTGACGACGGCGTGGGTGAGCTGGGCGCCGTTGGTGGCCGGCTTGACGATGACCGGCTGGCCGGCGGCGAACATCGGCCCGAACTTCTCCAGCATCCCCCAGACGGGGAAGTTGAAGGCGTTGATCTGCACGGACACTCCCGGACGGGCGGTGCAGATGTGCTGGCCGGCGAACGTCTGCCGCTTCGACAGGCGCTCGACGCCGCCGTCGAGGTAGACGGTCGAGTTCGGCATATGCCGGCGGGCGACCGAGGAGTAGGAGAACAGCGTCGAGATGCCGCCGTCGATGTCGATGAGGCCATCGCGGGCGGTCGCGCCGGTGGTCAGTGAGATGGCGTGGTAGCGGTCGCGGCGCTCGTTGAGGTAGGTGGCCAGGGCCTTGAGGATGACGCCGCGCTGGTGGAAGGTCAGCGCGCGCACGGCCGGTCCGCCGGTGTCGCGGGCGTGGGCGACGACGGCGGCGAAGTCGATGCCCGCAGAGGACACACCGGCCAGTTCGGTGCCGGTGGCCGGGTCGCAGATCGTGCGCACGGAGGGCTGGGCCGTGCCCGAGGTGTCGGCGGCGGGGGCAGTCCATGTCCCGCAGGCGTAGGAGGTGAGGATTTCGGTCATGGCGGCTCCTGAGATCGACGTCGTCGTCGCGCCCGCCGCTGGGTGCGCGGGCAGCGCTTTTCATACTAACCGTTCGGTCAGTTATTGTCATGGGTACTAAGCTGTTGGCCAATCCGGACGGGAGGACTCTGCACATGGCGCGTGACATCGATGACGTCGACCGCCGGATCATCGCGGCCCTCGTCGCCGACTCCCGCTCTTCGATCCGGCAGCTGGCCGAGCGCGTGCACATCTCCCGCTCCGCCGCCCACTCCCGGCTCAACGCGCTCATCGCCTCGGGCGCGATCCGCCGCTTCACCGCCGACATCGACAAAGCCGCCCTCGGCATGACGGTCTCGGCTGTCGTCGTCGTCAAGATCGGCGAACGGCCCTGGCTCGATGTCCGCGACGACCTCGCCGCCCTGCCCTTCGTCGAGAAGGTCCAGGCCGTCAGCGGCGACATCGACGCCCTGCTGACCGTCAACGCGCCGTCGAACACCGAGCTGTCCCAGGTGATCCTGCGCCAGGTCCATGAGATCCCCGGCATCGTCTCGACCCGCTCGCTGCTCGTGCTCGACGAGGTCGACGGCCACCGCCCCGGCAGCTGAGCCTCGCTTCCATCACAGGCAAGCTGCCAGTCCACGCGAGGCGGGGTATCAAAAGTGTTTCACTTCCGTTATACTTTTGCCATGGCATCTAAGAGCCTGGCCCGCGACGATCTGTGGGAGATCGCAGTTGACCAACACGGATTCGTGACCGCTCAGCAGGCAGCCGAGCACGGCGTAAGCAAACATGCCCTGCAGATGCTGGTTCACCGAGGCACCCTCGACCGCGTCGCCTTCGGCGTGTACAGGTTCCCTCGTTTCCCTGTGGGGGAATTCGATCCGTACATGCTCGCCGTACTCTGGACGCGCGCCCCAGAAGCCGCCCTCTCACACGAGACCGCGCTCAGCGCATATGGCATCAGCGATGTCAACCCGAGTCGCATTCACGTCACCGTAGGACGACATCGACGCATTCGACGCGCGGGCGGCGAAGGATACGCAGTCCATTACGAGGATCTGGTTCCCCAGCAGCTGACCTGGTGGCAGGAGATACCCACGGTGACCCCTGCGACTGCCGTCGAACAGTGCATCGATTCAGGTACCCCGACATATCTGGTGCGCCAGGCGATTGATCGAGGACACGCCCGCGGCTATCTGACGAAGGATGAACACACTGCTCTGACCGCAAAGCTGGAGAGCCGACATGAGCGATGACCACATCCGCTCACCGCTCTCTCAAAGCCTCTCCAACCTCAAGCCCAAAGCGAAGCAACCCGCATCCACACGAGTCCTCAATACGTGGATCGCTCAGGCGGAAGGGAAAATGGGCGCCGAGGCAGGCGGAGGCAGACTTAGCTGGCTGGTCGCCTCGTCAATCGCAATTGCAGCGGTACAGCGAGCGGTCGATGCAAGCGGACAGCGCCTGTTCCTCCTCAAAGGAGGAACGCTCTTGCAGCACCGCCTCTCAGCTGCTGCGCGTGCTACACGCGACGTGGACGGGATCGTGCGTGGAGACATGGACGAGTTCCTGACGTCACTCGATAGCGCCTTGAAACATCCCTGGGGCCCGGTGACGATGCGCCGCGAGGAAGTCGAAGTGATCGAAACGCCGACGAAGCTCATCAAACCCCGCAGGTTCGATCTCGTTCTGGAGATTCGGGGCGTCGCGTGGCGACGAGTTCGTTTCGAGATATCTCCCGACGAAGCGGGCATCGGCGCGGAATCCGAAAGCGTAGCCCCTCCTTCTCTGGCCGGTTTCGGCCTACCTGACCCCGACGCCCTGGTCGGCATCGCACTGCGATACCAGGTCGCGCAGAAACTCCACGCGGTTTCAGACCCACACGAACCGCCGGACTATCTGAACGATCGAGCGCGTGACGTCGTCGACCTGCTCCTGATCCGCGACCTCATTGCGGATTCCCGATATCCCGCTCTTGCCGACGTGCGAGACGCATCCCTCGCCGTGTTCTTCGCCCGCGAAGCGGAGGCCCGCGAACTCTCTCTCCCCACCCGACAATGGCCGCCGACCGTCATCGCGCTGCCTCACTGGACAGGCGACTACGCCAGAGCCGCAGAGTCCGGAGGCTTATCGCTCTCCCTCGATGACGCCGTTGCGGAGGTCAACGCATGGATTACCGAAATCGATCGAAGTCACCGCCCCGGCAGCTGAGCAGCCGCCTCACCTGCGAACTCTCACGGCACCCCGCCTGACAGGGCGTTCCACCACATTCCGGACAACCGTCCGGAATGTGGTCTATTTCACGTCCAGGGCTACCGCATCCCGCTGCGTGCGCTTAGGCTTCAAACATTACTGACCGAATGGTCGGCCATCGACCGTTCGATCAACGCCCCTGGCGGCACCACCCGCCACCGACGATCCTGTCCGTCCTGCTGCGCACACCGCTGTGCCGCCTCGACCCCACCGGCCCACCGCACCTCACCTTTGGAGCAAGCCTCATGACCGCCACCTCGGCCGCAACGTCGCGGCCCACCGCCACCACCCGCGAGGAGCGCAAAGTCCTCGTCGGCACCCTCGTCGGCACGACCATCGAGTGGTACGACTTCTTCATCTACGCCCAGGCCGCCGGCCTCATCCTCGCCGCCCAGTACTTCGCACCGCTCGGCTCGGACAACCCGGCACTCGCCCAGATCATCTCGTGGGCCTCCCTCGGCGTCGCCTTCCTCTTCCGCCCGCTCGGCGCCGTCGTCGCCGGCCACCTGGGAGACAAGCTCGGCCGCAAGACGATGCTCGTCTTCACCCTCATCATGATGGGTGCGGCCACCTCGCTCATCGGCCTGCTGCCCACTTACGCACAGATCGGCATCGCCGCCCCGATCCTGCTCATCCTGCTGCGCATCCTGCAGGGCTTCTCCGCCGGCGGAGAATGGGGCGGAGCCGCCCTGCTCGCCGTCGAGCACGCACCGCTGTCCAAGCGCGGCATCTTCGGCGCCTACCCGCAGATCGGCGTGCCGGTCGGCATGATCCTGGCCACCGGCGTCATGTTCACCATCTCCAGCGTGCTCACCCCTGAGCAGTTCGCCGCCTTCGGCTGGCGCATCCCGTTCCTGCTCTCGATCGCGCTCGTGTTCGTCGGCTACTTCATCCGCCGCTCGTGTGAGGAGTCGCCGGTCTTCGCCGAACTCGCCGAGCGCCGCGCCGAGGCCAGCGCCCCGCTCGCCAGCCTCATGAAGACCAACGCCAAGGAGGTCATCCTCTCCGCGCTCGTCTTCATCTCCAACAACGCCGCCGGCTACCTCGTCATCGCCTTCTTCGCCGCCTACGCCTCCAAACCCCTCGACCAGGGCGGCACGATCGGCCTCGAGCGCCCGCCGGTGCTGCTGGCGACGACGATCGCCTCCTTCGGCTGGCTCATCTTCACCCTTGCCGGCGGTTCGATCTCGGACAGGATCGGTCGCGTGCGCAGCTTCCAGATCGGCTACGCACTCATCTTCCTCACGATCATCCCGACGTTCATGCTCGTCGACACCGGCAACGTGTGGCTCTACGCGGTCGGCCTGTTCATCCTCACCATCGGCCTGGGCCTGTCCTACGGCCCGATGTCGGCGATGTACGCCGAGATGTTCCCGGCCAAGATCCGCTACTCCGGCGTGTCGATCGGCTACGCGCTCGGCGCGATCCTCGGCGGTGCCTTCGCTCCGATGATCGCCGAGTTCCTGCTGGTGGAGTTCAAGACCTCACTCGCGATCGCCGTGTACATCATGGTGCTCACCGTCATCAGCTTCGCCGCCGTCTCCGTCATCCGCGAGACCCGCGGCAACCGACTCGACGTCTGAGTCACCGCTGGCGAACCGCCAGCCGGCACACCGTTCCCGAGGCGGTGGGCACCGTCCGAACGGAAAGGCGCCCACCGCCTCGGGCGTGGTGGGAGGCGCCATCACAGGCCGGTCCCAGGTCGGAGTGCTGAGATGGGTGCATGTCCCGCACCTCCCCCTCCCCGCACAGCAAGCCTGCCAGGCAGCAGCCCGTGATCACCGGATCCGCTCGCGCGGCGCTGCGGATCCTCACCGTGTGCGTCGGCACGCTCGCCCTCGGGCTCGTCCTGCTCATCGCCTCCTATGGGATCTCAGCGATCGACTACGCGATCCAGGACAGCACCGGCGAACCGGGCCCGGCACCGGCGATCGTCGGCATGGCAGCCGAGGCCGGGCACATCGTCCTCATCACCGGATCGCTCGCCACGATCGCCGCATGCGCTGCATTTCTCGGTGAGCTCAAGCGCACATCGGGACCTGCCCGCTGACCAGCGCGAAGTCAGGCACCCGGGCGCGGACCGCCTCGGGCACGGTGGACGAACGTCCCCGCAGCCGTGAGCTCGCACACGCGATCGTCCGATATTGCACAGACGCGCGGCCACCCGTCTGGCAGTGGCCCGATCTGCTGGTGCGGTGACCGCGATCACAGGACGATGGTTGCATGACTATCGACATTCCACGCTCTGCCGACGCCGCCAGGGAGGTGCCGTCGCTGCACCCGATCAGCTTCATCGACGAAGCCGGCCAGGTCACCGACGCCCAAGCACCCGACGGTCTGCGCATGCCCTCGGCTGACATGCTGCTCAAGCTCTACCGCCGGATGGTCATCGCCCGGCGCTTCGAAGCCCAGGTCACCGCGCTCACCCGCCAGGGACGTCTGGCGACCTACCCGTCGGCGGCCGGCCAGGAGGCCTGCGAGATCGGCGCGGTGTCTGCGCTGACGGACACCGACTGGCTGTTCCCGACCTACCGCGACTCCGCCGCCCTGCTCACCCGCGGGATCCCGGTGCCGGAGATCCTCGCGGCTTTCCGCGGCGACTGGCACTGCGGCTTCGACCCGCACGACCACTGCACCGCACCGGCGGCCACCCCGCTGGCCACCCAGGGCCTGCACGCAGCCGGCTTCGGCATGGCCGCCAAGCTGCGCGGCGAGGACACCGCGACGCTGACGTTCATGGGCGACGGCGCCACCAGCGAGGGCGATGCGCACGAGGCATTCAACTTCGCTGCCGTGTGGCAGACCCCGACGGTGTTCTTCATCCAGAACAACCAGTACGCGATCTCGGTGCCGCTGCGCGAGCAGACGAACGCGACCCTGCTGGCGGACAAGGCGATCGGCTACGGGATGCCCGGCTACTGCGTCGACGGCAACGACGTCGCCGCCGTCTACGCCGTCGTCACCGCCGCGATCGACCGAGCCCGCGCCGGTGACGGCCCAACCCTGATCGAGGGCCTGACCTACCGGATCGAGGCACACACCAACTCCGATGACCCGACCCGCTACCGCGAGGGCGCCGAGGTCGACATCTGGAAGCGCCGCGACCCGATCGCGCGCCTGGAGTCCTACCTGCGCCAGACAGGTGCGCTCGATGACGGCTCGGTCGAGGCGATCGCCGCCGATGCCGAGGAGTTCGCCGCCGAGGTCCGCGACGCGATGAACACCGAAGCCGAGCGCAACCCGCTCGAGATCTTCGACCACGTCTACGCCCACGCCCGCCCGGCCCTGGCCGAGCAGCGCGCCCTGCTGGCCGCCGAGCTGGAAGAGGTGTCATGACCGCCCAGATGACCTCCGGCACCCAGGCCGGTGCTGGCACCCAGGCGAGCGCCGGCACTCAGGCTAACACCGCCTCGGGCGAGGCGACCGCGGCAGCCGCGCGCGCGGTGTCGATGACGACCGCGCTCAACACCGCGCTGCGCGATGCGCTGGCAGCCGATGACTCCGTCGTCGTCTACGGCGAGGACGTCGGCCGGCTCGGCGGTGTCTTCCGCGTCACCGACGGGCTGCGCGAGAAGTTCGGCGCTGAGCGCGTGTGGGACTCCCCGCTGGCCGAATCCGGGATCATCGGCACCGCTGTCGGCATGGCGATGGCCGGGATGCGCCCGGTCGTCGAGATGCAGTTCGATGCCTTCTCCTACCCGGCGTTCGAGCAGATCGTGTCGCATGTGGCGAAGATGCGCAATCGCACCCGAGGACAGGTCGAGCTGCCGATCGTCATCCGCATCCCGTGTGCTGGCGACATCGGCGGTGTCGAACACCATTCGGACTCCTCGGAGGCCTATTGGTGCGCCACCCCAGGGCTGACGGTCGTCACCCCGTCGAACCCGGCTGATGCGTATTCGATGCTGCGTGAGGCGATCGCAAGCCCGGACCCGATCATCTTCATGGAGCCGAAGTCCCGCTACTGGTCGAAGGACACGCTGACCCTGCCGGTGCAGACCGCGTCGATGTATGAGGCGCAGGTCGTGCGTGAGGGCAGCGATGTCACGCTGCTGTCCTACGGCCCGACCGTGCGCACCGCGCTCGCAACCGCTGAGGCCGGTGCCGAGGAGGGCGTATCGATCGAGGTCATCGACCTGCGCAGCCTCTCCCCCTTCGACGACGCCACCGTCGCCGCGTCGGTTGCGAAGACCTCACGCGCTGCTGTGCTGCATGAGGCCGCGCAGTTCTGCGGTTACGGCGCCGAGGTGGCAGCCCGGGTGACCGAACGCTGCTTCACCTCGCTGGCCGCCCCGGTGCTGCGCATCACCGGCTTCGACGTGCCGTTCCCGGCCCCGAAGCTCGAGGAGTTCTACCTGCCGACACCCGACCGCATCCTCGATGCCCTGGACAAGTGGGAGTGGGAGCTGTGACCGCCACACACACGAGCACCGGCCAGGACTTCATCCTCCCGGACCTGGGCGAGGGTCTGACCGAGGCCGAGGTGGTGAGCTGGAAGGTCGAAGTCGGTGACACCGTCGCGATCGACGAGATCGTCGCCGAGGTCGAATCCGCCAAGAGCGTCGTCGACCTGCCCTGCCCCTATGCCGGTGTCGTCACCGCCCTGCACTTCGCCGAGGGCGACACCGTCCACGCCGGCCAGGCGATCCTGACGATCGGCGGCGAACACGGCAGCGCTGGAGGTAGCGCCGCCGGCAGCGCTGGAGGCGGCGCCGCGGATGACGGTGCTGCTGACGCTGCGGGGCCAGCCGGCGGCGAGGACGTCGTGCCTGGCACGGCACTACGCTCCACCGACGGCGATGACACACCTCCCGGTCCCGGTGAGGAGAGCGAAGGCTCCGGTGCTGTGCTCATCGGCTACGGCACCAAGGAGGTCTCCGGCGCCACACGCTCCGGCCGCCGCAGCTTCGGCAGGAAGACCGGTCAGCAGGCCGCCCAGCCGCAGCCAGCAGCCCAAGCCCCGGCCGCGCCGGAAGCCGCACCTGCCCCGGCCGCCCCGGATGCCGCACCTGCCTCGGCTGAGGCGACCGGCGCCTCGGGCGCGGGGAAGTTCTCCCGCGTCGTCTCACCGCTGGTGCGCAAGATGGCCGCCGACAACGGCTTCGTCGCCAAAGAGCTCACCGGCTCCGGACCCGGCGGCATGGTCATGCGCCGCGACGTCATGGACGAGATCGCCCGCCGCTCCGAAACCGGCACACAGGCAGGCGACGCCGCGGCACCAGCTGCCACCGCCTCGGGCGCGGACACGGTCATCCCGCTGACCGGGCTGCGCAAGGTCGTCGCCGAACGGCTGTCCCGCTCGCGGCAGGAGGTCCCAGAGGCCACGATCTGGCTCGACGTCGACGCCACCGAGCTGCTGGCTGCCAAGAAGCAGCTCGAAGCCAAGCGCGGTGAGAAGTTCTCGGTCATGTCGCTCGTCGCCCGGTTCGTCACCGCCGGGCTGCAGAAGTGGCCGATCCTCAATTCGTCTGTCGATGAGGCCGCCGGAGAGATCCGCGTGCACGCAGACGTCAACCTCGGGTTGGCCGCCGACACCCCGCGTGGGCTTATGGTCCCGGTCGTCCACGGTGCCGGCGGGATGACACTGCGGCAGCTGCGCGATGCGATCGGGGACAAGGTCGACAGGGCCTCAACCGGGCGCTTCGCCCCCTCCGAGCTGAGCGGCGGAACGTTCACGCTGAACAACTACGGCGTGTTCGGCGTCGACGGATCGGCACCGATCATCAATCTGCCCGAAGTCGCGATGCTCGGCCTGGGCCGCATCAAGGAGCGGCCGTGGGTGGTCGACGGCGAGCTGACGGTGCGCAAGGTGATGTACCTGTCGTTCGTGTTCGACCACCGGGTGTGCGATGGCCGCGAGCCGAGCGAGTTCATCACGTTCATCGCCGACTGCATCGAGAATCCCATCAGCTTCCTCGCTGATATCTGAGCTCGACCGGCCGCCAGCTCACCGGCGAGGCGATGGCCGCTGGTCGTGACGTGCCCACGCGCATAGGGGCACGGCTGGGCCCCGGTCCGAGATCCACGCGATCTCCGACCGGGGCCTTGTGCTGTCGAGGCAGCGCTACACCCGGGCAGGACGATCGACCATAGCGGCCGGTTTCGTTGCGAGCGAAACGACGATCAGCACGACGATGGCGATCGGAGCGGCGATGACCACCGACCGGACTTCTTCGGCGGGGCCGAAGACCTCCCATAGGATTGTCGCGATCCCGCCGATCAGCATGGATGCCACTGCTCCCGCAGCGCTGGCACGCTTCCAGAACAGCGCCGCCAACACCGTGGGCGTCACCGCGGCCCCGTACATCGTGTAGGCGTACATCTGCAGTTCCAGCAGCGTGGGGAAGAACTGGACCATGACGAAGGCGAGCACGGCAACTGCAGCCACTGCGATTCGGCCGACGACAACCTGGCTGCGCTCGTGCGACGGTTCGCGACGGCGCCCACGGAACACGAGGTCGTAGACGATGTTGCCTGAGCATGTGAGCAGGTACGACGAACCGGTTGTGACGATGAGCGCCAGGGCGGCAACCAGGAGCGTCGCCCCAACGACTGCAGGGGTGAAGTCCCCTGCCGCAAGCCCGAGGATCGCCATATCGGCTTCAGACGATGGGTTCACGATCGTCGCTGCCGAGGCCAGCAGAATGATTGGCGCCACCATGAATATCGCACCGATAAAGAACAACCCGGTTGCCTTGCGTGCGCTCGCCGGGCTCTGCGCAGCGGCAAGGCGCTGGTGCATGTTCTGGTCGCCAAGTACCAGGAGGAAGAGTGGGAGGAAGTAACCCAGGATCTGCAGCGGGGTCAGTTTTCCGGTCACTGTGCGGAATGCCGGGTCGAGCTGGTTGACATAGCCGCCGAAGCCGCCCAGGTCATGCACGAAAACGAAGTACAGCGTTGCCAGCAAACCGATGACGATCAGCGCTGAAGAGAGGAAGTCGGTCCACGCCACGGATTTCAGTCCGCCTGACAGTGACAAGAAGGTGATGACGACAACGGCGATGAGCGTGCCCTGCACCTCGGACAGAGGTGTGATGAGGCTGAAGATGTAGCCTGCCCCGGTGAACTGGTACGCGGCGATCCCGATGAATGCGACGAGGACGACGATCGTGCCGATGACACCCGTGGCCTGACCAAACCGTGCACGCAGCAGTTCTGGCACGGTGTGGAAGGAATTCTCGCGCACTTTCTTCGCCATCAGAGACAGCGCGATGATTCCGACGAACGTGCCCAGGAAGAAGAAGACTCCCGGAATCGGCCCATTGGCGAAGATGAAGCTTGCTCCGCCGATGATCGAACCGGAACCGACGAAAGTCGCGAGCAGAGTGCCAGCGAGCACCCACGGTGGCAGGGATTGCCCGGCCAACATAAAATCCTCGCCGTCCTTCATCGCCGACTTACGAGAGAACCACGCAGCAACAAGGACCATGAGCAGTAGGTACCCGACCAGGACACTGATATTCACCACGGACACGGATCCTCCTCAGTTCGGCTGATAAGCATGCGTGAATAGTTACACGAATCACACCGTGGCGCAAGGAATTTTGCAGACTGCCCCGAGCGTCAGTCAAGAATCGCAGAAACGTCCAACGCAGTCGGATCGTCCTTCACGACGCCAAGCCCATGCCAAAGCTGATCGACACGACGCAGGCTCTTCTCGACGTTCTCGCGATGTTCAGTGGCGATGAGCTTGAGCACTGCCTGCACAACAGAGAACACTCCCGTCATCGACGGAAGGTACCGAGGACTTCCGCTCGACACGAGAATGGAGTGGTCGGCGGCTTCAGTCACAGCAGTCGACCGATCGGCGATGACGAGCAGAGGCACACCTCGAGAGGCGGCCTCCAGTGCCAGCTGATTGATGACGTCGGTGGTCTTCCAGACGTTGAAGACCACGAGCACATCGTCTTCTCCGAGCCGCCTGGCAGCATTGATCTGCGCGGTAGCTGACCCGGCGTATTGCTCGACATTGAACCCGAAAAGCTGCGCACCATGCGCCAGCACACCGCCTGGCCCGGAACAGTAACCGGTCGCCAGGACCGCCGTACTGCGAGCCGAGGCGATCATCCGAGCGGCCGCAACCATCTCGTCTTCGTCGATCGCCTCCAGCAGGAGCTCAAGCATCCGAATGTCTTCGGCGATCGAAGAACTCACTGTGCGATCAAAAGCAGCTTCACTCTGGCCCATAATGCGATCAGCAGTGAGGGTAGCGAGATAGTGGCCACGCAGGTCGGTCACGAAGTCCGGCCAGCCGCGATACCCCAGGTACTGAGCACAGCGCGTCGCTGAAGCAACGTTGACCCCGGCCATTGTCGCGACCTGCTGCGCAGTCGCGAACGCGGCAGTCTCAGGTTCAGACGAGATGACACCGAGCACACGCGCAATCGCCGGAGAGGGAGTCCGGTCTCCAATGAGCTTCTCTATCCAGAGCACGGTGCCATCAGCCATCGTATTGCAAACACCTTTGCAGCAGGTTACGTTTGATCCAGACACAGCAGCTACCGCTTATCTGTCGGCAGGAGAGACCGGATGCACCTAGATGAATCAATCACTGCTATCACCAACGTGCGGATCCTCGATCCAGTCACCGAAACCGTGTCTGAACCGCAGTCTATCCAGATCAACGGTGATCGAATTTCGAGCATCAGTGCGGCAAACAACGAGTCCGACTCCTCAATCGATGCCGGAGGAGCGATCGCGATACCCGGTCTCATCGACTGTCACGTTCACGTTCTGGCCAATACTGCAGACCTTGGACGCCTGGGTGATGAGTCGCCTGCATACCTGACCGCGTCGGCCATCAACACGATGCAAGGTGCTCTCCGACGCGGTTTCACAACGCTTCGGGATGCCGGAGGTGCGGACTTCGGGCTGGCCAGGGCAGCTGCAGAGCAGCTATTCCTTGCACCTCGGCTGTTCTTCGGCGGGAAGGCTCTGTCTCAAACCGGCGGCCATGCCGATATGCGCGGACCGGGGACGTCCATCGTCGACCAGCACCAGTGCTGCCCGCACATTGGGACGGTGTGCGACGGCGTCGATGAAGTCCGCAAGGCCGCTCGCATGCAGTTGCGGACAGGTGCGGACCACATCAAGATCATGCTCTCGGGCGGCGTCGCTTCGCCAACCGACCGAATCGACTCTACACAGTTCTCTGATGAGGAGATTCGGGCCGCCGTCGAAGAGGCAGCCGCTTCAAACCGCTACGTTCTCGGACACGCCTACACTGCCCGCGCGATCAACCGTGGGCTGAAGCTCGGGGTCCGCTCTATCGAGCACGGCAACCTTCTCGATGACGAGAGCATCAGACTCTTCACTGAGAACGACGCGTTCCTCGTGCCGACTCTTGTGACTTATGAACGGTTGAAGGCCGAAGGAGTCCGCCACGGACTGCCGCAGGCAAGCGCCGACAAGGTCGACAGTGTGCTCTACGCGGGCCTGAAGGCACTCGAAGCCGCGGATCAGGGCGGGGTCAACATCGCGTACGGCTCTGACCTGCTGGGTGACATGTGGAAATGGCAGAGCAAAGAGTTCGAGATCCGTTCGCAAGTCCAGTCCGCTGGTGCCGTCCTGCGTTCTGCGACAACAGTGGCCGCTCGCCTGTTGGATCAGGAAGGCGAACTCGGAATCATCCGCGAAGGCGCTCAGGCCGATATTGTCCTCTTGAACGCCAATCCGCTCGATGACATTACTGTGCTGGCGGAACCGCAGAAATCGGTGCGTCACGTTTTCGTCCGCGGAGGCCTGGTTCACGCATAACCGATATAACTGCGGAGCGCTCATGCTAATGGGCACGATTGCTGTCGACGGCTTCGTGGGACACCGATGATCAGTACCGCGGGACGCGAAGTCGTGTGTTGCTAAGGACGGCAACCGTTGCCGGCTCAGCGCACGACTTCGCGCAGGTTCCCATCCCGCCGGCGGGTCCAGCCGCGGGAGTCGAGGTGTTCGAGCAGCGGGATCGCCACCCGGCGGGTGGTGCCGAGTGCCTGCCGCGCCTGGCTGGCGGTGAACGGCTGGCCGAGGCCCGCGAGCACCCGCATCGCCTGGGCCGGTGCGCTCGGCAGCAGAACGACACCGTCGGCGATGCGGATGAGCCGGCCGACCCGTTCGGCAGCGGCGAGCTCGCGTGCCCCAAGGCCCAGGCGGGACAGGTCGTCTGCCTCAGGCGCGGTGAACGGCGTGGCCTTGAGCTGCCGCTCGAGTGCCTGGATGCTCTTCTCCGCTCGCCCAAGGTCGGCACGCGGCTGCGGAGGGGAGATGATCCCGTCACGCTGGTTCAGCTTCGCCACCTGCACAACAGCATCGAGCAGATCCGGGTGCGGGAGTTCGAGCGTGTGCACAGCGGCCTGGCGGGTCATGCCCGGTGTCAGCGCATCGACGGCCTGGTGCGCGGTGACAGCTGCGCGCAGAGTCTGCGCCCACCGGCGCAGCGCGTCGACGTCGACGAGCCACCGCCCGACCGTGACGACCCCCTCGGGCAGCCGGCTGACGTCGAGGCCGAAGCGGGTGAGGGTCTCGGCTTCGACTGCCTGCCGGCGGTCGACCTCAGCCCTGACCGAGCCGGCGGCCGGCAGTTCGGCCAGCGCAGCAGCGCGACTGCGCCCGGCCCCGCGCCGGGTGAGCGGCGGCGGGTCGAGGTCGAGGATCTGCACACCGGCGACAACCATCTTCGCCCCGGAGTCGCGCAGCACCATTCGATCACCGAGCTGCAGCGGCAGCGGCCGGCTCAGCTGCAGGCGCGCATGATCGGCATCGAAGGGCCGCAGCCGCGCACCGATCGCAGCGGTGCCGATGTGGACGGTGATGTGCTCGCTGCCCTCATCGAGTGCCCCGCCGGAAGCCCAGCGCACATCGACGGTGTCGGTGACCCACCAGTCAGGTGAGATGAGGGCATCCCCGCGGTGCACCTCGGCTGCCGGGATGCCGCGCAGGTTCAGCGCCGCCCGGCACACCGGTTCGAGCACCTCCGACGGCTCCCCGCGGGACTGCACCCCGCGGACGGTGATCTCGCGCAGCCCGCCGGTCTCCTGCCCGAGGAGCTGCAGCCGCTCACCTGCCCGCACCGTGCCGCCGGCAAGCGTGCCGGTGACGACGGTGCCCGACCCTGCGATCGTGAACGCCCGGTCGATCCACAGCCGCAGCCGCGCCTGAGGATCCGGCTCCGGCAGTCCGGCGAGCACGCCGTCGAGAGCCTCGCGCACCTCGTCGAGTCCCTCACCGGTGGCGCCGGAGCAGGCGACGATCGGGGCGGCGGCCAGACCGGTGCCGCGCAGTTCGGCACGCGCCCGGGCCGTCACCTCGGGCACGGCGTCCGGGGCGCGGTCACGGCGGGTGATGACGATGAGACCGGCCGTGATGCCGAGGGCTGCGATCGCGTCGCGGTGCTCGCTCGACTGCGCCTGCCAGCCCTCATCGGCGGCGATGACGAAGCAGACGACGGGGACGGGTCCGAGGCCGGCGAGCATATTGCCGACGTAGCGTTCGTGGCCGGGCACGTCGACGAAGGCGACCTCACGGCCCGACGGCAGGGCCGTCCACGCGAAGCCGAGGTCGATCGTCAGCCCGCGTTTGCGCTCTTCAGCCCACCGGTCGGGTTCGATTCCGGTCAGTGCCCGCACGAGCGTCGACTTGCCGTGGTCGACGTGCCCGGCGGTGGCAATGACGAAGCTGCTCATCTGCCGTTCCCGAGGCGACCGCCGGCAGCCCTGATGGCATCGGCGAGTGCCGGGTCCTGGTCTGCGGGGATGCAGCGCAGGTCGATGAGGCAGCTGCCGTCATGGACGCGCGGCAGGACGGCCGGGTCGCCGGTGCGCAGGGCTGGGGCGAAGTCCTCGGGCAGGGCGAGCGCCCAGCCCGGCAGCGGCACGCCGGTGCCGCCACCGCCGCCTACCCGGCCGTCATGTGCCACGACGGTGCCGCCGACCTGCGCGGCGAGGGCGTCGGTGCGGCGGCGCAGCTCAGCAGGGTCGGCGTGCAGCATCGCATGCACCGGGCTGGTGCCGGCACGCAGCGTAGCGTCGAGTGCGGCGAGGGTGAGCTTGTCGGCGCGGACGGCGCGGGCCAGCGGGTGACGGGCGAGCCGGGCGATCGTCTCAGAGGTGCCGAGCAGCAGCCCGGCCTGCGGGCCGCCGAGGAGTTTGTCACCGGAGGCGATGACGGCATCGGCTCCCGCCGCCAGGGCCGCCTCGATGCTCGGCTCGTCCGGCAGGACGGGATCGGCGCTCAGCAGTCCGGAGCCGACGTCGACGATGAGGGGCACGGAGTGCTCACGGCACAGTGCGGCGAGCGCGGCGGTCTCGACGGCGGCGGTGAAGCCGGTGAGCGCGAAGTTCGAGGGGTGGACTTTGAGCACGCAGCCGGCTCCAGCGTCGAGGGCGGCGGCGTAGTCCTCTGGGTGGGTGCGATTCGTGGTGCCGACTTCGCGCAGCTGCGTGCCGGCAGCGGTGATGAGGTCGGAGAGCCGGAAGCCGGCACCGATCTCGATGAACTCCCCGCGGCTGATGACGATCCCACCGTGGCCGGGTCCCTCCTGCCCGCCTCCGCCGGCTGCCGGTCCCCCGCCCAGTGCGGTGGCGGCCAGCAGCAGCGCGGCCGCGCCGTTGTTGACGATGAGCGCATCCTCGGCATGCGGGCAGCGCTGCAGCAGGGCCGCCCGTGCTGCGGCCCCGCGCCGGGACCGGGCGCCGGAGGGCAGGTCGAGTTCGACGTCGACGTACCCTGCGGCATCGGCCAGGGCCTGCTGGGCGGGCTCGCCCAAGGGGGCGCGGCCGAGGTTGGTGTGGATGATGACGCCGGTGGCGTTGAGCACCGGGGTCAGGGAGGAGGCCCGCTGGGAGCCGACAGCCTCAAGCACCGTCTCGATCACCTCGGCGGCGGGGATCTCCCCGCGGCGGGCACGGTCCTGGGCGGCGCGCACGAGCCCGAGCACCACGCTGCGGCCGAGTGAGCGGCTGGCGGCGATGAGCTGCGGATGCTCCATGAGCCGGTCGGTGCGCGGGATGGCGCGACGCGGGTCCTCCACGATCCTCCTCGACTCTGAAGCCAGTGGCGGAGGCGGACGGGAATCGAACCCGCCAGACCGAGGTGCTCGGTCTCACCGGTTTTGAAGACCGGGGGGCCCACCAGGACCCGGACGCCTCCACGCTCCAACCTACCACCGCCTATACTCGCGGGCATGGACATCACAGCTGCGCACACGCCCTCACCTCGACTGACATCGTTGGCCGCCGGCGGCGGCTGTGCGTGCAAGATCCCTCCCGGCGAGCTCGAAGACGCCCTCGCCGCACTCACCGGGCAGACCGGACCTGATGTGCTCGTCGGCCTCGATGACGGCGACGACGCTGCCGCGGTGCAGGTGCGCGGGGACCTGGCGGTGCTCTCAACAGCTGATTTCTTCACCCCTGTCGTCGACTCCGCCTATGACTGGGGGCGGATCGCTGCGGCGAATGCGCTCTCGGACATCTACGCGATGGGCGGGGTGCCTGTCGTGGCGATCAACCTCATCGGCTGGCCGCGCGAGCTGCTGCCGATGGAGCTCATGAGCGAGGTGCTCGCCGGCGGGGTGGCGGTCGCCGGGGAGGTCGGCTGCCCGGTCATCGGCGGGCATTCGATCACCGCACCCGAACCGGTCTACGGGATGGCCGTCACCGGGACCGCGGACCCGGCCCGGCTGCTGCGCAATGACGCCGCCGAGGCTGGTCTGCCGCTCACGTTGACGAAACCGCTGGGCGTGGGCGTGCTGAACAACCGGCACAAGGCCACCGGCGAGGTGTTCGATGAGGCGATCGAGACGATGACGACGCTCAATGCCGCGGCCTCAGCTGCCGCGCTCGAGGCCGGGGTCACCGCCGCGACCGATGTCACCGGGTTCGGGCTGCTCGGACATCTGCACAAGATGTGCCGGGCTTCCGGCATCGGAGCGGAGATCGATATGGTCGCGGTGCCGGTGCTCGATGCCGCGGTGCGCAGTCTGGCCGAGGGTTTTGTGCCCGGTGGGACGCGGCGCAACCTCGACTGGGTACGCTCGGAGCTCGACGGCTCTCCTGCTGCCGACGGCTCCCGGTCGGTCGGCACATTCGAGGTGGGTGCCGGGGTGAGCGAAGAGGACGTGCTCATGCTCGCCGATGCGCAGACCTCCGGCGGGCTGCTCATCGTCGGTGAGCTGCCCGGTCACCCGGTCATCGGCTGCACGCGCGCCGAACCCGGCATCAGCATCCGGCGGTGATGTCCCCAGCCCGCGTGCCGCTGAAGCCCGGGCGCCTTGACGGTAGCCGCGATAGGTTGGACAGGTGAGCGATTCAGACACCCGCACCAGCGGATCCGTAAGCACCCGCAGCGCCCAGGAGATCCTCGAAGGGGTCTTCGGCTTCGACGCGTTCCGTGGGGATCAGGCGGAGATCGTCGAGCATGTCAGCGCCGGCGGCGATGCGGTCGTGCTCATGCCCACCGGTGGTGGGAAGTCGCTGTGCTATCAGGTGCCGGCACTGGTGCGCGACGGCACCGGGCTGGTGATCTCACCGCTCATCGCGCTCATGGAGGATCAGGTCGCAGCGCTGCGCGCCAACGGTGTTGCAGCAGCCTTCCTCAACTCGACGCTGAGCTGGGAGGAAGTCCAGCAGGTCGAGGCGGCGCTGCTCGCCGGTGAGCTCGACCTGCTCTATATGGCACCTGAGCGTCTCGTTCAGGAGCGCACACTGGCAGTGCTGGAGCGTGCACGGATCTCGCTGTTCGCCATCGATGAGGCGCACTGCGTCTCGCAGTGGGGCCACGATTTCCGCACCGACTATCTGGGCTTGGCGGTGCTGGCCGACCGGTTCCCCGGGATCCCGCGCATCGCGCTGACGGCCACCGCGACGCAGGCGACGCACGCTGAGCTGACCGAACGCCTCCGGCTCGATGATGCCCGGCATTTCGTTGCGAGCTTCGACCGGCCCAACATCCAGTACCGCATCGAACCGAAGTCCCGGGCGCGGAATCAGCTGCTGCAGTTCCTGCGCATCGAGCATGCCGGGGATGCCGGGATCGTCTACTGCCTGTCCCGCCGCAGCGTCGAGCAGACAGCGGAGTTCCTGCGCGGCGAGGGCTTCGCCGCACTGCCCTATCATGCGGGTCTGAGCGAGGTGGAGCGGGCGGAGAATCAGCGCCGATTCCTCCGTGAGGAGGGCATCGTCATGGTCGCCACGATCGCGTTCGGGATGGGGATCGACAAACCCGATGTGCGCTTCGTCGCCCATCTCGACCTGCCGAAATCTGTGGAGGGCTACTACCAGGAGACGGGCCGGGCCGGTCGTGACGGCCTGCCGTCGACGGCGTGGATGGCCTATGGTCTCGGCGATGTCGTGCAGCTGGGCCGGATGATCGACCAGTCGGAGGGTTCGGCGGCGCACCGCCGGCGTCAGCGCGAGCACCTTGAGGCGATGCTCGCCCTGTGCGAGACGGTCGACTGCCGCCGGGTGCAGATTCTGCGCTACTTCGGCCAGGACGCCGAGGCCTGCGGCAACTGCGATACGTGTCTGCAGCCGCCCCGCACCTGGGATGCGACGGTGCCGGTGCAGAAGCTCATGTCAGCGGTCATCCGCCTCGACCGCCAGCGCGGGGAGCGCTACGGAGCCGGGCAGATCATCGATGTGCTGCGCGGACGGGTCAGTGATCGTTCGACCGCTTCACGGCATGAGGAGCTGAGCGTGTGGGGCATCGGCGCCGATCTCACCCCGGCGGTGTGGCGTTCGATCGTCCGGCAGCTGCTGGCGCGCGGGCTGCTGCAGGCCGTCGGCGACTACGGAGTGCTCGTCGTCCCGGAGGCGGCCGGCCCGGTGCTGCGCGGTGAAGAAACCGTGCTTTTGCGTGAGGACGTGCAGCGCACCCGCACCGCACAGGCCGGGACGAGCAGC
Source organism: Brevibacterium gallinarum (assembly GCF_014836885.1). Taxonomy (GTDB): domain Bacteria; phylum Actinomycetota; class Actinomycetes; order Actinomycetales; family Brevibacteriaceae; genus Brevibacterium; species Brevibacterium gallinarum. The sequence continues at coordinate 54,986 of NZ_JACSPY010000012.1, forward strand.
GCGCGGCGCGGTTCCACGGCGGCAACCGAGCTCACCGGTGCCGATGCGCAGCTGTTCGAGAGTCTGCGCACCTGGCGCACCGCGCAGGCATCGGAGCAGGGCGTGCCCCCGTATGTGGTGTTCTCTGACGCAACGCTGACCGGTATCGTGCGCGCCCGGCCGACCGACCGGGCCGCTCTGAGCGAGGTCAGCGGGGTCGGTGCTGCCAAGCTCGAGCGCTACGGTGCTGCCGTGCTCGCCCTAGTCGCCGAGGCAGCCGGGAACTGACCGGTTCGAGGCCTGACCGGTTCGGGGCGTGACCGGGCGTCCCGGCAGCGGCGATCGAAACCTCACCCGCCTGTGGGAAAGGAGGTTCAGCCGGCTGTCGTGATCGAATCGTCGGTGATGCCGGCGGCACGGCGGGCGGCGAGACGGTCCTTCTGCGGCTCGATGACGTGCTTGGGATCCTTCGTCGACTCCAAGCCAGCTTCGAGCACCCCGAACCGAGTCAGCGCCGAGGCGGCCAGCAGTGCCGTTCCCGAGGCAGCGGCGACGAGCCGATTGCCGGCGAACAGCGTGCCGATCCCGCCGACGATCGCCAGCCGCTCCGCCCATTTCAGCTTGGCACCGGGGCCGCCGGTGTCCAGCGGTTCGGCTTCGGCCGGGTGCATGGTGTCCTTCATGACATGCATGGCGACGACATCGCCGATCACGCCGAGGGCGGCGAGGACGCGTGCCGGGCCGGTCTGCGAGGTCGGCGTCGTCACCATCGCAGCACCACCGGCTGCGAGGCTGGCGGAGGAGACGAACACGTACGGCAGATGCTTGCGCGCTCCATGCCAGGTCGGCACGGCGGTGTCCGAAAGCAGCACCGCGGTGTAGGCGGCCAGGGGTGCAGCGAGCACTGCGGCTGCCAACCCGGCTGGCCCTTCAGCGCCCCGCAGCACGGGGCGCAGCGGGCCCAGCGGCAGCTTCTCACCCGTCATCCGGTCGATCTCGGCGACGGCGGCGACTCCCATCGGTGTCGAATAGCCGGCGAGGATCCAGGAGCCGAGGCTCATCGGCGACGTGACTTTGACGGTGCGCATCATGTTGAGGAACCGTTCGGGCCGGCCGAGATCCATGATCAGGGCGACCGCTCCGGCGCTGACGGCGCCGAGGGCCGTCAGCCGGGTATTGCGGCGCAGCAGCTCCCGGCCGGTCAGCTGTGCGCCGAGCGCGAGCAGCCCGGACCCGCCGGCGAGTCCGCCGAGGAACAGGTACGCCGAGATCTCGTGCCCCCACGGCGGGGCCTTGACGATCGGCCGGCCGTAATACGAGGTGAACTCCGCCTCTTCGACCATCGGCATCTCCCGCGAGCCATCCGCCCCGCCGCCGCGGCGGCGGCCGCCACCGGGACCGGCACCTCGGGCGCGGCCACGGGCTTGCGCGCCGTCGTCGCTGCGGGAGCGGCGGAACAGGTCGCGCCTGCGCCGGCGCGGCGGCTCGGGCGGGCGGTAGGAGTCGAATTCGCTGGTCGTCACGCGCTCTCCCTCACTTCCGGCCTCCGAGGAATGCGAGCGCGGTCGCCGCGATCATTCCGGCGGCGGCGATGCCGGCGGTGGCGAACATCTGCGGCAGATCCTTCGTCGCCACGCGCGGGTCCGGCGGCAGGCCGTAGACCTCGGGTTCGTCGAGGAGCAGGAACACCGAGCCGGTGCCGCCGACCCCGTCATTGGGGTTGGCGCCGTAGAGGCGGGCTTCGGTCATGCCCTGGGCGTGGAGGTCGCGGACGCGCTGTTCGGCGGTGGCGACCATGTCGGCGCGGTCGCCGAACTTGATCGAGGTCGTCGGGCAGGTCTTCGCACACGCCGGCTGGTCACCGGCGACGAGGCGGTCGTAGCACAGGGTGCACTTGTTCGCTGTCCGCGGATGCGGCACGTCCTGTTCGATCGGCTTGCCGGCAGCGGGGCTCTCGCGTTCGGTCGGCGGGTTGATGGTGCCGTCGTCGCGGCGTTCGATGACGCCGAACGGGCAGCCGGCCACGCAGGTGCCGCAGCCGTTGCACACATCGGCCTGGACGACGACGGTGCCGAACTCGGTGCGGAACAGCGCACCGGTCGGGCACACGTCGAGGCAGCCGGCGTGCGTGCAATGCTTGCACACGTCCGAGGCCATAAGCCACCGGAACTCCGGGGTGTCCGGCGGGGTGAGGTCGGCATCGCCGAGCGTCTCAGCGGCGGCGAGCGCATCGACCGGAGGGCCACCGGCGGCCGGTCCACCGGCTGTGGGCGCACCAGAGGTGGGAGCACCGGGGGTAGGTGCACCAGGGGTGGGAGCGCCGGGGGTGGGCGTGTCGACGTCGCGGGTGCGCAGGGTCGGCATGCCGAGGTTGACGAGCCTGCGGCCGGATGCGCGGGCGGCGGCGATCTGTTCGGCGTCCTGTTCGATGAAGGCGACGTGGCGCCACGTGTTCGCGCCGAGCCCGCCGGTGTTGTCGTAGGAGGAGCCGAGGAGTTCGAGGCTGCCGTCAGCGGGGTTGCGGTTCCATTCCTTGCACGCGACTTCGCAGGCCTTGCAGCCGATGCAGATCGAGGTGTCGGTGAAGAAGCCCTTGCGTTCGTGGGTGTGCTCCCACCCGGTGGCTCCGGCCGGGTCGGCGGTGTCGTTCGGAGTGCTGGTCGCAGCGTTCGGGTGCTGTTCGGCCGGTGCCGTCATCGGTGCGGTCATGACGAGCCCTCCTCCTTCTCAGGTTCGTGGAAGCGGTTGGCGACATCGACGTCGGCTCCGGCGTCGGCATCGTCTTCATGCGTATAGGCGCCCTGCTGTGCTTCCGGGGCAGTGTCCCACGGCTCGCCGGGCCGGTCGTCCTGGTGGGCTTTGTCGGTCATGCGGCCTTCGGCGTTGATGAGGCCGGCGCGGCGCCGGTAGTCGTTGACGAGCTCTTCGAGTTCGGGTCCGCGTGGGCGGCGGCCGGGGATGATGTCGCAGGCGCCGGTCTTCGAGTCCTGGATGAGGACGTTGGGGTCGAGCGTGATGCCGAGCAGGTCGTTGACGGCGTCGCCGACGATGTGCGCCTCAGCCCCGACGCCCCAGTGGTACGGCAGGCCGATCTGGTGGACGGTGCGCTGGTTGCCGGCTGCCGCGCTGCCGAAGCTCATCGGGGTCATCCGCTCGGTCACGAGCAGCCGGACTTCGATCGCGGCGCGCGGGGAGATGATCGTCGCCCAGCCATAGGGTTCGAGTCCGCGTTCGGCTGCCAATTCCGGGGACACCTCGGCGAACAGCTCAGGCTGCAGCTCTGAGAGATAGGGCAGCCACCGGCTCATACCACCGGCGGTATGGTGTTCGGTGAGCCGGTAGGTGGTGAAGATGAACGGGTAGACGCCTGCACCCGCCTGGCCCGGCAGCGGAGCCATGAGGTTGTCCCTGCGGTCGAACATCACCTGGGCCGGGCTGTGCTGCTGGCCGTACAGCGGGTTGGGCACTGGGGATTCCTGCGCCTCGTAATGGGTCGGCAGGGGCCCGTCGACGACCCCTGTCGGTGCGTACAGCCAGCCCTTGCCGTCGGGCTGCATGACGAAGGCATCGGTGCCGGTCAGTGCCGCCGGTCCGCCCTGGGCCCGGTCGGGTACGGCGTCGGGTGCCCGGTCGGCTGGGAAGTCGGGGATGTCCTGGCCGGTCCAGCGGCCGGTCTCCTCATCCCACCACACGAGCTTCTTGCGCTCACTCCACGGCTTGCCCTGCGCATCGGCAGAAGCGCGGTTGTACAGGATGCGGCGGTTGGCCGGCCACGCCCACGCCCAGTCGGCGGCGATCTCATCCTGTGCGCTGCCGGGCACTCGCTTGTTGGCGTGGTTGATGCCACCAGCGTAGATGCCGGTGTAGAGCCAGCAGCCACCGGCGGTCGAACCGTCGGCCTTCATCTCCAGGTAGGAGCTCAGCGGCGTGCCTGCCTCCGGGCCCGAGGTGTGGAAGCCGTTGATCTCGGCGAGGACCGCCTCGGCGGAGGGGTCGCCGTGCTCATCGACCGGGTAGTCCCAGGTCAGGTCGAGCAGCGGCCGGTCGCGCGGGTCGGTGGAGTCGGCGAGTTTCTCGCGCAGCCGGCAGCCGAGTTCGTAGAAGAACTGCAGTTCGCTCTGCGCATCCCCTGGCGGGTGGACGGCCTGTTCGCGCCACTGCACGAGCCGCTGCGTCTGGGTGAAGGTCCCGGACTTCTCGGTGTGGTTGGCCGCCGGGAGGAAGAACACCTCGGTGTCGATGTCCTCGGTCTTGAGCTCACCGGAGGCGATCTCCGGTCCGTCCTTCCACCAGGTCGCCGATTCGATGAGCTGGAAGTCGCGTACGACGAGCCATTTGAGGTGCGCCATGCCCAAACGCTGCATGCGGCCGTTGGCCGAGCCGACGGCCGGGTTCTGGCCGAGGATGAAGTAGCCCTCGACCTCATCTTTCAGCATGCTCATGACGGTCTGGTAGGTGCCGTGTGCACCGGTGAGGCGGGGCAGGTAGTCGTAGGCGAAGTCGTTGTCCGCGGTGGCGGCCTCACCCCACCAGGCCTTGAGCAGGCTGATCATGTAGGTATCAGCATTGGCCCAGTAGCTCTTCTGCTCCTTCGAGCCGATGACTGCCAGGTAGTCATCGAGAGTGTCATGGGTGCCGGCTTTGGGCATCGGCAGGTAGCCGGGCAGCAGGTTGAACAGGGTCGGGATGTCAGTCGAGCCCTGGATGGAGGCGTGCCCGCGCAGCGCCATGATGCCTGAGCCTGGCCGGCCGACGTTGCCGAGCAGCAGCTGCAGCGCAGCGGCGGTGCGGATGTACTGCGCGCCCTGCGAGTGCTGGGTCCAGCCGACGGCGTAGGCGAAGCAGGTGGTGCGCTCGCGTCCGGAGTTCTGCGTGATGGCATCGGCGAGGTAGGCGAAGTCGGCAGCCGAGATGCCGCAGACCTCTTCGACCATCTCCGGGGTGTAGCAGGAGTAGTGACGTTTGAGCACCTGGAAGACGCATCGCGGGTCCTGCAGGGTCGGGTCCTGCTCGGCCGGTTGGGTCGGCGGCACGCCGCGGCGCGACCCATCGGCATCGGCATATGCCCAGGTCTGGGTGTCGTAGGTGCCGGTGTCCGGGTCGTAGCCGGAGAACAGTCCGTCGAGATCCTCGGTGTCGGCGAAGTCGTCGCCGAGGATGGTGGAGGCGTTGGTGAACGTCCGGACGTATTCGTCGAAGTACAGGTCGTTTTCCAGCACATGCCGAATGAGCCCGCCGAGCAGCACGATGTCAGAGCCGACCCGGATCGGGACATGCTTGTCTGCGACTGCCGTGGTGCGGGTGAAGCGCGGGTCGACGTGGATGACCTTCGCACCACGGGCCTTGGCTTCAGTGACCCACTGGAACCCGACGGGATGGCATTCGGCCATGTTCGAGCCCTGAATGACGATGCAGTCGGCATTGGCCATGTCCTGCAGGGACTGGGTCGCGCCGCCGCGTCCGAACGAAGCTCCCAAACTGGGAACTGTGGCGGAGTGTCATATGCGGGCCTGGTTCTCGATCTGGATCGCCCCTGCTGCAGTGAACAGCTTCTTGATGAGGTAGTTCTCCTCATTGTCCAGAGTCGCCCCGCCCAGGGAGGCCACACCCATGGTGCGGCGCAGATGCCGGCCTTCGTCGTCTTTGTCCTGCCAGTGGTTGCGGCGGGCTTCGAGGAACCTCTCGGCGATCATGTCGAGGGCGGTGTCGAGATCGAGTGTCGTCCACTCCTTGGCCTTCGGGGCCCGGTAGAGGACTTCGGTGATGCGCCCGGAGGCGTTGACGAGCTGTTGGCTGGCCGAGCCCTTGGGGCACAGCCGACCGCGGGAGATCGGTGAGTCCGGATCGCCTTCGATCTGGATGACCTTGTTGTCTTTGGCGTAGATGAGCTGACCGCAGCCCACCGCGCAGTAGGGGCACACGCTGCGCGCGACGGTGTCGGCGTCTTCGGTGCGCGGGCGCATGGTCTTCGTCTGCGGGGACGTCACAGCTGGGCCGCGCCCGGTGGTGTCACCGGAGCGGAACTGCCGGAACACCGGCCAGTCGAGGAAGCTGATGCGCACCATGGATCAAGATTACCATCGGCGGCATTCATGCGGCGGTTCCAACCAACGCCGGAGCGGCAGCGAATTCCCAGTTCAGAGCGTTGCTCATGCTGACCGATCGGTTGGTCAGTTTTCTGGTTCCACAGGCAGTCGAAGGGACAGCTCAGCACCCGTACAGAGCAGAAACGGGGGCGAGCTATCGGCCGTGGATCCAGGTCACGGACACGCGTGGTCTCCGCGGACTACTGCAGCCGCGCCTTATGTGATGTACGTTGCATGGGAAAGGCGGTGTTGTCCTATTCGCCCAGGCCCCACCCGTCAACGTCTCGATGAAAGTGCCCCCTCACATCTCAATGTCACAATCGGAGGACTCCCCGATCATGAACCCAGAGCTATACCTGAACGAGTGTTACGAGACCCGCCGAGAAGCCTGGGATGTCGCGCAGGACTCAGTCACTGCCTGGCTGACGCGAATCTCCCGAGAACTGCTTGAGGACAGCGATGGCATGCGTTTGGTCGTAGGTTCAGGCCGGATCAAAGACCAGGACCGCGCACTCCTGAAGCTCAAACTCAAAATCGAGCAGGACGGGGACCTGGCACTCGACTCGGCACGGAAGGTCGAGCAGATCGTCCGCGACATCGTAGGCGTCAAGGTTCTGTGCAAATCGACACGAGACCAGGCGCTGATCTTCGATCATCTCAAGCAGTCTGGAAACCACCATGGAATCCGCGTCGTCGAATCCAAGGACTACGTTAGCGCACCCAAGGCAAGTGGGTACCGCGCAGTTCACGTCCTGTGCGAGGTGGATGTTCCTGGACACCCCGATGCAGTGACCGTCGAGATCCAGATCAAGACTCGGGCACAGGACGCGTGGGGCGAACTCACACATGAAGACCTCTACAAACCTGAGGGAGGGCTCCGGCCCAGCCGACTGCATCAGTCAGTTGCCAAGACAATGGCAGACCTCCTCAATCTCGTCGACTGTCTCGCTGACGACTTGGCGACGGATGTCGAGGGAACATTCATTCACGCAGCCGAATCCGAAGAGTCCGATACACGAACGGTGACTGTGCAGACATCTGGGCCCAGGTATGCGCTTGCCGAGGACGAGGATGACAAGCGCGGCCTCATTCCGGCTCATGCGGTCCGCGACCTCGCTGGCGTCAAGGGGCTGATCGACGTCGACAACTACTTGGAACCAGGAGACGAAATCGATGTCAAAGTCGTTGACAACGAGGAAGGCGTCTTCTACTACCCGGTGGCACTTCCCGAACGTCCTTCGTGAACCATCAGAACACTGTAGGAAACTGGCACGACGTTGCAGCAGCTTGCACACTTCGTACGGTTAGGCTGAGCAGCATGAGTGACCCGATCACTGTCGTCGGTGCGATCTTCTCCCGCGGGGAGCAGATCCTGGCCTGCCGGCGCGCTCCGCACAAGGCTGCAGCCGGCCAGTGGGAGTTCCCCGGCGGCAAAGTCGAAGCCGATGAGACGCCAGCAGCCGCACTCGCCCGCGAACTGCGCGAAGAACTCAGCGTCGACGTCACCGTCGGCGAACTTCTCATCCGTCAGACGACCCGCGCAGCGGGCGGCACAGGGCCGGAGATCGACCTAGCCTGCTACTGGGTCACCGCAGCCGAGGACCCGGTCGCCAGCGCCGATCACGACGCTGTCGTGTGGGTCAGCCGGGATGAGCTCGCCGTTCTCGATTGGGCGGCACCGGACCTGCCGGCGGTTGCGCTGCTGCGCAGCGGTGTGAGTGCAGGCGAGACCGGATGACCGTCTCAGGGGCCGGAAATGCAGAGCACCCGGGCGGGGACCTCGTCATCGGTCTGCACGAGCGGGTACTCGAGCGCCGACTGCAGGAGCTCATCGACCGCCGAACTGATGCCAGCGCGGTCGTCGATGCCGTCGACGCTGCTGACGCTCCGCACGTGCTCAGTCGGCATGTCGCCGGACACCTGGCTCAGGCGCTGGCCGCTGTCGAGGAGTGTGACCGGGTCGATCTCGTCAACCGGATCTTGGGCCTGCTGCCGGAGATCCCCGACGTTGTGCTCGACGGTCCGCGGCAGCTGCTATCCCTCTACCCGGCTGACGCACAACCGCCTACACGACCGACGACTCCGCTGTCGGATGTCGCGCTTCTGACGAACTCTCCGCGGGACCCGCAGCTGGGCACCGAGCTCAGACGCGAGCTGGCGAGCGCTGATCGGGTCGATCTGCTGTGCGCGTTCGTCAAGTGGAGCGGTATCCGTCTGCTGGAACGCGAGCTGGCCGCGCTGCGCGACCGCGGTGTGCCGTTGCGGATCCTCACGACGACCTATATCGGGGCCACGGATCGAAAAGCCCTCGACCGGCTCGCCAATGAGTACGGTGCGGAGGTCCGCGTGAACTACGAGACGCGCTCGACCCGCCTGCACGCCAAGGCGTGGCTGTTCTATCGCCGCACCGGTTTCGACACCGGCTATGTCGGCAGTTCGAACCTCAGCCGCAATGCCCTTGTCGATGGTCTTGAGTGGAATGTGCGGATCTCGCAGCCGGCGACTCCGAGTCTCATCGAGAAGTTCACTGCCACCTTCGACAGCTACTGGAACGCTCCCGAGTTCGCACCCTACGACCCGCAGCGAGACGCCGCCCGGCTCGATGACGCCCTGCGGGAGGCGCGCGGTGGGCCGTCTGCAGCGGCGACCACCGCCTCGGGCCAGGCGATCGATACGACGCTGCTCGACGTGCGTCCGTTTCCGCACCAGCAGATCATGCTCGATGACCTCGCCGCCGAACGGGAGGAGCATGACCGGCACTGCAATCTGCTCGTCGCGGCCACCGGCACCGGCAAGACGGTCATCGCCGCCCTCGACTACGCCCGCCTCGCCCGCCAGGCGCGTGCACGCGGCCAGGGAGGTCGTCCGCGGCTGCTGTTCGTCGCCCATCGGGCCGAGATCCTCAAGCAGGCGCAGCGCACCTACCGGGATGTGCTCAAAGACGGTAGCTTCGGTGAGCTGTTCGTCGACGGACACCGGCCGACCATCGGTGCGCACGTCTTCGCCTCGGTGCAGTCGCTCAGCCGGATCGACCAGCTGCAGAAGTGGGCCCGCGAGCACTTCGACATCATCGTCATCGACGAGTTCCACCATGCTGATGCCGAAACGTACCGGCGGATCCTCGACTGGTTCGAACCGGCCGAGCTGCTCGGTCTCACCGCGACTCCTGAGCGCGCCGACGGTGTCGATGTTGCCGATGAGTTCTTCGGCGGACGTGCTGCGAGCGAGCTGCGGTTGTGGGATGCGCTCGAAGCGGACCTGCTCGTGCCGTTCCACTACTTCGGCATCTCGGACAACACCGATCTGCGCTCCATCACCTTCCGGCGCGGCCACTACGACACCGAGGAGCTGACCCGGCTCTACACCAGCAACGACGCCCGCACCCGCATCATCCTCAGAGCGCTGACCGACACCGTCGTCGATGTCGCATCGATCCGGGCGCTCGGGTTCTGTGTCTCCATCGATCACGCCGAGTACATGGCGCGGAAGTTCACCGAGGTCGGCATCACCTCACATGCGATCACGAGTGAGACCGGGAGTGCGGCGCGGGCGGACCTGCTGCGGCGGTTCAAAGCCGGTGAGATTCGCTGTCTGTTCACCGTCGACATCTTCAACGAAGGCGTCGACATCCCGGAAGTCGACACGGTGCTCATGCTGCGCCCCACCCAGTCTGCGACGATCTTCCTCCAACAGCTGGGCCGCGGTCTCAGGCGCGCACCGGACAAAGCAGTGCTGACGGTCCTCGATTTCGTCGGTCACCAGAGTGCTGAGTTCCGGTTCGACATCAAGCTGCGCGCACTCACGGGCGCTTCGCGCCGACGGCTGCAGCGCGACGTCGAACAGGGCTTCCCGTTCCTGCCGGCCGGTTCGCAGATCGTGCTCGATCGCACCGCCGAAGATGAGATTCTTGAGAGCCTCAAGTCGACGCTGAATCTCTCAACCCGCGGGCTCATCAGCGACATCCGATCGCATCAGCCGGCAGGGGTTTCGGCCGGTGAGTACAGTCTGGTGACGTACCTGAACGAAGCCGACCGGGCTCTGGCGGACATCTACGGCGGTTCGAGTTCCCGGACCTTCAACGGGCAGAAGCGGGCGCGCTCGTGGTCAGCGCTCAAGGACTGGGCTTTTCCCGATGCCGGGCTGTCACTGAGCGACGACGAGATCGAACTGCTCGGCCGGATGCGGGCCTTCACGCATATCGATGACGGCGGGCGGATCGAACGCTACCGCGAGCTGCTGCGCGGAGATCTCCCCTCCGATCGCGCGCTGGCTGCGGATCCGTATGCCGCGATGCTGTTCTACCAGCTGCGCCCCACGGCACCGGCCAGCGAGATCGCCGCGACGATCAGACGCGTGCGTCGGATGCCCGCGATCACCGGCGAGCTGCTGGATCTGCTGGAGGTCTGCGAGGAGAACGCGCGCACCAGACCGCAGCGGTTGGACGGGCTGGAGACCACTCCCCTGCGCAGCCACGCCCGCTACACACGTGAGGAGCTGCTCGCCGGGTTCGGTCTCGGCACCACGCAGCAGGGCATCGCGCCAGGCAACATGCGCGAGGGAGTCAAGTGGATCCCGGCCGCGCAGACCGACGTGCTGCTCGTGACGCTGAAGAAATCGGAAAGCGACTACTCGCCGACAACGCTCTATCGCGACTATGCGATCTCTGAGACGCTCTTCCACTGGGAATCGCAGAACGCCACGAGCCCCGAGAGCCCCACCGGGCAGCGTTACATCCACCACCGCCAGCAGGGTTCACACGTCGTGCTCTTCGTCCGCGCAGCCAAAGAAGGCGACCTCGGCACGCAGCCCTACACCTGTCTGGGCACCGTTGACTATGTGCAGCACTCCGGGTCGCGGCCCATGCAGATCGAGTGGAAGCTCGACCGGGCGATGCCGGCCGAGATGCTCGTCGCTGCCCGGGCGGTGGCGTGATCAACTACCACCTCAGCAGATCCGCACCGGTGCACCGCTGACCCGTTCCTAAGCCCTCCTCGACATTGCAGGATTGATAATGAAGTCGTTGCAGAATAGATGATGGAATCATTGCAGGATAGACGATGGAATCATTGCAGAATAGATGATCGAGCCATGTGGTCGTCGTCAACCGAGGCGCGATGGGTTCGGCAAGGCGGGCGTTCGAAGCAGGGGAACGACATGTACAAGCAACGGGCCGTTGACCAGATCCTCGCTGAGCTCCTCAAAGGAATGGGAGCGGTGCTCATCGAAGGCCCACGCGGCTGCGGGAAGACGTCGACGGGTCTCCACCATTCGCGAAGCTCTATCCGACTCGACCGCTCACCCGAGCTCATCCAGCTGGCAGAACTCAACCCAACGGCACTGCTCGAAGGAGAGACTCCACGCCTCGTCGACGAATGGCAGCTTGCACCCAACCTGTGGAATGCGATGCGTCATGAGATCGACGACCGACAGCAACGAGGCCAGTTCATCCTCTCTGGCTCGGCACAGCCCGCTTCCGACGTCACCCGGCATTCAGGGGCTGGCCGATTCGGGCGACTGCGCATGCGGCCGATGGCACTCGCCGAAAGCGAAGCCTCCTCGTCAGACATCTCCCTCTCAGCACTCAAGGGTGCGAATACTGTCTCAGCGCGATCGCCCCTGAGCTACCAGGCGCTGGCGGAACAGGCGGTACGCGGCGGCTGGCCCGGACTGCTCGACGTTCCAGCGCGACAGGCAGTGCTGTTCAATCGGTCGTATTGCGACGACCTGAGTGACTCAGATATCCCTGCCGCCGTCGGCGTTCGCCATGACCCGGCTCGGATGCGCAGGGTACTGCAGTCGATCGCACGGAATATCGCTGCCGAAGCGACAGCACAGAGTCTTCGACGAGATGTGTCGGGCGCCGACGCGCCGCTGAATTACGGGACCGTCAACGCCTACCTTGACTCACTGGAGACCGTGTTCGCACTGGACAATCTTCCCGCGTGGAGCGTCAATCTCCGTTCGAAGTCGCGCCTGCGCACAGCACCCAAGCTCCAGCTGGCCGACCCGGCCCTGGCATGTGCAGTACTCGGCATTGGGGCAGACCGGTTGGCGAAGAGTCCTGAGTACTTCGGTCAGGTTTTTGAGGCGATGGTCATCAGAGATCTCCGAGCACTCACAAGCGCGGAATCCGGTCAGGTCTACCACTATCGCGACAGCACCGGCCTGGAGATCGACGCCATCATCGAATATCCCGACGACGGCTATTGGGGTGCCTGCGAAGTCAAGCTCGGGCAGTCACAAGTCGAGGCTGCCGAACGCAATCTGATCAAGCTGCGCGACGAGCGCGTCGATCTCGATCGCGTCGGCGAACCGGCATTCCTCGCGGTGGTGACTGGCACAGAATACGCTTACACGCTGCCGAGCGGTGTGCACGTCATCCCGCTCGGCACCCTCGGAATCTGAAGGCTCCGCACGTCCCCGCGGGGGCGCCGATCCTCCCGGAAAACGTCCCCGCGGGGACGTCACCGACCCAGCAGGTCGAGTGCAGCCGAGGCGATCGAAGCGGTGTCGATGCCGTGGATGGCATAGGCCTCCGACACCGAGGATGCCTGACCGAATTCGGTGACGCCGAGGTTGCGGGCGCGGTCGCCGCGCACACCGGCGAGGAACGACAGCGTGTGCGGGTGGCCGTCCATGACGGTGACGAGCGGGGCTGGGTGCTCGGCGGGGAAGAGAACGTCGACGATGCTCGTCGCCCCCATCCCGGCCTGCGCACCGCCGAGCCAGCCGCGGGCCTGCAGCGAGCGGAATACAAGGCTCGGGCTCGTGATACACACGACGCCGGCCTTGAGTCCGCGCTCAGTGAGGTACTCGGCGGCCTCGCACACCTCGGTCATGATCGCACCGGCGCCCACAAGGGTGATGTCGTCCTCGGCGGCCGGGTGGGTGCTGAGGCGGTAGCCGCCGGAGATGACGTGCTGGCGGCGGCGTTCGCGTTCGATCGCGTCGTCCGGCACCCGGGCGAGCTCCTGGTCGACCGGGCGGGTCGAGAGCCTGAAGTAGGCCGAATGCCCATCGGGCTTGCCGATGTGGCGCATCGCTTCGAGCAGCGCCCATTCGAAGTCCTGCGCGAATGCCGGCTCCCAGCTCGTCAGCCCCGGAATCTCCAGGGTCGCCGACGGGGTGTTGAAGGACTGGTGCGCCCCGCCCTCAGGCGCGAGCGTGACACCGGACGGGGTGCCGATCATGATCGACTGCCCACCGGCGTACAGGCCGAAGGTCCACGGCTCGAGCGCCCGGTTGATGAACGGATCGTAGATCGTGGCGACAGGGATGAGCGGCTGGCCCCAGCGCGAGAACGTCGAGCCGAGCTCGCCTGCCAGGGAGACGAGGTTGACCTCGGCGATGCCGAGTTCGATGTGCTGGCCGCTGGAGGCCTCCTGCCAGCGCAGCACCCGCTCGCGGTCATCGGCGAACCAGTCCTGCCGGCCGGCGATCGACCACACGCCGGTCTTGTTGATCCAGCCGCCGAGGTTCGTCGACGTCGCCACGTCGGGGCTGAGGGTCACGACCCTCTCAGCGAGTTCGGGTTCGGCGCGCTTGAGGTCGGAGAGCACCCGGCCGAGTGTCGCCTGGGTCGAGGTGACGGCCTTGTGCGCATACCCGAGTTCGGCCGGGACCTGGCCCACCTCGTGCACGGGTGCCGGTGGGCGGGTGAGCCGCTGTGCGGTCGAGCGGCACACCTCGGCGGCGGCCGAATCCGGGGCGAAACGCACCCACGGATCCTCCAGCGAGGTGCCCGAGAGCTCGGTGAGCTCGCGCATCTGGCTTTCGGTCAGCTGGGCGGCGTGGTTGTTCGGGTGTCCCTCGGTGGCCAGGCCGCGGCCCTTGATGGTGTAGGCGAAGATGACGGTCGGGCGGGTGTCGTCGATCTGCCGGAACGTGTCGATGAGCGCGGGGATGTCGTGACCGGCGAGGTCTCGGATGACCTCGGCGAGCGCACGTGGGCTGAGTGAGTCGAGCAGGTCGCGCAGCACCGCGGCCTCGTCGGCGGCGAGTCCGGTGAGCATGCGTTCGTGCAGCTCATCGGGGTGGCTGCGCAGCAGCCACTGGTACTCCTCGTTGGGCATCTGCTCCATCCGCCGGGCGAAGACCTCCCCACCCGAGGCGGTGAAGAGCTTCTGGATGCGGGTGCCCCATTTGCACGTGAGGACCTGCCAGTCGGCGGCGGCGAACATGCCCTGCAGCCGCTGGATCTGGACATCGGGGATGATGCGGTCAAGCGACTGGCGGTTGAGGTCGACGATCCACACGACGTTGCCAAGTCCGCGCACCTCGGGGTCGATGATCGCCTCCCAGACCGCACCTTCGTCCATCTCGGCATCGCCGAGCAGGGAGATGAAGCGGCCGGCTTCTGGGGTGTCGGGGAAGCGGTCGCGCAGGTAGCGGTGCGACAGGGCCGCCCAGATCGGGGCGGTGGCACCGATGCCGACCGAGCCGGTGGAGAAGTCGACGGTGTCGGGGTCCTTCGAGCGCGACGGGTAGGGCTGCAGGCCGCCCTTGGCGCGCAGCGAGGTGAGATAGCGTTCGTCGAGGTCGCCGAGCAGATAGTTGATGGCGTGCAGCACCGGGGAGGCGTGCGGTTTGACCGAGACGCGGTCGGCTGCGGTGAGTTCGTGGAACCACAGCGCGGTCATGATGCCGACCATCGAGGCCGAAGACGACTGGTGCCCGCCGACTTTGACGCCGTCGGTGTTCTCGCGGCCCCGGTTGGCCGCGTCGATCATCGCCGTTGAGAGCCACAGCACGCGCTGGGCGATCTCGTCGAGGACAGACGCGCCGGTGGCCGAGGCGGAGGCCGAGAGGGGCCGGGAATTCACACTCGGCGGGTCGAGCTGCGTGGAGGTCTCGAACTGCTGGCGGTCCTCGGTCTGCTCATCGGCGTGCAGACCGGCGGCCTGGGGGTTGTCGGGGCTGTGCTGCATTGCATCCGTCCTTCGCTCGGCGCCGATGTGTCGTCCACGGTAGAGACTACCCGCCGGACTGGTGGCCGCCGCCACATGGTGGAAACGGCAGGAAAGGGATGTCCTTTCCTGCCGCTTCCCAACTGGGTGTGCTGGGCTCAGTCGAAGATCGAGCTGTAGGCGTTGAGCGCCAGCTGTCCGCCGAGGTGGGCGTAAAGGACGTTGGAGTCCTTGGCGAACTCCCCGGCCTCGGCCAGGTCGATGAGCCCGGCCATCGACTTGCCCTCGTAGACGGGGTCGAGGATGACGCCTTCGAGTTCTGCGGTCGTGCGGATCGCTGCGATCGTCGAGTCGTCCGGGATGCCGTAGGCCGGGCCCTCCCAGCCGGTGCGGATGTCGATCTCGTCATCGCGTAGCTCGCGGCCCAGATCGATGAGGCCGGCGGTGTGGCGGGCGATGCGCCCGACCTGGTCGCGGGTCTTCTCGACCGTGGCCGAGGCGTCGATGCCGATGACCTTGCGCTTGACCCCGGTCTGCTCCTCCAGCAGAGCGAAGCCTGCGATCATGCCGGCGTGCGTCGAGCCGGTGACGGTGCACACGACGATGGTGTCGAAGAAGACGCCGAGCTCCTTCTCCTGTTCGGCGACTTCGAAGGCC
This sequence comes from Brevibacterium gallinarum, assembly GCF_014836885.1. Classification (GTDB taxonomy): domain Bacteria; phylum Actinomycetota; class Actinomycetes; order Actinomycetales; family Brevibacteriaceae; genus Brevibacterium; species Brevibacterium gallinarum. Next base: position 70,614 of record NZ_JACSPY010000012.1, read on the forward strand.
CAGTTGGCGAACCCGAGTCCGCCGAGTGGGTGCTCGGAGGCGCCAGCCGGGATCGCATACGGCTTGCGGCCGTCGGCTTCGAGTTCGGCGATGGCGTTCTCCCAGCTCGACCGGATGCCGATGTCGAAGCCGGCCGGGTCGAGGCGCACATCAGCACCGAGGATGCGGGAGAGCTCGATGTTGCCGACCTTGTCGTTGACCGGGTCGTCCCAGTCGACCCAGCGCTCCTGCACAAGCCGGGCCTGCAGGCCGAGGTGGGCGGCGATCGCAGCGACCTGGCGGGTGTGGTTGGACTGGTAGCCGCCGATCGAGACGAGCGTGTCGGCCCCGGAGGCGAGGATGTCGGGGACGATGTACTCCATCTTGCGGGTCTTGTTGCCGCCGAAGGCGAGCCCGGAGTTGACGTCTTCACGCTTGGCCCAGATCTTCCCGGCGCCGAGGTGGTCGCTGAGTCGCTGCAGCTGGTGCACCGGGCTGGGTCCGAAGGTGAGCGGGTACCGCTCGTAGTCGCTGAGTGCCATGGCCTTGGGGTCCTTCCGTTCGACGGCCGCTTCTCCTGCGGGTCCAGCACATCGGTGTGCCGGATTCCGCAGGTCGATATGCAATATATTGGATATCTGGTCGGGGTAGGATGTCAACCGGAGACCACGAGATTCTGCCGATCTGAAGGCAACTGCCAGCTGATGGAGGTGAGCCGATGCCGGTGCCGGCTACCGCGGGGCTGCCGCGGCGCGCGCTGCTGCGCGATGACGTCTACCAGGCGATCCGCGATGCGATCGTGCGCGGGGAGCTCAAGCCCGGTGAGCAGCTGCGCGACACGGAGCTCTCCGCGTGGCTCGGCGTCTCACGCACACCCATCCGCGAGGCGCTGCTGCGACTGAACCGCGCCGGTCTCGTCACCGCCGAACCCGGCCGCGCCACCCGCGTCACCGCCGAAGATCCCGCTGCCATCGCCGATGCCCAGGCGGTCGCTGCTGCCCTGCAGGCGCTGGCCATGTCACTGGCCGCGCCCCACCTCGGGCCCGGTGAGATCACCCGGATGGAGACCGCCAACGACCAGCTCACCGCAGCCCTGGCTGCCGGGGATGCCGAGGCGGCGATCGCGGCCGATGACGCCTTCCACGCTGTGGCGATCGAGCAGGCGGGCAACCCGATCCTCGCCGAGCACCTGGAGAGTGTCACCCTCATGCTCAGGCGTGCGGAGTTCCTGCATTTCGATGCGATGAATGACGCCTCTATCCAGCAGCATGCCCGCATCCTCGCAGCCCTGCGGGACGGTCAGGTCGAGGCTGCTGTCGAGCTCACCCGCGAGAACTGGCTGACGATCATCACCTCTTGAGCGCTTATCCACAGTCCGGCAGGCGGACCCACCCTTGCCCCGGTGCAGGTCAGAGGCGCTTAATGGAAGTACCAGGAGATGCGCCATGATCGTCACAGCAGTCATCGTCCTCAGCCTTCCGTGTGTGGGCCTGTACTTCCTCCTCGGACGGCTCATGTGCCCCCGCCGTGAGCGCATGCCCTTCAGCGAGATGGACTCGGCCGCCGTCGCGCAGACCATCTCCCGCGGCTGGGATGCCGTGCCCGTCGGCCCGGCCTCGTCGATCGGCTTCACGCCGGTGCTGCCGCAGGACTGAGCGCAGACACGCACTGGCTGACCGAGGATTCCCTCAGCCAGCCAGCACGTATGCAGTCGATCAGCGACGCGAGCGCCGTGTGGCCAGCAGCGCCGTTCCGCCGACGACCAGCAGTGCCGCACCGATCACACCAGCGGTGACCTCAGCTCCTGTCCGGGGCAGCGACGAACCGTGCGACTTGCCGTGGCTGCCGCCTGAGCCCTTGCCGCCGGAGTCACGGCCGGCGGAGTTGTCATCCTTGCGGTCATCCTTGCCGCCTCCGCCTGCGCCGGCATCGTCATCAGCGGTCACGGTGAAGGACGCGGTGAGATCAGGCTCAGCCATCTTCACGGTGTACTTTCCGATGTAGTTCTTCGCACGGTCCTGGGCCTGACCGTAGACGCGGTAGACCGCGACGCCTTCCTTGTCGGCGGTCGCCTTGAGCGTGACGCCCTTGACGTTCGTGCCGCCGGAGATGGCGACCTCGTACTCGTTCCCGGGTGTGAGACCAGAGGCCGTCACGACAGCACCCTCGTCCTCTTTAAGGAAGTCGGACAGGGACACGGTCTTCGACTCAACCGTGAGCGACGGTTCGGCAGGCTGCGCGTCCTCGCTGGGGTCTTCGGTCGGCGTATCGCTCTCGCTCGGGTCATTGGTCGGCTTCGGGTCCGTGGTCGGATCGTCCGTCGGCTTCGGATCGGTAGTGGGATCGTCCGTCGGCTTCGGCTCCTCGGTCGGCTTCGGATCTTCAGTCGGATCCGTCGTCGGATCGTCCGTCGGCTTCGGGTCCTCGGTGGGATCCGTGGTGCCGGGGAAGAGGGCTTCCTTCTGCGCAGCCGTCAGTTCGATCGGCTTGCGGTACAGCAGCGCCTCTCCCTTCGGCAGTCCGTGCGCGACCCAGACGAGCAGGTCGTAGTCGGACTCCTTCTTCAGCTTCGCCGTCTCAGCTGTCACCGAGGCGGACAGCTTGCCCTCCGGGAGTGAGAAGACCGGCGTTGCGGCGACCGGGGTCGAGCGCTCGACATCGTCGCTGGCGATTGAGCGGTCGACGATTCCCGCGTACACACCGGCGGGATCGCTGCCGGTACTCGCCTTGGGCAGGTTCGTGTATCCCTCACCGGTGACGGCGACGGTCAGTCCTGCCGCTGCCGAGGCGCCGGTCACCTCGTGCGAGGTGGTGCGCTCAGGCTTCGGGGTCTCCGTCGGGTCTGGCTGCGCATCGGCAGCCGTGTACTTCACGTTGATGGGTGTGGTGGGTTTGCGGGGGTCAGCAGCCCCGCCGGAGGTGTACCAGTACTGCTTCTGCCCGGTCTT
>NZ_JACSPY010000013.1 GCF_014836885.1 Brevibacterium gallinarum
TCGAGGGTGGTCTACCCATGTCTGACTCTCCTTCAGGACCTACATAACGGCCCTGCCACTAAGTCTGACGCGCGACAATCGTGCTCAACGGTGTCATCGCTTGGTTACAGCATTTATCAGACACGCCCTAGTGCGTATGACCGTGTCGATCCGGGTGATAACTGCCGGCCAGGGCTTCCGCTACCTGCTCAACAGCGTCGCTGTCGGTGACGGGCATCGTGATGCCGCCGACGCGCTCACCCGCTACTACGAGCAGACCGGCACCCCTCCCGGCCGCTGGCACGGCACCGGTCTCGCCGGCCTCGCCCACCCGCCGGCTGTCGGCGACGAAGTCACCGAACAGCAGCTGCGTCGCCTGCTCGGTCACGGACAGGACCCCACCAGCGGCGACCAGCTCGGCCGGCCCTTCCGCCAGTTCGCTCCCGCCGACGAGCGCATCCAGAGGCGCGTCGACAAACTCCCTCCCACCCTCGAACCCGCCGAACGGCAGGCCGAGGTCACCCGGATCGAGCAGGAGGAAGCCGAACGAGACACGCCCTCCCCGGTGGCAGGGTTCGATCTCACGTTCTCCGCCCCGAAGTCGGTGTCCAGTCTGTGGGCGGTCGCGGATGCGGGCACGCAGGCGCTGATCGCCCGCGCCCACCACGAGGCCATGCAGGATGTGCTCGATCTCCTCGAGCGGGAGGTCGCGATGACCCGGGTCGGTGCCGCCGGCCCCCGTGGAGCGGTCGCCCAGGTGGAGGTCACAGGGGTCATCGCCGCCGCCTACGATCACTGGGATTCCCGCAGCGCGGACCCCAACTGCACACACACCTGGTCGTCTCCAACCGCGTCCAGACGGTCCGCGACGGGCAATGGCGCACCCTGGACTCGCGGGCGCTGCACCAGGCGGTGACCGGGTTGAGCGAGCACTACAACGCCCTCCTCAGCGATCGCGTCGCCGCTATCCTCGCGACCCGGTGGGAGGCACGCGAGCGAGGCCCGGGCCGGTCCACGGCGTGGGAGCTCGCCGGCGTTCCCCAAGACCTCATGGACGCGTTCTCCTCCCGCACCCGCGCGATCGAGGACGCCAAGGACCGGCTGGTGGAGGCCTATATCGCCAAGCACGGTCGGCGCCCATCGAAGACGGTGCTGTGGCAGATCCGCCAGCAGGCGACCCTCGAGACCCGCCCCGAGAAAGAAGTCGTGCCCCTGAGCGAGCTCACCGAGAGGTGGCGAGCCCGCGCCGCCGGCCACCTCGACGCAGAACCCCCGGTGTGGGCGTCACTGATGCTCGCCGAGACCGGCACCGAGCCGCTGCTGCGCGCAGACGATCTCCCGGCAGCGAAGATCGACGACCTCGCTCTCGCGGTCCTGAACGAGGTCGAGCAACGGCGCTCGACGTGGAAGCGGTGGCATCTGCACGCCAAAGCCGTCCGGCAGTCGATGCCCTACCGGTTCGCTTCCACCACCGACCGGGAGGCGATCGTCGGCATGGTCGCCGATGCCGCCGAACGAGCCTCGCTGGCGCTGACCCCGCCGGAGCTGGTCTCGACCCCGCAGCGGTGGCAGCGTTCGGATGGGTCGAGCGCGTTCCGGCCCCGGCACGCGACCGTGTATTCCTCGACGCAGATCCTCGACGCCGAAGACCGCCTCCTGGCTGCTTCCCGGGACCGGGCTGCCCCGACGGTGCCGCTGCCTTTAGTCGAGCACTTCGCCCGCACGCCGTTCAAACGGGGTGGCCCGGTGCTGTCGCCGGATCAGGAGCAGGCGGTGACGCGGATCGCGGTCTCCGGGCGCAGTCTCGATGGCCTCGTCGGCCCGGCCGGGTCCGGGAAGACCGCGACCATGGGGGCACTCCGGCGGGCGTGGGAACTCGAGCACGGCCCCGGTGCCGTGGTCGGGCTTGCCCCCTCGGCCGCCGCGGCCGCGGTCCTCGGTGAGGATCTCGGGGTGCGCACAGAGAACACCGCGAAACGGCTCTTCGAACACCAGCTGGGCCGATGGGATCTGCAGGCCGGGCAGCTGGTGATCCTCGACGAGGCCAGCCTCGCCGGCACCCTGGCGATCGACCAGATCACCACCCACGCCACCGACGTCGGAGCGAAAGTGCTGCTGGTCGGTGACCCGCACCAGCTCACCGCCGTCGATGCCGGTGGCGCGTTCGGGCTGGTCGTGCGCGATCTCGATGACACGGGCGGGGCCCCGCGCCTGTCCGAGCTGCACCGGTTCCGGCACGACTGGGAGAAGACCGCGTCCTTGCAAGTCCGCCTCGGTGACACCGATGCCATCGACGAGTACATCTCTCGCGACCGTGTCCACGGTGGTGCCTACGATGACATCCTCGAAGGCGCCTACCAGGCGTGGCAGGCCGACCGGGCCGCAGGGAAGACGTCGCTGCTGATCGCCGAAACCCTCGAGACCGTGTCCGCGCTCAACGCCCGTGCCCGCACCGACCGCATCGCTGCCGGCGAGGTCGACGACACCACTGGGGTGGTCCTCCATGACGGCAACCAGGCCTCCCGCGGCGACATCATCGTCACCCGCCGCAACGACCGGCGCCTGTCCCTGGGACGGGGGTGGGTGAAGAACGGCGACCGGTGGATCGTCACCAACGCCCGCGCGGACGGATCGCTGACCGTCCGGCGGGAGCACTCCCGGTGGCGGACCACGATCACCCTGCCCGCTGATTACGTGGAGTCCTTCGTCGAACTCGGCTATGCCGTCACCGCGCACCGCTCACAGGGGTCGACGGTCGATACCGCGCACGCGATCGTGCACTCCCCGGAGATGACCCGCGAATCCCTCTACGTCTCGCTGACCCGTGGCCGGGAGGCCAACCATGTCTGGGTCGCGACCGATCAGGCCCACCTCGAGGCCCACCAGCACCGGGACGGTCTGACGATGACCGCGAGGTCCATCTTGTTCGGGATCCTCCAGCATCTCGGCGTCGAGCTCTCCGCGCACGAGACGATCGTCCAGGAGCAGGAGGACTCCTCGAGTGTGGGCCAGCTGGCTGCGGAGTACGAGACCATCGCCGTTGAAGCTCAAGCCCGCCGGTGGATGACCGTGCTCGCCAGCGCCGGCCTCACCCAGGACCAGCTCGACGAGGTCGCTGCCGCGGATTCCTTCGGGGTGCTCTCGGCGGAGCTGCGGCGCCTCGAGGCCGCCGGGCACTGGGTCGATCAGCTCCTCGCCGCCGTCACCGCAGCCGGGTGTCTCGAGAACGTCGAGGACATCGGCTCCCTTCTGCGCCACCGGGTGATGCGCCTGGCGGAGCGGTACCAGCCCGCCACCCGGGAGCGGCCGGACATGATCGCCGGGCTCATCCCGCGCGCCGAAGGCGACCTCGCTCCCGCCGACCGGGCCGCACTCGACGAACGCGAACAGCTCATCGAGGCCCGCGTCGACGCCGTCCTCGACCGGGCCCGCACCCAGAACGACCCCTGGCTCGCCGGGCTCCCCGAACCGACGAGCGAGCTCGGGCACCAGTCGCTGCGGGTGATCGCCGCCTACCGGGACCGGTGGCAGATCAGCGCCGCGAGCCCCTTGGGTGGGCTTCCCGACAACGACGCCCAGCGGATTGATCACCAGCGCGCCGGCCTGTACTTGAACACGCTCGTCGCCGAGGCAGAAGATCTGCTGGAGCCCAGCACACAACGGGCCCAGCAGCCGCGTCATCACGACCGTGGCCTCTGAGCTTCAGCGCCCGTATCCGTACCGTCACGGTGGGTCGGGTGGAGCGCGAGTGCGTCCGGCCGGCATGGTCTGTCCGGAGAGCGCGTTGGAAGGTGTCGGTACGCAAGGAGAAACGATGCTCTGATGCTGGAATGAGTTGCCCTGACTGGTGAACCTCGGAGAGAGATACGCGCCGGTACGCCTTCTCCTAGCTACGCCGTCCCAGTCTCCCCCCCCAGATTATTGCGGTGCCGTATGCATGGGGCCGTCTCGTGGACCAGTCAGTCGACATCCCACCATCCCCAACATGGCTCATGTGCGTTACACACCCTGTCTCGCAACCAGGCGCCACGAGTCGCCGAGCAGGCTGAGCGAAGCTACAGCTGGCGGCGTTACAGCGCTGAGAGCGAGTCTGACGCTCCGGGCTGGCTTCCGTCTATGGACGTGTAGGATAGGCTGTGTAACGTCAAGAACCAGCGCGGCACCGACGCCGATGCGGAGCCACAAAGCCCTGGAGCGCATGCATAGGCCGTAGCGAGCTGCCATACTCCTCGGCGCGACGAGAAGATGGATGGAGGAGCTGCAACGCGAATGGGTCGAAATTCCAGTTGTATGACTTCCAATGCCCACCCCGGGCTTGCAGACCCGCTCGACACCTGGTCCGTCCGACCGGTCCTAACCACCGCTGAGCGAAATGCACTGTAGACGTGTGCCGGGCGAAATGCGCGAAACCGATAGCGCCCGCTTCCTTCATTGGTTGTTTGTCGTCATCGCAATCATTACGTGTGCGGCCACTGCCGAGGCGCTTGGGACTTGGACGTTTCAACTTGGCCCGCTTCAGATTGTTGTCCTGCCGCTCCTAACGGCCTTTGTCATGACGGCCGTTCTGAACATCGTCGCCCTCCGCACTGCTCCCTTATTCGCCGAGAGATGTCAACAGGTTGCCGGCCTGGTAATGGGCCTACTTGCCCTACTATTCGTGCTGCGCGCGGGGCTCGTCTTCGGCGAGAACCTGCCTCTGATTATCGACAACGGGTCAGCCATGGTCTTTCAAAGCATCGGAAAGATCGGCACCCTCCTGGCGTTTCCACTGGCCATGATGCTGGGGATGCGGCGTGCGTCAATCGGGGCGACCTTCTCAATCGGCCGTGAACCCAGCCTCGCCATTATCCAACAACGATATGGCGTAGGAAGCCCAGAGATGACTGGTGTCCTTACGACCTATGTCACCGGCACCGTCTTCGGGGCTATCTTCTTCTCGATCGTGGCGGCAGTCGGCAGCTGGCTGGGTTACTCGACCCAAGCACTCACGATGGCGTGCGGAACTGGAAGCGGCGGTATGACGTTCTCGTGTGCAGGTTCACTTACGCAGTTGCGAGATGACATGGACGGCGAGACCATCTTGGCTCTCGCCACAGCGAGCGATGTCTTGAGCTACGTCGCCACAATCTTGCTTGGGACGTTCGTCGCTATTCCAGTCCTCGAGCGGTTGACCCGTGCCGTCTCCCAGCGAAAGCGACTCATGACCTGCGAAGACGTCGAGGAAGTAGGTCAGGCGCCAACGCCCCCGCAGGCCCCGGTGCGCCAGCTACCGACCGCAATTCTCTCTGCAATCGTCGTCTTCGCCATCGTTACCACGCTGACAGCCATCGGACAAAGCCTTGCACGCGCCATCGTCATTCTTGCCGCGGGAATCGGTCTCGTTGGCGTAACAGCGTTGATTCGGATCATACCGAGACGAATCCAACGCTACCTGCCGCTTCCCATACTCGCGGCAGTGGTTGGCATCCTCGCAGGGGCGCCGGCGTTCCCGTGGGCCACCACCGTCAGCGGAGCATACAGCGACATGCAGCTTCTAACAATCGCCAGCGGAGTGCTCGCCTGCGCGGGCTTGGCAATCAATCGCCAACAGATCCACACCATGAAGAAGTTCGGTTGGCGAGCCGTAGCCGTCGCCTTCGCGGTGTTCGCCGGCTCGTACTTCGTCTCCGCGACGTTGGCTCAGCTGGCTCTGTAGATTCACGAAAGGACGACACCTTGGAAAACCGCAGACAGAACGACTACTCGCCCCCGGAAGGCGGCTTAGACTCGTTCGATCCACAAATCTCAGCGCTTGCCGCCGAGCAGAAGCACGCCCGCTCCGAGACACTTGGCCTGATCGCATCCGCGAGCCCTACACACCCTGCAGTCGTTGCAGCAGAAGGAGGACCTTTTGCCGCAGTCACAGCCGAAGGCTACCCAGGGAAGCGATTCCACTCTGGCGCTCAGACCGTGGACAAGCTCGAGAACCTCGCCATCGAACGCGCAAAGGCCGCCTTCTCCGCCGCTCACGCAAACGTGCAGCCGCTATCGGGCTCATCAGCGAACTTGGCTGTGATGTTCTCTCTGCTCAAGCCAGGAGACACGATTCTCAGCATGTCCCTGGACGCCGGGGGACATCTGACCCACGGCTCCAAGGCGTCCGTCACCAGCCGCTACTTCCGCGTCGTTCACTACGGTGTCGACGAAGAAGGATGGCTCGATTACAACGCCCTCGCGCGTCTCGCCGAGGAACACCGCCCTCGCCTGATCATCTGTGGGGCAAGTTCATACCCGCGTGAGATCCAATTCGACCGCATCCGACAGATCGCAGACTCAATAGGCGCACTCCTACTCGCTGACATCAGCCACATCAGCGGTCTGGTCGCTGCCGGTATCCATCAAAGCCCCATCGAGTTCGCTGACGTCACAACCACCAGCACCTACAAGCAACTCCGGGGCCCACGCGGAGGGCTAATCCTGCTGGGCCAACGCGGATACGAGAGCCCACCGATCGGTGGCAAGCCGCTCATCGAACGCATCGATCGCAGCGTGTTCCCGCAATTTCAAGGCACCCCCAGCTTCTCGTCCATGGCCGCAAAAGCCGTTGCGTTCCGATATATCAACTCCCCAGACGGTCATGAATGGATCAACAACATCCACCGCATCGGAGCCATCATCGCCGAAGAGATGCGTGGACTTGGCTACTCGCTCATGACTGGAGGCACCGATACACACATGATCGTCGTGGACTTCAGGACGAGCCCATCCCTCGATGGCGCTCGAGCAGAGCAAACCCTCGAGCAAGCTGGCGTGCTCGTTAACAGAAACACAGTTCCCAATGACCCTCGTCCAGCGAACAAAACTAGCGGGATCCGGATAGGAGCTAACGAGCTCGCGTTGCACAACCCTTCGAATGAAGCTGTCGGCCTTTTGGTCAAGGTCATAGACCAACTCCTTGCCGCGAGCGGAACTGCAGCAGAAGCGGACGCCAGAAGCCAAGTTGCGCGCTGCGTGCACAGCATCAAACGTCACTATCCATTGACCGGATTCTGACGCCAACCTCTTGGAACGAAAGGTACCAGTATGTCCTCCCTCAGAGTCTGCGTCATCTACGGCGGATGGTCGTCCGAACGCGATGTCTCCATCGCGAGCGCATGGAAAGTACGACCATATCTCGACGAACTCCCTCACGAGTTCGTCGAGATCGAACTCTCGCAAGATCGAAAATGGATCCAGGTCACAGAGCACGAGCGTAAGCACGTTGACCCGCTCCGATTCCTGCAAGATATCGATGTCGCCCTACTCCTCCTGCACGGGGTCGGGGGCGAAGACGGAGTCATCCAGGGCTTCCTCGAAACGGTGGGGGTACCCTACACCGGACCTGGCGTCGCCGCCTCGAGCATTTTCATGGACAAGATCCTCACGAAGCATCAGTTCATGGCGTTGGGCATCAACACACCCGAGTACTTCACGGTGACTGGCGCCGAGGCCCAGGACCGCGCGTACTTGGCTCAGCTCTGGACAGAAAAGGCCGCCCGGTGGGAACAAGGACTGGTGGTCAAGCCGGCGCGTGGTGGCTCGAGCTTTGGAGTATCGGTTGTCGACTCAGAGCACGACTATGTTGAAGCCGTGAACGAAGCCAGCCGCTACGACGACAGGATCCTCGTCGAGCGGTTCATTACTGGAGTAGAAGTGCAGGTGGGCCTGATCGGTAGTTCCGCTGCACCCGAGACCCTTCCCACACTAGAATTAGTTTTCAATGACGGGCAATCATGGTTCGATCCGGACACCAAATATGGCTCTGACCGGTCACGGGTCAGCTTTCGCATGCCTGCCGATGTGCCGAACCACGCTACAACCTATATGCGAGATGTGGCGCTGAAGCTCTATTCACACTATGGGTTCGAAGGATATGGGCGGCTTGATTTCCTCGTTCCCGACAGCGGTCTGCCACTTGCTCTTGAAGTGAACACCATCACCGGCATGACTCCCACAAGCACGTTCCCGCTCATGGCGGAGAAGCATGGCCTCGCATATGGAGAATTAATCAACCGCCTTATCGAGCTTGCTCGCAGTCGAGAAGAGAAAGTGGCCTGATGAGTGCGTACTGCTCTATCTCGTCCATTTACAATGGGCCGGGGTTCATAGTTGAGTGATTTCTTCGTGCAATTGACCGCGGGTACGCTCTCAGCGATTCTCGCCGGCTTGGTAATGCACCTCCTGCCGTCGGTTAGCCAGAAAGTCAAACGCAAGAAGGTCATAAAGAAGCAGAATATTCGCAACGCACCTGGCGGGGTAACTGTTGTCGGCGACGACAACATCACTGGGGATATCTCCGTCGACAACAGCAAACAGGTTGTCGTACAGAACATCTCCGCCACCCCCGGAGGTCGAACTGACTCGGACCCCGCTCAATCAGACGGACAAATATGGATAGCAGTCATCGTCGCCGTAATTGGCGCCGGCCTATTCGTGCTGTACTACGAATTTGTAGTGTTCTTCTGCATCGGAGCGTGCATTGGACTCCTCGTCAATGCCGTCGCCACGATCAGGCAGGCCATTCACCTCAGGCTCTGGGATTCGAGAGCGAGCTTGATCGTAGTCGAGGTCATCCTTACGCTTACTGCGGCAGCATTCTCGAGCTGGAGCCAGCTGAACACGGTGTACGCCGGTTTGCGATTGGAAGAACTCAGCACGTCAACACGCTCAGCTATGCCACCGATAGACGCCGACAATGGGATTACAGGTTATGTCGAATGGCTGCTGGCACCGAGTAAGCACCTAATTGAAGCCAATCAAGGTCTTGAAGGACTCGCTTTCGTGCTATGCCTCATGGCTTCCCTTGTGCTTTCCCTTGTATTGCAGTTCGATTGCTGGCGGAGGCTACGGAGCTGGGGTAGTTATCTCACGTTCTTCTACGGAACGGTCGATGAGCGTTGGGCCAAGCGAGCCAATCGGTTCCTTCAGTACGACTGGAAATCTGCCGTTGGGTTTGCCATCGCCGTCGGCCTGGCGATTGCAATGGCGATGGCCGCTCCGCTTCGAGTTCCCGAGCTATTCTCTTAGCTTCGGCATCCCGTCAACGGACATCTTGCTTCGGGCCATTCCACTGCGGCGTCGTACCGTAAAGCGCCACACCCCTCTCGTGAGACTCTTAGCTCGACATCCGAGTACCCGCAGTCCGCCAGATTCAAGAAGTTGACGTCTCTGGAGAGGCAGGAGGCTTCGCAAGAAGACTGACACCATAAGGCTCTCGCCCCTCCCCTGAACCTGCAGGCGGATCGTCATTCGCCGCAATCGAAGCATAATCGAACGGTCGCGATAGGTCGGCGACCCTTCCATCGGGTCAGCAAACCTCTCCTCGATCGCACCTCGGAGACGAGCGCGACCGGCGGCTCAGCCTCGCCACCGAAGCGACCATGCACCCTCTTGGCTTCCGCAGGCGGAGGCCCTACGATGAATAATCGAAAGTTTGTTCGATGGCTGATCGGGTGGGTGATGGTCGTGAAGATCGCGCAGAAGGGGGCAACGCTCCGGTTTGAGAGCGAGGTTCCGGTGGAACTGAACTGGGACGGTCGGCGGTGGCGGATCATCGACATGCCGACCCTGATCGGAGTCGGTGACGACTTCCTCTACTCGCCGATGATCACGCACCCGCCCGAGCCTTGGACGGGGTGGCGGTTCACTGCCCGCAACGGGGACGTCGACGAGGCCTATCTAATCGATCTCCGGCACGTGACCGGCGATGCCTATGAGGTACTCCGTGCCATCGAATGACCCCCTGGACAGCTTGGAACTCCCGGCCGGCGTGCGCCTGAGTCTGTTACCGCCCGTGAATCGGCGGCTGAAGCGTCCTCCGCCGCAGTGGGCGGTGTGGCTCGGGCCCGACCGGGTTGGGGTGATCGAGCAGTGGCGGGTGAGTAGTGCGAGCGCGACGTTCTATCGTGCCACGGCGACTCACCCTGGCACGGGCAAGTCGATCCCGCTGGAATCGAGCACGAATCTCGCTGAGCGAGTCGACAAGGTCCTCACCGCTTGGCGCGACCCCGACCGCTTCGTTTATCGCAACTCCCGGGATTGAACCAGCGGCGAGAGGCCGGCCATCTACTTCCTTGCATGTGCGTGGCCATTACCCTTGAGGGATGAGCAGCTCTCCCGAGACTGACGATCAGTCGGACTTCCAGCATGTAGAAGACGAGATCCGGTGTCAGTTGCTCAAGTGCGGCATTGCGCAGTCGACCACCCAGGATGGGATCGTCTCAGTGGCAGAGTGGCGCAGCACAGCTCGCGCCATCGGACGAGCGCTCAAGCGGCCCATCAAGACCTTCCTGGCCGGGAACTCCGTATACGCGATCTTGGGAGACTGGCCTCGAGATGACGAAGAGCGGACTCTGCATCAGCAGAACGTGCACGATGCCGCAGTGACGATGAATGAGCTCGTCGCTAAAAGGCTGGGCGTCAAGTAGGCCAGGCCCGAGCAACCTGCCATCAGAGGGCGGACTCCTCTGCAAGAGGTTTCGAAGCATCCCGCCTTAGTGCAGCCCCCAGTTCACCGGTTGCGTCCGGACCCTCCTGACTCGTCGCTGCGAGGCTCCTACGACGGACACGGCACGGCGTGGACCGGTCGTCGTAGCCGCTATTGACCTCTCGGCCGCGGCTTCGAGCTGTCTCGCGCGCATCTGATTCAGGTTCACCATCCGCGAGCTCGGGAATAAGAGCGCCCAACCCACTGGCGATTTCTTCAGCGAAGAAGCGGTGAGTCGAGCACAGTCCTCGGCAAAGTCGCTGCATGAGTGAACCCGCGAGCCCATTTATCACGGCTGTGATAGTTTGGGTTCGTCACCCGCCCCGAGTGATGGAGTACGAGAGGAGGAAGCCGTATGCCGGCACGAATCGAGCCCGAGTTGAGGCGCCAGCAGGTCGTGGAGGCCGCGTTCCGGCTCGTCGTCGCCGAGGGCATCGACGGGTGCTCGCTGCGCAAGGTGGCCACAGAATCCGGGTTGAACATCGGCTCGGTCCGGCACTACTTCGATGGACATGAGGACCTACTGGCCGCCGCAGCCAAAGAGGCCGGTGACCGGATGGGGCGCAGGCTCGCCGCGCATTCGGCCGAGAACTTGCGTGGCCTCAATGGCGATCAAGCACTCGATGCGCTGCAGGCGCTCGTAGAAGAGGTGCTGCCCGTCGATGCCCAGCGGCGAGACGCCGCGATCGTCGTCGTCGAGCTCGTGATGGCTTCCCGCACCCGCCCCGTCTTCCGGACGATGTCACAGCGCATGGGCGCAGACCTCACCGAGGTGGTCCGGGAAGTGCTCGAGGCGCTCGAGGTACCCGATCCCGAGATGGGCGCCGCCCAGGTGGCGGCGATGATCGGCGGATTGACCATCGATGCCGTCACTCCGCACGGAGGGCTCAGCATCGAACGGCTGCGGGAGATCCTACGTGCCCACCTGCGGATGCTGCTCACCGCCGAAAGAAGGAGATGACCTGGATGCCAGCATGGTTGTTCGCGCTGCTCGCGGCAGCGTTCGTGCTCTACACCGACGACTACGTGATCGCCGGCATCCTGCCGGAACTGGCCGGCGATCTCGGAGTAAGCGAGGGGCAGGCGGGGCAGCTGGTCACCGTATTCTCCCTGACTGTCGCGCTGGCTGCGCCGATCGCGGCAGTCGTTCTGGCGAGTGCGGAACGCCGACGCCTGTTCTCGCTCGCGCTGCTGGTGTTCATCGCCGCGAACGTCGCCGCGGCGATGACGCCGTCCTTCGCGATCCTGATAGTGCTGCGGATCGTCGCCGCGCTCGCGGCGGCAAGCACCACCCCTGCGCTCTTCGCCTTCGCCGCCCATCACGCACCACCGCAGAAGGTCGGCCGCTACATCGCCGTCGTCTCTCTCGGGGTGACCGGGTCGATCGCGGCTGGGGTACCGGTGGGCACGTGGATCGGTGGCGTGTTCGGTTGGCGAGCCACGTTCGCGGCGATGGCCATCGCTGGAGCACTCGTCTTGCTCGCTGTGCTGGCGACGCTGCCCCGAGGAGATGGATCAGACGAGGTCCCGGTGCTGCGCGAGCAGATACGCACCCTGCGCCAGCGTCCGATCTTGCTCGGTTTGGTGGCGAACTGCGTACTGATGACCGGGTCGATGATGATGCTCACCTACCTGGCCCCGTATCTCGCCGCATCCACCAATGCAGGAGTGGAGGAACGCGCCCTCGCGTTCAGTCTCTCGGGCATCGCAGGCATTGTCGGTATCTGGCTCGGCGGGATCGCCACCGACCGATGGGGAGCCGACCGTACGTTGCTGTTCGGCATCGGGGTCATCGTCCTCACCATGATCGGCCTCTGGGGCCTGTGGCTGGCGCGGCCCGCCTCCTTGCCCCTGGTTCTTGTCGTGGCGACGATCTGGGGCGGGATGGCGTTCTGGAACTCCCCGGCGATCCAGGCCCGGCTCCATCTCCTCGCCGGTCCAGTGTCCGGTCAAGCGCTCGCGCTCAACACCTCCGGCACCTACCTCGGCGTGTCCATCGGAGCCGCGGTCGGGGGTCTCGCTCTCTCCGGCCCCGGAATCGGGGCGCTGCCGCTCGTCGCGGCAGCGTTCGCGCTCGGAGCTCTCGTACTGCTCGCCCTCGCGCGCCCCTCGGACCCGATCGCTGCACGCAAGGTCTGAAGCGGTAGGAGGAAAGGGTACGAACCGTTGGGCTCAGGCTGAATCGTTTAGATCGCTACTGCGTGGGCACGTGGCGGTCATGGCGTCGTGCACCTGTCGAAGCATTTCCGCCAAGTCGGTCAGGCGTAAGAGAATGATGCCACCGTATACCCGCATGCAGCAGCCACGAGGAGACATGACCGAACACACGCCCCAAGAACTCGTCGGTAGACGCACCCGCACTGCCGTCCGAGAGCTCATGAGTGACACCGTTCTCCGAAGAATTACCGAGATGTGGGAGTCCGAGGGCTTCTCTCCGCCCCCCGACATCGAGCCTGTTGGCGGCCAGCGAGTCACACTGTTCGAGGCCTACATTCGCCAAGTCGATTGGTCCTCTCGATCTGAGGCTGAGGGTGCCTTGCGGGTGTTCCAGGATGCGCTCACTGATGTCTTCGCTTTGTGGGCCGGTGACGATCAGTACCGAGAGCGGGCGATCATGAACGTACGCCGCGCGGTCTCTCGAGATGGTCTCGAGATCGACGACGAGTGGCTCATCCGCATCCCACATCGTGCCGAGCTCAACCCTTCATCACTGGCAAGTCTCAAGGACCCCAGCGCCATACTGCAAGGGCTCGAGCGCCTGTCCGCTGCCCTCCCTGCCGACCCTGAACTCGCCATCGGTGGAGCCAAAGAACTCATGGAGAGCACCGCGAAAGTTGCCCTCATCGAGACCGGTAGGACCGAGACATCTCTCCCCAAAGCCGATTTCACCAAACTGGTCAACGAGGCATCCGATGCTCTCGGTCTCCTCCCCGAAAAGGGTAAAGACCTTCCAGACTCACGCCAGGCCATCCGCCAAATCCTCAATGGCGCCCGGCAAATAGCCACGGGGCTTGCTGAGTTCCGTAACAGCTTCGGCACCGGTCACGGTCCTGCCCGACGACGCACCGGCCTCTCAGATCGCCATGCCCGGCTCGCCGTCAATGCTGCGACCCTGTGGTGCGAACTCATCTTGGACACCTTGGCGGATTCTCAGGCGCCATGGCGCAGCACCCTGCCATCAGGGTCCTCACAATAGAATTCCTACTTCAGCGGGGACGCGAGCCCGCGAGAGGCGTGGTCAAGCCAATTTGGGTGCCGGTATCCTCTCGGTTCTGGAAGTTCACCAACGGCTATCCCTCGCGATCGCAGCCAGCGATCTGCGCTACGTCACGGCAAGCACGCTGGTGGGACTGTGCTAGCGGAGCTGCGAGGCGGCCTAATACGGTGGTGGAGGGGATCACAAGGTCCTGCCTCGGTGATCGTTCCGGAGGCTGTCTCGTTTGGTGCTGCGGGTGCGCGGGTAGACTGGAGCCTCCACACCAATCGGGTGTACTTTCCATTCCTCGACGACGGGTTCCGAAGCCAACAACTCTGAGACCTCAAATATCCGAGATCAAACTGAGATACAGGGGAGGGATGCTGAATGCGACTCTCTGATTTCGCGGCCCTCACGCAGCGGTGCCGTGAGAGCGACTACGGGTTCGCTGAATTCCTCCGCCAAGAGGCAGTCCTCGAGTTGCACTGGCCGGCTGATGTGCTTGAGCAGTGGCTCTACGATCATGCAGACAACGAAGCCTTCCTTCAGGACTATGGCAACCTCGAGCTGTCTCAGGTGGGCTGGCAGGTCGAAGCCATCTCCACTGAAACCTTCATGGCCATGCCCACGGGACCGTCGGACACTGATGCTATCGAAGAATTCGCTCGTGATCCGGAGCACTGGATCGCTGTCCGTCACCAGGGCCCACACCTTGGCGTACGGCTGGCCTGGGACACGCACGGAACATGGAAACGCTGGCCGATCCTTCTGGAGCAGTCCCTTCTGACCCCGCTGGCAACGGGTCTCCAGCTCGTCGAGGGCCGCACGCGAGTCGGCGTGCTGCGCGGGCGCAGACGGCAAGGAGCCGTGGTTGCAGAGCGCCACCTCGCATGGGTCGGTCGGCGTACTTGACCATCATCGACGGGGAACGGGGGCTCCTCGGTCATCTCGTTGCCCTGGCCAGAGATGGCACATGCATGAGCCTCGGTCGCTGAGGTTCATACATTGGTCCTCTACCCCAGATCCCGCGAGGGGCTACTGCACGTCGAAAACCTTCTCTTGCCGTTCGTCATTTTCTGACCATGAGACTTTGAGCTTGGCTCCCTCGACGCCCATCGAATATGTGACCGGTATGCGCCAGGACGTGCCAGCCTGGATGGTGATAGGTTCGGAGGGCGAGGTAATCCTCATAGCACCGTTGTTAGATTCGCTTTCAAACGTAACATCGACAGCGTCATCGCTACCGTCGTTGTACACGTCGAAGCGGCGTTTGGTCGCATATTTCATCTTTCCGCGTTTATCGAGTCCGGTGGCTTCGCGCTCTTGCTCGGACTGTACCCGCAGGCGGACGCCTGTCGGCTTCTGCTGCAGAACGGGCGTTCCAAGGTCAGCTGCGGCGATATCGTGCTCGATCGCCTTCCACACCTCGTGGTTGAGTTGTTCCGGGCTCGCGAACTCACCGAGGAGCCCGCGCTGGCCGATATCAGTCTGGAACTGGCGGAGGCCGTCCAATTGCGTAGTGTCGACATCGCGGGGCAGCGGGGCCGTTGAGAAGTAGACATGGACCGGTTTGCCGCTGTCGACAGCACGCTTGATCTCCTCGGCAGTTCCTGAGGCCGCGGCCGGTGTTGGAGACCCGAGGCGGCTTCCGAACAGTGCAATGACGATGTCGGACTCGTCCACACCTTGAGCGTTGATGAGTGACTGGGGATGATCACCCAAGACGGGGACCGAGGAGGTCTCCCACCGCCATGGGATGAGTACGACCTGCTTGTTTTTCGCGTTGGCGTTGTTCCACCCGTAGAGGGCCTGTTCAACGGCATCGCGAGCATCGGGGATGTCTGAGGGCGACGCAATCATCACGCGCAGCACGGAAGCAACAAAACTCATAGTCCCAAGCCTACGGGCAAGCGCCTCCCTGACTGGTCTCCGGACCCCTGGTCAGCGTTCACCCTTGTTTTTCGATGCCTGGGGCCGCATTCCTGCCCAACGTTCTACGATGCCGATGCCGTAGGAGCTGCCCGGGCAAGTGCATAATTGCGACACCGTCGAGCATACGCCGTTGAAGGCACCACGCCCTCCACGTGAGCTCCCGTTCCCGCGACCTCGTGACAGCACTGTTCAACCCGCTCGCAGAGGTCGTCTACGCAGCAACGGAAGTCTCGCCGTCAGTACTGGGCGAGTGTGCCCTGCATGGGCTGTTCCATCAAGACGCCGTGATGCTCGCCTCCAAGTGAGCTTCGACCTGTTCGAGCGATGAGAACTCAGCGTTGATTCCTTTCCACCACCGGCTCTCAGTCGCTGCGTAGGACCCATACGGTCCATCTGCACGCTCTGTTCTCGTCACAATCAAGCCGTGGCGTGCTCTGGAGAGCATTACCAAGAGCACCCGCTGTTCCTCGGAGAGTGCGTCGCCGTGGTTGTTCCGTTTGAGTGGCAGGTGTCCTTCTTCGAGGCCGATCGCGAACACCCAGTCGAACTGTTGGCCTTTTCCTGTGTGAGCATTCAACAGGTGGACGCCCGGACCAGTCGTCTGCTTGGGGTCCGAGACTCTGATGGATCGCACGGCGGCTCGTGCCGTGGGGGCGTCGCTTTGCTCTAGGGTGTCGAAGGCGCTGTCGACGAGTTCACGGGCGTCGACGTCGGCTGGGTCGACAGCGTCGAGTACCGCGAGCCTGGCATCGTCGATCGTGGCAGCACGCGGGAGCGTGGCGACCGTTGACTGTATGAGCGTGACGATCCCGGGATCCTCGATCGCGAGATCCCAGCGCCGCACCGGGAACGATGTCTCACCCGCGAAAGCGACGTCGATATCCGACCTACGCCAATAGACACGGGTGATGATGCCGATGGACGCACTGGGATCACGCCGGGCAATGGCTCCCGCCAGACGCTTCAACAGTTCCGCTTCCGTACCGCGGTCCTGAGAAACGAGCGCTGCAGAGCATCCTCCGCCAGGCCATAGCTCCGGCTGAGCAGAGACCAGACCAGAGCCAGAGTCAACCTCCTCGCTCACGGAGTTCACCACCGCGAGGACCTTGGGCGACGAACGGTAGGACTCGTGTAGTCGGACGGGCGTACCGCAGGACTTCCGCACCTCCGCTTCTACCTCCGCAGGCGCCGCCCCTGCCCAGGAGTAGATGCCCTGGAGAGGGTCGCCGGCGAACGTACGCCTTGATGTACAACCCAACAGGGCGAGATCGAGTTGCTGCATCGAGAGGTCTTGGAATTCGTCGACAAGCACCGCCCCGAAGTGCGCTTGGTAGAGCCTCGCGACCGCGGGGATTCGGAGCAGGCGTTGCGCGTGCCGAAGAAGGTCGTCGTAGTGGAGCTGATTTCCGTCCTGACGCGCCTGTTCAACGCGTTTCGCAAGTGTGCCAACGGGTCCAGAAGCTCGTTGCTGGAGGGCTGTAAGCACTTCGGCATCGGAGAGCGGGTGTCGCTTGATCTCGCTCAAGAGACGTTCCCCGTCGTACATTCCGGAGCCGCCACCAGCGGCCTCCATCGCCATCCGCATGGTGCTGGTCTTCGGCAGCTCGAGGTTCTCCACGTCGAGTCCAATGGTCCTGCCATGGGCGAGAACGATCTGCGTCGCAAACCCGTGGAGGTTGCGGACGACGATCTGGCGTCGCGCCCGTCCGTGGCCGAGTACAGAGCGCAGTCGCTCTTCGAGGTTCGAGCGGGCCCGTTTGGTGAAGGTCAAGGCGAGAACGCGTTGGTTCCGCTCCAGTGAGTCGATCTGGTGGGCTGCCCGGTGTGCCAGGACCTCGGTCTTGCCGCACCCCGGAGGCGCGATGATCAGTAGATGGTCTTCATCGGAGGTTGCGGCGTCCAGTTGCTCCTGGCTCAGAGAGAACCCGCTCACTGCTGGCTCAGATCATCCAGTATGCGCAGAAGGCGCGTCACGCTACCAATTTTGCCGGCCCTCTCCGGTGTGAGCGCTTCAGCGATGCAGGATGCGGCGTCGACCTTGCCTTTGTCGCGACAGAACTGTGCTATAGCCTCCGGCGTGATCTCGTCGAGCGTCGCGACTCCCGCTGCCTGGAGTATGCCTTGCTCACGGCAGAACCCACCGTCGACGAGTGCCTTCGCAGCTATAGGTCCGCTGAGAGCGCGCGTGTACTCGTCCTCGAGATCGACATCGGAGATGAACACCTTCTTATCAACGACGGTATGCCGTTTGCCTTTGAAAGCGTTGACCCAGGATCCGCTCTCGTTCTGGTCCACCAGCCCGAGGAGCGTGGGTCCGAAGCCGTCGGGGCCTAAGAGCGGGAAGACATTCCTGAACTTATCGGCTCCGTCCAGCTCGACAACGACAGCACCGAGACGGTCAAGATCGATCCCGAGATTCTCCGCTACGGCCGTCACAATCACCCGGTCGGCGTCACCCTCGACCAGGATGACAAAACGCGCGGTCAGGGCCTCCAGAAGCCGTGGAGACCACCAGTGTGCTCGCACTTTCTCGATCTTCGATAGCTTCGCCTCGCCGACCTGGTGGCACCTCCCGTGGCGGTCCACCGCGACCACTTCTGATGGCTCGAAGCGGTGGAGTATGTATGGCGAATGAGTGACGATGATCTTCTGGTTCCCATCGCCGCTCAACAGATCCGCCGCTGTCCGCTGACTTGTCGGATGCAGGTGAATCTCCGGCTCGTCGATCGCGAGCACGTTCGCTGTGCCTTCGGCAAGGTCGAAGAGCGTCATGGACATGAGCTGGCGAACGCCGTCGGACTGCTCTGTCAACGAGACCTGGTCGTCACCTCGGTTGAGGAAGATCGTCACGTCTTGGAGGACGTCGCTAGATGGATCGGTCACGCTCCTGACTGAGAAGTCATCCTGGGAGACGGTGCGCGGCATGGAGCGGCTGAGGTGGGTAGCCACACGGTCCAGCAGCTCACTAACTGATTCGTTGCCGGCAAGTTTTTCATTGAATTGGTCGAGGAGCGCCGTTAACCCTTCCTCGTTCGAACCGAGATCGGCCGCGGCGAGGAGCGTACGCACCGGGCTGTGTGCGCCATCCATTATCGACGCGCCGCGCGTCGCCCGGAGGTAGCGCCACCCAAACTCTTCAAGCTGTTCACGGTTAGGGGTCCGTTCGTGCCCGCTTTCGGGGAACCAACGACGGATCGTGACGGTTTCCTCGTCCTCGGAGTCCGCCTCCACCCGCATCTGAACCCAAAGGTACTCGGTGACGTGGTCGTCGCCGATGCTGATCTCAGACGGGAAGGGTCGACGGTTCTCCTCAGTGAGATCAGTCCACAAGGCATTGACGACGAGCGGTTGCTCACGGTCACGCAGGTCGCTGGGCTTGAGAGCCTGGTAGAGCCCGGAAGTGCTGGTTCCCAAGAGCAGGTTCAGCATGCGCAGGATCGATGACTTGCCTACGTCGTTCGCTCCAACGATGACTGCGTGACGGCGCAGAGCGAGGTTGAGATCCTGGATCCTGCTGTGATTGCTGATCTCGACTTTGGACAGTCGCATACCTCGCCCCCTCGTGCCTCGGAGCGGCGGACCTGCTCCCAACGTCATTCTGTTCTGGTGATCGTACTGAACGATCGGCGACACCCGACAATCATGTCTCTATTCGATACCGAGGCCTCCCCGTCGGCGTAGGCGCGTCGATCCAGGGGCAAGCCATCGCCGGCCACCTGCGATCGACCGAACTCCCAGTGATACCAGATGCATGGTCTCCGCAGCTTGGCGGGGTGAGTGACCACCATGCGACGGCGGCTCCGCACGGCCTATGTCACTGACCGCATACGGTTCCGCGCCGAACGAGCCGGAGCGCACGTCGGGACTGAGCAGCGTCTTTGCCACACTGGTCCGATGCAGGACGCAGCGGTCCAGCGCCAATCGCTTCCTAATCCTCCATCCTCTCAGCAACTCGTGGTGTAGCCAGGGACGAGGCCTTCCCTGCTGTCGTCAATTCGGCAACAACGACAACTGGAGCCTGTCATCACAACGGCCACCCTGGACTGAATCCATACACCCCATGCAGTGCATGGTGAGGAATCCACCCCATAGGGACGCAGAAATCTCAAGTCAGAGGCATGAGACAGTCTATCGTCTATCTGAGTATCTGCGGCGTGTCTGTGTCTGTAGCTACGGTTAAGCCATGGACAGTCACACATCACAGGAGAACCAGCTTCTCAATGTCGCGTTCTCTCTCCACTCGAACCCTGGCGCCTACGCACTCCTGCTCGGAGCTGGAGTCTCTGCACCCAGCGGGATCCCTACAGCCTGGGGTGTACTCGAGGACCTCGTCATCCGCGCGGCCGACCTCGCTGGGGCGACACCGGCTGATCCAATGGCCTGGTATCAGGACTCCTACGGCGCAGCCCCGACCTACGAAGGCGTCCTGGAACATATCGCTCCCACGCAGATCGAACGGCAGCGCCTGCTCCGTGGCTATTTCGAACAAGACGCCGAGGATGTCGACACGGGACGCAAGCTGCCCACCCCTGCACACCGTGCAATCGCTCGGCTTGTGCGCTCGGAAGCGGTGAAGGTGATCGTGACCTTGAACTTCGACCACCTCATCGAGCAAGCCATCCGCGCCGAGGGCATCGAACCGACAATCGTCGCCACCCCTGCCGACATTGATGGAATGGCTCCCCTGCATACGCTCGACTGCTGTGTCATCCACCTCCACGGTGACTACCTCAACCCGACCAGCATGCTCAACACCTTCACCGAGCTCGAGGCCTACCATCCGAGCACGCAACGCCTCTTGCAACGGATCCTGGAGGACTACGGCCTGATCATCGCCGGATGGTCAGCAACATACGATCCCGCCCTTCGCGAGGCAATCGCGGAACACTATCCGAACCGGTTCACCCTGACCTGGTTCGAGCCCGCCAGCCCATCCGAGAAAGCCACCAGACTACGCATCCTCAAGAAGGGAATCCACGTAGTCCAGGATGCCGATACCGGATTCGGAGGCCTCGCCGACGGTGTCACCGCACTAGCAACTCGCCGCGCCCGCCATCCGCTAACGATTCCCGTCGCCGTCGAGACTGCCAAGCGAGAACTCTCCGGCCGTACCGTAGCGATCGGACTCCACGACACGCTCCACCGCGAGCTCGACACCCTGCACCGCCTCCCAGAGTTCCATCTCACCAACTACAACGAGCGCGGCGTCTATGAAAGCAAGCTCGCACGAGTCGAGGAAGCAACGCGGCTGCCTGCAGCCCTCATCGCTGCCCTGGCCTACTGGGGTGACGCCACCACCGACCGATGGTGGCTCGACGAGATGCCCCGTTTCGCGACCCGGGCTGATGGTGACGGGAGCGTGGCGCTGCTGTCACTCCGAGTCGTCTCTGGAACCATCCTCTTCTACACGGCCGGTGTCGCAGCGGTCGCCGCGCAACGATTTGACCTCCTCACGCGACTATTCGCATTGAAGCGCCCCGATCGACACAGAGGCGGATATGAAACCCTCTCTGCTGGCCTCGACGCAGAAAGGACATATGAGGAAGCGAGGAACACGCGCACGCGGATCTTCGACGTCGTCGCTCCTCTTATGGCCAGTTCACTGTCCCTCGGAGAAGAACCGCTGGAAGAAGCATGGCAGCAGTTCGAAATACTACGCCTTGCCGTAACTATCCTCACAGAACCCCGATTCACCGAGCTCGCCGGCGAGTACAAGAAGTTCGACAGGGCACTTGCTGTCGCCGAAGAGGAAGTGCAGTCGGGGAACTCTGAAGCACAAAGAATCCGCGCGGGAGCTTGGACCGACCGGGATCGTGTACTCGGCGATATCGGTCGGCTGGCACCCATCGGGTATCCGCACATCCTCACTGCGGACTTTCGTGATGAGCACCGAAGGTACCGGAGTGTGACTGCGAACTATCTCATTCACGACCTCAGGGCTGAAGGCACAGCGCATCCGCTGGTCACCAGTGGGCTCTTTGCTGACGTCGATCATGCACTCATTGCGATCGAAGCAGTCAACGCAATGCTGGGCGGTATCGGCCGCGGTCAAGCATGGGGCAGAGCCCGCAACTCCACCGGTTTTATTCCCTCCCAAATCTGGATTGACAGCGAACAGACTCCACAGGAACGTACGCATCGAGACTGAACTCGGCCAACGGTGTGGACTCCTGTCTCGACATCGGAGCAAGCAGCCAGACGACCATCGCACCTCCAGAAGTGAGGAGCCACTCGCAGAAGCTCTCGCAGCGGCCAGGCTCATGCCGGAGGACACGCGAGGCAGTTGAAACGCCGGGACCAAACCGGGACCAGAACCATGCATCCCATGCATCCCATGACGTGAAACTCGCCCCACAGGACCGCAATAATCCCAGTTCAGAGGCCAGAAGTGGCCTGTCGTCCACCTGGGGGTGCAGAGGTCGTGGGTTCGAATCCCGCTAGCCCGACCAGCGATGAGGGCCCCGGTCACCGACCGGGGCCCTTGTGCATCCGCGGGCACCCTGGGCTGCGGCTGCGGCCAGTCCCGTGGGTTCAGTCTTCGGGATCCGGGTCTGCGGGGTCCGGGCCTGTCTCGGCGCGGCGCAGCCCGACCGTCAGCCCGACGATCGCGGCGACGAAGACGGCGCTGAGCCCGAGCGTGACGGCCGGGCTCTCCCGGTAGGCGGTGACGATCGCACTGAGGCCGACGAGCCCGACAGTCGAGTAGATGAGCGCCCACACGGCTCCGCCCAGACCGAGGGCCGGCAAGTACCGGCGCAGGCTCATGCCGATCGACCCGGCGGCCAGGTTGACGACGGTCTGCACACCGATGAGCAGGAAGCTCACCGCCACCGCGGCCGCCCCGTAGCGGCGCAGCAGCTGCTCGGCATGCTGGTAGCGGCCTGACTGCATGATCCGCTCGACCCGCTGGATGCGGCTGACACCCCGGCGGGCGAGCCTGCCGAGCAGGTAGGTGCCGCCGGCACGGAAGATGATGACGGCGTACATGATGAGCCACACGACGAAGAGCGGCAGCGGCCAGTCAGCGGGATTCACCACTCCATCGTAGACCCTCACTTCGGTTCACCTCACCTGGAATTCCTGCCGCGCGGTGTGAGCTTGCCTACCCCGCACCCCGGCCCGGTGCTCCCCCAGCGCTGCCCGGCCACGGGCTAGGATTCACTCAGAGCCCGTCTGAGCCCGGAGGAACCACATCATCGTGCATGCACCGCAGTTCCCGGGAGCGCATCGCGCCGCCCCTGAACGCACGCTCATCGACATCCTCATCGACGTCGCATCCCAGCACCCCGAAGCACCGGCCCTTGACGACGGGGTGCGCTCGATCAGCTACACCCAGCTGCTGGAGGCGATGCGCGACTTCGGCCACCAGCTCCACGACGCCGGTGTCGGCCCCGGCGACACGGTCGGCGTCCGTGTGCCCTCCGGCACCCTCGACCTCTACATTGCGATCCTCTCGACCCTCATGATCGGCGCAGCCTACGTCCCCGTCGACGTCGACGACCCCGATGAGCGGGCCGCCACCGTGTTCTCCGAAGCCGCGGTCACCGCGATCGTCACCGCCGGACTGCAGATCGAGTCGCGCCGCGATCCTGCGACCGAGGCGGTGCCGGCCCTGCGTGCCCCGGAGCCGGATGATGACTGCTGGGTGATCTTCACCTCCGGTTCGACCGGCAAACCCAAGGGCGTAGCCGTCACCCACCGCTCAGCTGCTGCCTTCGTCGACGCCGAAGCCCGGATCTTCTGCCAGGACGAGCCGATCGGCCCCGGCGACCGGGTGCTCGCCGGGCTCTCAGTGGCCTTCGACGCCAGCTGTGAGGAGATGTGGCTGGCATGGGCGCACGGGGCCTGCCTGGTGCCCGCCCCGCGCGCACTCGTGAAGTCCGGCATGGACCTGGGCCCCTGGCTGGCCGGCCGGCGCATCAGCATCGTCTCGACAGTGCCGACGCTGGCCGCGCTGTGGCCGGCGGAGACGCTCGAGAGTGTGCGGCTGCTGATCTTCGGCGGCGAGGCCTGCCCGCCGGAGCTTGCCCAGCGGCTGTCGGACGGCACCCGCGAGGTGTGGAACACCTACGGCCCGACCGAGGCGACCGTCGTCGCCTGCGCCGCCCCGCTCGGCGGGCCCGGCCCGGTGCGCATCGGCCTGCCGCTCGACGGCTGGGATCTGGCCATCGTCGACGCTGAGGGCATCCCCGTCGCAGACGGCGAGAGCGGCGAGCTCATCATCGGCGGCGTCGGCCTGGCCCGCTACCTCGACCCGGCCAAGGATGCCGAGAAGTACGCGCCGATGCCCACCCTCGGCTGGCAGCGCGCCTACCGCTCCGGCGACCTCGTCGTCAATGACCCTGCCGGGCTGCTGTTCGTCGGCCGCGCCGATGAGCAGATCAAGCTCGGCGGCCGGCGCATCGAACTCGGTGAGATCGACGCCGCCCTCCAAGCGCTGCCCGGAGTCTCCGGTGCCGCCGCAGCGGTCAAGTCCACCCCCGCCGGCACCCAGCTGCTCATCGGCTACCTCGCCCCTGCCGACAACTCGGCGCCGGCACCCCTGGCCGACTGGGAAGCCCAGCTTCGCGAGGTGCTGCCACCGGCGCTCGTGCCCCGCCTGGCGGTCGTCGACACGCTGCCGACGAAGACCTCCGGCAAGGTCGACCGCAACGCCCTGCCGTGGCCGCTTGCCGACATCGTCGACGACGCCTCCGGTGAGGCGGTGCCCGAGGAGGCCGACTGGATCGCCGAGCAGTGGCAGGCGGTGCTCGGCGGCCGCCCGAGCATGGACACCGACTTCTTCACCGCCGGCGGCGGCTCCCTGGCCGCCGCCCAGCTCGTCTCCCGGCTGCGCGCCCGACACACCACCATCACCGTCGGCGACGTCTACTCCCATCCGCGCTTCGGGGCGCTGGCCGAACTGTGCCTCGGCGACGAGGGCGCCGGCAGCGCGGTGCCCGGCCGGCATCGCACGGTCACCCGCACCCGCCGGTCGATGCAGTGGCTGCAGACGCTGCTCGGCACGCTCGTGACGATCCTGGCCGGGATGCGCTGGGTCGTCCTCCTCATGGCCGCAGCCAACCTCGCCGCCTGGCAGGGTGCGCCGCTCATCACCACCCCGTGGTGGCTCATCATCGTGCTGTGGGCGGTGTTCGTCTCCGGCTGGGGCAAGATGCTCGTCTCCGCGCTCAGCGCCCGCGCCCTCATGGCAGGAGTCAGGCCGGGAGTGTACCCGCGCTCCGGCAGCGTGCACCTGCGGCTGTGGCTCGCCGAGCACATCCAG
Source organism: Brevibacterium gallinarum (assembly GCF_014836885.1). Lineage (GTDB taxonomy): Bacteria > Actinomycetota > Actinomycetes > Actinomycetales > Brevibacteriaceae > Brevibacterium > Brevibacterium gallinarum. The sequence continues at coordinate 24,877 of NZ_JACSPY010000013.1, forward strand.
GACCTCGCCGGCGCCGTCTCAGTCGCCAACGCCCCATGGGTGACGTGGTACGCCCGGCTGCTGGGCAACAAGATCGGCCGCGATGTCGACATGCACACCATCCCGCCGGTCACCGGACTGCTGACGATCGACCGCGGTGCCGCCGTCGAACCCGAAGTCGACCTCAAGGGCTGGTGGGTCGATGGCGACCTGCTGCGCATCGGCACGATCGACATCGGCCGCGACGCCACCGTCGGGGCACGCTCGACACTCATGCCCGGCACCCGCATCGGCCAAGACGCCCACGTCGAACCCGGCTCGGCAGTGACCGGGAAGGTGCGCAAGAACCAGGTGTTCTCCGGCTCACCGGCGGTGCGCATCGGCAAGAAGCGCCGCACCTGGCCCGACCCACCCGACCGCCGCGCCCGCACCCCGTTCCTGTTCTACGCACTCGGCTCCCAGCTCCACGCCCTCATCCCGTACATCGCGCTCATCCCGGGAGTGGCGCTCATGCTCGCACTCACCGGGCCCGAGGTGTTCGCCCAGCCGCTGACGCTGCTCGCCTGGGCACCAGCACAGGCGCTCATCTGGTTCCTCACCACCGCGCTCCTCGTCGTCGTCTCGGTGCGCACCCTAGCGATCGGGATGCGCGAGGGCCTGTTCCCGGTCCGGTCGATGATGGGCTTCCGGCTGTGGGCCACCGAGCGGATCCTCGACATGGCCCGCGACCTGCTCTTCCCGCTGTATGCCAGCCTGTTCACCCCGATCTGGCTGCGCATCCTCGGAGCGAAGGTCGGCCGCAACGTCGAAGTCTCCACCGTCCTTCTCGTGCCCTCGATGACGCAGATCGCCTCTGGGGCGTTCCTGGCCGATGACACGATGGTCGCCTCCTATGAGCTCGGCCACGGCTGGATGCGCATCGGCCGGGCCAAGGTCGGCAAACGCGCCTTCCTCGGCAACTCCGGCATCGCCGCCGCCGGGCGCCGCGTGCCGAAGAACGCGCTTGTCGCCGTGCTCTCAGCAGCCCCGGTCAAAGCGAAGAAGGGCAGCTCCTGGATCGGCTCCCCGCCAGTCGAGCTGCGCCGCAGCGAAGTCGATGCCGATGAGGCACTGACCTACAACCCGCCTGTCCGCCTCAAGGTCGCCCGCGGCTGCTGGGAGGCGCTGCGCGGCCTGTCCGTCATCACCGCAGGCCTGCTCATCACCGGGCTGCTCGTCACGCTCTACGGACTGCTCGCAGCCGGTGCCGCACTCGCCGAGGCGACCGGCGCCTCGGCAGCGGTGCTGGCACCCCTGACGCTCGTCATCGGCTCCGGAGTCGTCATGATGGCCACCGGCGCCGTCGCCGCCGGCACTGCGGTCATCGCCAAGTGGGCCTTCGTCGGCCGCACGCAGCCGAGTGAGCATCCGCTGTGGTCGAGCTTCATCTGGCGCAACGAGGTTGCCGACTGCTTCGTCGAACTCATCGCCGCCCCGTGGTTCGCCCGCACCGCCGTCGGCACCCCGGCACTCGTGTGGTTCCTGCGCGCCCTCGGGGCGAAGATCGGCCACGGTGTGTGGTGCGAGACCTACTGGCTGCCCGAAGCCGACCTCGTGACTCTGGCCGACAACTCCACAGTCAACCGCGGCTGCGTTGTCCAGACCCACCTGTTCCACGACCGGGTGATGTCCCTGGACACCGTCACCCTCGACCCCGGTGCCACACTCGGGCCCAACAGCGTCATCCTGCCAGCGGCCACGATCGGCCAGGCCGCCACCGTCGGGCCGACCTCGCTGGTCATGCGCGGTGAGTTCGTGCCCCCGCACGCCTACTTCTCCGGCAACCCCGTTGTCCCCTGGATCGACGCCCCTCCCCTGCCGGAGACCCCGCACCGGCCCGCACCGGCCAGCGCAGAACGCACCACCTGTCCACCTGAGACCCCGACCGATTCCGAGGACACCCGTTGACCGCTGTCGACTCCTACACACCTGACTCCGGCACCACCATGCTGCGGGTCGAGCACTACGACCTCACGCTCGACTACCGCATCGCCCCCAACCGGCTCGCCGGCCACGCCCGGCTGCGGGTGCGCCTGCTGGAGGACACCAGCGCCTTCGAACTCGACCTAGCCGGCCTGCAGGTGTCCAAGGCGATCGTCGACGGCACCCGGGCACGGTGGCGGCAGCGCGGCCGCAAGCTCATCGTCCAGCCCCGCCGGACCTATCAGCGCGGTACTGTGAGCACCGTCGAGATCTCCTACGCCGGCAATCCGCAGCCGGCGATGGGCATGTGGGGAGATGTCGGCTGGGAGGAGCTGACCGACGGGGTGCTGGTCGCCGGTCAGCCCAACGGTGCGGCCACCTGGTTTCCGTGCAACGACCATCCGTCGAACAAAGCGGATTTCCGCATCTCGGTGCTCGTCGAGTCACCGTATGCCGTCATCTCGAACGGCCGGCTCGTGAGCACCTCCCGCAAGGCCGGGCGCACCCGGTGGGTGTGGGAGTCCCAGGCGCCGCTGGCCCCGTACCTGGCGACTGTGCAGATCGGGCAGTACGAGACCACCGAGCTGGCGCCGGCCCAGCGACCGGGCCCGGTGCCGATGAGCATCGCCTGCTCACGCGGACTGCGGGAGCGCGCCCAGCGGGCATTGGGCAAGCAGCACGACATGATGCGCATCTTCAGCGACTGGTTCGGCCCGTATCCCTTCGAGCACTACGGCGTCGTCATCACCGATGACGTGCTCGAGATCCCGTTGGAGTCCCAGCCGCTGTCGATCCTGGGCCCGAACCACCTGGCCGCGACATGGGAGGCCGAACGGCTCGTCGCCCACGAGATGGCCCACCAGTGGTTCGGCAATTCGCTCACGCTGACCCACTGGTCGGACATCTGGCTCAATGAGGGCTTCGCCTGCTACGCCGAATGGCTGTGGGCCCAGGCCGCCGGACGCGGTCGCACCGATGAGCTCGCCCGCATCCACTGGGATCTGCTCGACAGCCAGCGCCAGGATCTGGTGCTGGCCGATCCGGGTCCAGCAGACATGTTCGATGACCGGATCTACAAGCGCGGGGCGCTGACCCTGCACGCCCTCCGGCTGCGCATCGGCGATGAGTGGTTCCGGCGGCTGCTGCGCGGCTGGACGCAGCGCTACCGGCACGGCTACGTCACGACCGCCGACTTCCTCGACCTGGCAGCAGAGGTCACCGGCTCCTCGGTCGCACCGATCGTCGACCCGTGGCTGTACGAGGAACGGCTGCCGCAGCTGCCGAGCTGACCGGTCCCCGTCGCGCGCCCCGGCGCTGGACTCAGAGCCGTTTGAGCATGACATCGCTGTCGCCTGAGCGGCCGATGTCTGAGAATCCGAGCTGAGTGTAGAGGTGCTTGGACATGTTGCCGTCGGACACCGACAGGCTCAGCGCCGGATGACCGGACACAGCAGCAAGCCGGCACAGCGTGTGCAGCAGCTGGCGGCCAGCACCCTTGGCCTGGAAATCCGGTGCCACGGCGATGGACACCTCGGGAATGTCATCGGCCACCCACCCGTAGCCGGGCGGATCGCTCAGCAGCCGGCACCAGGCAGCGCCGACCGGCTGGTCATCGTCGTCCCAGGCGATGACGGCGATATCGCCGTCACGGCCCCAGCCGTCGATGTAGGCCGCGAGCTGGTCGTCGGCGTCGATGACCGAGCCATCGAGCTCCGGTGAGCTGTGCGACCAGTTGATGCACTGCAGAAGGAAGGGCAACAGCAGCTCGCGTGCGTGCTCAGGCGTGTGGTCTGCAGGCAGCGGTGTGATGTGCATGAGTGTCCTCTCCGTCATCGGCCTCCACCAGCGTAATGGTCGCAGCCGCAGTTTCTGCGCAGATCCCGCCTGCCGGTCACGAGCGTTCGGCGACCGCCTCGGCGCGGCGGATCCAGCCGTCGTTGCCGACCCGGAAGCCCAGGCCGATCGCGCGCAGGGCGACAAACCCGATCCCGAAGCAGGCCCACAGCACCGTGACCGTCGGCCACTGGGCGTAGATGAGCGCGAGGATGCCGCAGTAGCCGAGGAAGGCGGCCAGCTGCGCGAAGGCGAGGTAGCGGGCGTCCTCGGCGCCCATGAGCACGCCGTCGAGGGTGAAGACGTATCCGGCGAGCGGCATACCGATGGCCAGCACGATGACGAGAGGCGTGAGCAGGCTGCGCACGTCCGGATCGGAGGTGAAGACGAAGCCGATGAGCGGTGAGACGGCGGCCAGGACGATGCCGACGAGGACACCGAAGCCGATCCCCCACTGGATGAGCCGCCGGTTGATCGCTGCGACCTGTTCGCGGTTGCGGTAGCCCAGCTGCAGGCCGATCATCGCCTGCCCGGCGATGGCGAGCGCGTCGAGGACGAGGGCGAGGGAGTTGAACAGCGTCTGGATGATCTGGATGGCCGCCAGCTGGACGGTGCCCAGACTGGTGGCGAGCACGATGAGGACGATCATCGCTGCCCGCAGCGACATATTGCGCATGAGCAGCCAGCCGGAGGTCCGGGCCGAGGCGAGCACTCCGGACCAGTCCGGGCGGATCGGTGCGTGGTAGCGGCGGGCGGCACGCACGGCGATGACGAGGTAGATCGAGCACATGCCCGCATGCGCCATAACCGAGCCCAGCGCAGAACCGGCCACGCCCATGCCGAGTCCGTAGATGAACACGGCGTTGAGGCCGATGTTGGCCAGGAACCCGCCGACGGCCACGTACAGCGGGGTCTTGGTGTCCTGCAGGCCGCGCAGCAGCCCGGTGGCGGCGATGACGGTGAGCATGAACGGCAGTCCCCACCAGGAGATCGCAAGATAGGCATGAGCGCCGGCTGCCACCTCGGGCGTGGGGTTGAACCAGCTGATCGGCACCTGCAGCAGCGGCAGTCCTGCTGCCAGCAGGACCACCGAGGTCAGCAGCGCCAGCCAGATGCCGTCGAAGCCGGCGCCGATCGCGGCCGGGGTGTTGCCTTCGCCGAGCTTGCGGGCGACCCGCGGGGTGGTGGCGTAGGCGAGGAAGATCATGAGGCCGAGCACCGTCTGGATGATCGTCGAGGCGATCGCCAGCGCACCCAGCGAGGCCGGTCCCAGGTGTCCGACCATCGCGGTGTCGGCGAGCAGGAACACCGGTTCGGCGGCCAGCGCGCCGAGTGCCGGCAGCGCGAGGGCGAGGATCTCCCTGTCGAGGAAGCGGTTGCGGGTGCTGATCGGTCGGGCCTTTCGACGGGCGGTGGGGGCGGACGTGCCGAGAGGCGGACGCCGTGTGGCATCCGCCTCTCGATCATAGTCCCGCAGCTGCGTACGGGCGCGGTTCGGGCGTGTGACTCAGCTCGCCTCGCCGGAGACCTGCTCGGCTCCGATGCGGCGCATCTCGCGGCGCAGGATCTTGCCCGAGGCGGTCTTGGGCAGCGCTTCGATGAAGTTGACGTGGCGCGGGGCCTTGTAGGAGGCCAGGTGCTCACGGCAGTAGGCGACGAGTTCCTCCTCGGTGGCCTCAGCGCCGGGCTGCAGGCTGACGAAGGCGGTGACGGATTCGCCGCGGTACTCATCGGGTACGCCGACGACGGCGGCTTCGAGCACGGCGGGGTGGGTGTAGAGGACGTCTTCGACCTCGCGCGGCCAGACTTTGAAGCCGGCGGCGTTGATCATGTCCTTCTTGCGGTCGACGATGAACACCCAGCCGTCTTCGTCCATGAATCCGACGTCGCCGGTCTTGAGCTCCCCTTCGGGGATCTCCGAGGCCGAGGCGCTCGGATTGTTGATGTACTCGCTGACGACCATCGGGCCGCGCACACAGATCTCACCGACCTCACGGAAGCCGAGCTCGTTGCCGTCGTCGTCGAGGATGCGCACGACGGTGTCGGGCACCGGCAGCCCGCAGGACAGGTTGCCGCTGTCGGGGTCGACTGGGGCGCGCATGCCCGGCGGGACGACGACGCACTGCGCGGTCGTCTCGGTCAGCCCGTAGCCCTGGCCGATGTAGTGGCCGGTGCGCTCCTCGAACTTCCGCACGATCGCATCCGGCAGCGGAGCACCGCCGGACATGAGCGACTTGAAGGAGTCGAAGGCGTCGGTGTCGAAGGTCGGGTGCGCCAGCAGCGCCATGTAGGCCGTGGCCGGGCCGGCCATGTACTGCGGCTTCTCGCGGCGGAAGATCTCCAGGGTGCTGGCCGGTTCGAACCGGTAGTTCATCGCCAGGGCCGCGCCGATGGCGACCGAGGCGATGAACTGGCAGACGAAGCCGGTGATGTGGAAGACCGGGGCGAGGGTGAAGATGACGTCGTTCTCGTCAAGGCCCTGGTGCATGCCCAGGGACAGGGAGTTGACGCTCACCCCGCGATGAGTCACCGATGCGCCCTTCGACCGGCCGGAGGTGCCGGAGGTGTAGCCGATGATCGCGGTGTCGTCTGGGCTGAGCTCAGGGGCGGGCACTGCACGGCCCTCGTTGGCTTTGACGACGTCGAGGAGCTCTTCGCAGCCGGTGTCGTAGTGGTCGGCGAAGATCCCGAAGATGCGCTCATCGTTCGTCGTCTGGAAGTCGGTGTCCTGGCAGGTGAGCACCCATTCGAGGTCCTGGCTGTAGTTCTTGACCCGGTCGAGGTAGGCCGCAGCGGAGACGACGAGTCCGCGGATGCCGGAGTCGGCGAAGATGTGGCTGAGCTCGTCGCGGTACATCGGGTTGAGCGGCACCGGGATCGCGCCGACCTTCCACGCACCGAACACAGCGATGTGATAATGCGGGGTGTTCTGCAGGTACACGCCGATCCGGTCGCCCTTGCCGATGCCCTTGTCGGTCAGCCAGGCGGCGTAGGCGTCGGTCTGGCGGTCGATGTCGGCCCACGTGGGCTCGTATCCGAAGTAGGTGATGGCGCGGCGATCAGGGAACTTCTCGACCGTCTCGCGCAGCAGCGCATCGCCGGTGGTGTGCGGGACGGGCTCATTGAGCTGGGACAGGTGGCTGTAGGTCTTGAGCCAGGGACGGGTCTCCGAAATGCTCATCGTCTCTCCTCGGATCGTCATGTTCGGAATTCGGGGTGTGCCCGGCGGTCAGCGGTGACCGCCGGGCGCAGGCCGGCTGATGATCAGCAGACCTCGAAGAGCCCGGCGGCGCCCATGCCGCCGCCGATGCACATCGTGACGACGACGAACTTGGCGCCGCGTCGCTTGCCTTCGATGAGGGCGTGGCCGGTGAGCCGGGCACCGGTCATGCCGTAGGGGTGGCCGACGGAGATGCCGCCGCCGTCGACGTTGTAGCGCTCCGGGTCGATGCCGAGCCGGTCGCGGCAGTACAGCGCCTGCACCGCGAAGGCTTCGTTGAGCTCCCACAGGTCGATGTCGTCGACGCTCAGGCCGTGCTGGTCGAGCAGCTTCGGCACCGCGAAGACCGGGCCGATGCCCATCTCGTCCGGCTCACAGCCGGCCACGGCCATGCCGCGGTAGATGCCCAGCGGCTCGAGTCCGCGGCGGGAGGCCTCCTCATCGGACATGAGGACAGCAGCCGAGGCGCCGTCGGAGAGCTGCGAGGCGTTGCCGGCGGTGATCGACGGGTGGGCGGAGGCGACACCGGGTTCGAGCACCGGGTTGAGGACGGCGAGACCCTCCAGGGTGGTCTGCGGGCGGTTGCCCTCGTCCGTGGTCAGGGTGACGGTCTTCTCGGAGATCTCCTTGGTCTCCCTGTCCTGGATCAGCTGCACGGACTCCAGCGGCACGATCTCCTCATCGAGGCGGCCGGCCTCCTGGGCGGCGGCGGTGCGCATCTGGGATTCGTACGCGTAGGCGTCCTGGTCCTCGCGGGAGACCTCGTAGCGTTCGGCGACGACCTCGGCGGTGTGGAGCATCGGCAGGTACAGGCCCGGGATGTTCTCGACCAGCCACGGGTCCTTGGCGCGGAAGGTGTTCATCTTGTCGTTCTGGACGAGCGAGACCGATTCGACACCGCCGCCGACGGCGATCTTCATGCCGTCGTGGATGATCTGCTTGGCCGCGGTGGCGATCGCCATCAGGCCCGAGGAGCACTGCCGGTCGATCGTCATGCCGGAGACGGTGACGGGCAGGCCGGCGCGCAGGGCGGCCTGGCGGGCGATGTTGCCGCTCTGGGAGCCCTGCTGGAGGGCCGCACCGAGGATGACGTCGTCGACTTCCGCACCCTCGATGCCGGCGCGCTCGACGGCGTGGCGGATGGCGTGGCCGGCGAGTTCCTGCGACTGGGTGTTGTTGAAGGCGCCGCGATAGGCCTTGCCGATCGGGGTGCGGGCGGTGGAGACGATGACTGCGTCTGTCATGGGTGTCCTTTCTGGATGACGAGGGGCGCCTCGTCAGTCTATTTCGTCTGTGTGATCCTCAGCACGCAGGAAGTTCGGTGAGTTCGGCCAGGGCTGCGCGGTTGGCTGCCGGATGTCCGAGGATCAGCTCACCGGCCTTGGCCCGCTTGAGCAGCAGGTGGATGGGATACTCCCAGGTCATGCCGTTGCCGCCGTGCAGCTGCACGGCTTCCTCGGCGGCCTGCACGGCGACCGGGGCGGCGTAGGCGAGCGCGGTGAGGGCGCAGATCTGGGCTTCGCGCAGGTCCTCGTCCCCGCGTTGCCAGTTCGCCGCGGTCTGAGCGGCATACGTGGCCGCGGCATCGGCCTGGCTGACGGCCAGCCACAGATCGGCCAGCCGGTGCTTGATCGCCTGGTAGGAGCCGATCGCGCGTCCGAACTGCACGCGGGTGCGCACGTAGTCCAGGGTGGTGGAGAGCGCCTGGGCTGCGGTGCCGGCGAGTTCGGCGGCCAGCGCCACCTGCCCGGCCAGCGTCGCCGCCTCGACCGCGGCCACCGCCGGTGCGCCGGTGGCGATGATCCGTGCCGCTGCGTTCTCGACGGTGATGTCGGCGAGCCTGCGGGTCTCGTCCAGGCTGAGGAAGGGCAGAATGCGTGCCTCTGCCGGGTCGATGACGACGATCGTCGTGTCCTTCCCGCTGCCGAGCACAGCGATGAGGTCATCGGCACCGTCGGCTTCCATCACGCCTGCGATGGTGCCGCTGACGTGGGCTGACCCCGCCTCGTCCGCACCCGAGGCGGTGGCTGCCGTCAGTCCGCTGTCCAGGGTCGGGCTGGTGGCGGGGAAGACGACCGCGGCGTACCGGTCGCCTGCAGCCAGGGCGGCTGCCAGGTCGCGGTCCCCGGCGTGGGCTGCCAGGGTGGTGGCGATGACGCCGGAGGTGAGGAAGCGCAGCGGGGCGGCATGCCGGCCGATCGCGTGGGCGACGACGGCGGCCTCGGCGAGGCTAGCACCGGCTCCACCGTTGGCTTCGGGCACGAGCAGGCCGGCGAGGCCGAGTTCGCGTGCCCAGCCGTCGTTGAGCTCGCGGGAGGCGACAGACGGGTCGTCGTAAACCTCGGCGACGGTGCCGGGATCGCAGCATTCGGTGAGGAACGCGCGCACGGTGCGTCTGAGGTCGGCGGCCAGTTCGGTGTCGAGCATTTCGATGGTCATCTGGGCAGGTCCTTGAACGGCAGGTCTTTGTCGGTGCGGTGTTCGCCGGGCAGCCCGAGGACGCGTTCGGCGATGATGTTGCGGATGATCTCGCTGGTGCCGCCTTCGATCGAGTTGCCCTTCGCACGCAGGTACCGGTAGACCGGGGTGCGGCCGGTCATCGAATAGTGCTCGGGCCGGCGCATTTCGTAGCTGTCGTGGCGTAGCCCGTCGACTCCCCGCATGCGCACATCGAGAGCTGAGAGCTGCTGGGCGTTGCGGGCAAACGACAGCTTCGCACCTGAGCCTTCCGGGCCGGGCTGGCCGGCGGCGACCTGCTGGGCGGTGCGCTCTCCGAGCATCCGGGCGGTCTCGGACTCGACCCACAGGCGCATGAGCTCATCGTGCAGCAGCGGGTCGCGAACCTCGGGCTGCTCACGCCAGGCCTTGGTCACAACCCCGAGCATGCCGCCTTCCCGGGGTGCTCCCCCGCCGATGGCCACCCGTTCGTTATTCAGCGTCGTGTTCGCAATCTTCCAGCCCTCACCGGGCTCACCGAGCCGCATCGAGGCAGGCACCGGCACATCGGTGAGGAACACTTCGTTGAACTCGGCCTCACCGGTGATCTGGCGCAATCCGCGGGTCTCGACGCCGGGGGCGTGCATGTCGAGCAGGAAGTAGCTCAGTCCGCGGTGCTTGGGCACACTCGGGTCGGTGCGGGCGATGAGGATCGCCAGGTCAGCGTTGTGCGCCCCGGAGGTCCACACCTTCTGCCCGGTCACCCGGTAGGTGTCCCCGTCGCGGACGGCCTTCGTTGCGACGGCGGCGAGGTCGGAACCGGCGCCGGGTTCGCTGAAGAGCTGGCAGACGATCGTCTCAAGCGTGTAGATGCGTCTGAGCCACGTCTTCTGCTCATCGGTGCCGTAGACGGCGATGGTCGGGGCGGCCATGCCGAAGCCGATCGCGTTGTCGTGCGGGTCCGGCCGGTGCAGCCCGGCGGCGTCGACGGCGGCATCGGCGTAGTCCTGCAGGCTCGCCGAGACGCCCAGGCCGCCGGCGCCATGCGCGAAGTTCACCCAGGCCAGGCCGTGATCGTAGAGCAGCCCGGCGTGCGCGGCCCTCAAGTCGGCGTCGGCGCCGGTGAGCCCGGCGGCCGCGGCTGCGGCTGCCGCGACCGCCTCGTCAATGCGTGCGTATTCGCTCAACGGATCAGTCCTTGGGTCCGCCGGCGACGTAGATGACCTGGCCGGAGACGAAGCCGGCTCCTTCGCTGGCGAGGAACGATGCGGTGTGGGCGATGTCCTCGGGCTTGCCGGAGCGGGCGACCGGGATCTGGCTGACGGCCATGGCGACGAAGTCGTCGAATTCGACGCCGACGCGCTCGGCGGTCGCCTTCGTCATATCGGTTTCGATGAAGCCCGGGGCGATCGCGTTGGCGGTGACGCCGAACTTGCCGAGCTCGATCGCATACGTCTTCGTCATCCCCTGGATGCCGGCTTTGGCAGCCGAGTAGTTCGCCTGTCCGCGGTTGCCCAGCGCCGAGGTCGAGGACATCGAGATGATGCGGCCGAACTTCTGCTCGACCATGTGGGACTGGCAGGCCTTGGTCATGAGGAAGTTGCCGGTCAGGTGGACGTCGAGGACCTTGGTGAAGTCAGCCGGGGACATCTTGAACAGCAGGTTGTCCTTGATGATGCCGGCGTTGTTGACGAGCACGGTCGGGGCGCCGAGCTCATCGGCGGTGCGCTGGACCGCGGCGGCGGCCTGGTCCTCAACGGTGATGTCAGCACCGATGCCGATGGCCTGTCCGCCGGCTGCGCCGATGCGGGCGACGACGTCATGGCAGGCGTCTTCGCTCAGGTCGACGACGGCGACCTTCATGCCGTCGGCGGCCAGCCGCTCGGCGATCGCGGCGCCGATGCCGCGGGCGCCTCCGGTGACGATGGCGGTGCGCTGGGTCATGGGTTCTCCTTCAGGTTCGGGGTGTGTGCGGTCAGGTGGTTGTCCAGGTCAGGATGCGTACTTGCGCAGCTCGCGGCGGGCGATGGTCATCTTGTGGACCTCATCGGCGCCGTCGACGATCCGCAGGGTGCGGGCGTGGGAGTACATCTCGGCCAGTGGGAAGTCGTCGGTCACACCGGCGCCGCCGTGGACCTGGATGGCCCGGTCGATGACGCTCAGGGCGACCTTCGGGGCGGCGACCTTGATCTCGGAGATGAGGTTGCGGGCCTCCTTGTTGCCGACCTTGTCCATCATGTCAGCGGCATGCAGGGTCAGCAGGCGGGCCTGGTCGATGTCGACGCGGGATTCGGCGATCCAGTCCTGGATGTTGGCCTTGGCTGCCAGCGGCTCACCGAACACGACGCGCTCATGGGCGCGGCGGCACATGAACTCCAGGGCGCGTTCGGCCATGCCGATGGCGCGCATGCAGTGGTGGATGCGGCCGGGGCCGAGGCGGGCCTGGGAGATCGCGAATCCCTCGCCTTCGCCCTTGAGCACGTCCTTGGCCTCGACGCGGACATCGGTGAAGGTCACTTCGGCGTGGCTTTCGCGGTCGAGGTAGCCGAAGACCGGCAGGGAGCGGACGATCTCGACTCCGGGGGCGTCGGTGGGCACGACCATCATCGACTGCTGGCGGTGCTTCTCGGCGTTCGGGTCGGTCTTGCCCATGACGATGAGGACCTTGCAGTCCGGGCGGGCGCCATTGGAGGTGAACCATTTGCGGCCGTTGAGGAGGTAGCCGTCGCCGTCCTTCTCCATGCGCATCTCGATGTTGGTGGCATCCGAGCTGGCCACGGCCGGTTCGGTCATCGCGAACCCGGAGGCGATCTCACCGTCGAGCAGCGGGCGCAGGTACTTCTCCTTGTGCTCATCGGTGCCGAAGAGCGTGAAGACCTCCATGTTGCCGGTGTCCGGGGCGTTGCAGTTCGTCGCCTCGGGCGCCAGGTTCGGTGAACGGCCCATGATCTCGGCCAGTGGGGCGTATTCGAGGTTCGTCAGGCCCGGGCCCCATTCCTCGTGCGGGTGGAAGAGGTTCCACAGTCCCCGGGATCGGGCTTCGCCCTTGAGCTCCTGGAGGATCGGCGGGACGGCGTGCGGGTCGTCCTGGGCTGCCATCTGCTCGCGGTAGACGGGTTCGGCTGGATAGATGTGGGAGTCCATGAAGGACTCCAGCTTCTCGCGCAGCTCCTTGGCGCGGTCGGTCTCGTCGAACATCGCTGGCCTTTCTCTCAGGTGTTGTCGTGTGTGCGGGCCTCGGCCTTGAGCCAGGCCTGGTAGCGGCGCATGCCGCGCAGCCATCGGTCGTAGTCGGAGCCCTTCATCTGGAACATCTCGGCGACTTCCGGGTGGGGCAGGATGAGGAACGTGCCGTCGTCGATCGCGTCCATGACACGGGCGGCGACGTATTCGGGGCTGAGCAGCTCACCGGCTTCGGCGACCGAACGGCTGGCAACGCGTTCGGCGGGGTCCGCGCTGTCGAGCCCGGCCATGAGCAGTTCGGTGCGCACGCCCATCGGGCACAGGCAGGCGACCTGGATGCCGTCCTCGCCGTAGGTGACGGACAGCCATTCGGCGAAGGCGAGCGCGGCGTGCTTGGACACGGCGTAGCCGGCCTGCCCTATCTGGGTCAGCAGGCCCGCCGCCGAGGCGGTGGAGACGAAGCAGCCTGCTCCCCTGGCCTGCCAGGTGGGGATGAGCGCCTGGGCGGCGCGGATGTGGGCGCGCAGGTTGATGTCGAGGACCGCGTCCCAGTCGGCGTCAGATGCGCCGAGCCCGCGCGCACCGGCGATGCCGGCATTGGCGACGTAGAGGTCGATCTCACCGAGTTCGGCGCGGGTGCGGGCGAGGAGTTCGGTGATGCCGTTCTCGGATGCGCAGTCGCCCTGCCAGGCACGGCAGCCGAGTTCGGAAGCGATCACGGAGACCGTGTCGGCGACGTCGGCGAGCATCACGAAGGCGCCGCGGTCGATGAGCTGTGCGGCGATGGCCCGGCCGATGCCGCCGGCGCCGCCGGTGACGATGGCGACTGCGCCTGAGACGTCCATGGGTGCCCCTTCTGAAGAATTCTCCTGCTGCGTCTGTGATGCAGGTGACATCTCAACTTATAGTTGACGTAAGCGTCAATTTCAAGAACTAACGAACGAACGTTTACCTCCTGGAAGGAGATCCTCATGTCGCAGGTGTCGCTTCTCGACCCGCTGCTGGAGCACGCGCGCACCCGGCCGGAGCACATCGCGGTGCGCGGCCCGCGCGCCGCGCAGCGCACATCCCTGACCTTCTGGCAGTTGGCCGATGCGATTGCCGCGCGTGCACTCACACTGCAGGCCTCCGGTCTCAGACCGGGTGAGCGCGTCGGTCTCATCGCACCGACCTGCCCGGAGTTCCTCGTCGAATTCCTCGCCGTCGAGGCCTGCGGAGCGATCACTGTGTGCCTCAATCCCCTTTCGACGGTTCCCGAACTGAGCTTCGTGCTCTCCGATTCCGGTGCCAGCCGCCTCATCATGCACCCGATCTGCCCCGAGGCCGGCACGGCTGCCGCCGAGTCGCTCGGTATCACCGCCGAGCTGCTGACCCCCGTCGACATGGATGAACTCCCGGCAGCGCGCCCGGATTTCACCCCGGTGACCCGGGACCTGGAGGACTGCGTGCTGCTGCTCTACACCTCGGGCACCACCGGCCGCCCGAAGGGGGCGATGCTCTCAGCGCGCACCCTGCTCACCGGTGTCACCGCCGCCGAGGCGGTGGCCGGCCTGTCCCCTGCCGACCGGGCTGGCACCGCACTGCCGCTGTTCCACGTCTTCGGGCTCGGTTCGGTGGCCTACCCGGTGCTGGCCAACGGCGCCGCCATCACGCTGCTGCCGCGCTTCGATGCCGATGAGCTGCTGGAGACGATCATCGCCGACGAGCTCACGATCGTCGCAGGCGTGCCGACGATGTGGAATGCGCTCACCCACTCCACTGCCCACGAGGACGTCACGACTCCGCAGCTGCGCTTGGCGCTCTCAGGTGGGGCGGCGATCTCACTGGACCTCATGCGCGCCTTCCACACCCGGTTCGGCGCCTCGATCACCGAGGGCTACGGGCTGACTGAGACCTGCGCGTTCGGCACGTTCAACGCCGCCGAGGGTGAGGACAAGATCGGCTCGGTCGGCCTGCCTGCCCCGACGATGGACGTGCGGATCGTCGATCCTGCCACCGGTCAGGCGTGCGGGCCCGGGCAGACCGGGGAGGTGCGGCTAGGCGGCCCGCTCGTGATGCTCGGCTACTGGAACCGACCCGAGGCCACCGCTGAGGCGTTCGATGCCGACGGGTTCTTCTGCACCGGGGATCTCGGGCATGTCGATGAGGACGGCTATCTCTACATCGTCGACCGGCTCAAGGACCTCATCATCCACGGCGGCTACAACGTCTATCCGCGTGAGGTCGAGGAGGTTCTCTACGCCCATCCGCAGGTCTTCGAAGCCGCTGTCATCGGGGCTGCCGACGACCATTACGGCCAGCAGGTCGCCGCTGTCGTCACCCCGATGCCCGGCGCCGAGCTGACAGATGATGAGATTGAGGCGTGGTGCCGGCAGTCGCTGTCGGCGTATAAGATCCCGCGCATCATCCGCATCGTCGACGGCCTGCCGAAGGGCCCGACGGGCAAGATCCGCAAGCGCTCGATCGAACTGTGAAGGAGTGAGCGATGACCATTCAGCGCCAGCCCGGTGCACCGCTGACCGAGCGCGGCCGCCGCACCCGGCAGGCCCTCATCGATGCGGCGATCGACGTGTTCTATGAGCAGGGCTACTTCTCCACCCGGCTCTCGACGATCACCGAGCGGGTCGGCTGCTCGACCGGCACGCTGTACACGTACTTCGCCAACCGGCAGGAGATCCTCGCCGCGATCATCGAGGAGTCCTACGCCCCGGTGGTCGCTGCCGATCATGCGTGGGGCGACCCGGACCATGATCCCGGCGCAGACGTGCCCGGCCCCGAGGCGCTCATCGCCAAGATCCGGAAGGCTACCGGAGTGTACGTGCGCCGGTACCGGGACAATGCCCGGGAGGTTGCGCTCATGGATCAGGTCGCTGCGGTCGATCCGGAGATCCGGGATATCCGGCTGGCGCGCAACCGGGTGTTCTACCGGCGCAACAGACGCAGCATCGAGCAGATGCAGGCAGCCGGGCACATCCGCACCGACCTCGACCCGGACCTGACGGCCAAGGCGCTCTCGGCAATGGTGAGCCGCACGTGCAAGTCGATCTACGTCGACGAGCCCCAGCAGCGCTACTGCAGCGAAGCAGGAGTCGAGGAACTGGCCGACAAGCTCTCACAGCTGTGGGTCTCGGCCCTCGAGCTCGCCCCCGGGCAGCGCTGAGAGACTCGCCCCGGGCAGCGCTGAGCGCTCAACACTGCGCGCTGGGCCCCGCGCCTCGGGCTTACGGGACTGGCGGTCAGGCTTCGTCGATGTCGTCGAAGCGGGAGATGTCGCCGGCGCCGATCCGGCGCACGACCGGCGAGCCGGGTGTGAAGTCGATGACCGAGGTCGGAGTGGTGCCGGGCACGCCGGAGTCGATGATGACGTCGACGTGCTTGCCGAGCGCCTCCGCGACGTCCTCAGCGTGGGTCAGCGGCTCCTCGTGATCGGGCAACAGCAGCGTTGAGGACAGGATCGGCTCGCCGACCTCCTCGACCAGTGCCAGTGCGGTGGCGTTCTGCGGAATCCGGGCGCCGACCGAGTGCTTCTTCGGGTGCATCATCTTCCGCGGCACCTCCTTCGTCGCCTTCATGATGAAGGTGTAGGGCCCCGGCGTCAGGGACTTGATGGTGCGGAACGCGTAGTTGTCGACGATGACGAACTGGCCCAGCTGCGCGAAGTCGTGGCACATGAGCGTGAAGTGGTGCTTGGAGTCGAGCTGGCGGATGCGGATGATCCGCTCGATGCCGTCCTTGTTCTCCAGCGCGCACCCGAGCGCATAGCAGGAGTCGGTCGGGTAGGCGACGAGACCGCCATCGGCGATGGCCTTGGCGGCCTGGCGGATGAGCCGCGGCTGCGGGTTCTCAGGATGGATATCGAGTATCTGTGCCATTGGCCAAGTCTATCGAGACATGCAGGCGGTGCACACCGGTCTCAGTCCAGTCCGGGAACCCGCCGTCGGGCCATGAGCGTCACTGCGGTGGCGACGGCGACTGCGGCCAGTGCTGTGAGGCTGAGATGGGTGCCGTCTGGACGCAGCTCCTCACCTGCCTGCCCGGCCAGTGCCAAGAGCACGAGGGCGGCGAGCGCACACACAACTGCGGCGCTGACGACCCAGAGCAGAGCACTCACGATGATGCTGAGGAGGGTTTTCACGACTGCGCCTACCTGCAGGGGCGGTCAGTCGAGGTCGATGACCGCGCGCTTCGGTGAGCGACCGGGGGCTGCCGTTTCGCTCATCGTCAGCCCCGGCTGGGAGTCCTCCACCGCCTCGGTGTGAGACTCCTCACCTGAATTGTCCATCGACTCGCTCGGGCTGGCAAGGAGCGGGGACTCTGCAGCGCGCACATCGGAGGCGACAAGCAGGTTGATCCAGCGGGCGCGCGGGTCGGCGTCGACGAGCAGCGCCTTGACCAGCAGGGTCGCCGGCAGGGCCAGCAGCGCACCGAACCACCCGAGGACCCACACCCAGAACAGCAGGGACAGGAACGAGATGAAGGGGGTGACGCCGACGGACTGGCCGGTGAACTTCGGCTGGATGATCGCCTGGATGACGAAGTTGAGCAGGCTGTAGGCGATGACGACCCACAGGGCGTCCCACCAGCCGCCTTCGATCAGCGCCATGATGGCCGGCGGCACCAGGCCGATGACGAAGCCGATGTTGGGGATGTAGTTGGTCAGGAACGCCAGCACACCCCACACGAGCGCCAGCGGCACGCCGATGATGATGAGGGCGACGACGTCGAGGGCGGCGACGATGAGGCCGAATACGGTGGCGACGACCCAGTAGCGGCGCACGCCCACAGCGAAGGTGTTCATCGCCTGCACGAAGCGCGGCTGCACGCCCGAGGCCAGGGTCATGCGCCGCGGGAAGGCCAGAGAGTCCATGAGGATGAAGAAGGTCGCCATGATCGCCGTCGTCACGAGCGTCACGACCAGAGTCGCGTTCGACAGCACCTCGCGCAGCGCAGCGGCGAGCTGGTTGACGTCGAAGTTCGCCATCTGCTCCTTGACGAACTCGGGAGTCAGACCCAGCGATGAGCTGCCGGCGAGCAGGTCGCGGTAGAGGCTGTCGAGCTCATCGGAGTATTCGGGGATGACGAGGACGAGTTCGGCAATCGACCAGCCGGTGACTGCGAAGAAGGCCGCCACGACGCTGAGCACCAGCAGCACGGTCACAACAGCGGCAGCGGCGGCCGGGACGCGGCGGCGGATCAGCCAGGCCTGCACCGGATAGGCGACGATCACGAGGTTGAAGGCCAGGAACACCGGGGCGATGATGAGCTGGAGGTCCTTGATGAATCCGACGGCGAAGAACAGCCCGGCCAAGCCGAGGACGATGATCGTGAACCGCGGCAGCGCCCACTCCCGGGGCCGGACCGCCTCAGCGGTGCCCGACCGGCCTGCGCTGGTCAACGGCCCTTCCTCTTCTCCCGGATCCGCATGCTCACATCGATCGGGGTGCCGGTGAAGCCGAAGGTCTCCCGCAGCCGCCGGGTGATGAACCGGCGGTAGCTGGGGTCGAGGAACCCGGTGGTGAAGAGCACGAACTTCGGCGGCCGGGTGGAGGCCTGCGTGCCGAAGAGGATGCGCGGCTGCTTCCCGCCGCGCAGCGGGTGCGGATTGGCAGCTGAGAGCTCGCCGAGGAAGGCGTTGAACCGGCCGGTCGGGATGCGGGTGTCCCAGCCTTCGAGAGCCGCCTCCATGGCGGGTACGAGCTTCTCGGCGTGCCGGCCGGTCTTGGCGGAGATGTTGACGCGCGGGGCCCAGGCGACGTGGCCGAGATCGCGTTCGATCTCGCGTTCGAGGAAGTGGCGGCGCTCCTCATCGAGCAGGTCCCATTTGTTGAAGGCGAGCACGAGTGCACGGCCGGCGTCGAGGACGAGGCGGATGATCTTCATGTCCTGATCGCTCAGCGGCTCATTGGCCTCCAGCAGCACGACGGCGACCTCGGCGCGCTCGAGCGCGGTCTGGGTGCGCAGGGCCGCGTAGAAGTCCGCCCCAGAGGACTGACGGGCGCGCTTGCGGATGCCGGCAGTGTCGATGAAGCGCCACTGCCTGCCGCCGAGTTCGACGAGTTCGTCGACCGGGTCGCGGGTGGTGCCGGCGGTGTTGTCGACGATGACGCGTTCGGTGCCGACGAGCTGGTTGAGAAGCGAGGACTTGCCGACGTTGGGCCTGCCGACGAGGGCGATGCGGCGCGGGCCGCCGACCTCTTCGGTCTGCCCGGTCGCCGAGACCTCCGGCAGCATCTCCATGATCGCGTCGAGGAAGTCGGCGACTCCCCGGCCGTGCATGGCGGAGATCGGGTGCGGTTCGCCCAGCCCGAGTGACCAGAGTTCGGCGGCCATGAGTTCGCCGCGTTCGTCATCGACCTTGTTGGCTGCCAGCAGCACCGGCTTGCCCGACCGGCGCAGCATCCGCACGACGTGTTCGTCGGTGGCCGTCGGCCCGGTGGTGGCGTCGACGACGAAGACGACGCCATCGGCCATCCGCACGGCGATCTCGGCCTGCTCGGCGATGCGGGAGGCCATGCCGCGCGAATCGATGTCCCAGCCGCCGGTGTCGACGAGGGTGAGCGGGCGGCCGTTCCATTCGGCGTGGTAGCTCACCCGGTCGCGGGTGACGCCGGGGACGTCTTCGACGACGGCCTCGCGGCGCCCGAGGATCCGGTTGACCAGCGTCGACTTGCCCACGTTGGGCCGGCCGACGATCGCGAGCACCGGGGCCGGTCCGCGTCCGCCGTCTTCGGCCTCGATGACACCGTAGGCTTCGAGCAGCTCCCGGTCCTCCTCTTCCAGTTCGTACTGGTCGAGGCCGGCGCGCAGCGAGGCGGCGCGCTGTTCGGCGTCATCGTGGTCGATCGCCTGCACGCGCTCGGGCAGCGAATCGTCGGGGTGCTCGACGAATCCGTCGGCAGGCTGGGATCCGGGCTCCTGTGCGGAGGGTGACATGGTCATCAGGCTTTCTGTGCGGCGGCGACGAGTGCGAGGACTGCGCCGACCGACTGGTCGAAATCGATGTGGGTGGTGTCGAGCGTGTGCACGCCGTCTGCTGCGGTGAGGAAGCTCGTCGTCTGCGCGTCCTTGGCATCGCGGCCGAGGGTGACGTCGCGGGTGGCGGCCACCGCCTCGGCGCCGGCATTGCCGTGGGTCTCCTTGGCACGGCGGGCCACACGCACCTCGTCATCAGCGGTCATGAGGATGCGGACCGGGGCGTCGGGAGCGACGACGGTGGTGATGTCGCGGCCTTCGACGACGATGCCGGGCTCAGCTGCGGCGATGATCTGCCGCTGCAGTTCGATGAGCTCGCTGCGCGCCTCAGGTACGGCCGAGACGACCTGCACGCTGGCCGAGACCTCTGCCGAGCGGATCTCCTCGGTCACGTCGATGCCGTCGACGGCGACGGTCGGGGCGCTCGGGTCGGTGGAGATCTCCAGGTCAGCGCCGCGGACGAGTTCGACGACGTCGCCGGGGTCGGTGATGCCGCGGGTCATGCACAGCCAGCCCATCGCCCGGTACATCGCCCCGGTGTCGAGGTAGGCGTAGCCGAGGCGGGCGGCCACGGCCTTCGAGACGCTGGATTTTCCGACGCCGCTGGGGCCGTCGATGGCGATAACGGTCATTCCTGTCCTTCGTGTTCGATCACGGCTTCGGGAACCCACCAGCCGCGGGAGGTGAGGCCCTCTTCGAGTTCGCGCTGCCGTGCCGGCACGACAGCGACTTCGACACTGCCCAGCTTAACGCCGGTGGCGTGCTCGATCCGGATGTCCTCGATGTTGATGCCGAGTTCGCCGACGTCGGCGAAGA
Source organism: Brevibacterium gallinarum (assembly GCF_014836885.1). GTDB lineage: Bacteria > Actinomycetota > Actinomycetes > Actinomycetales > Brevibacteriaceae > Brevibacterium > Brevibacterium gallinarum. Next base: position 45,278 of record NZ_JACSPY010000013.1, read on the forward strand.
GCTTGCCGAGCATGCCGGGGGTGTCGTCGATGAGGACGGTGATCTCGGCGTACTTCTGCGGTGCCTGGCCGTGCTTGCCGGGGATCCGGTCGTAGCCGTCGTTGCCGGCGGTGATCGTCTGCGCGATCGTCGCGATCGATCCCGGTTCCAGGTCGAGGGCGCTGATGAGGGTGTCGAGGTCTGTCCGGATGGCGGTGAGCACGTCGCGGACCTCGGCGGCGTTGCCGGCCAGGATCTGGGTCCACAGGCTGGCGTCGGAGGCGGCGATGCGGGTGACGTCGCGCAGTCCCTGCCCGGCCAGTGCCACTCCGTCGGCGGGCATGTCGACGAGCTGGGCGGCCATGAGGCTGGCCATCACCTGCGGGGCGTGCGAGACGCGGGCGACTGAGGAGTCGTGGAACTCCGGATCGAGGTGGACGACGGCCGCGCCGACATCGGTGGCCAGCGCGACGATCTGGGCGAGGCGCTCAGCCGGGGTGTCGTCGTCGGAGCACACCACCCAGGGCCGGCCGACGAACAGGTCGTCGCGGGCGGCGATCGCCCCGGACTTCTCGCGGCCTGCCATCGGATGGGAGCCGATGTAGCGGTCGAGGTCACCGGCTGCGCAGGCTGCGCGCACCTCATGCAGCAGCACGGTCTTGACGCTGGCGACATCGGTCACGGTCGCCTCGGGGAACCGCTCGAGTGCGGTGAGGATCGCCTGGCCGGCCACATCGGGCGGGGTGGCGACGATGACGACGTCGGTCGCCTCCGGTTCGCCGACGGTGCCTGCGCCGAGGTCGGCGGCCAGCCGCTGGGCGGTCGGTGACAGGTCGGCGAGCGTCACCGCGTGGCCGGCGCCGGTGAGCGCGAGTCCCAGTGAGGTGCCGAGCAGGCCGGTGCCGACGATGTGCACGCGCATCGTCTGGCTCACAGGCCGACCGCCTGCATGAGCTCGCCGATCTCGTCGGGGCGCAGGTCGCGGACCTTGCCCTGGCGCTGTTCGGCCAGGGCGATCGGGCCGAAGTGGGTGCGCACGAGCCGGTCGACGGGGTTGCCGACGGCGTCGAGCAGGCGGCGCACGATCCGGTTGCGGCCTTCGTGGAGGACGAGTTCGACCAGCGCCCGGCCCGGTGTCGAGTCGATGAGCTTGAAGGAGTCGACCCGGGCGATGCCGTCGTCGAGTTCGATGCCCTCGCGCAGGCGGGCGCCGACGTCCTTGGCGACCGCCCCGCGCACCTGGGCGAGGTAGGTCTTGGGGATCTCATAGGACGGGTGGGTCAGCCGGTTGGACAGCTCCCCGTCGTTGGTGATAAGCAGCAGACCTTCGGTCTCAGCGTCGAGGCGGCCGACGTGGAAGAGCCGTTCGGGCCGGTCGCGCAGGTACTCGGCCAGGCTCGGCCGGCCGTCGGGGTCGTCCATCGTCGAGACGACGCCGGCGGGCTTGTTGAAGGCGAGGTAGACGCGGTCGGGGGCGGTGACGATGCGCATCGAGTCGACGTGGACGGTCTGGGTCTCCGGGTCGATGCGGGTGCCGAGTTCGGTCACGATCTGCCCGTCGACCTCGACGCGGGCGTCGGCGATGAGCTGCTCGCAGGCGCGCCGGGAGCCGAGGCCGGCATCGGCGAGCACCTTCTGCAGGCGCACGCCGTCAGGCTGGTGGACGGCGTTGGCCGCCGAGGCGTTCTGCTGGGCGGTGCGCTGCGCGTGGCTGCGCTGTCGGCGGGTCGGGCGGTTGGACCGGTGGCCGGGTCCGCGAGGATTGCTGCGAGTCATAGGGGTCATTGTCTCAAACCCGCACGTGGTTGCCGAACCGGGCACGAGGTGTGGCTGCGGGTCGTGCTGCCGCTCAGGTGTCGGTGGGCTCTCCGCCGGTCTCCAGGCCGACCTCGGCCGGTGCTGCCGGTTCGTCGGCGTCTGCGTCGAGGTCGATGTCATCGCCGGTGGCCACGTCGTCGTCGGCCGGCAGGAAGGGTGCGATGTCGGGCAGTTCGTCGAGGCTGTCGATGCCGAGGCTTTCGAGGAACTGGCCGGTGGTGGTGAACTGGCGTGCACCGGTCAGCTCCTCGGTGCCGGCTTCGACGATGAGCCCGCGCATGAGCAGGGTGCGCACCACGCCGTCGACGTTGACGCCGCGGATCGCGGAGATCCGTGCGCGAGTGACCGGCTGCCGGTAGGCGATGACGGCCAGGGTCTCCAAGGCCGCCTGCGACAGGGTGGCGGTCTGCCCGGCGGTGAGGAAGTCGGAGACGAGGTCGTGGTAGTCGCTGCGCGAGTAGATCCGCCAGCCGCCGGAGGCCTCCCGCAGTTCGAAGCCGCGCCGCCGGGTGCCCGGCTGCCGTCCGTCGTAGTCGGACTGCAGCTGCCGGCAGGCGGCGGTGACGGCGCCGGCGTCGATGCCGAGGCTGACCGCCAGCGCTTCGGCGGTGACGGGGGCATCGGCGATCATGAGCACGGCTTCGATCCCGGCCAGCAGCGTTTCCTCGACCTGTGTCACGGCCTGCTCAACGCCCTGCGTCGCGGCCGGTTCCCCACCCTGCAGGGTGTGCTGCTCGCTCATGTCGGCTCCTCGTCATCGGGTGGGGTCGGGGCGTCCCATTCGTCGGTGTCGGGCAGTGCGATGGTCGCCAGGTCCTCGGCTTCGGCGGCCACCACGGTGAGCTCGCCGAGCGGGGCGGGCTGGTCGAAGTCGCACATCCCGGCTTTGAAGAGCTCGAGCAGTGCCAGGAACCGGGCGACGACGACGAGGGTGCTCTCGGCATCGGCGATGAGGTCCGAGAAGGTCAGCCGGCCGTGCTGGCCGAGGCGGGTGAGGACCACGGTGCGCTGTTCGGCGACGCTGATCTGGGGCAGGTGCAGGTGGTCGGTGCTCACCGTCGGCGGGGTGTGGTCGCGCTGCAGGACGGTCGCGTAGATCGCGGCGAGGACCTGCGGGGTGGCGGTGATCTCCAGGGGCGGCAGGATGTCGCGCAGCCCGTCTTCCAGCGGCACTGAGCGGGCGGTGCGGGTGGCGGCGTGTGCCATCTGCTCGGCAAAGACGGCGGAGACGGCCTTGTAGGCGCGGTACTGCAGCAGCCGGGCGAAGAGCAGGTCGCGGGCTTCGAGCAGCTCCAAGTCGAGTTCGTCATCGACGTCGCCGCGCGGCAGCAGCCGGGCGGTCTTGAGGTCGAGCAGGGTCGCTGCCACAAGCAGGAAGTTCGACAGCTCCTCGAGGCTCTGCTCTTTGCGCAGCGCGGTGACGTAAGCGATGAACTCGTCGGTCACCTCGGCCAGGGCGACATCGGTGATGTCGAGCTTGCGCTTGGAGATGAGCCCGAGCAGCAGGTCGAAGGGACCGGAGAAGTTCTCCAGCCTGACGACGAAGCCGCCGGACGCGTGCTGCCCGGTGGCTGCGCTGCTCTCGGCATCGCCGGCGGCCGGGGCCGAGGCGTCCTGCTGTGCCGTGGTCATCGCTGGGCTCAGGGTGCTCCCCCGCGGGCGACGAGCTCGCATGCCAGCTGACGGTAGGCCTGTGCTCCGGTGTGGGTGGGGGCGAACGAGATGATCGGCTCGGCTGCCACCGAGGCGTCGGGGAACTTCACGGTGCGGCTGATAACGGTGTCGAAGACCCGGTCTCCGAAGGCTTCGACGACCCGGGCGATGACCTCTTTGGCGTGCAGGGTGCGCCCGTCGAACATCGTGGCGAGGATGCCGTCGATCTCCAGGCCGGGGTTGAGGCGGTCCTGGACCTTCTCGATCGTCTCGACGAGCAGGGCGACGCCGCGCAGGGCGAAGAACTCGGTCTCCAGCGGGATGATGACGCCATGGGCGGCGGTGAGCGCGTTGACGGTCAGCAGGCCGAGCGATGGCTGGCAGTCGATGAGGATGACGTCGTACTCATCGGCGACCTTGGCCAGGGCGCGGGCGAGAACCTGTTCGCGGGCGACTTCGCCGACGAGCTGCACTTCGGCAGCCGAGAGGTCGATGTTGGCCGGCAGGATGTCGATGCCCTCGACGTTGGAGGGCTCGATGACCTCGTGCGGGTCGAGGCGGGAGTTCATCAGCACGTTGTACACGCTGCGCTCGAGGTCGTGGGGGTTGAGGCCGAGCCCGACGGAGAGCGCGCCCTGCGGATCGAAGTCGACAAGCAGCACACGGCGGCCGTAGTCGGCCAGCGCCGCTCCGAGGTTGATCGACGAGGTCGTCTTGCCGACGCCGCCCTTCTGGTTCACCATTGCGATGATCCGTGCCGGGCCGTGCCCGTCGAGCGGCGGCGGTTCAGGGTACTCGACCTGCGGTCGCCCGGTCGGGCCCATCACCTCGGCATCTGGGATGTCCAGCTTCTGCTGCGAATCAGCCACGCCAGTCTCACCTTTCGTCTCGGATGTGCTCAGCTTATCGTGCGCACCGGCAGTTTCGCCGCTCCACCGCGCCTGCCGCCGCAGCCTGGGCTGCGCACCGGTTCAGCGGGCCCGCGGGTGGGTGGTGGCGTAGACCTCGCGCAGGGTCTGGCTCGTCACCCGCGTGTAGATCTGGGTGGTCGTCACGGCGGCATGACCGAGCAGCTCCTGCACGACCCGGATGTCGGCACCGCCTTCGAGCAGGTGGGTGGCAAATGAGTGGCGCAGTGAGTGCGGGCTGATGTCGTCGTCGAGGCCGGCATGCTCGGCGGCGGTCTTGATGGTCTGCCACGCGGATTGGCGGCTGAGCCTGCCGCCGCGCTGATTGACGAACACGGCGCCGGCGCGCTGCCGGCCGGTCTGCTGGCCGGTGCCGGCGCGGGCGGTCATATCCGGCCGAGCGCGCACAAGCCAGGCTTCGAGCGCCTGACAGGCGTGTGAGCCCAGCGGCACGAGGCGCTCCTTGCTGCCCTTGCCGTACAGGCGCACGATCCGGGATTCGAGGTCGATGTCGTCGATGTCGACGCCGATCGCCTCGCTGATGCGCGCGCCGGTGGCGTAGAGGAACTCCAGCAGCGCCCGTGCCCGCAGCTGGACCGGTTCGTCTCCGCCGCAGGCGGCGAGCAGACGTTCGACCTCGGCGATGGTGAGCGCATGCGGCAGGGAGTTGACGTCCCGGGGCGGGGAGATCTCAGCGGCCGGGTCGTCGGGGACTCGTCCTTCGGCGTGGAGGAAGCCGAAGAGCCGCCGGATCGCCACGGTCAGCCGGGCGCGGGAGCGCACCGCCAGGCCGGTGTCGGCGATGTGCGCGAGGAAGGTCTCCAGATCCGCGCCGGTGACGGCGGTGAGGTCGCGGATCTGCTGGTCGTCGAGCCAGGTGAGCAGCCGGGCGAGGTCGCGGGCGTAGGCGTCGAGCGTGTTGTGCGACAGGCCGCGTTCGAGCTGCAGGTGGGCGAGGTAGTCGCGGACCGGGTCGCCGAGGGTGGCCGGCGCCTCGGGCAGCAGTTCGGCTGCGTGGCGGGCCATCAGGATCCGTCGGTGACGGGCCCGGTTCGGGTGCGGGTGCCGCGGGTGCGCAGCTGCACGTCTCTGGCCGGCCACGGTTCGTCGGCTGGGCGCATGTTCTCCCAGCCGCGGGTGCGGGCGTGTTCGGCGTGGAGGATCGCCAGGGCTGCGGTGCCGTTGGTGATGCGTCCGGCCAGCACAGCCTCGACGGCTTCGGTCAGCGGGATCCAGACGGGCACGATGCCGTTCTCCTCCCCGTCGCGCAGGTGGCGTTCGGCTTCCGGGACGGCGCTGAGCTCGCGGGCGGTGAAGATCCGCAGCGTCTCGCTGACGCCTCCGGGGGTCGAGAGCTGGTCGGCGAGCAGGTGCCACTGCCCTGCGTGCAGGTCTGCTTCCTCACCGAGTTCGCGCTGCGCGGCATGCAGCGGTTCCTCGCCGGGCACGTCGAGCAGGCCGGCTGGGATCTCCCAGTCCCGGCACAGCACCGGGTGCCGGTACTGCTGGATGAGCAGGATCCGGTCCTGGGCATCGATCGCAGCGACCGCGACGGCTCCGGTGTGCTGGACGAAGTCGCGGGTCAGCGGCTCCTCGGATTCGGGCAGGGAGAACGTCTCGCGCAGCACATCCCACACGTAGCCGCGGAAGGCGGTTTCGCTCGCGGTCACCTCGGCGGGTGCGAACTCGTCGCGCAGCTCGCCTGCCGGGTGCTGCCCGGCCGTCAGGGCTTCGGCCGCCGAGGTGGTGTGTCGGGCGTGCATCAGACGCTGCGCCGGTCGAGTGCTGCGCGCACGAGACCGGAGAACAGCGGGTGGGCCTCAGTCGGCCGGGACCGCAGCTCCGGGTGGGCCTGCGTGGCGACGTAGTACGGGTGGACGTCGGCGGGCAGTTCGACGAACTCGACGAGCTGCTGGTTCGGCGAGGTGCCCGAGATCACGAGTCCGGCGTCGGTGAGCTGCTCGCGGTAGGCGTTGTTGACCTCGTAGCGGTGGCGGTGGCGCTCGGAGACCTCGTCGGCGCCGTAGACGCCGGCGACGATGCTGCCGGGCAGCAGGTCGGCGCTGTACAGGCCCAGGCGCATGGTGCCGCCGAGGTCCCCTGCGCCGTCGACGATGTCGAGCTGCTCGGCCATCGTGGCGATGACCGGGGCCGAGGTGTCGGGATCGAATTCCGTTGAGGACGCCTCGTCGATGCCTGCGACGTTGCGTGCGTATTCGACGACCATGCACTGCATGCCCAGGCACAGGCCGAGGGTCGGGATGCCGTTCTCGCGGGCGTAGCGCAGGGCGCCGAGCTTGCCTTCGATGCCGCGGATGCCGAAGCCGCCGGGCACGCAGATCGCGTCGAGACCGGCGAGGTGCTCGGCAGCGCCTTCGGGGGTTTCGCAGGAATCGGAGGCGATCCAGTGGATGTTGACCTTCGCGTCTTCGGCGAATCCGCCGTGGCGCAGCGCCTCGGTCACCGACAGGTAGGCGTCAGGCAGGTCGATGTACTTGCCGACGAGGCCGATCTCGACTTCGTGGCGGGGGTTGTGGACGCGTTCGAGCACCCAGTCCCACTGGTCCCAGTCGACGTCGCGGAAGGGCATGTTGAGGCGGCGGATGACGTAGACGTCGAGGCCGCCGTCGTGCAGGACCTTCGGAATGTCGTAGATGGAGCGGGCGTCGACGCAGGAGACGACTGCTTCGAAGTCGACGTCGCAGGCCGAGCCGATCTTCGCGCGGATCGAATCCGGCAGTTCGCGGTCGGAGCGCAGCACGATCGCATCGGGCTGGATGCCGATCGAGCGCAGTGCGGCCACCGAATGCTGGGTCGGCTTGGTCTTGAGCTCTCCGGAGGGCCCGAGGTAGGGCACGAGGGAGACGTGGATGAAGAAGCAGTTCTCGCGGCCGACGTCGTGGCGGACTTGGCGGGCGGCTTCGAGGAACGGCAGCGATTCGATGTCGCCGACGGTGCCGCCGACCTCGGTGATGATGACGTCGGGGGCCTCACCGTCGGTGCGCTCGGCCTGGGAGCGCATCCGCAGCTTGATCTCATCGGTGATGTGCGGGATCACCTGGACGGTGTCGCCGAGGTAGGCGCCGCGGCGCTCCTTGGCGATGACCGAGGAGTAGATCTGGCCGGTGGTGACATTGGCGCTGGCGTCGAGGTCGGTGCCGAGGAAGCGCTCGTAGTGGCCGATGTCGAGGTCGGTCTCTGCGCCGTCGTTGGTGACGAACACCTCACCGTGCTGGAAGGGGTTCATCGTGCCCGGGTCGACGTTGAGGTAGGGGTCGAGCTTCTGCATCGCGACCTTGAGCCCGCGCTGTGCGAGCAGGTGTCCCAGCGATGATGCTGTCAGTCCCTTGCCGAGGGAGGATGCCACACCCCCGGTGACGAAGATGTGCCGGGTTGTGTTCTGTCCGCTTGTTCGCAATCGATTCACCACGGAATTGAATCCTATCAGGGAGGAGGGCACCGCGTCCCGTCAGGGAGGCGGTGGGTATCAGCGGCGCTCGATCGGGCGGGTGCCGGCGTGCATGCCGAGGACCGTGTCGTAGATGTCGAGCAGGATCAGCCCGGCGGTGTCGACGCTGGTGGAGGCGGCAACCCGATCCTTGGCTGCGACTGCTGCGGTGGCGCGGGTGGCTGGGTTGTCGACGTAGTCGGTGATGGCGGCCAGCAGGCCGGGCGTGTCGTCGGCATCGACGTGGGTGACGCTCTCACCCCAGATGCGGGCGCCGCGCTCCCGGCCGATGTGGACGACCGGCCGGCGCATCTGCATGAGCCCTTCGGTGCTCAGCCCGGTCATCCGGTCAGCGGCGATGACGAGATCGGCGGCAGCGGCCACCTCGGCGGCGGAGTATTCGCTGGCCACGCGGATGTGGTCGAAGCGGTTGCCGATCTCGCGGCTGACCTGGTCGCGGGCTGCTCCCCCGCCGGTGAAGGCGACGACCCAGCGGCGGTCGGGACGGTGGCTCGGCAGCCTGATCGCGGCGTCGAGCACGGTGGTCAGGTCGGTGCCGTCGCGCATCTCGATCGGGCTGGCGATGAGCCAGTGGCCGGCGGGCACGTCGAGGTCGCGGCGCACACGTCTGCGGTCGCGGGTGATCGCCGTCTGCAGGTCGCCGCGCGGGTCGAGGTCCGGGCGCAGCAGCGGGGCCCGTTCGGTGACCGGGACCTCCAGGTCGGCGAAGTACTCGCAGACCGGGTCGGTGGTGCCGAGCACGGCTGTCGAGGTGCGGGCGACGGTGCGGGCCAGCAGCGTGTCGACGGTGCTGGACTCATCGAATCGCTCGACAGTGGTGATGATCGCCGGGTGCCTCCGCTGCGGCAGGCCGGTCAGTGCCAGCCCGGCCAGCGCACCGGCGTGGAGGCCGTGGGCGTGGACGAGATCGACGTGCCGGTAGTACTTGTGCAGCGTGAAGGCATGCGAGGCGTCGGAGACGCGGATGCCGCGCACGGCGCCGATCTCGATGTGGACGAGCAGCGGGTCGGCAGTGTCGAGACCAAGGGAGTCGAACACGTTGCGGCGGGCGGCGACGGCGGTCGGGTAGCCGGCCTGCAGGTGGCGGGCGATGGTCTCGCGGGCCATCTCGACGACGACGGAATCGGCAGTGTCGAGAACGTGCATGATCCGGGTGTTGGGATCCGGTCCGAGGGGCGTCTGGCTGGCGAGTTCGCTCATGGCTGTCGCTCTTTCTGCTGGTCGCGGATGGGTGGTGCGTCTGTCTCTAGCCTAGCGATGTTTCAGCGGCTGCCGGCATCGAGCAGGGACGTGTAATGGCGGAGGATCGTGCGGGCGACTTCGGGTTCGCGCGGCAGATCGAGTGCCTTGTGGGCAGCACGGCGGCCGAGCTCGGTGCGCATCCGCTCCTCAGCGGCGAGCATCCGGATGCCCTCGGCCATCGCCTCGGCGTCCCCGGGGGTGACGAGCAGGCCTGCGTCGCCGAGCAGTTCGGGGGTGCCGCCGGTGGCGGTGGCGATGATCGCCTTGCCGGCCATCATCGCCTCCTGCAGCACGAGTGCGCGGGCCTCCCACAGGCTGGAGAGGACGAAGATGTCGGCGGCCTGGTTCAGCGTGGTGACATCGTCGCGCTGACCGAGGAACTGCACCGGCAGCTGCTCGGCGATCACACGCTTGCGCAGCACCCGCAGCTCCTCCTCATCGGCGGCCCCGGCGATGAGCAGGTGCACCCGGTCGTCATCGAGCCGGGCGAGGGCGTCGAAGAGCAGGCCGTAGTTCTTCTGCGGGGCGATCCGGCCGACAGCGAGCATGAGGACGGTATCGCGCGGCAGGGCCAGTTCGCGCAGCAGCCGCGAACGCAGCAGCCGGTTGTTGACGTCTTCGGCGAACTGCGGGTCGGGGGCTGCGGCTGGGGCGAAGACAGCGTTGCGGGCACCGTGGTCGCGGGCGCGGACGACGAGGTCGGAGCTCGCCCCGATCGTCAGGTCGGCCCCGCGGGCGACGTACATCTGCACGGCCTTCTCGGCCAGTTCCCTGATCCCGCTGCCCATCGCCTGGTTGTGCCAGGAGACGACGGTGCGCGGGCGCTTGCGCTTGGGGATCCGGCTGGTGGCCATGAGGGTGGTGAAGCCGGCGCGGAAGCCGTGGGCGTGGACGATGTCAGCGTCGAAGGCGGCGATGAGCTTGCGCAGCCGGTTGATCGAGGCGGTGTCCCTGAGGCTGAGGCTGGTGCCGAGTTCGAGCGGGGCGAAGACCACCTGGCCGAGGGCGTCGAAGCCGAACTGATCGTTGGTGGCTGATGGACCGATGACGCCGACGGTGTGGCCTGCCTGCGCGAACTCCCGGGCCAAGGAGGCGACGTGGGTTCCCACTCCTCCGGTGGAGGTGGCTAAGACCAACAGAATCCGCAGGCTGCGCATGGACGATGTCCTCTCAGTCGATCGCTCAACGGGGCCTGACGGCACCGCACTGGCCAGTCTAGCGAATCCGGAGGGCTCCGCTGGCCGGCCGGATCAGCGGCCGGACAGCTGACGCAGCGAGATGAGGAGCCGGCGGTTGAGCACGAAGGTGAGTCCGGCCATGACGGCGACGGCGGCAAGCCCTGCGATGAGCCCGGAGACGACTGCTCCGCCGGCCGGCGGCCAGCTGCCTGTCGCAGCGAGCATGAGCTGGGCGCTGCCGTAGCCGGCGGCGGCTGCGGCAAGGGAGGTGAGCACGGTGACCGGGAGGCTGCGCGTCACCCCCTGCAGCGCGTCGGGGCCGACGGCCCGGCGCAGGAAGGACAGGTGGAGCACCGCAGCGACCGTCATGCCGACGGCATGGCCGAGGCAGACGAGGATGAACGTCAGCGCTGCACGGTGGCCAGGGTCGGTGGTGGTGATGACGGCGGCTCCGATGAGCACGGTGGCGATGACGGAGATCCATCCGGTGGTGGTGCCGATGGCGGCATAGCGGGCGGATTCGAGGGCGGCGTACATGCGCATCGCCCAGGCGATCATGCACCAGCCGGGCACGGCCAGTGCCATCACGAGGATGGCGGTCGACATCGCAGCGAAGGGCACCGCCTCGGAACCGGAGGCGGCGTCGAAGGCGGTGAAGAACTGCTGCAGCGGCACGGCTGCGGCCACGAGGATCGCGGCTCCCAGGCCGCCGGCGATGAGGATCGCGGCGGTTGTCGTCGCCACGGTGCGCGGCACCTCGGCGCCGGCCTCGGCGACCTGCCGGGACAGGCGCGGGAACACGACGGTGGCGATCGGCACGGCGAGCACTGCGTACGGGAGCATGTACACGGCCTGGATGTAGTTGAACAGCACGAACACGCCGGTGCCGCCGGTGCGGTTGGAGACGGTGAGCACCGAGAGGATCGCGATCTGCTGGGCGATGAGTGCGGTCATGCCGGCGGTGCCGAGGCGCACGGCGCGGCGGGCCACGCCGTCGGGGAAGGTGAAGGTCGGCCGCAGCCGCACCCCGGTGGCAGCGGTCGGCAGCCACAGCGGCAGGGCCAGGGCGACGACTCCGGCCGTGGTGCCCCAGGCGAGCAGAGCCAGGGGCCCCGCGGCAGCGTGGTTCGGGTCGGTGGGCACGGCGCCGTAGGCGAGGTAGGTGCCGATGACGACGAGGCTGGAGAGCAGCGGCATGAACGCCGGCCACAGGAACTTCCGGTGGGCCTGCAGCACGCCGGTGAGCACCGCCCCGACTGCGTAGAGCGGCAGCTGGGCGGCGAAGATGAGGAGGAACTGGCCGGCGTAGTGGGCTGCGGCCGGGTCGGCTTCAGCACCGCCGGAGATGAGGGCTGCGGCCAGCGGCTGGTGGAAGACGGCCACGAGGACGGCCAGCGGCAGGGTCAATGCCAATGCCCAGGTCAGCAGGGCTGAGGCGATCCGGTTGACCTGTGCGCGGTCGGCCCGGGCGATCGGGGCGGCCAGCAGCGGCACGACCGCACCGGCCAGCGCACCTCCGGCGACCACCTCGTAGAGGATGTTCGGGACCTGGTTGGCGGCCTGGTAGGCGGTGCCGACGACGCCGGCGCCGACGGTCGGTGAGAAGACGAGCCAGCGGACGAACCCGATGACCCGAGTCAGCAGGGTGATGACGGAGACGGCCAGTGCCGCCCCAGCCGTGGCCCGCAGCCAGCGGGGCATCAGTGCACTCGTGCCCAGGCGTCGAGCTCGCGCAGTCCCGGGGTGCTTTCGATGACCTCGGTGAAGGAGACCTTCTCGCTGGCCAGGGTCAGGCCGGCCAGCAGGGCGAGGCTGAGGGCGAGTTCGGTGCGGGAGGCGTCGAGTGCGGCAGCGGTGCCGAGCAGGCTGCCGAGGGCATTGGCGCCGGTGTCGCCGAGCATTGTGAGACCGGCTGCGTCATCGGCGAAGGCTGCGGCGATGACGCCGAGGCTGCCGCCGCTGAGCACGAGGGCGGAGCCGCGGCCGCTGAGCAGGCCGATGCCGGCGAGCAGGGCGCTGGCCTTGAGCGCCCGGGCCGGGCGCAGGTCGAGGAGGTTGATGAGGTTGGCGGTGCCGGCGATGACGCCGCCTGCCAGCACCGCATCGGCGAGGCTGCCGGCGAGCTGGGAACCGAACAGCTCCTCGGCGTCCCGGCCGATGAGCGCAGCGACGACCGAGGAGGCGGAGATGCCGAGGACTTTGAGGCCGCCGGTGGTGACCTCGCCGCGGGCAAGGGCGCTCAGGTGTCCGCGCAGTCCCTTCTCGCTGCCGGATTCGGCGAAGTCGTCGACGGCACCGAGCATGCCGGCCGCAGTCGTCGCCAGGGTGGCAGCCAGGCGGTGCGGCAGCGGGTCGGCGAAGATCGCGACGGTGGTGGCGCCGGCGGCAGCGGCCGGGCCTTCGATGAGCGAGACGGTCTCTCCGGCGTGGTTGGTGCGGTCGAGACGGTCGCCGAAGCCGAAGCGGTCACGGGCGGCGATCACTGTGCGCGTGGCGGCGTAGCCTGCCACGGCGGCGACGGAGGCGGTGACGAGCGTGCGGATCATTTCTCTGCTCCTGGCATGAGGGCGTCGGCGTTGGCGGCGAAGCCGTAGTGGCCTTCGGACGTGTCGTCGTGCAGGGCTGCGACGGTGAGCGCGGTGATGACCGGGCCTGCGCCGAGTTCGATGCTGTCGACGCTCGAGACGCCGGTGTCGTTCTCGCGCACGTAGCCGACCAGCCCGCTTTCAGCGCCGGCGGTCGTGCCGGCCACCACGGTCGGAGTGGCTCTGTCGAGGTCGGCGGCGAAGGCCGAGTAGGCGTTGGCCTCCGGGCGCGGCGCGTCGGTGGCGGCGGCATCGCCCTGGCCTGCCTGTGCCTCGGGAACCGGCGGGGCGATGAGGACGATGACCTCGGCGGCGGCATAGCTGCCGCCGTTGAGCCGGCCGGCGGCGCCGAATGCCTGGAGCACGTCTTCGGACTGCTTCTGGTCATAGCGGGTGCCCTCACCGTCCCCGGGGGCAGCGGTGGCGTCGGTCGCATCGTCGGCCGGAGCCTCGGTGGCGGCTTCCTCGGCAGCACCGCCGGCGGAGACGGCTGCCGCCAGCGCCGTGGTCAGCGCGCTCGCATCGTCATCGGGCAGGTTCGGGTCGATCGAGCGCAGCGTGTCGAGCAGATCCTCAGCGCCCTTCGGGTCGAAGGCGTCTGCGGAGAGCTCACCGCCGTCGTTGACCGCAGCACCGGCTTCGGAGAGGCGGTCGCGCACAGCGTTGACGGCGTCGGCGTTCGTGTCGGCGGCGCGCACGAGGGTCACCGGCACCTCGGGCAGCCGGTCCTTGAGCAGGTCCGGGGCGCTGGCGGCGATGAACTCGTTGAGGTCGTTGACGTCGGCCTTCGACTGGTCGAGCTCGGTGCGCAGTTCGTCGCGGTCGGCGCGCAGTGAGTCGACCTGGCTCTGCAGGGATTCGCCGATCGGCTCCTTCAGCGGTCCTGCGCCGAGCACGATGCCGATCGCCAGGGCGACGAACACCGAGATGAGGGACACGAGGTGGTAGCGGAAGTCGATCACGTCAGAGGAGGCCCTTCGTCGAGCAGATGGGTGGCGGGCAGATGGGATTCTAACGGCAGCGCGGCCAGCGCCTCAGGGGTCGGGGCCGGTGAGAACAGGTTCTCGATCCACTGGATGAGCCCGTCGAACTGGGCGCCGATGAGCCCGAGCAGCGTCTGTCCGGCCGGAGTGGCCGACATCGCGACGAACAGTGCGAACAGTCCGGCCAGGGCGAGGATCGTCAGCTGCCAGGAGGAGATCCGCTGCCGGTACAGCAGGGACACGCCCTTGGCGTCGAGCAGCTTCGAGCCGACGCGCAGGCGGGTGAGGAATGTCGAGGCCATGCCTCGGCGGCCCTTGTCGAGGAACTCGATGAGCGTGTCGTGGGTGCCGACGGCGACGATGAGCGGGGAGCCCTTGTCATCGGCGAGCAGCATCGCGATGTCCTCGCTGGTGCCCGAGGCGGGGAAGATGACGCATTCGAGGCCGAGGTCGTGCAGCCGTTCGACACCGGGTGCCCGGCCGTCGCGGTAGGCGTGGACGACGAGTTCGGCTCCGGAGCTCAGGGCGGCATCGGAGACGGAGTCCATGTCGCCGACGATCATGTCCGGTGAGTGGCCGGCTTCGAGGATCGCATCGGCTCCCCCGTCGACGCCGATGAGGATCGGCCGGTACTCGCGGATATAGGTCTTGAGCATCGCGAGGTCTTCTTTGTAGTGGTAGCCGCGCACGACGATGAGCGCGTGCCGGCCGGCGAAGCTCGTGCGCACGTGCGGGACGACGAAGTCCTCCGAGAGCAGGTCGGAGTCCTTGCGGATGTACTCGATGGTGTTCTCGACGAAGTCAACGAGCACCTTGTTCATCCCGGACTCGGCGTCCTTCATCTGCTCTTCGATGCTCAGCCGGGTGTGCACGCGTCCGTCGCCCAGGGGCGTGCCGTCGCGTTCGAGGACGCCGTCTCTCAGCTGCAGCTCCTCACCTTCGGTGATGGAGTCCATGAGCTCTTCGCCGGCCTCGTCGATGAGCGGGATGCCTGCGTCGACGATGATCCCGGGCCCGAGGTTGGGGTAGCGTCCCGAGATCGACTTGACGGTGTTGACGACGGCCGCCGGGCGGCATTCGACGAGAGCCTCAGCGGAGACGCGGTCGATGTCCGAGTGGCAGATGACGGCGATCTCACCGGGCTGGAGTCGTTTGGTGAGATCCTTCGTGCGGCGGTCGACGCGCGTCACGGCTGGGCCGATCGTCAGATCGGTCTCGATGGTCTCGCGGCTCTTGCGGATCTTCATGGTGCCGCCATTGTCGCATGCGGCATGTCAGAACTGCGCCTTCGCCTCGGCTGCGGTGTCCATGAGTTCGACGGCGTGGGCACGAGCTGATCCGGAATCTGCCATCCCGCCGAGCATCCGGGCCAGCTCCTCTTCGCGTCCGGCGCGGTCGAGGGCGGTGACGCCGGAGACGGCGCCGCCGGTCTGATCGTCCTTGACGACGGTGATGTGGGTGTCGGCCCACGCGGCGACCTGGGCGAGGTGGGTGACGACGATGACCTGGGAGTGGGCGGCCAGGCGGGCGAGCCGGCGGCCGATCTCGATGGCGGCTTTGCCGCCGACGCCGGCGTCGACCTCGTCGAAGACGAAAGTGGGGAAGGTGTCCTTGGCGGCTTTGACGACTTCGATGGCGAGCATCACGCGGGAGAGCTCACCGCCGGAGGCGAGCTTGCCGATCTCCCCGGGGGCGGCGGCGTCGTGGGCGCTGAAGAGCATCGCCACCGCATCGGTGCCGAGGCTGTGCGGGGCGGCCTCGGCGATGTCGAAGACGATCCTCGCCCGCGGCATCGACAGTGCTGACAGCTCAGCGGAGACAGCGGCCGCGAACTCCTCAGCCGCCTGTTCGCGCAGCTGACGCAGCCGCTGTCCGGTCTCGGCGACCGCCTCGGCGGCGGCTGCCACGGCATCGTCCATTCCCGCTGAGGAGCTCTCGGCGTTCTGCAGCTCCAGCAGCTCAGCCCCGGCCTGGGTTTCGAAGGCGAGCACCTCACTGACGTCGGCGCCGAAGGCCGACAGGGAGCCCAGTGCGGCCCGGCGCGCCTCGGTCTCCTCCAGGGACTGGCCTTCGAGGTCGGTGAAGGAGGCGACGTAGGCCGACAGTTCGGTGGCAGTGTCGGTCAGCCGGATGCGCACATCGGTCAGTGCCTCGACCTGGGTCTCCAAGCTGGTGTCGGTGCGCGCAGCCCGGGTGACCTCGGCGATCGCCTGCTCGACGGCGTCGAGTGCGTTGTGGGTCTCCTGCCAGTCGCTGCCGGCCAGCGCGTCGTGGGCGGTGCCGACGGCGGTCTTGAGGTCCTCGGCGGCGCCGAGGCGGGCGGCGAGCGCTTTGAGCTCCTCGTCCTCGCCTTCGACCGGGCGGACCGCGTCGATCGTCTCGAGGCTTTCGGTGAGGTAGGCGATGCGGGCGGCGCGCTCGGAGGCGGTCTCGCGCAGCCGGGCGGCTTCGGCTTCAAGCTCCTGCCAGCGATGGTAGGCCTGCTGGTAGCTGGTGAGCGCGTCGGCGAGCGCGGTCCCGCCGTAGCGGTCGAGCAGTGCCCGCTGCTTGGCCGCCGAGCGCAGGGTGATCTGCTCGGACTGGCCGTGCATCGAGACGAGTGCGTCGCCGAGGTCCTTGAGCACGGCAAGCGGCACGGTGCGCCCGCCGGCAGTGGCCCGGGCGCGTCCGTCGGCGGGGATGCTGCGGGTGAGGATCGCCTCCTCGTCGGCCTCTCCCCCGGCTTCGCCGATGCGGGCGGTGAGCTGCCGGCGTGCTCCGGCTGGCTGGTCGCTCAAGTCGAAGATGCCTTCGACGATCGCCTTCGCAGCCCCTGCCCGCACGACGCGGGGTTCGGCGCGCGCACCGGTGAGCATGTCGAGGGCGGTGACGAACATCGTCTTGCCGGCACCGGTCTCACCGGTCACGACGGTCAGGCCGGCGCCGAGGTCGATGTCGGCTGCGGAGATGACGCCGAGGTTCTCGATGCGCAGACTCGAGATCATCGATCTCCTCGCTGCTGCTCCTCGACGCTGACGACCGGCACGGCGTTCGTGTCAGCGGTCTGGCTGGGTCCGCGCCATCCGGTGACCGGCAGCTGGAACTTCGCGACCAGCCGGTCGGCGAACCGGCGGGTCGACAGGCGCGCGAGCGCGACGGGGGTCTTCGAGCGGCGGGCTTCGATGCGCGCACCTGCCGGCAGTTCGATCTCGTGGCGGCCGTCGCACCACAGACCGGCGTGCATGCCCGGCTGGGAGGGCCGGAATTCGACGCCGAGGTGGGAGTCGGGGCTGACGACGAGTGGCTTGGTGAACAGTGCGTGGGCGGAGATCGGCAGCATGAGCAGCGCTTCGACGTCCGGCCAGACGATCGGCCCGCCGGCGGAGAAGGCGTAGGCGGTCGAGCCGGTCGGCGTGGCGAGGATGACGCCGTCGCAGCCGAAGGAGGACACCGGACGGGAGTCGACACCGAGGATCACGTCGATCATGCGGGTGTCTTCGCTCTTTTCGATCGTCACCTCGTTCAGGGCCCAGGTGCGGTGGATGACCCGGCCGTCGGCGATGACGCGCACGTCGAGTGCCATGCGCTCGTCGACGTCGTAGTCGCGGCTGACGGCCCGGTGGACGGCGGCGTCGAGGTTCTCGCGTTCGCTTTCAGCCAGGAATCCGACGTGGCCGAGGTTGACGCCGAGCAGCGGGACGGTGAGGTGGCGGAACCTTTCGGCCGCACGCAGGATCGTGCCGTCGCCGCCGAGGACCATGACGAGTTCGCAGTCGCGTTCGAGGGTGTCGATGGCGTGGTCGTCGCAGACCCGGACGGGGGTGTCGAGGCTGCCGATGTGGCTGATGAGCATCTCGTAGTCGGAGGCGAGCATGACCGGCAGGATGCCGTCGGAGTGCAGCGTCTGGCATACACGCAGGGCGGCTTCGCGCGAGTCGGCTCGCTGCGGGTGGAGTACGACGACGATGCTGCGATCCACGTATCTCCCCTTCCTCGTCGTCTCGACTGTCTCCGCACGCGCGCCGGGACCTGAGCTGATGCCGGCTGGCGCGCTGATCTCAGTCAACTGTACAAGCCTGGGAATCTGCTTGGGTGATGTGGATGAAGAACTCGCGGTTGCCGCTGGGTCCCGGCAGTCGGGTTTCGACCCACCCGTGGACGTGCGCTCCGGCGGCGGTGGCGGCATCGGCGACGCTGTCGATGGCGCCCTGCCGTTCGGCTGGGTCGGTGACGACGCCGTGTTTATTCACGGCGCGGCGGCCGCGTTCGAACTGCGGTTTGACCATGAGCAGCAGGGTGCCGCCGGGCCGTGTGAGGTCAAGCAGCGGTTCGATGAGCAGCGTCAGGGAGATGAAGGACACATCGGCGACGATGAGGTCGACACCCTGCGAGTCTGCCGGCAGGCCGGGCAGCTGGTCGCGGGTCAGGTGCCTGAGGTTGGTGCCCTCCATGTTCGTCACGCGGTCATCGTCGCGCAGCTGTGCGGCCAGCTGGTCGTGGCCGACGTCGACGGCATAGACGTGCGCGGCTCCGGCTGCGAGCAGCACCTGGGTGAACCCGCCGGTCGACGCACCGGCATCGAGGCACACGGCGCCAGCGGGCAGGTCCTCAAGGCCGAAGTCGCTCAGCGCGCCGAGGAGTTTGTGGGCGCTGCGGGCGACCCACGGGTCGTCGTCGGAGACGTCGATGACGTCTGCGGCGGCGACCTTCTGGGAGGGCTTCTGGGCGGGCCGGCCGTTGATGAGGACGTGGCCGGCGGCGATCTGGCGGGCGGCGCGGTTGCGGCTCATCGCCAGCCCGCGCGCCACGAGTGCTGCGTCGATGCGCTGCAAGGGTTCGGTCATAGGGAGGACAGGCCGCGTTCCATCTCCTCGAGCAGGCGCCCGGCCTGGTCAAGGGCGGTGGCGTCGTCGGCCTGGTCGAGGGCGTCGAGGGCTTCCTGCCAGCTGGCGGTCTCCAGCGCACCGGCTGCTGCGGCAGGGCTGGCTGCTGCGGCAGGGCTGGCGGCCGGGCCCGAGGCGGTAGCTTCGCTCATCGGCTCTCCTGGGGGTCGGTAGCGGGGCTGAAGAGTTCGGGCAGGCGGGAGAGGATGAGGTCGGGCCGGGCGGCGGCCTCGGCTGCGTCGACGTCGTCGACCTGGTGGATGCCGGTGAGCACGAGTGCTGTCGGGTAGCCGGCTGCCTTGCCGCCGGCGATGTCGGTGTCGAGCCGGTCGCCGATCATGAGCGGCCGGCGCACCCCGATCGCGGCGGCTGACGAGGAGATCATGAGTGCTGAGGGTTTGCCGGTGACTGTCGGGGTGACGCCGGTGATGGTCTCGACGATGCGCACGAAGGAGCCGTTGCCCGGCATCGGGCCGCGGTCGGTGGGCATGCTGATATCGCGGTTGGTCGCCCAGTAGGCGGCGCCTGCGCGGATCGCTTCGCAGGCGGCGGCGAGGTCATACCAGTTGAGTTCGCGGTGAAAGCCCTGCACGACGGCCACTGGAACCTCGGAGGAGTCCGGATCGGTCGGGTTGAGCCCGTTGGCTCGCAGGCATTCGGCCAGTGCCGGTGAGCCGATCGCCAGGATCGGTGACGCGGCTGGGAACTCGGCGGCCAGGGCACGCGCGGCGACCTGGGCTGAGGTCGTCACCTGGTCGGCCTCGGCCGGCAGGCCGTAGGAGCGGATCTGGGCGGCGATGTCGGCTGCGCTGCGCGAGCCGTTGTTCGTCACGAATCCGTATGGGATCCCCGCCTCGGCCAGCCGGGTGAGCGTCTCATGCGCCCCGGGCACCACCTCGGGGCCGGCGTAGATCACCCCGTCGAGGTCGAACAGGACCCCGTCGACGTCGCCGAGGTGGGCGGCTGCGGCCAGCAGCGGCTCACCGGTGGTGGTGGGTGCGCCTGGGTTCATTCGCGTGCCTCCTGGTGTGAGTGCCGGCTGGTGTTCAGGACCTCAGAAGAGGGTCTCCTCCTGCGGCGGCTCGTCGTCATCGGGTGTCTGGGTGCCGGCGTCGGGTTCGATGCCGGCGTCGACGAGGATCTCCTCGAGTTCGGCTTCGATCTCGTCTTCGAACGACATCGGCGCGGCAGGCTCCGGCGCCGGGTCCTCGGCCGGCGCGGTGGCCTTCCCGGTCTGCTCTGTCTCCTCGGTGCCCGCGTCCGTGCCCGCCTCCGCGCCCGAGCCCGAGTCCGCGCCCGAGGCGATGGCAGGCTCTGCAGGCGCTTCACCTGCGTCGTCGGCGGTCGCGGGGTCTTTCGGCTGCTGGGTATCAGCCGGCTCGTCGTCAGAGGGTGCTGCGGCGGGTTCGCCAGCCGGTGCTTCGGTCGCGGTGTCGTCTGCTGTGCCGACGCTGTCGCCGGTGTCCTCATCGGGCAGCTCGTCGATGGTCATGATCTCGACGTCGGCGTTGGGATCTGGCTCCTCGTCGCCGTACATGACGTTCTTCATCTTCGCTGTCCTGCGGGCCAGCTGCTCGTACTTGTCGGCCAGTTCGGTCTCGCCGTCGACACGCAGCAGATCGGCGTATGCTGACAGCAGCCTGACGGTCGCTCCGGCTGGATGACCGGTGAAGCCGGCGCTGCTGAGGACGGCCTTGGCCTTCTCATTGTCGCCGAGGTCGCTGTGGGCGCCGGCTCTGACGATGAGCAGCTCGATGCGCACCGCCGGGTCGAGCTCGGCTTCCTCGAACTCCTTAGCCACTTCGATGGCCTTGGCGGGATTGCCACGGCCGCGTTCGCAGTCGGCCATGAGTGCGGCGTTGTCGTTCGAGCCGGTGATGCGGCGGTGGGTGCGCAGCTCGCGCAATGCCTCACCGTAGTTCTCCAACTGGTAGGCGACGATCCCGACGGCCTCGCGGACGGCACCGATGCGGGCGGCGCGGCCGAGGGCGGCCTGGGCGTGCTCATAGGCGACTTCGGGTGCCACGTCGACGAGCTGGCCGGCGGCGACGAGGTGCTTGGCGACGACCTCGGCGTTCGTCTTCTCCAGCGGCCGCAGCTGCCGGCGGGCCTCGGAGTGCAGCTCCTTGCCGGTGATGCCCTCGGGGATGGCCGGCTCGTGCCGGCGTTCGCGGCGGGTTCCGCCGCGCTCCCGATCATCGCGCTTGCGGTCATCGCGACGCTTGTCGTCCCGGCGGAAGTCCCTACCGCCCCGGCGATCGTCCCGACGGTCGTCACGCCGGCGATCGTCTCGGCGGAACCCTTCGCCGCCACGGCGGTCATTGCGGCGCCGATCATCGCGCCGGAAGTCCTTGCCACCTCGGCCGCGGTCATCCCGACGGAACCCCTCACGGCGGTCATCCCGCCGGGCCCCATCGCGGCGGTCGTCGCGACGCCGATCATCGCGCCGATCGTCACGCCGGAAGTCCTTGCCACCTCGGCCGCGGTCGCCGAAGCCACGATCACCACGCTGCGAGCGGGGCTTCTGGTGGTGCCTGCCACCGCCGCGGGGACGCTGATGCCCACCGTCGTCGCGGTGCGGGCGGTCCTGAGATTCGTCGTCAGACTTCGACACTGTGCTCCCTATGTGGCTGTCGGTGAGATGCCCGGCCAGTCTACCGCCCCGGCGCGGGCGGGAGAGAATTCACGCCCGCGTCATCTTCATCTCAATTCAGCGACCACCTGGGCTTCTAGTGTCGTTACCTGCCCATCTGCTCTCAACTGGAGAACCTGCATGCCTCGCTTCATCTCCGGGCTGACCGCGCTCAGCCTCGCCAGCCTCACCGCCCTGGCTCCCAGCGGCCTCCTGCCGGCCACGGCCGCCAACCCCGACTACTTCACCTCGCATGCGGCACCCGGCGCCGAGGTGGAGCTCTCCGTGCTCGGATCGCACCGCACTGACATCTTCGACGCAGGCGCCGCCGAGATCGTCGCCCACTATGCGGCCAAGCAGCAGACGCTCGTCGTCAACGCCGAAGCCGGCACCGTACAGGTCCTCGACTCCGCTGACCCCGCAGACCCTCGTGCGGTGACCGAGCTGACGACAGCGGGCATGAGCTCGGCTGACGGGGCCGCGGTGCCGGCTGGTGCGGTGGCGAACTCGGTGGCGGTGCGTGCTGACGGGCTGGCCGCCGTTGCACTGGAGGCGCCGACGAAGACCGATGACGGCTGGGTCGGGTTCTTCGATCTCTCCGGTGATGAGCCGAAGCCGCTGGGTGCCGTGCGCGCCGGCGCCCTGCCGGACTCGGTCGTCTTCGATGACGACGGCGATCATGCGGTCATCGCCAATGAGGGCGAACCGGCAGAGGACTACTCGGTCGACCCCGAGGGCACGGTCAGCGTGATCTCCCTGCCCGAGGCGGTTGCGGCACCCCGCCAGGAGGATGTCAGGACCGCAGATTTCCGGGCCTTCGAAGGCGATGCCCTGCCCGAGGGTGTGCGCGTCTTCGGCGGCCGGGAGGATGCCGGCACCGGCACCCCGGAGTACCCGGTGTCGGAGAACCTCGAACCCGAGTACAGCACCGTCATCGGCGGCAAGGCGTACGTCACCCTGCAGGAGGCCAATGCGATCGCAGTCGTCGATCTCGCCTCGGCGACGACGGAAAGGCTCATGCCGCTGGGCACCCAGGATGTCTCGCAGGTCCCCTTCGATGTCTCGAACAAGGATGACGGGATCAACCGGGCGAACTGGCCGGTGCAGTCGTTCCTGCAGCCGGATACGATCCGCTCAATCGAGATCGGCGGACGCGATTACCTGCTGACAGCCAATGAGGGCGACACCCGCGACTGGGAGGCCTACTCGGAGGAGGTCCGGGTCAAGGATCTCGGCAGTGAGACGAAGGGCCTGGCTCCGATCTGCGATTCGGTCGTCGAAGGGATGACGAACCCGGACGGCTCGCCGATGACGGTGGAGGACCTGCAGAAGGAGGAGAACCTCGGCCGCCTGACGATCACCAAGGCTGACGGGCTGAATGCCGAGGGAAGCTGCTACGAGACGATCTACGGAGTCGGCGGACGCTCGTTCTCGATCTTCGACACCGACGGCACGCAGGTCTTCGACTCCGCCGACGATTTCGAGCGCATCACCGCAGACGTGCTGCCGAAGAACTTCAACTCCAATAACTCCGAGTCGAACTTCGACAACCGCTCCGATGACAAAGGCCCCGAGCCGGAGGCGATCGAGGTCGGTCAGGTCGGTGAGAAGACCTATGCGTTCATCGGCATGGAGCGCATCGGCGGGATCTTCGTCTACGACATCACCGACCCGGCGGCCTCGGAGTACGTCACCTACGTCAACAACCGCAACTTCGCCGTCCAGCCTGAGGACAATGTCGCCGAGGCCGGGGACTCCGGTCCGGAGGGCATCGTCTTCGTCCCCTCAGCAGACCTCACGGCACACGACGCTGCGGCTGCCGGTGAGGCCGGCAACGCCGGCATGCTCATCGTCGGCAACGAGGTGACCGGCTCGACGACGTTCTACGCCGTCGACTCCAGTCTCGTCGGAGACGACCCGACTGAGCAGCCGACTGCCGACCCGACAGGCGACCCGACCGGTGCGCCTACGAATGATCCGACGGGTGAACCGACGAACGGTCCCACCGCGGTGCCCACGGCCGATCCGACCGGTGCGCCCACGGATGATCCGACCGGCGGTCCGTCGGCCGAGCCGTCGCCGACACCGAGCGATCAGCCCGGTGATGACGACCAGGGCAGGCTGCCGCGCACCGGCGCTCAGATCGGCGCGCTGGCTGGCCTCGGTGCCCTGCTGGCAGCAGCCGGTGCAGCCGCCGTGTGGATGGCACGCCGCCGCAGCAGCTGATCATTGAAGCCGGTATCGGGTCCGCATCGCTTCGATGCGGGCCCGATTCGTCTGTCTCGTTGCTAGGTGTAGTTCCTCGGGAGGTTGTGAACGGGATTTGAGGTCAGAGAAGACCCCCGGTATCGAGGTGGGTAACGAC
>NZ_JACSPY010000014.1 GCF_014836885.1 Brevibacterium gallinarum
TGCTTCAACCAGAAACAAAAAATTCTGGCATCACAAAAACAAACAAACACGCTATTGAGTTCTCAAAGAACAGACGCCCTCCGCAGCTACTAAAGCCGTTTTCGCTTTGTTCACCGCGGCGCGATCGGTTATTAACTTTAGACTCACACTTCCGTGCTTTGCAAATCGCTTTTCCGTGATCTGCGCCACACGCTTCTTCGCTCTGGGTCCGCCGTGAACGACGGTCGTCGTGAAGATTCAGTGTCAGCTGTTCTCGACTGCCGTTCCAGTGGTAGCGAGGCATCCAGCGGTTCGTATGCGACCGGGATGGCCTGCTCTCTTCGGTGTTTCCGTCGAGCAACAGGTACTAATCTACACAGGGTCTCCAGGGCTTTGCAACTCGAGGGCGCTGTGTTCTGGCTCACCGCTGATTTCAAGCCGCAGAACGGGCCTCAGCACCCCCGAGGCGGCTGCCTCGGCGGGTGCCGAGGAACAGCACCACGGCACCTGCTCCGATGACGATCCAGCCGGAGACCCCCAGTGGGTTCGCGATGATCGGTTTCGACCAGGTCCCGTCGGCAGCGATGAGGATGCTGATCCCGGCCGCGGCGTTGAAGCCGCCATGGCCGATCGCAGCCGGCCAGATCGAACCGGACGTCTCCCGCAGCCAGACGAATACTGCGCCCACGCAGATGCAGCCGATCATCATGATCGGGATCGTGATCGGCGAACGCGTCTCGAAGTTGTGCCCGAGCAGCAGCACGGGTGCATGCCAGGCGCCCCAGATCGCACCGGAGACGACGATCATCGCAACGGTCCCCACACCTCGGCGGCGGAGCGCTGCCGTGAGGTATCCGCGCCATCCCAGCTCCTCGCCCAGGCCTAGCACCCCGTTGGGGACGAACGCTGCGATAACGACCTGCACGATCTGCAGCAGCACGAAGAGCACCAGCGGCATCGCCAGGCCCGTCGCCTCGAGCTGCTCGCGCGCCGCCGTCATCTGCCAGTCCGGTTCGAAACCGCCGAGCAGCATCGCCACAAGGCCGGCGAGAATCGTGAGGACGAAGACGATGCCGATCGCCAGCATGCTGAACAGCAGCACCCGGAGAGCCGGGTGGAGACGGCCGATGCGCCCGGCAGGGCTGCCGTCGGGCGTGCGCAGCGGCCCGGCGCCCAGCGCAGCGAACGTCTGCCGGAGGGGCACCTTCTCGACCACACGCATGACGGCGAGGGCGCTGATCGCAGGCGTGAACATCATGAGCGACATGAGCAGGACAGGCACGATGGCGGCGATGACCGCCTCACCGGTGGGCGGGTTGTCGGGATCGGCGTTCATGAGCTGGCTGGCAGGGCTGCCGGTGCCGAAGAAGAGCTCGTAGTTCAGCCACAGCGGGAGCACGGCAAGCCAGGCGAGACCATATGCCAGGAGGCAGAAGATGATGATGGCGCGCCAGGACCCGAAAGCCGGGTCTGCCGACGAGGCCCGGGGCGGGGATGCAGGCTGGGGAGTCGTCACTGAATCTCCTGTTCTCGATCGCTGTGTCCCTCAGCACACTATCGCTGTCTGACCGGGTTGGGAATCCAGCGCATCCAGCTCCCGGACATAGCCTTCCCGCAGATACCCCGGCCCGGTTACGGTTCTTTTCACACCGGATGTGCGATTCGAAGGAGAACCTATGCACCTGCCGACCACCCGCC
Organism: Brevibacterium gallinarum; assembly: GCF_014836885.1. Lineage (GTDB taxonomy): Bacteria > Actinomycetota > Actinomycetes > Actinomycetales > Brevibacteriaceae > Brevibacterium > Brevibacterium gallinarum. The sequence goes on from NZ_JACSPY010000014.1 coordinate 1,678, forward strand.
TCATCACTGCCGCGGCAGCGGCCCTCGCCCTCGTCCTGACCGGCTGCGGTCAGGGCTCGGATTCCGGTTCTGGTTCGGGCTCCGGTGACGACGAGACCACGCGCGACCTGACGTTCGCCACCGGTGGCACAGCCGGTGTCTACTATCCGCTCGGCAGTGAGTTCAGCCGGCTCTTCGCCGAAGACGTCGACGGCCTCAGCGTCGTCGCTGTTGAGACCGATGGCTCTGTCGACAATCTCGGCCGGATCGCCAAGGGCGAAGCGCAGCTTGCGTTCTCTCAGACGAACACCGCCAACGACGCCCGGGATGCCACTGCGGAGTTCAGCGATCTGGACAAGGGCATCGACAACATCGGCTTCATCGGCCAGATCTACCCCGAGGCCGTCCATGTCATCACCCTGGCTGACAACGGGATCGAGAAGTTCGAAGATCTCAAGGGCAAGCGCATCGCGATCGGTGCGCCGGGCTCTGCGAACAAGGCGGTGGCCGGGCTGCTCTTCGAGGCCTACGGCATCGGCGAGGGCGACTACACGCCGTTCGAGGAGAGCTTCGCCGATGCACGGTCCAAGCTGCAGGACGGTCATGTCGATGCCTCCATCGAGATCATCGGCGTGCCGGCCGCCTCGCTGAGTGAGCTCGATGCCTCGGCAGATGTCCGGCTCATCCCCCTCGATGAGGACAAAGCCGAGGAGATCTCAGCTGACAACCATTACGAGGCCTACACGATTCCCGGCGGTTCGTACGGATTCGCCGAAGACGACATCACCACCGTCGCCGTCTTCGCATCCATCGTCGCCTCGCTCAACCAGGTCAGTGATGGCGACGCCTACGGGATCACGAAGACGATCTACGAACGCGCCGAGGACATCTCGCTGGCGCAGAAGCGGTTCATCAAGCTCGAGGATGCGCTCTTCGGCCGCGGGGACGTGCCATTGCACCCCGGCGCCAAGCGCTACTACGAAGAACAGGGCGTCGACACCGGCGAGTGAGCCGACGTGAATGCCGAACAGAGCCGGAGTGCAGATCCGCACTCCGGCCCTGTTTGTCGGGTGGGGACTGTCAGCGGGTGACGGACAGTGCCCCGAGGGTCTTCTTGCCGCGGCGCAGCAGCACGACGCCCCGGTTGCCGGCGTCGAGGACGTCATCGGTGGTGATCGTCTGTTCGCCGTCGGTGACCTTGACGTTGTTGACGTAGGCGCCGCCGTCCTTGATGGCACGGCGCGCCTCGCCCTTGGACTTGACGATGCCCGAGGCGGCGAAGGCGTCAGCGACCGGCATCCCGGCCGAGACCTCAGCGGCCGGCACCTGCGTGCCGGGCAGCTCGGCGGTCGCCGAGCCCAGGGTTCCCGGGTCGAGAGCTGCCAGTTCGCCGGAACCGAAGAGCGCCTCGGCGGCGGCGAAGACCTGCCGGGTCGTCTGCTCACCGTGGACGAGAGTCGTGACGTCCTCGGCCAGGGCCCGCTGCGCGACCCGCTTGTGCGGGGCGGCTGCGAACTCCTCGCCGATCTGGCCGATCTCCTCAAGCGAGCGGAACGAGAAGACCTTGAGGAACTTCATGACATCGCGGTCATCGGCGTTGAGCCAGAACTGGCTGAACGCGTACGGGCTGGTGAGCTCGGGGTCGAGCCAGACGGTGCCCGATTCGGTCTTGCCGAACTTCGTGCCATCGGCCTTCGTCATGAGCGGGGTGGCCATCGCGTGGACGCTGACCCGCTCGACGCGGCGGATGAGGTCAGCGCCAGCGGTGAGGTTGCCCCACTGGTCGGAGCCGCCGTGCTGGAGCGTGATGCCGTAGCGGCGGTAGAGCTCGAGGAAGTCGTTGCCCTGCAGGATCTGGTAGGCGAACTCGGTGAACGAGATGCCGTGCTCGCTCTGCAGACGGGCGGCGACCGTCTCCTTGGCCAGCATCCGGTTGACCGAGAAGTGCTTGCCGATGTCGCGCAGGAAGTCGATCGTCGAGATCTCGCCGGTCCAGTCGAGGTTGTTGACCAGCTGGGCGGCATGCGGGCCCTCGACGTCGAGGAAGCGCTCGATCTGGGCGCGGATCTTCTCCACCCAGCCTTCGACGACATCGCGTTCGTTCAGCGTCCGCTCCCCCGACATCCGCGGATCGCCGATGAGGCCGGTGGCGCCGCCGACGAGGGCGTAGGGGTTGTGGCCGGCCAGCTGCAGCCGGCGGGCGAAGAGCAGCTGGACGAGGTTGCCCATGTGCAGGCTGGGTGCGGTCGGGTCGAAACCGATATAGAAGCTGACCGGACCGGCGTTCAGCGCCTGCTGCAGCGCCTCCTCATCGGTGGACAGCGCCACCAGGTCGCGGGTCTTCAGCTCACGGAAGATATCAGTCACGATTCACCTTTTCTCATCGGGTCTGCGCGGCGCCGGAATCCGTGGCAGTCACCGCGCTGGTGCCGGGCGGATTCTTCCCGGCAGCACCACAGTGCATATCTTACTCAGACGCGCGGGACCGGCAGGGCAGGGTCCGCATCCCGTTCCGGGAACTGCGCCCCCAGCAGTCCCAACAGCGGCTCGGCCTTCACCGCAGTCTCCTCGAACTCCGCTGCCGGGTCGGACAGGGCGGTGATCGCACCGCCGACTCCGTAGCTGAAACCCTCGGCGGTGATGACGAGGGTGCGGATGACCATCGACAGGTCGAGTGCCCCAGACAGTGAGAAGTAGCCGAGCGCCCCGGAGTAGATGCCGCGCGGTCCGGCCTCGAGCTCGTCGATGATCTCCATCGTCCGCAGCTTCGGCGCCCCGGTCATCGACCCGCCGGGGAAGCAGGCGCGCAGGCAGTCGACGATCCCGGCATCATCGGCCAGCTGGGAGCGCACGGTGCTGACCAGCTGATGAACGGTCGCGTAGCTTTCGACCTCCAGGAACTGCGGCACGTCGATGCTGCCGGGCACTGCCGTGTGTGTCAGGTCGTGGCGGACGAGGTCGACGATCATGAGGTTCTCCGCCCGCTCCTTCTCACTCGCCTGCAGCTCGGCGCGCATGAGCGTGTCAGTATGCGGGTCGGCCGTGCGCGGCCGGGTGCCCTTGATCGGCTTCGATGTCGCCTGCCGTTCAGTGCTGATTGCGAGGAACCGTTCGGGAGAGGTCGAGAGCACCCCGACCTCCCCGAAGCGCAGCAGGCCGGCCAGCGGGCTGCGGCTGGCCGAGCGCAGCCGCCGGTAGGTTTCGACGATCGGCAGCCGCACCTGACCGGTGATCTCGTTGGTCAGGCAGATCTCGTAGCTCTCCCCCGTCCAGATGAGCTCATGACAGCGGTCGATGAGCGCCTCGTAGGCAGCCCGGTCGTGGCGCAGCCTCAGCTCCCCGGTGACGGGCGGGCCGTGCGGCGGCAGCACCGGCCCCGAGGCGGTGAGCGCGCGGGCGGCGGCAGCGAACCATGCGTCAGTGCCGGTTTCGAGTTCTGGGGTGGTGAGTGCCAGCAGGTGGGCGGTGCCGGTGTGGTGGTCGATGATGATCGCGCGGTCGGCGAAGATGAGCTGCGCATCGGGCAGCGGTGAGGTGTGGGCGGTGCTGGCGCCGCATTCGGCTTTGAGCTCGTAGCCGAGGCTGCCGATCCAGCCGAGGGCGAACCCGCAGCCGGTCTCCGGCAGCTCGACTGCCGCACGCATCGTCTGCATGCCGGCCTCTTCACCGGAGAGCCAGTCGAAGAACCCCGACTCGATCGTCTGCTCCCCCAACCGGCCGGTGACCGTCAGCGTGCCTGCGGGGACGTCTGCGGTGACCCGGTGTGCCAGCGGTCCGGAGGCGTCGCCGAGAATGCTGAAGCGCCCATCGGGGTGGGCTGGGTCGCGGCTGTCGAGCCAGAAGGCATGCGTGCTGTCGGTGAAGAGACCGGTGAAGACGGCCTCAGCCGGGACGGTCAGCCGATGTGTCTGATGTGCCAGTCGCAGACCGGGCAGCGCGGCGAGCTCACCGGCGACCGGTGCACCGGAATCGTGTGCGGCCAGGCTGGCGGCTGCCGTGGGAGCCGGTGCGCGCTCGGCTGACGGCAAGGGATCCGAAACGCGGGCAGGCCGGTGGGTGGCGTTCCAGTCTGCAGCGAGCGCGAGGAAGTTCTCCAGCAGCTGCCGGCCGGCTGCGGTGGCGATGGATTCGGGGTGGAACTGCACACTCCAGGCCGGTCTGCTGCGGTGCGTCAGCCCCATGATGGTGCCGTCCTCAGCACGGGCGGTGACGCTCAGGTGCGGGCCCGGGTCGGTGACGGCCAGGGAGTGGTAGCGGACCACTGCGGTCCCGGCGGGCAGACCTGCGAAGAGGCCGGTGCCTGTGTGCTCGAGCGTCGAGATGCGGCCGTGGCGGGGTTCGGCTGCCGGGCCGATCGTGCCGCCGTGGGCGAGTGCCAGAGCCTCGTGGCCGAGGCAGACGCCGAGCAGCGGGATCGGCACCTCGGCGAGCACGGCTGCGCTGATGCCGATGTCGCCCGGCTTCTCCGGGGTGCCGGGTCCCGGTGAGATGACGACGGCGTCGTAGCCGGTGAGGGCGTCGAGTGCGGTGGGATCGCTGCGGTGGGAGATGACGGCAGGGGTGCTGCCGGCCAGCGTGGCGATGAGGTCGACGAGGTTGTAGGTGAAGGAATCATCGTGGTCGATGATGAGGATCCGGTTCACCGCTCACCTGCCGTCGGGGTTCGTGCCTGCCGGGCCGGTGCGGCCCGCAACTGAAGTAAAGCACATGCCGGTGCATGGGTGACCAGACGACGACGCCCGCCGTCCCGCCCAGGACGGGCGGAGCGGCGGGCGATCAGCGGAATCCAGCCTCAGTTCAGCGAAGCCGGATTCAGCTCAGCGAGTCGAGGAGTCCGCGAAGTCGCGCAGGCGGCTGAGTTCCGCCTCGGCGCTGGCCAGCTGCTGGGCGACGGCACTGCGGGCGGTGCCGCCCTTGGCTGACCGGGCGTCGATCGAGCCGAGCGTCGTGAGCACCTCGCGCATCTCGGGTGTGAAGTGCGCGGAGATCTCCGCATAGTCCTCATCGGAGAGATCCCACAGCTCGACACCGCGCGACTCGGCCTTCGCAACGGCTGCGCCGGAGAGCTCGTGGGCCACACGGAACGGCACGCCCTGGCGGACGAGCCATTCGGCGACATCGGTGGCCAGCGCGAAGCCGCGCGGGGCCAGATGCGCCATCCGCTCGGTGTTGAACGTCAGCGTCTGCACCATCCCGGCGAAAGCCGGCAGCACGAGGGCCAGGGTGTCGACGGCGTCGAAGACCGGCTCCTTGTCCTCCTGCAGATCGCGGTTGTAGGCCAGCGGCATCGCCTTGAGGGTGGCGAGCAGCCCGGTGAGGTCGCCAATGAGGCGGCCGGCCTTGCCGCGGGCGAGCTCGGCGACATCCGGGTTCTTCTTTTGCGGCATGATCGACGAACCGGTCGAGAACGCATCATCGAGGGTGATGAAGCCGAACTCGGCGGTCGCCCAGGCGATGATCTCCTCACTCAGCCGCGACAGGTCGATGCCGGTCATCGCCGCGACGAACGTGAACTCTGCGAACACATCGCGGCTGGCGGTGCCGTCGATGGAGTTCTCCACCGAATCGGAGAACCCGAGCTCGGCAGCCACCGCCTGCGGGTCGACGCCGAGGGAGGATCCGGCCAGCGCACCAGAGCCGTAGGCCGAAGCGTCGGCCCGGGCATCGAGATCGACCAGCCGCTCGACATCGCGCATGAGCGGCCAGGCGTGGGCGAGCAGATGGTGGGCCAGCAGCACCGGCTGGGCGTGCTGCAGATGCGTCCGGCCCGGCATCGGCGCCTCCGGGTGGGCCTTCGCCTGGGTGATGAGCGCCTCGACGACATCGAGGACGAGACCGGCGATGATGCGCGAGGAGTCGCGGATGTACATCCGGCCCATCGTCGCGATCTGGTCGTTGCGCGACCGCCCGGCACGCAGCTTGCCGCCGAGCTCCGGCCCGGCGATCTCCAGCAGCCCGCGCTCGAGCGCGGAGTGGACGTCCTCATCGGAGTCGGCTGCCGTGAACTCACCGGAGGTCACGCGGCGCTCGAGCTCGTCGAGGGCTGCGATCATGCCCTCGAGCTCGCTCTCATCGAGCAGCCCGGCCCGGTTGAGCACCCGGGCGTGGGCCCGGGAGCCGGCCAGATCGTAGGCGGCCAGCCGCCAGTCGAAGTGCGTCGACTTCGACAGCAGCGCCACCGCATCCGAGGGCCCCGAAGCGAACCGGCCGCCCCACAGGGCCAGCCGCTCAGGCGCCTCGGGCCCGGATCCGGCTGCGTGCTCGGGTGAGGTTCCAGGTGCCGGGCTCACAGCCGGATGCCCTTGTCGAACTTGTGGTCGCGGGCGGCAGCCTGCTTCGAGGACAGTCCGTAGATGTCGATGAAGCCGCGGGCCGAGGACTGGTCGAAGGTGTCGCCTTCGTCGTAGGTGGCCAGGCCGAAGTCGTACAGCGAGGACTCCGAGCGCCGGCCGGTGACAGTCGCACGGCCGCCGTGGAGCTCCATGCGGATCTCACCGCTGACGTACTCCTGGGTGTCGTCGATGAACGCGTCGAGCGAGCCCTTGAGCTCGGAGAACCACTGGCCGTCGTAGACGACCTCGGTCCAGCGCTGGTCGACCATCCGCTTGAAGCGGGCCTGCTCGCGCTCGAGCGTGATGTTCTCCAGCTCCTTGTGCGCAGCGATGAGGGTCATCGCGCCGGGGGCTTCGTAGATCTCGCGGCTCTTGATGCCCACGAGCCGGTCTTCGACGATGTCGATGCGGCCGATGCCCTGGGCGCCGGCGCGCTGGTTCAGCTCCTCGATCGCCTGCAGCGGGGTGACGTCGCGGCCGTCGATCTTGACCGGGATGCCCTTCTCGAAGGTGATGGTGACCTCGTCGGCCGGCGGCGGGAAGGTCGGGTCGTCGGTGTAGTCGTAGACGTCCTTGGTCGGGCCGTTCCAGATGTCTTCGAGGAAGCCGGTCTCAACAGCGCGGCCCCACACGTTCTGGTCGATGGAGAACGGGTTGGACTTGGTTGTGACGATCGGCAGATCGTTGCGCTCGGCATATTCGATGGCCTTCTCGCGGGTGAGCGCGAGGTCGCGGACCGGGGCGATACACTTCATGTCCGGGGCCAGGGAGGTGATGCCGACCTCGAACCGCACCTGGTCGTTGCCCTTGCCGGTGCAGCCGTGGGCGACGGTCTTCGCACCGAACTTGCGGGCGGCGGTGACGAGGTGCTTGACGATGACCGGGCGGGACAGCGCCGAGACGTTCGGGTAGGCGTCCATGTACAGGGTGTTGGCCTTGAGCCCGGGCATGCAGTACTCGTTGGCGAACTCGTCGCGGGCGTCGGCGACGTAGGCCTCGACCGCACCACAGTCGAGAGCGCGCTGGCGGATCGTCTCCAGGTCCTCGCCTCCCTGGCCGACGTCGACGGCCATCGCCACCACCTCGGCACCGGTCGCCTCGTGGATCCAACCGATGGCCACCGAGGTGTCGAGGCCGCCTGAGTAGGCGAGCACAATGCGTTCAGTCATGTCGGGACTCCTTTTCGGAAAGGTCGTTACTGTTCAGAATATGGGTCAGGGTCCGCCGGGTGCACCTGCACCCCGGCCGGCCCGCAGGTCTGGGTTATGCGTCGCCGGCCAGCTCGTGCAGCTTCTCGGCCAGGGCCTCCCCGCTGGTGGACTCGGCAGCGATGACGAGGACGGTGTCGTCGCCGGCGATCGTGCCGAGCACCTCGGGGATGACGGATCGGTCGAGCGCTGAGGCCAAGTACTGGGCGGCCCCGGGCGGGGTGCGCAGCACGACGAGCTGGCCCGAGCTGGTGGCGGTCACGAGCAGCTCTTCGAGCAGTCGCTGCAGCTTCGCGTCGAGCAGGTCGGTGGCCTGCGCGGACTGCAGGCTGCGGTCCCCTCCCTCGCCGGGCACCGCGTAGACGGAGCCCTTGGCGGTGCGCACCTTGACCGCGCCGAGATCGACGAGGTCGCGTGACAGGGTCGCCTGCGTCACGGAGAAGCCGCGGCCGGTCAGCAGCCCGGCAAGCTCGGTCTGCGAGCGGATCGTCTCCGTGCGGATGAGCTCGATGATGAGCTGCTGGCGGGCGGCCTTGGTCGTCGGTGTCAGCTGTTCGCTCATCCGCGTGCCTCCAGCCAGGCCATCAGCCCCATCTGGGCGTGCAGCCGGTTCTCGGCCTCATCGAAGACGACCGACTGCGGCCCGTCGATGACCTCGGCGGTGATCTCCTGGCCGCGGTAAGCCGGCAGGCAGTGCATGACGAGTGCGCCCTCAGCTGCGACATCGAGCAGTGCGGCGTTGACCTGGTAGGGCATGAACGGCGAATCGGCGCCGCCCCGGCCCTCAGCGTCCTGGCCCATCGACACCCACGTGTCGGTCACCAGCACATCGGCGCCGGTGGCGGCCACCGCGGCGTCGTCGGTGATCTCAATCGACCCGCCGGTCTCGACGGCCAGGGCCTGCGCGCGCTGAACGATCGCGGCGGCCGGCTGGTGGCTGTCCGGTGCTGCGATGCGCACGTGCATGCCGGCATTGGCGCCGGCGAGCAGGTAGGAGTTGGCCATGTTGTTCGCCCCGTCGCCGAAGTAGGCAAGCGTCGTGCCGGCCAGTCCCCCGGGTGCGTCGGTGGGCCGGTGTTCGCGGATGGTGAGCAGGTCGGCCAGCAGCTGGCACGGGTGGTAGTCATCGGACAGGGCGTTGATGACCGGCACCGAGGAGTTCGCGGCCATCTCTTCGAGGCCGACCTGCGCGTAGGTGCGCCAGACGATCATCGAGACCATCCTCGACATCACCTGTGCGGTGTCGGCGATCGACTCCTTGTGCCCAAGCTGCGCCTCACCGGGGTTGATGATGAGCGGGCTGCCGCCGAGTGCTGCGATGCCTGCGGCGAAGGACACGCGGGTGCGGGTGGAGGTCTTGTCGAAGATGACGGCCACGGTCTTGCGTGCCGCGTCCGAGGCGGCGGCTCCCGGTCCGGCGAAGGGCACCTGGGTGCCGGGGTCGGCTTTGAGTTCGGCTGCCAGGTCGAGGACCTCGAGCAGTTCGGTGGGGCTGAGGTCGGTGTCGGTGAGGAAGTGTCGGGTCATGACTGTGCCTTCACGGTCTCGGAGATGAGTGCTGGCAGAGCATCGAGGAAGTCCTGCAGCTGTGTCGGGGTGATGATGAGCGGAGGTGCCAGGCGGATCCGGTCGGGGGTGACCGGGTTGATGATGAAACCGGCCTCCTGCGCGACTGCTGCAAGTGCGCCGGCGACCGGCAGCTCACCGGCGACTGCCTGCTGCGGGTCGGTGATGGCGAAGGAGCGCAGCAGCCCTGCCCCGCGCGCCCCGGTGACACCGGGGACGGCGGAGAGCTGCTCGGCCAGCCAGTCGCCGGTCTCGCGGACATGGGCGAGAAGGCCGTCTGTCTCGATGGTGTCGAGCACGGCGAGTGCGGCCGCGGCGCTGACGGGGTTGCCCCCGAAGGTGGTGCCGTGCTGGCCGGCGGACAGCAGTGCACTGACCTGTTCACCGATGGTGATGAGCCCGCCGATCGGGATGCCGCCGGCCAGTCCCTTGGCCACGGTGATCGCATCGGGTGTGATGCCCTCGCCGATCTCCGGGTGCTGGAAGGCGAACCAGTGGCCGGTGCGGCCGATGCCGGTCTGCACCTCATCGAGAATCATGAGCGCCCCGGCAGCGCTCGTCGCCTCGCGCACGGCTCTCAGGTAACCGTCCGGGTGCAGGCGCACGCCGCGCTCTCCTTGGATCGGTTCGATGATGACGGCAGCGACCGTGTCGTCGACGGCGGCTCTCAGGGCGTCGATGTCACCGAAGGGCACATGGGTGACCTCGGGCATGAGCGGGGCGAAGGGTGCGCGGTAGGCTTCCTTGGCCGTCAGGGACAGGGCGCCGATGGTGCGGCCGTGGAAGGCGCCGTCGACGGCGATGATCTTCGACCGGCCCGGGCTGCCGGCAGCAGGGGCGTCCACCCGGCGGGCGAGCTTGATGGCGGCCTCATTGGCTTCGGTGCCGGAGTTGGCGAAGAACACCTGGGAGCCTGCCGGTGCTCCGGCGATCTCCAGCAGCTTCGACGCCAGGTTCAGCTGGGGGTCGGTGGTGAAGAAGTTCGAGACGTGGTCGATCGTCGACAGCTGGCCGGTCACCGCCTCGGTGATGGCCGGGTGGCCGTGGCCGAGGGTGTTGACGGCGATGCCGCCGAGCAGGTCGAGGTAGTCCTTGCCGGCATCGTCGGTGACGGTACAGCCGTGGGCTGCAACGAGCTTGGCCTTCGGGGTGCCGAAGACCGGCAGCATCGTCTGGGCGTAGTCGTCCTGCCAGCTCATGCCTGTCCTCCCTTCGTGTGGTCATCTTGGACCATGGTGCCGATGCCTTCGGTGGTAAAGACCTCCAGCAGCAGCGAGTGGGCCATCCGGCCGTCGATGATGTGTGCCTGCCGCACGCCGGCTTCGACTGCTTCGAGCGCGGCGGTCATCTTCGGGATCATCCCGGAGTCAAGCCGCGGCAGCAGCTCGCGCAGCTCGGCCGGGGTGATTGCTGAGAGCAGTGAGTCCTTGTCCGGCCAGTCGGCGTAGAGGCCGGGCACGTCGGTGAGCATGACGAGCTTGTCGGCGCCGATCTGGCGGGCGATCGCGGCGGCGGCGAGGTCGGCGTTGATGTTGAGCGGCTTGTTGACGGCTCCGCCTGCTTCAGCGGCGATCGAGCAGATGACCGGGATGCGGCCGGCGGCCAGCAGCTCGTTGATGAGCTCAGTGTTGACCGAGACGATCTCGCCGACCCGGCCGAGGTCGATCTCCTCACCGTCGACGGTGGCGGTTGTGCGCTTGGCCAGCAGCAGGTCGCCGTCTTCGCCGGAGAGCCCGACGGCGGCGTCGCCGTTCTGGTTGATGCGGGCGACGACCTCGCGGTTGACCTGCCCGGAGAGCACCATCCGCACGACCTCGGCGGCCTCTTCGCTGGTGACGCGCTGGCCGGCGCGGAACTCGCTTTCGATGCCGAGGCGATCGAGCATCCGGGAGATGTGCGGGCCGCCGCCGTGGACGACGATCGGGCGCAGGCCGGCGAACCGCAGGAAAGCGATGTCGTCGGCGAAGGACTGCTGCAGCTCCGGGGATACCATGGCATTGCCGCCGTACTTGATGACGATGGTCGCGCCCTTGAAGGTCTTGATCCACGGCAGCGCCTCGGTCAAGGTCTCAGCTTTGGCCTGAGCCTGCACGAGCCGGTGGGCAGAGGATGTCTCAGTCATGATGAGTAGGCGCTGTTCTCTTCGACGTAGTCATGGGTCAGGTCCGAGGTCCACACGCTGGCTTCGAAGTTGCCAGCGTGCAGGTCGATCTCGACGACGACGCGGCGGTCGAAGAGCACCTCAGCGGGATCGGCGGCCGGGGCGGAGCCGACGCAGACGGGCACGCCGTTGAAGGTGACGTCGATGGCCTGCGGGTCGAACTCGGCATCGGTGGTGCCGACCTGGGCGACGACGCGGCCCCAGTTGGGATCCTCTCCGAACACGGCGGCCTTGAAGAGGTTCGAGCGGGCGACTGCGCGGGAGACGTCGACGGCCTGCTGTTCGGAGAACGCGCCGCGGGTGGTGATGGTGATGTCGTGGCCGGCACCCTCGGCGTCGGTGTGCAGCTGGGCGGTGAGCTCGCCGCACACTTCGGTGAGCAGGCGGGTGAATTCGACGAGGTCGGCCTGGTGTTCGGAGGCCCCGGAGCTCATGACGATGACGGTGTCGTTGGTCGACATGCAGCCGTCGGTGTCGAGCCGGTCGAAGGTCTTCTGGGTGGCTGCGCGCAGGGCGATGTCGAGGTCGGCGGATTCGACGACGGCGTCGGTGGTGATGACGACGAGCATCGTCGCCAGTCCCGGTGCGAGCATGCCGGCACCCTTGGCCATGCCGCCGATGCGGTAGGCGGTGCCCTCGCGGGTAGCCGTCTTGGCCACGGTGTCGGTCGTCATGATCGCCTCGGCTGCCGCCGCCCCTGCCTCCGGAGTGGCGGCGGCAGCGTCGAGGGCAGCGGCGAGGTGGTCGAGGATCGGTTCGCGGAATTCCGGTCCCCCGACGCCGATGAGGCCGGTCGAGCAGACGAGGACGTCGCTCGGGTCAGCGTCGAGGAGTTCGGCGGTGCGGGTGGCGGTGAGTTCGGTGGTCTCGTAGCCGTAGTCGCCGGTGTAGCAGTTCGCACCACCGGAATTCAGCACGACCGCTCGTGCGGTGCCGTCTGCTGAGGCCTGCTGGCTCCACAGCACCGGGTTGGCCTTGCAGCGGTTGGCGGTGTAGACGGCAGCAACCGCATCGGCGGGGCCGTCGTTGACGACGAGGGCAAGGTCGGTCTTGCCGCTGGGCTTGAGTCCGGCGGTGGTGCCTGAGGCGCGGAAGCCGCGCGGGTAGGTCACGCTCATGATGCGACTCCATTCGGCTGGCGAGTCGGCGGTGGCGGCGGCCACCACCCTTCAATATGCATAACAATACAGCAGAAGTGAACTTTATTCATCCCCTGCGGTGTCATGGTGAGGGATGTCACGACCGCCTGGCTGCTCGCCCGCGCCTCAGGGGGCCAGTCCCCCGGTCGGCAGTCCGGTGGCTTCGGGCAAGCCGAGGGCGAGGTGGGCCGACTGCAGCGCCTGGCCGGCGGTGCCGCGCACGAGGTTGTCGAGGGCGACGACGGTGACGATCCGCCCGGCGCGCTCGTCGATGCCGAACTGGAGATGTGCGGTGTTCGACCCGGTGGTCGCTGACAGCTGCGGCCAGGCGCCTTCGGCGAGCATGTGCACGAAGGGCTCATCGGCGTACGCGGCGGCATACACCTCGGCGACGGCCTCGCGGGTCAGCTGCGCACCACCGGCCGGGACGGCTGAGAGCGTGGCGAGGATGCCGCGGCTGACGGGGATGAGGGTGGGGGTGAAGGAGATGCGCACCGGCCCGTCGGCGGGATCGGCGCCGAGGGCGAGGTTGAGGTTCTGTTCGATCTCGGGCACGTGCCGGTGGGTGCCGGCGACGCCGTAGGGTGAGGCGTTGCCGAGGATCTCGGCTGCTGTCAGGTGGGGCTTGAGTGCCTTGCCTGCTCCGGAGACGCCATTGGCCAGCACCGCACTCAGTCCGGTCGGCTCGATGAGCCCGGCCTGCAGCAGCGGGCCGAGGCCGAGCGTCACCGCGGTGACGTTGCAGCCAGGCACTGCGATGCGGCGGGTCTGCCGTAGCGCCTCGCGCTGCTTGGTGCCGTCGGCCAGCAGCATCTCGGGCAGCCCGTAGGTCCAGGTGCCCGGATGATCGCTGCCGTAGAAGGCCTCCCAGGCGGCTGGGCTGATGAGCCGGTGGTCGGCGGCGAGGTCGATGATGAGGGTCTCAGGTGAGGTCTCGGCGAGCGCGGCTGCGATCTCGCCCGAGGCGCCGTGCGGCAGGGCGAGGACGACGACGTCGTGGCCGGCGAGCACCTCGGCGGTCGAGGGCTGCACCGTCATGTCGCCGTAGGCGAGCAGATGGGGCTGGTGGACCGCCAGCCGGTCACCGGCGCTCGAATGGCCGCAGACCGTTGTAACGTGAAGTTCCGGGTGACTGCTCAGCAGCCTGAGGACCTCACCGCCGGCGTAGCCGGTGGCGCCTGAGACTGCGACTGACATTCGCGACATATGCATAATCATACCGCATCATCGAACTTTATTCAGGAGGGGTTGTGGCCCACGTTGTACAGGCGATCGAAGCCGGCGGACCGGAGGTGCTGCGCTACACCGAGATCGACGACCCGCAGGCAGGTCCCGGCGAGCTCCTCGTCGAGGTCGCCGCTGCAGGCATCAACTTCATCGACACCTACCGGCGCAGCGGCCTGTATCCGATGGAGTTCCCGCACGTCGTCGGCAGCGAAGGCGCCGGACGCGTCATCGCCGTTGCCGATGACGTCACCGGATTCTCAGTCGGCGACCGGGTCGCCTGGCACAACGCGCCCGGCTCCTATGCCACCAGCGTCGCCGTTCCGGCTGCCGGGGTGCTGCGGGTGCCCGAAGGCGTGTCCGATGAGGTCGCTGCCGCGATTCCGCTCCAGGGCCTGACGGCCCAGTACCTGGCGACCGGTTCGCACCGCCTTGAGCCGGGCCAGACCGCCCTCATCCACGCCGGTGCCGGCGGGGTCGGCCTGCTGCTCACCCAGCTGGCCAAGCACCTCGGCGCCCGCGTCATCACGACGGTCTCGACTGAGGAGAAGGCCGAGCTGTCCCGCGGTGCCGGCGCTGATGAGGTGTTCCTCTACGGCGAGGGCGTCGACATCGCCGCCACTGTCCGCGACCTCACCGACGGTGAGGGTGTCGACGTCGCCTATGACGGCGTCGGCAGGGACACCTTCGACGCCTCGCTGGCCTCGCTCAAGGTGCGCGGTTCGCTCGTGCTCTTCGGTGCGGCCTCCGGGCCGGTCGAGCCCTTCGACATCCAGCGGCTCAACTCCTCCGGCGGGCAGTTCCTCTCCCGGCCCTCGCTGCAGTGGTTCGTCCGCAGCCCCGAGGAGCTGGCCGAGCGTTCGGGCATGCTCTTCGACGGGCTCTCGACCGGCTGGCTCGACTTCCGCGTCGGCCACGAGTTCCCGCTCGCCGAGGCTGCCGAGGCGCATCGTGCGCTCGAGGGCCGCAAGACGACCGGCAAGGTCATCCTCAAGCCCTGATCCGGGCACTGTTCTTCCCGGCGGCGGGATCCGATGAGGTGCCGTCGGGAAGGGCGTCGATGATCGCCGCGGTGCCGGTTTAACCCGAGGTCGCGCTATTTGAATCTTCTCGTCGCCAGCGCCGGCGCCAGCACGACCGCGGCGAGCACGAAGCCGCCTAACAGCACCCACGCGCCGAAGTAGGTGAACAGCTTGAGATCCGGGGCCAGCGGCGGGCCGAAGTCAGCTGACATCATGACGACGCCGCCGAGGATGAGGGCGGTGGCGATGATGACCTGCACGAGCTGGTCGACCGTCGTGCGCACGAGGTTCTTGATGAGGTCGATGTTGAGGCCGCTCGTGCCGATGTCGAGGGTGCCGTCCTCCAGGTGCTGGGCGATCCGGCTGATCTGGGCCGGCAGCGAGGCGAGCATCGGGGCGTTCGCGGTGAAGTACAGGTCGGCATGGCCGAGGCTGTCCCGGAAGCTCACCGCCTCGCGCATGAGCGTGTCGCTGTGAGCGCGCACCAGATCGAGCAGGTCGATCGTCGGGTCGAGCTTCTTGAGGCTGCCCTCCAGCGTGGAGATCGCCCGGAATGCATCAGCAACGGCGCTCGGCAGTTCGAAGCCGTTGTCGACGACGAAGGACAGCAGTTCGGAGAACATCGCCGATGAGCTTCCGGAACCGCCGTCGAACTGGAGCATGATCTGGCCGATCTCGCGCTGCAGCAGCCGGATGTCGACACCGACCGGCGCCCCGAACAGGTCGAGGATAGCGGTGGTGGCAGCCTGCGAGTTCTGCCGTTCGAAGGCCATGAGCAGCAGGGCGATGTCGCGGCGGTCGCGCATGTCGAGTCGGCCGACGTTGCCGAAGTCGATGAGCCCGAGGCGCCCGGCCGGGTCGATGAGGATGTTGCCGGCATGCAGATCGGCGTGGAAGACGCCCTTGTGCAGCACCTGCCGGGCGACGGTCATGAAAAGCTGGTCGGCTGCCTCGCGGCGGGCGATCATCGACAGGTTCTCCACCAGGTCGCCTGCCTTCGACAGCGGGATGCCGTCGACGCGTTCGAGGACGATGACGCGTTCGCTGCTGAGTTCGGGGTACACGCGCGGGACGTCGACGAGCGGCTGCCCGTCGGGCCCGTGGGGCCAGCCGTTGCCGTGGTGCTGGGCGGCTTCGCGCAGCAGCTGGGTGTTGCGCACCTCGGTGCCGTAGTCGAGCTCTTCGTTGAGCGATTCGATGAAGCCGCGTGCGATCGAGCGCACGCCGATCTTCTTCGCCCACCCTGCCCGGTTGTGCGCCTGATCGGCCAATGCGCGGATGATGTCGGAATCGGCGCGGACCTGCTTGCGCAGGTGCGGGCGCTGGACCTTGACGACGACCTGGGTGCCGTCGGCGAGCTTGGCGGCATGCACCTGCGCGACCGAGGCGGCAGCCAGCGGGGTCTCGTCGAAGGAGGAGAACACCTGGTCGACGGGCCTGCCGAAGGAGCGCTCGAGCACCGGCCGGATCTGGTCGAAGTCGACCGGCGGCACATCGGACTGCAGCTTGGAGAACTCCTCGACGAACTCCTGGGGCACGACATCGGAGCGGGTGGCGATGAACTGGCCGAGCTTGACGAAGGTGACCCCGGCGGCGGCGAACGCCTCGGCGGTGGTGCGTGCGATCTCGCGCATCGAGACCTTCAGGGTCGGGATCCGCGGGCGCAGGTAGCGGGCGAGTCCGTAGCGCAGCAGGATGCGCTGGATCTGGGAGACGCGGCTGACCCGCCGGTAGAGCACCGGCAGGCGCACGATCTGGCGCATGACCGAGGAGAAGGTGCCGGTGGGCAGCACGAGTTCGATGGCCAGCAGCAGGAACATCTGGATGACGATGAGCCAGGCGAAGATGAGCAGGAAGACCATGACGGCCGGGAAGCTCATCTCGATCCACGGGATCTGCCCGCCCTGGGAGATGCCGAGCAGCTCGTAGGCCTGCAGGGTGATCGGCCACAGCGACATGCCCATGACGAGCGAGACGATCGTGTTACGCAGCGTCCCGGTGCCGACGGTGATCGTCCGGCGCACGAGCACGCCGACGATAACGGCATTGAGCAGACCGAGGAGGATCGAGTAGAGCACGTTCATGTTCGTCTGCCTTCCCCGTGTCTGTCCAGCTTCAGCTGATGTCCATCTCCGTGATCAGCTTACGGGCTTGTGAACCGGCTGCGGGGATCTGCTGGCTGAGCGTTTCTGCAGTGTCGTGACCAGCGCGGATGTAGCGGCCGGTCCACCCGTCGAGCTCACCGGAGGCTGCCGCAAGAGCGAGCGCGGCGAGCTCGGCAGGCGAGGTCCAGTCGTCGTCGGTGCGCCAGTCGTGCATCGGCATCGAGGCGGTCATGTCCGAGCGGATGACGCCGGGGGCCAGTTCGAAGATCTTCAGCCCCTTCTCGTCGCCGAAGTGGACGACGGAGTCGGCGATGCGGAACAGCGCGGCCTTCGATGCCGAGTAGGCGCCGTAGGCCGGGGTGCCCTGCGCACCGGATCCGGAGTTGAGGTCGATGATGCGGCCCGGCTGCCCGGTCGCCTCGGCCGTGGCGATGAGGACCGGGGCGAAGGCGTTGATCATGAGCAGTGGGCCGATGACGTTGGTGCCGATGACCCCGACGAGGGACTCCGGGTCGGCTTCCCACAGCGGGCCTTCGCTCGATTCAACCCGTCCGGCGTTGTTGATGAGCACCCCGAGGCGCACTCCGGTGGCCTGGGCATGTGCCTCGATGTCACCGCGCAGCGCGGCTACGGAGTCCGGCTGGGAGACGTCGACGCCGAATCCGGTGACCGTGCCCGAGGTCTCGGCTGCGATCTCTGCGGCAGCCGCCTGGGCACGTGCGGTGTCGGTGGCGGTGATCGCCACCGGGTAGCCGGCTTCAGCGAATCCGGTGGCCAGGATCCGGCCGATGCCGCGGGATCCTCCGGTGATGAGGGTCAGCGGGCGGGTGGTCTCGGCTGCGGTCATCTCAGCTCCTCACCTCGGCGCCGAAGCGCTCGGCGGCCACGGCGGTGGCGGCCTCGCGCAGTGCAGAGGCCTCGTCGGCGGTCATTGTGCGGTCCGGGGCGCGGAAGGTCAGGCGGAAGGCCAGCGACTTCTTGCCTTCGGGCACCTGGTCGCCTGCGTAGAGGTCGAAGATCTCGACGTTCTCCAGTTCGGTTCCCGCACCTTCGCGCAGCGCGTCGGCCACCGCCGAGGCGGGGGTCGCCTCGTCGACGAGGAGCGCGACGTCCTGCCGGGAGACCGGGTAGGTCGAGAGCACCCCGGCCCACGCGCGGGTGTCGGACTGGGTCAGCAGCGCATCGAGGCTGATCTCGAAGGCGACCGTGCGGGCGGGCAGGTCGAGGGTCTCGCAGACCTTCGGATGCAGTTCGCCGGCGTGGCCGAAGTGGGTGCCGTCGGTGAAGTCGAAGCGCGCGCAGCGTCCCGGATGGTACGGGGCGATCTGGTCGGCTGACACGGTGAGTTCGAGTCCGCAGGAAGCGGCGATCCGGTGCACCGTATCGATGACATCGGCAGCATCGGCCTTCCGGCCGGCGCCGAGCACACCCGGTGCTTCGGCATAGCCTGCCATGATGCCGGCGAAGTGGTACGGCTGGGCCGGCACCGAGGCGAAGATCGCCTCAAGCTCGTCCTCGCTCGGGTGGTAGCCCGGGGCGTAGGACTCGACTGGTGCCAGTTCGGTCGTCTCCGGCTGGGTCACGAGCCCGGCTTCGAAGATCGCGATGTCCTTGAAGCCGCGGCCGAGGTTGCGGGCGGCGGCATCGACGAGGGTGGCGAGCAGGTGGGTGCGCATGAGCGGCTGGTCCTCGGCCATCGGATTGGCCAGCCGGACGTTCATGCGGCGGGCATCGCCTTCCGGGATCCGCAGGGCGTCGCTGCGGGCGTCGGAGGTGAACGGGTAGGTCAGCACCTCGGAGTAGCCGAGCGCGGTCAGCAGATTCGAGATCCGCCGGCGGGCGGCCTGGGCGGCGTTGAGGCCCTTGCCGCCGGGGGCCACCGGCAGCACGGACGGGATCCGGTCGTAGCCGCCGGCCCGGGCGATCTCCTCGACGAGGTCGACATCGTCGGTCAGGTCGGCCCGCCACGTCGGGACGGTGACCTCCAGGATCTCAGCCTCGGGGTCAGCGACGTGGCAGCCGACGGCGCCGAGCAGCCGAACGATGTCCTCGCGGCTGTCCTCGGTGCCCAACCGCCGGTTGGGCAGGTCGGCTGCAAGCCTGACGGTCCGGGCCTGCGGCTCCTCGCCGGCGATGGTGACGGCCGGTTCAAGGGTGCCGCCGCCGAGTTCGACGAGCAGGTCCGCGCAGCGCTTGGCAGCCACCGGGCCGAGGGCGGGGTCGACGCCGCGTTCGAAGCGGCGGGCGGCCTCGCTCGGCAGCCGGTGCCTCCGGGCGGTGCGGGCGATCGAGATCGGGTCGAAGTGGGCGGCCTCGATGAGGATGCTGGTCGTCTCGGGGCCGACTTCGAGGTCGGCTCCGCCCATGACGCCGGCCAGGCCGATGATCCGGCTCTCACCTGCGGCACCGCCTTCATCGGTGATGAGGAGGTCCTCGGGATCGAGAGTGCGGGTGACATCGTCGAGGGTGGTGAGCTTCTCCCCTGCCTTCGCGCGGCGCACGACGATCTTCTCACCGAGGGCGTCACGGTCGTAGGCGTGCAGCGGCTGGCCGAGTTCGAGCATGACGTAGTTGGTGACGTCAACACTCAGGCTGATCGGGCGCATCCCGGCTTCGGTCAGCCGGCGCTGCATCCAGTACGGGGTCTGTGCGCTCGGGTCGATGCCGGTGACCTGCAGGGCGGTGAACCGGTCGCAACCGGGTACACCGTGGATCGGGGCATCATCGGCCAGCTCGACCGGGTAGCCGTCATCGGTGGGCTCCGGTGCCGGCTGATCGGCCGGGTCCGTGAAGTCCTGGTCTTTGAGCATCGCGAATTCGCGGGCGAGGCCGCGCATCGACAGCTGGTAGCCGCGGTCAGGGGTGACGTTGACGTCGAGGGTGACCCGGTCGAGGCCGAGCAAGCCCAGTGCGTCGTCACCGGGTTCGCCGGTGAGCCCGAGGCGGGTGAGGACGATGATGCCCTCGTGGTCCTCGCCGAGGCCGAGCTCCTTGGACGAGCAGATCATGCCGTCGGAGATGTGCCCGTAGGTCTTGCGGGCGCTGATGGCGAAGCCGCCGGGCAGCACCGCGCCGGGCAGCGCGGCGGCGATGAGGTCGCCTGCTTCGAAGTTGTGGGCACCGCAGATGATGCCGCGCGGTTCGTCCTCGCCGACGTCGACCTGGCACCAGTTGACGGTCTTGCCGTTGGAGTGGGTCTCCTTCTCCAGTTCGAGAACCCGGCCGACGACGAGCGGGCCGGTGACCTCGGGGGCGATGAAGTCCTCTTCCTCCAGGCCGATGCTGGCCAGTTCGGCAGCGAGCACCCGCGGGTTGTCGACGACGGAGAGGTCGACGTAGTCGGCGAGCCATTCGAGTGGGACGAGCATCAGGCATTCACTCCAAACCGTGCTGAGAACCGCAGGTCGCCTTCGACCATGTCGTGCATATCGTTGATGCCCTCCTGGAGCATGAGCGTGCGCTCGATGCCCATGCCGAAGGCGAAGCCCTGGTAGACGTCGGGGTCGATGCCGGCTGAGCGCAGCACGTTCGGGTGCACCATGCCGCAGCCGCCCCATTCGATCCAGCCGGGTCCGCCGACCTTGTTGGGGAACCAGAAGTCCATCTCGGCGCTCGGCTCGGTGAAGGGGAAGAAGCTCGGGCGCAGCCGGGTGCGCGATTCGGGTCCGAACATCGCGCGGGCGAATTCGTCGAGGGTGCCCTTGAGGTGGGCCATCGTGAGGTTCTTGTCGATCGCGATGCCCTCGACCTGGTGGAACACCGGGGTGTGGGTGGCGTCGAGCTCATCGGTGCGGAAGGTCTTGCCCGGGCACACGACGTACAGCGGGGCGCCGCGTTCGAGCAGTGAGCGCGACTGCACCGGGGAGGTGTGGGTGCGCAGCACGAGGCCGGCCTCGGCGGGCTCGACGAAGAAGGTGTCCTGCATCTGGCGGGCCGGGTGGTCGGGCCCGAAGTTCAGGGAGTCGAAGTTCAGCCACTCGGATTCGACCTCGGGGCCTTCGGCGACTTCCCAGCCGTGGCCGATGAAGTGGTCGGCGATGCGCTCCTGGATGAGCTGCAGCGGGTGGCGGGCACCGCCTCGGCGGCGGGCCGAGGGCAGGGTGACGTCGATCGCCTCGGCGACGAGCACCTCGGCGTCGCGCTGCTCTTCGAGCGCTGCCAGGCGCGCGTCGTGAGCCTTCTTCACCTGTCCGCGGGACTGGCCGACGAGCTTGCCGGCAGCTGCCTTCTCCGACTTGTCGAGTGTGCCGATCTCCCGGTTCGCCAGCGCCAGCGGCGCTTTGTCGCCCATGTGGGCCAGGCGGGCGGTCTTGAGCTCATCGAGGTTCGAGGCGGCATCGAACGCCGTCAGCGCAGCCTCAACGGCGGCGGCGACGGCGGACTCATCGCGCGGATCGACTGGCGCAGACATCTGCCTTCTTTCTGTTAGCGGACTCTCCATCGCATCCCGCGCATCCCGGCGCAGGAGCAGACCACGAGCCAGTCTAACGAACCGCGCACCGGCACGTGACCGCGTCCCACAGCTGTTGCCTCGCCACCGGCGCCCGCTTAGTGTCGAGGCATGGACTCCACCTCCGCGCAGCCTGTGGCTGCCTCCCCCGAATGGTTCGACGACAACCGCCGCAACTGGGATGACCGGGCCGCCGTGCACGTGGCCTCCGGCTACGGCATCCAGGCCCTCATCGACGATCCGCAGGCGATCCCCGACACGCTGGCACCCGATCTGCCCTACCTCGGCGACCTCTCCGGCGCCTCGGTCATCCATCTGCAGTGCCACCTCGGCACCGACACCATCGGCCTCAAACGGCAGGGTGCCGGCCGGGTCGTCGGCGTCGACCTCTCCGGTGAGTCGCTGCGCCAGGCCCGTGAGCTGGCCGCTGAGTGCGGTGCCGACATCGAATACGTCGAGTCGAACGTCTACGATGCCCGTGCTGCAGTCGACGGTGAGTTCGATATCGTCTTCTCCACCCTCGGGGTGCTGTGCTGGCTGCCCGATGTCACCGCCTGGGCGCAGGTCGTCGCCTCCCTGCTCACCCCCGGCGGGACGTTCCTCATCCGCGATGACCATCCGTTCTTCATGACGATCGGCGATGACGTCTCCGCAGGTCTGCGCGTCGAGCAGCCGTACTTCCAGCAGGCGCAGCCGATGACGTGGGAGGACGACTCCAGTTATGTCGACGCACCGGACGCCGAGCCGATTAGGAACACCCGCAATCATCAGTGGAACCATTCGCTCGGGGAGATCATCACCGCGCTGCTGCAGGCCGGCCTCGTCATCGACACCGTCGAGGAGACCCAGCATTCGGCGTGGGCGCGGTGGCCGGAGCTCATGTTCGAGGACGAGCACGGCTACCGGCTGCGGGAGAACCCCGAGCGGCTGCCGCTGCAGTTCCGCATCACCGCCCACAAGCCCTGAGACGGCCCGCGCCGGTTCTCACCTGGTGACAGGCGCGCTGCGGCTGCTGTCTGCAGTCGTAGAGTGAGCCCATGTCGTCATCGCTGCCGAATCATCGCGCCCTCATGACGGGGCTGACGATGGGAACGTGGCTCAACCCGATGAACTCGACGATGATCACCGTCGCGCTCATCGCGATCGCCCGGGACTTCGGGGTCGGGTTCGCTCACGTCAGCTGGGTCGTGACGGTATTCTACCTCGTCTCCTGCACCGCCCAGCCGGTGCTCGGCCGGTGTGCCGACAGGTTCGGGCCCAAGAAGATCTTCGTTGCCGGGATGATCGTCGTGCTCATCGCCACTGTGTGGTCGATGCTCGCGACCGGGATCGTCTCCCTGTCGATCGCCCGCGGTCTGCTGGCCGTCGGCACTGCGTGCGCCTACCCCTCGGCAGTGACGCTGCTCGGTGCCTGGATCCCACCGGGCCCGGAGTCCGTGCGGGCACTCGGCCGGATCCAGGTCGTCAACATCCTCGGCATGGCTCTGGGACCTGTCGCCGGTGGGCTGCTGCTGGCGGCCTTCGGCTGGCATGCCCAGTTCTGGCTCAATGTGCCTCCGGCCCTGCTGGCTCTCATCCTCGTCGCCCGGGCAGCCCCGGCTGATGTACTCACCGCCGGGCAGCTCGATGCCGGCCGGCCCGGCACTGTCCCGCCTGCTGGCGACCAGGCGCCCACCGCCTCGGGAGCGGGTCGCAAGCGAGCGAACCTGGCGCTGTTCATAGACGTGCCCGGCATCATCGGGTTCACGGTGGCGATGAGTGCGCTCATCCTCGCACTGCTCGATTCGCTGCCCGGGCTCAGGCTTGTGCTCATCGCGGTTGCGGTCATCACCGGTGCGGCGTTCGCGTGGTGGGAGCTGCGCGCCCCGCATCCGGTGCTCGACCTGCGCGAACTCAAGGCGAACACCTCGCTGCTGCTCGTGCTCGCGCAGTTCGCGACGTTCAACGTCGTCTTCTATCTGTGGATGTTCGGGTTCCCGCAGTTCTACGAGATCGCCCGCGGCTACCCGGTCGCCCAGGTCGGGATGCTCATGGCGGTGCTGGCGATCGTGTCCGCGCTCTCGGTCATGCCGGCCACTCGGCTCATCACCCGGCTGGGACTGCGGCCCTTCGTGTTCGGCGGCTGCGCGCTGCTGTTCTCGGCGCTGGCGCTCATGTGGCTGGTGGGCACCGATGGGCACCCGGTGTTCGATGTGCTCATCCTCGCTGTGGCCGGGATGCCCTATGGGCTCATTCCGCTCGGCCTCAACCAGGGCATGTTCGCCTCAGCTCAGCGCGGCTCGGCCGGAGTGGCTGCCGGGCTGTTCCAGCTCACCCGCTACCTCGGTGCGGTCATCGCGATGGTCATCATGGCGCTCATCATCGGCGAGCAATTCGAGCCGGCCCGCTGGCAGCCGCTCATCGCCGCGATGGCGGTCAGCGGGGTCATCGCACTCGGTCTCGTCGCCCTGTGGCGGCCGCCGAGCGTGCGCCGGTAGACGGCTCAGAAGGTGTGCTCGGCTGCCGGGAAGGTTCCGGATTCGACGTCGGAGGCGTAGGCGCGGGCGGCATCGAGCAGGCTGGTGCGCAGGTCGGCGTACTGCTTGACGAAGCGCGGCATCCGCCCGCCGCGCAGTCCGGCCATGTCCTGCCACACGAGCACCTGCGCATCGCAGTCGGCTCCGGCGCCGATCCCGATCGTGGGGATCGACAGCGCCTCGGTGATCGCGGCAGCAGCCTCGCCGGGGACCATCTCGAGGACGACGGCGAAGGCGCCAGCAGCCTCGACCGCACGGGCAGTCTCAAGCAGCTCCTGGGCGGCATCGCCGCGGCCCTGGACGCGGTAGCCGCCGAGCTGGTGCTCGGCCTGAGGGGTGAAGCCGATGTGGGCCATGACGGGGATGCCGCCGGAGGCGAGCTTCTCGATCTGGGGCACCATCTCAGTGCCGCCTTCGAGCTTGACGGCGTGTGCGCCGGCTTCCTTCATGAAGCGGGCGGAGGTGGCGAAGCACTGTTCAGGCGATTCCTGGTAGGACCCGAAGGGCAGGTCGGCGACGACGAGGGCGCGCCGGGTGCTGCCGGTGACTGCCCGGACGAGCGGGATGAGCTCGTCGACGGTGACCGGCAGGGTGGTCTCGTAGCCGTAGACGTTGTTGGCCGCGGAGTCGCCGACGAGCAGGACGGGGATGCCGGCTTCGTCGAAGATCCCGGCGCTCAGCTGGTCATAGGAGGTGAGCATCGCCCATTTGAAGCCCTGCTGCTTGTAGTCCTGCAGGTGGCGGATGCGCACGCGCCCGGCCGGCTGCGGGCCGGCGGAGGCCTGCGGCTGGGCGGAGCCCTGGCTGGTGCCGGTTCCGTAGGGTGATGGCTGCTCGGTCATGGTGCTCCTCGGCTCGATGGGCGTCCGTTCAGTCTACGGACTCACGCCTGCACCGGCAGGCGGCTTCCTCCATCTGAGCTCGTAGCGCCACAGCGGCAGCCGCCTCCCGCACCGTGCCTCACATCAGCTGGCTGCGGGCGGATTCGTAGATGCAGATGCTCGCGGCTGTCGCGAGGTTGAGGCTTTCGGCCTGACCGTACAGCGGGATCGCGACCGCGGCGTCGCACAGTGCGCGGTCGGCCTCGGGCAGGCCGTGGGCTTCGCTGCCGAAGACCCACAGGGTCGGGCGGCTGAGGTCGAGGCCGGTGTCCCAGGGCACGTGCAGGTCATGTGCCGGCGGATGGGCGTCAGCGGCGAGCACCTGCTGGCCGCGGGCGCGGGCGAGCTCGGTCACCTCGGACAATCCGACACCGGTGACGATCGGCAGGTGGAAGATCGATCCGGCAGTCGAGCGGACGACCTTCGGGTTGAAGGCATCGACGCTGTTGGAGGTGATGATGATCCCGTCAGCGCCGGCGGCATCGGCGACGCGGATGACGGTGCCGGCGTTGCCGGGGTCGCGGACCTGGGAGAGCACGACGAGCAGCCGGGCCTTCGCGGTCACCACCGATGTCAGTTCGGCGGTGCGCTGTTCGCAGCTGAGCACGACGCCCTGGCTGGCGACGGTGTCGGAGATGAGCGGCAGCAGCTCGTCGGCGATCTGGCGCAGGCGCACCCGCCGCTGGGCCGCGAGTTCGAGCAGGTCGGGGTGGCGCTCGGCGGACTCAGCGGTCATGAAGGCGTCGACGATCGGCGCGTCCTGGGCCAGTGCCTCGCGGACTGCCTGGGGTCCTTCGACGAGGAAGTGGCCGGTCTTGTTCCGCCATGGGCGTTTGAGCAGCTTGCCAGCCTCTTTGATCCGCTTGGACTGCGGGGAGGTGAGCACGGGGCCGGTGAGGCCGGGATGGACGGGCAGATCGGCAGGCTGCGGGGAGCCGGGGCGTATGGGGGCCATGGCTCCACCCTACCTGCAGACAGCACTCAGCCCCGGGGGATTCCCGGGGCTGAGTGGGTGCGGTCTGTCACCGCTGCGGCCGTCGCCCGGCCGCTGAGTTCAGCTGCGTCAGGCTGCCGAGGTCTTGGCGGCGTTGACGTCGGAGGGCAGGGCCTCCTTGGCGACCTTGACGAGCGAGGCGAAGGTCGCTGCGTCGTTGACCGCGAGCTCGGCGAGCATGCGGCGGTCGACCTCGACTCCAGCGGCCTTGAGGCCCTGGATGAAGCGGTTGTAGGTCATGCCGTTGGCGCGGGCACCAGCGTTGATGCGCTGGATCCACAGGCGACGGAAGTCGCCCTTGCGGGCCCGGCGGTCACGGTAGCTGTAGACCAGCGAGTGGATGACCTGTTCTTTGGCCTTGCGGTACAGGCGCGAGCGCTGACCGCGGTAGCCGGACGCACGGTCGAGAATGACCTTGCGCTTCTTCTTGGCGTTGATCGCCCTTTTCACACGTGCCACGTGTACTCCTTATGAAATCGGTGCGCGCACAGCGGTGCGCTCGGGCAGCGGGCCCGGTGTCGTCAGGCCTTGCCCAGAAGCTTGCGAGCCTTGGCTGCGTCGCCGCCGGTCATGACCTGGTCGACGGACAGGCGGCGCTTGCGCCGCGAGGACTTGTGCTCGGCCAGGTGGCGCTTGTTCACGCGCTCACGCATGACCTTGCCGCTGCCGGTGATGCGCATGCGCTTCTTGGCACCGCTGTGGGTCTTCTGCTTCGGCATAGTGCCGTCTCCTTATCGTTCTCTAGCGCAGCCGGGCCCGAGGTGGGGGCTGGCGCTGCACGGTGTGCTTCCCGGCCGTGGGGCCGGCAGGCACCAAACTTACGCGTCGGCCTCGGCGTCGCGCTTCTCTGCCTTGGCCTGTGCTTCGCGCTCGCGGCGGGACTTCACCTCGGCGCTGGCGCCCTTGGCTCCGCGGGATGCCTTGCGGGATTCCGCCTTGGCATCTGCCTTGGAGCGCACGGGCGCGATGACCATCACCATGTTGCGGCCGTCCACCCGGGGGGCGGATTCGACTGTGCCGAGATCGGAAACATCCTCAGCCAGCCGGTTGAGCAGCTTGATGCCCATCTCGGGGCGGGACTGCTCACGTCCGCGGAACATGATCATGACCTTGACCTTGTCGCCGCCGTTGAGGAAGCGGGAGACATGGCCCTTCTTGGTCTCGTAGTCGTGCTCATCGATCTTCAGTCGGAACCGGATCTCCTTGAGAGCCGTGTTGGCCTGGTTCTTCCGGGCCTCGCGTGCCTTCTGCGCCGATTCGTACTTGAACTTGCCGTAGTCCATGAGCTTGACCACAGGCGGCTTGGCCTGGGGTGCAACCTCTACAAGGTCGAGATCGGCTTCGCGGGCGAGGTCGAGCGCCTTGCGGATGGCGACGATTCCGACCTGTTCCCCGTTGGGTCCGACGAGACGGACCTCGGGGACCCGAATCCGATCATTGATACGCGGCTCGCTGATGTGCTCGCTCCTTCTTCAGCAGATGATGATCACGACCGCTGAACGGGAAAAGGCCCCCTTCAGCGCATGCGAAGGGAGCCCAGACGAACGAACTGCGGATACAACGCCGCATCGGCCAGCGCAGTGCCGGCCGTCATTCGAACCCGATCACCAGTGATGATCCAGGTGGGAGCTGAGCTCCACTTTGCACGAAGTTCAGTGTACTACCCGATGCAGCGAAGTGCACATCGGGTTGTGGATACAGCATGTCAGACGGCCGATTCACTCGCGCAAACGCGCGAAGCGCACGCGCGCGGGCGTGCCTGACCACGCGCGGACGTGGTCTGAGCGGACGCACCTGGCCTGAGGGAGGGCTCATATTGGCCGGCCCGCACCCGTGTGGGAAGCTGGTGGGCATGACCGACGCATCTTCGCATTCTGAGTTCCAGCCCGATTCTGCCCATGAGCAGGCTGCCCGCGACATCGCCGAGGTGCCGGCGCTGGAGATCATATCCTCTGCCGCACTGCACCTCATGAGCGCTGCAGCGATCAAGTGCGGGCTGAGCGAGGACACCGAGACGCAGAAGGCCGCCGACCTCATCGACCTCGACGAGGCGCGCAAGCTCATCACCTCGCTGGCCGGGCTCGTCACGGCTGCCGCCCCGGAGATCGGCAACCACCACGCCCGCCCGCTGCGCGACGGGCTGCGCAGCCTGCAGCTGGCCTTCCGTGAGGCCTCGGCGATCCCCGATGCTCCCGGCCAGGGGCCCGGCGAGAAGTTCACCGGCCCGGTCTCCTGAGACCGCGGGCCCCGAGGTTCCCAGTTGCCCCCAGAGGCCTCAGCCGAACATCTCTGAGACCCGCAGCACTCCCCCGGCGTCCTCGAACTCCTGCCTGACTGCCTCGGCGAGCGCATCGTCGAACAGGAAGTCGAGCGCAACTCCGGCGAGCCCGTAGGCGCCGTCGAGGACCCCGGTCTCGGCGGACTCGGACGCGGCCGCCTCGGCGAAGCCGCGGGTGTGCAGAGCGGTCTCCGCGTCTGCGATCCGCAGCATCGGGTGGATGCCGGGAACGAGGTAGCTGACATTGCCGAAGTCCGTCGACGCCGCCAGGCTGTCGCTCACGACCCCGCGCGGCAGGGGTGCCCGGCCGCGCTCCTGCTGGCGGATCGACCAGCGGCCGGTGAGCGCCTGATTGGCACGCACCGGCATGCTCGGCGGGTGCTTGTCCCACCGCACCTCGACCCCGCAGCCGGTCATGAGCGCCGCCCCGCGGGCGATGTCCTCGACCCGCTGGGAGAGATCCATCAGGGTCTCAGGCTCTGCGGAGCGGACATAGATGCTCACACGCGCCGATTCGGTGATGATCGACGGCCGATCCCCTCCCTCGGGGACCGCGGCGTGCACCCGGTCGATGGGCAGCATCTGCTGCCGCAGGAGCCCGATTCCCTGGTACAGCAGCGAGGCGGCGTCAAGGGCATTGCGGCCCATGAAGGGCTGGGCGGAGGCGTGGGCGGCGACACCGGTGAACTCGACGTCGAGGAGGCGCCGGCCGATCCACAGCACGTCAGCGGCGTCGTATCCGGCCGGATGCAGCATGATCGCGGCATCGAGGTCCTCGAAGGCCCCCGCCTGGGCCATGTACTCCTTGCCGGTATGCCCCTCCTCGGCCGGGGTGCCGAGCAGCACGACCTGGCCGGGAAGCTCGTCCTCACGCCCGGCATAGGCGCGCGCGATGGCGAGGAACGCACCGACACCGGTGGCGGCGATGACGTTGTGCCCGCAGGCGTGGCCGATATCGGGCAGGGCATCGTATTCGGCGCAGATGCCGATCGTGCGCCGGCCGCTCGGCCCGAAGCGGGCGCACAGGGCGGTGTCGAGGCCGTAGGCGCCGCGCTCGACCTCGATGCCGGCGGCCTTGATCTGGGCGGCGATGCGGCCAGCGGAGCGGTGCTCCTCAAAGGCGAGCTCGGCATAGCCGTAGATGTCACCTGCGAGGCTCAGCAGCTGCGGAGCGAGCGCGTCGACGGCCGCACGCACATCAGCCGTCGCCTCGGCCGGGGCGCCGGTGAAGGCGCTGCCCGGCGGGTCGGCGGCAGCGGCGCGAGCGGCCATCTCGGCCTTGAGCAGGTTGAGGTAGGTGGGGTCGGGGACCGTCGGCTGACTGCCGGGTGCGGGGTGCGGGTCGGACATGGGCTGTGCTTCTCCTCTTCGTGCCACCGGGATCGCCGGCGGCAGCGGGTCGGGCAGGCGCGTGTCTTCCCAGGCTACCGAGGCCGTGGTGCGGCGGCGACGTCACCGGCACCTCCGCCTCGGCAGCGGGGATCAGAGCTGGATCGGGTTGCCCGGCCCCAGCGGCAGGTCGAGGAAGAACCACAGGGCGAGCATGCCGAGCCAGGCGAGCCAGAACGGGATGACGAAGGGCAGCATGCGCGACATCA
Source organism: Brevibacterium gallinarum (assembly GCF_014836885.1). Lineage (GTDB taxonomy): Bacteria > Actinomycetota > Actinomycetes > Actinomycetales > Brevibacteriaceae > Brevibacterium > Brevibacterium gallinarum. Next base: position 31,131 of record NZ_JACSPY010000014.1, read on the forward strand.
GGGTGCCGATGCCGGCGTCGGGCTGGTAGCGGCGCATGAGTCCCAGCAGCACGATCATGTACGGGTTGAGCGGGGTGATGATCTGGGTGGCGGAGTCGCCGACGCGGAAGGCCGCCTGGGTGAAGGCCGGTTCGTAGCCGATGAGGGCGAACATCGGGACGAAGACGGCGGCCATGAGCGTCCACAGCGAGGACCCGGAGATGATGAGCAGGTTGAGGCAGGAGGCGAGCGCGACGAAGCCGATGATCGCCACGAAGCCGGTCAGCTCCATCGCCTCGAGTGCCGCAGCGCCCTTGACGGCGGTCCAGGAGCCGATGCCGGTCCAGTTGAACAGGGCGATGAACTGCCCGAGGATGAACGCCAGCACGAGGAAGGACATCATGTCCTTAAGCGCCTGGCCCATCATCGTGACGATGTCGTTCATCTTCGTGATCGCCTTCGACACGATGCCGTAGACGACGCCGTTGGTGAAGAAGACGATGAACACGATGAACACGATCGAGTCGAGCAGCGGTGAGGTCGGCAGGAAGCCGCCCTCTTCGTTGCGCCACGGCGAAGCCGGGATGAGGAAGGCGAAGAGCAGCAGGGCTGCCAGCAGCACGGTGGCGATGCCGGAGGCGATGAGCGCCTTCTTCTCGCCGGCGTCGAGGTAGGGCGAGAGCTCGTCGTCGCGGGAGTGGACGCTGCCGTCCTCGTCGATCTCGGTCTCCTCGCGCGGGGTCTTGGTGCGCTCGAGCTGGGGTTCGAGGATCTTGTCGATGATGAGGCCGGCGATGAGCGAGAGCACGATGGCCGAGCAGACGTTGAAGAAGTAGTTCGAGACCGGGTTGACTGCAGCGTAGTCCTGGCCGGGCAGGGATTCCATCACCGCGGTGGTGATGCCGGCGAACAGCGCGTCGAGTGAGGTCGGGAAGATGGAGGTCGAGTAGCCGGCGCCGGTGGCGGCGAAGCCGCCGAGCAGGCCGGCGACCGGGTGACGGCCGGCGGCTTTGAAGACGAGGGCGGCCAGCGGGGGATGATGATGAAGGCTGAGTCGCCCATGACGGAGAAGCTCACGCCGACGAAGGCGACTGCGTAGGGCAGCATCCAGCGCGGGGCGGAGCCGAAGGTAATGCGCACGAGCGCGGCGAGCATGCCGGTCTTCTCGGCCACGCCGACGGCCAGCAGCAGGGGCAGCACGGTGGCCAGCGGCGGGAAGCCGACGTAGTTGGCGCCGATGTTGGCGGTGAACCACGCCATGCCCTCACCGGTGAACAGGCCCTTGATGACGACTTCCTCGTCGCTGCCGGGCAGGGAGACCTTGACGCCGGAGAGCGCCATGAAGGTCGAGATGATGCCGGTGATGACGAAGAGGCCGAGAAACAGGGTGAAGGGTTCGGGCAGCTTGTTGCCGATGCGCTCGACGGTGTCGAGGAAGCGCTGGCCGATGCCCGGCTTCTCTGGCGCCTGGGCGGATGTCGACATGGGGACTCCTGGGGGGTGAGCATGTGCGTTGCGGATGTGTCCCCAGACACACTAAACGAGATCATCTGCGAAGACATGCCCGAGGCGGCATATTCCGGGCCTGCCGGCCAAAACCACCCGGCGTATCTCACACCGTGAGAGGAACCCGGGCGACCAGGGGGATTTCATGACTGCAACACGCGGAGTTCAGCGAACCATTTCTTGAGTCATTCCAAATTACTGTTAGACTGAAGGCATGTCTTCACCGACACCTGCTGAGACGATCCGGGCGGCTGGCCTGCGGGTGACCGCACCGCGCCAGGCGGTCTTCGAAGTGCTCGCCGAACGGACTGATCATCCTGACGTCGAACAGATCACGACGAACACCCGGGCGCGCATCGGAAAGGTCTCCCACCAGACCGTTTACGACGTGCTCTCAGCTTTCGAGCGCGCCGATCTGGTGCGCTGCATCGATCCTGCTGGGTCGGTCGCTGCCCGCTATGAGCTGCAGCGTCACGACAATCACCATCACCTCGTGTGCCGGTCGTGCCATCACATCCAGGATGTGCCGTGCCGGACCGAAGGTGTGCCGTGCATGCACCCTGCTGAGGACTTCGGCTTCTCTGTGGAGCTGGCCGAAGTTGTCTACTGGGGGCTGTGCGATCGGTGCCAGGCCGCTGCTGCAGGAGCTGATCAGCCCGCAGCGACGGCGTCCGTCGAGCAGTCGGCTGGCTAGAACAAGCAACCACTCCACCGCAACCCCACGTGCGTCGGCGTGCACACGCGCCGGGCGCCTCACTTCAGGAGGACGTGTGACTGAGAAATTCACGACCAATGACTTCGGCATCCCCGTCGGCAGCGATGAGCACTCGCTGACCGTCGGTCCGAACGGCCCGATCCTGCTCCAGGATCACTACCTCATCGAGAAGCTCGCCCACTTCAACCGCGAGCGCGTCCCGGAACGCGTGGTGCACGCTAAGGGCGGCGGTGCCTTCGGTAAGTTCACCGTGACCAACGACGTCTCGAAGTACACCCGCGCTGCTGTGTTCCAGCCGGGCACCGAGACCGAGGTGCTCACCCGCTTCTCGACCGTCGCCGGTGAGCAGGGCTCGCCTGACACCTGGCGCGATCCGCGTGGTTTCGCCGTGAAGTTCTACACCACCGAGGGCAACCTCGACATCGTGGGCAACAACACCCCGATCTTCTTCATCCGCGATGCCATCCAGTTCCCGGACTTCATCCACTCGCAGAAGCGGATGAGCGATTCGGGTCTGCGCGATCACAACATGCAGTGGGACTTCTGGACCCAGGTTCCGGCCTCGGCCCACCAGGTCACCTACCTCATGGGCGATCGCGGCATCCCGCGGTCGTGGCGTGAGCAGAACGGCTACGGCTCCCACACCTTCCAGTGGGTCAACGCCGAAGGCGAGCGCTACTGGGTGAAGTACCACTTCAAGTCCAACCAGAAGGACGAGTTCATCGAGAAGTACGGTCACGAGGGCTTCTCGGCCGAAGAGGCTGATGAGATGGCCGGCATCGACGCCGACTTCCACCGTCGCGACCTGTTCGAGGCCATCAAGGCCGGCAACTTCCCGTCGTGGCGTCTGATGGTCCAGATCATGCCGTACGAGGATGCGAAGACCTACCGCTTCAACCCGTTCGACGTCACGAAGATCTGGCCGCATGAGGACTACCCGCTGACCGAGGTCGGCGTGATGGAGCTCAACCGCAACCCGGAGGACTTCTTCTCCGAGATCGAGCAGGCTGCCTTCGCACCGTCGAACCTGGTTCCCGGTACCGGTCTGAGCCCGGACAAGATGCTCATGGGACGCATCTTCGCCTACGCCGATATCCACCGCTACCGCATCGGTGCGAACTACGCACAGCTGCCGGTCAACCGTCCGAAGGCCGCTGTCAAGCACAGCTACTCGAAGGACGGCAGCATGTCCTACGAGAACTACCCGAAGGACCAGCCGGTCTACGCGCCGAACTCCTACGGCGGCCCGCACGCCGACGCCTCCCGCACCACCGAGAACAACCTTCTCGATGTCGATGGCGACGTGATGCGCTCGGCCCCGACGCTGCGCGAGGATGACGACGACTTCTCGCAGGCAGGCGCCCTCGTGCGCGAGGTGATGGACGATGCCGCGCGCGACCGTATGGTCGGCAACATCTCCGGTCACCTGCTCAACGGAGTGAGCGAAGAGATCCTCGTGCGTGCCTTCCAGTACTGGAAGAACGTCGACGCTGATCTCGGTGCTCGTGTCGAGAACGTCGTGCGTGCCGCGCAGAAGGAGAACGCCGGCACCGACGGCACCATCAACAAGCCGAGCTGATCGGCTCACCGTGCAGGCGGCTGACTGCCTGCGGTGAATGACGGCGGGGCCGGTGTCCAGGAGAGATCCTGGCACCGGCCCCGCTTCGTGTCTCCCGGCAACCGCCTCAGCCGGTTGCCGCTGACGATCGGATGCTGCTGTCGATGTGCCGGATGAGCATGTCGAGGGCCACGAGGTTGTGCCCGCCTTCGGGCACGATGAGGTCGGCACGGCGCTTGGCTGGCTCGACATAGAGCTCGTGCATCGGCTTGACCGTCTTGAGGTACTGCTGTTCGACCGATTCGAGGGTGCGTCCGCGTTCGATGACATCGCGTTTGATCCGGCGCAGGATCCGCACATCGGCATCGGTGTCGACGAACAGCTTGATGTCGAGCAGGTCAGCCAGCTCCGGTTCAGAGAAGATGAGGATGCCTTCGACGATGAGGACCGGTGCCGGTTCGATGCGGATGGTCTCTGACGAGCGGTTGTGGTCGGCGAAGTCGTAGACAGGGCAGTCGACGGCCTGCCCGCTGATGAGAGTGCGCAGCTGCTCGATCATGAGGGCGGTGTCGAACGCGTCGGGAGAGTCGAAGTTCAGCGCGGCCCGCTCGTCATAGCTGAGCCCGTCATGCTGCTTGTAGTAGTTGTCGTGATAGATCACGGAGGTCTGTCCGGCGAAGCGCTCGATGAGCGCGCGTGTCAGCGTCGTCTTTCCGCTGCCGGTGCCGCCGGCAATACCGATGGTGAATGATCGGCTCACGATTCTTCTCCCCCGTCTGATGATGCGTCCCAGCCTATAGGCTGCTGGGTGTGTGCGCTTGTGTGCCGGTCAGCTCAGTTCCGGCTGGGTTCGGCTTCGGTGAGTGTGATCGCCAGCGAGTCGACGAGGCTGACGAACTCCTCGTGTGCGCTCAGCTTCTGCTGGAAGGCCGCCAGCTCCGCCTGCTCGGGTCGTCGGCTGACTTTGAGGACGAGCCGGATCTCCGGGCCGGAGACATGGACGCTGCCGCTGCCGGGCTGCACGCCGATAGCCGAGATGAAGTCGCTGCCGGTGGCTGCCGCTCCTGCGGCTTTGGCCACTCGCTGATCGGCCCACGCCGGATGCCAGTTGTGTCCTTGGACGAAGGACCACAGGGCGGTGCGGCGCAGCAGGAAGGCGTGCGGGCTGCCGGGGTCGATGACCACGAGCTGGGAGTCCTCTTCGATCGCGGCGACACACAGCCGTTCGCTTTCGATCGGCACTGGGCGGGCCTCATCGGCCCACCGGGTCAGGGTGGGGATGTCGGTGAATGCCGGGGTGCACTCCCGGCCGTCTTCGGCAGCCAGGCGCACCATCGCCATCTCCGACTTGTTGTCGTGGACGAGCCCGCGCTCGTCGACAGTGTGCTCGACAGCTGCCGGCACGACGGGTGCGTAGATGCGCACCTGTGCAAGCGCCGCGAGGACATCGCGGTGGCGCTTCGGGTCCAAGGGCGCGGCTGCCACCGCCTGGAGCGCGCTCAGCAGGCCCTCATCGGCTTCTCCTGTGTCACCGGAGAAGGGATTGGGCTTGAGGTCGCGGCCCTCCCATGGGATGCCTGCTGAGTCGGCGCCACCTGCTGCGATGTGCGGTGGCAGCGGACGGCTGCCCGGCTGCGGATCGGTCATCAGCGTCCTGCGACTTCGAGAGCTTCCTGGAGGGTGAACTTGCCGGCGTAGAGGGCCTTGCCGACGATGGCTGAGTCCACGCCGAGGGGCACGAGTTCGCGGATGGCGCGCAGGTCATCGAGGCTGGAGACGCCTCCGGAGGCGACGATCGGCTTGTCGGTGCGCGAGGCGATGTCGCGCAGCAGTTCGGTGTTCGATCCCTGCAGTGTTCCGTCCTTGTTGACGTCGGTGACGACGTAGCGGCTGCAGCCGGCTTCCTCGAGCTGGGCGAGGATCTCGTAGAGGTCGCCGCCCTCCTTGGTCCAGCCGCGGGCGGCCAGGGTCGTGCCGCGCACGTCGAGGCCGATGGCGATCCGGTCGCCGTAGGCGGCGATGACCTCGGCCGTCCAGCTGGGGTTCTCCAGCGCTGCGGTGCCGATGTTGACGCGTTCGGCGCCGGTGTCGAGGGCACGCTCGAGCGTCTCGGTGTCGCGGATGCCGCCGGAGAGCTCGACCTTGATCGAGACGGCCTTGGTCACCTGCTTGAGCAGCGGGTAGTTGGTGCCGCGGCCGAACGCGGCATCGAGGTCGACGAGGTGGATCCATTCGGCTCCGCCGTCCTCGAACTGCTGGGCGACTTCGACGGGGTTGCCGTAGTCGGTTTCGGTGCCGGCTTCTCCCTTGACCAGGCGCACGGCGGTGCCGTTGGAGACGTCGACTGCCGGCAGCAGTGTCAGGGCGGGTTCGCTTGCGAGCTGTGACATGACCTCTTCTTTCATTTCTGCGCTGCGCTCAGCGCCTGAATCCAGTTGGCCAGCAGGGTCGTGCCTGCGTGACCGGACTTCTCGGGGTGGAACTGTGTGGCCCAGGTGGTGCCGTCTTCGACGGCGGCGATGAACGGGCTGTCCAGCGTGCACGTGGTGACGGCGGCTTCGGCCGGGGCTTCGGTGGCTGCGTAGGTGTGGACGAAGTAGAACCGCTCGCCGGCGATGCCGGCGAACATCTGGCTGCCTGGGGCCGCAGCGACCGTGTTCCAGCCCATGTGCGGCAGCACGGGGGCATCGAGGCGGGTGACGTTGCCCTCCCACAGCCCGATGCCGGCAGTGGTGAGACCGTGTTCGGTACCCGAGGTGTAGAGCACCTGCATGCCGACGCAGATCCCGAGCATCGGGCGCTGTTCGCGGTGCCGGGTGCGGATGACCTCGACGGCACCGGCGGATTCGAGTGCGTCCATGACGGCGGCGAAGGCGCCGACGCCGGGGACGAGCAACCCGTCCGCGGTCGCGGCACGGTCGAGGTCGTCGGTGAGCTGCGCGGTGGCTCCAGCGCGTTCGACGGCGCGCAGGGCGGAATGGACGTTGCCTGCGCCGTAGTCGAGGACGACGATGTCGGCGCTCATGTGCGTGCGGCTCCGAGCACTCTGCTGATGCGCTGGATGGAGACTCCCAGGGCGATGGCGGCGATGACGACGCCGGCCCAGGCGACCATGCTGCCGTTGAAGACGCCGATGAAGCTGGCGACGATGCCGACGAGGGCGAGGAAGGCGACCACCATCCACAGCAGCGCGGTGCGGGCGAGCGCCTCACGGGCCGGGGTCATCGTGGCTTTGCTGGCTTCGAGCTTGGACATCTTCGAGGTGTCGAGATGGCCGTCGATGTCGCGCGGTGCGATGGTCTCCAACAGCAGCTTCTCGACCTCGGCTGGAAGGTTCGTCAGCGCCAGTCCTGCCGGCACGTCGGCTTCGCGGCTGCCGCTGCGGAAGTGCCCGGCATCGATCTGCTCGTCGTTGCGGGCGAGCATGAGGACTTCGTGCTTGCCGGAGAGCTTCGAGATCGTCGCAGCCACGTCATTGCCCTCAGCGATGCTCGTGTCGTCGAGCACGATGGCTGAGAAGCTGCCGACCGGCACGACATCACAGCGGATGTCGGACAGGGTGCATGCGGCGGCAAGCTGTTCGGCACGGCCGAACGGGGTGACGATGACGGTGCGGCTCACAGGGCTCCCTTCGTGCTCGGCACGGCGGTGGTGCGGGGGTCGTCTTCAAGCGCGGTTCGCAGCGCGCGTGCGAAGGCCTTGAACTGGGCCTCGGCGATGTGGTGCGGGTCCCGGCCCGCCAGCAGCCGCAGGTGGGCGGTGATACCGGCGTGGACCGACAGCGATTCGAGGGCATGTCCGACCATCGAGCCGGTGAAGTGCCCGCCGATGAGGTGGTACTGCTGACCTTCGGGTTCGCCGGTGTGGACGAAGTAGGGGCGGCCGGAGATGTCGATGACGCAGTGCGCCAGGGCTTCGTCCAGCGGCACGGCGGCATCGCCGTAGCGGCGGATGCCGGCCTTGTCCCCCAGCGCCTCGCGCATGGAGTTGCCGATGACGATGGCGGTGTCCTCGACGGTGTGGTGGACGTCGATGTGGGTGTCACCGGAGGCTTTGACGGTCAGGTCGCACAGCGAGTGCTTGGCCAGTGCGGTGAGCATGTGGTCGAAGAACGGCACGGTCGTCGAGATGTCAGCCTGACCGGAGCCGTCGAGGTTGATGGTGACCTCGACATTCGATTCGCTTGTGCGGCGGGTGGAGGTGGCGGTGCGGCCTGTCATAGGTTCTCCAGGGTCTCAGGGTGGGCGGCGACGATGACGCTGATGGCCTCGATGAAAGCGGTGGTCTCCTCGGTGGTGCCCGCGTTGACGCGCAGGTGTCCGGGAATGCCGATATCGCGGATGAGCACGCCGGCGTCAAGCAAGCGCTGCCACAGCAGTCTTGTGTCGGACACGCCGCCGAAGAGCACGAAGTTCGCATCGGTCTCCGCGACGTCGAAGCCGAGCTCTGTCAGCGCGGTGACCATGCGGTCGCGCTCGGCGATGAGCGCTTCGACGTTGTCGAGCAGCACCGGGGTGTGCTCCAGTGCGGCGCAGGCTGCGGCCTGGGTCAGGGCCGAGAGGTGGTACGGCAGACGCACGAGGCGCAGCGCGTCGGTCACGGCCGGGTGGGCGATGGCGTATCCGAGGCGCACGCCGGCGAAGGCGAAGGCCTTGCTCATCGTGCGTGAGACGACCAGGCGCGGGTTCTCGCGCAGCAGGTGCACGGCGGTGGTGTATCCGGGCCGGGCGAATTCCGCGTAGGCCTCGTCGACGATGACGATGCCGGTGCTGGCGTGCAGCACCGCTTCGATGACCTCGGCGGGCAGTCCCCCGCCGGTGGGGTTGTTCGGCGTGCACAGGAACACGACATCGGGCTGATGCTCGCGTACGGCCGCAGCCGCGGTCTCGGCACTGAGGCTGAAGTCCTCACCCCGGTCGACGGCGATCCAGCGGGCCCCGGTCGACTGCGTGATGAGCGGGTGCATCGAGTAGCTGGGCACGAAGCCGAGTGCGGTGCGTCCGGGACCGCCGAACGCCTGCAGGATGTGGGACAGGACCTCGTTCGAGCCGTTGGCTGCCCACAGCCAGTCGGCGGTGAGGAAGTCAGCTGGCGTCGATCCGTCACCCGACTGACGAGAGGAGAAATCCTGCACGTAGGTCAGGAGCAGCTCACGCAGGCGGGTGAATTCCCGGTCGGGGTAGCGGTTGAGCCCGCGCAGCTGCGCATCAACGGCACGGCGCACTGCATCGACGACGGTCGGCGGCACCGGATGGGAGTTCTCGTTGACGTTGAGAGCGACGTCGACGGCCAGTTGCGGCGCCCCGTAGGGCTCTTTGCCGCGCAGGTCGTCTCTGAGCGGAAGATCACTGAGCGTTAGCACCGCACCAGTCTATCGAGCGGGGACTTCGAGTTCCTGCCCGGGGTGGACGACTGAGGTTTCCAGACCATTCATCTCGATGATCCCCTGCATCGTATCGCGCGGGTCACCGCTGCCGGTTGCCTCAGCGGCGATGGTCCACAGCGACTGGCCCTGCTCGACGATGACGGTCTCGGCCGGGACGACCGGCTCGGCGCTGCCGATGGCCTGCTGAGGACGCACCATGAGCACCAGCAGTGCTGCTGCACCGGCGATGACGGCTGCCATCGCGATGGTGCGCAGCAGACGCAGACCCTGCTTGCCCCGCGGGGTCAGCCGCCACGTGCGGTGCGGCGCACCGGTGCGGCTCCACGCGTTCATCGCTGCTGTGCTCATGGTGTCCTCCTCAGATCCTGTCTTCCCTAGCAGGCTGTTGCGCTGAGTCCCGGCCTGCCGGCTTCCCTCCGTCAGACCGGAGACTCGAACACATGTACTATTTAAGGACATATTCGAAGAAATGTCCAGTCCCTGCGAACATCTGTGCGAAAATGGATTCGAACGGAAGCTCGCGGGTCTGATGGAAAGACTGTCACCAGGCACTGACATCGCTCGCTGACCAGGAACGACGCTCGACTGCACACGGGGGAAGCAATGGCCGAACAGAAGAAGAGAGGGCGGGGACGTCCCCGCAACGAGGACATCATCTCCGAGATCGAGGAGTTCCGCGCTCGTCGGGGAATCGACACCGAGGACTCGCTCAACATGGTCGGTGCCGACGACCGGCGTCTGACTCCCCGTCAGAAGATCGTCCTGCAGACCATCGAGCAGGCGGTCATCGACAACGGCTACCCGCCGAGCATGCGCGAGATCGGCAAGGCCGCCGGGCTGGCTTCGCTGTCCAGCGTGGCGCACCAGCTCGCCCAGCTCGAGCGCCTCGGCTATCTGCGCCGGGATCCGCGCCGGCCGCGCGCCATCGAGATCGTCAATCCCGCCGATGAGGCTGCCAAGGCAGTCGAGGAGGCGTTCATCGAATCGTCGAATCTGGCCCAGGTGCCGGTGCTCGGCCGGATCGCAGCCGGCGGACCGGTGCTGGCCGAGGAATCCGTCGAGGACGTCTTCTCGCTGCCGCGTCAGGTGGTCGGCAGCGGTGAGCTGTTCCTGCTCAACGTGGTCGGCGACTCGATGATCGAAGCTGCGATCTGCGACGGCGACTGGGTCGTGGTGCGCAAGCAGCCGACGGCTGAGAACGGTGAGATCGTCGCGGCCCTCCTCGACGATGAGGCGACCGTCAAGCGGCTGCAGCGCCGTGACGGTGTGCAGTGGCTGCTGCCGGAGAACAAGGACTACGATCCCATCGACGGCACCTATGCCACGATCATGGGCATCGTCGTCGCGGTCATCCGCCGCGTCTGAGCACCCCTGCAATGCAGCACTTCGGCGCTTGGTCTTCGGACCGGGCGCCGCAGTCGTCTGTGCAGCATCAGCTCACCGGCAGGATCAGTCCTCGCCGTTGGGTGCCAGCCGGCTGAGCGCATCGCGGACGAGAGCCGGGTTGTCGGTGCGCCACATCGGCGGCAGAGAGGCGAGCAGGAAACCTGCGTAGCCGGCGGTGCGCAACCGGGAGTCGAGCACGGCGACGACGCCCTGATCCTGCACGGAGCGGATGAGCCGCCCGGCCCCCTGCGCCAGGCGCAGTGCGGCATGGGTGGCGCTGACGGTCATGAACCCGTTGGCACCGCGCTGGGCTGCAGCATGGGTGCGGGCGAGTGCGAGCGGGTCGTCGGGGCGTGGGAAGGGAATCCGGTCGATGACGACGAGCCGGCAGGTCCGCCCGGGCACGTCGACGCCCTGCCACAGCGACATGGTGCCGAACAGGCAGGTGTCGGGTTCGGCGGCGAACCGGCTGACGAGTGCTGAGAGGGTGTCCTCGCCCTGCAGCAGAATCGGCATCGGCAGGTGCTCGCGCAGCACAGTGGCCGCCTGTTCGGCAGCGCTCTTCGACGAGAACAGCCCGAGGGTGCCGCCGCCGGAGGCTGTCACGAGTTCGAGCAGCTCCTCCAGGGTCTCTTCGCTCAGCCCTCCCCTGCCCGGCTTGGGCAGGTGTCCAGCGACGTAGAGGATCCCCTGCTTGTCGTAGGAGAACGGGGAGCCGACGTCGATCGCATCGTAGGCCGGCGCCTCGGGCCCGGCGAGACCGAGCGAGGCGGCGACCGGTTCGAACTTCCCGCCCAGGGCCAGCGTCGCCGAGGTGGCGATGACGGTGGCTTCGGCGAAGAGACCGTTGCGCATGGTGCCGGCGACGCTGAGCGGGGCGACGACGAGCGAGGTGGTGTTCTCGCGGAAGGTGCTGCGGCTGACCCAGGAGACGTCGTTGCTGTCCGGTTCGGCCATCCGTTCGGCGAGGTCGAAGACCTCCTGGACGCGGGCGCGGGCCATCTGCCGGCCGGCGTCAGCGTCCTTGGCTTCGTTTCCGTTGGTATCCGACAGCAGCCGGCTGGCGGCATCCCGGATCTGGCGCACCGCCGCGGCGAGGTCCTCGGGCCAGCGCACGATGAGCCCCTCGCTGGCGTGTTCGAGTGCGCGTTCGAGTGCGCTGGCGGCGGTCGTGAGATTCTCGATGCTCGATTCCTGCGCCGAGGTGTGCTTGCGTGCCGAGGAGGCCGCCGCGTTGAGCATCGTGACGGTCAGCGAGCCGGTCAGTGCGTTCGTCACCCGGTCGCGCAGCTCGTGGGCCTCATCGACGATGACGGCACCGTGCTCGGGCAGGACGTTGGCTTCGCCGAAGGAGTCGATGGCCAGCAGCGCATGGTTGGTCACCACGACGTCGGCCTCGCTGGCCCGGATCTTGGCGCGTTCGGCGAAGCACTCCTCGAACATCGGGCATCTGCTGCCCAGGCAGTCGAAGGAATTGACCGAGACCTGCGCCCAGGCGCGGTCGGAGACACCGGGGGTGAGGTCGTCGCGGTCGCCGGTGTCGGTGGTGCGCTCCCAGGAGCGGATGCGCTGGATCTCCTCGCCAAGGGCGGTGATGCCCGACCCGCCGCGGTGGGCGGCGCCGTCGGCGCCGAGGTCGAACAGCGTCGTGTCTCCGTCGTCGGGGTAACCGCCGTCGAGCTTGTGCTTGCACAGGTAGTTGCGCCGCCCCTTGAGCACGGCGGCACGCGGTCGCGTGTCGAGTTCGCCCTTGATCGCCTTGACCAGGCGCGGCAGGTCGCGGTCGATGATCTGGGCCTGCAGCGCCAGAGTCGCCGTGGAGACGATGACGCGCTCACCGGTGCGCACGGCGTACTCGACGGCCGGCACCAGGTAGGCCAGTGACTTGCCGGTGCCAGTGCCGGCTTGGACGAGGAGGTGGGAGCCGTTGTCGAGTGCGGCCCCGACCGCCTCGGCCATGTCCTGCTGTCCGCGGCGCGGTGATCCGCCCAGTGCTGAGACCGCGGTCTCCAGCAGCGGCGGAATCCGGCTCATGCGCGGTGGCCGGCGGCGGCTCCCGCCCCGGCTTCGGACTCAGCTCCGGTGTCGGTGTCTGCCGGGAGGGGCTCCTGGCCGGCGAACATGTCCGGCTTGCGGAACTCCTCCAAGGCTGCGAGCAGGTCGGCATCGACCTTCGCCTGCACGGCGGTGCCTTCCGGCAGGTGCTTCTCGACGAGCACAGTGCCCTCGTCGTGGATGCGGGAGACGAGGTCTCCGCGGTCGTACGGAAGCAGCACGGTCACCTCGTGATCGGGTGCCGGCAGCAGTTCGGCCAGTCGCTCGCGCAGCTCATCGATCCCCTCACCGGTCGCTGCCGAGACGGCGACGGCCTCCGGGTAGCGGGCGAGCAGGCCGGTGAGCACATCCGGGTCGGCGAGATCGGACTTGTTGAAGACGATGAGCTCGGCGATGTCATCGGTGTCGGCCTCGGCGAGCACTTCGCGCACGGCTGCCAGCTGTCCGTGCGGGTCCGGGTGGGCGGCGTCGACGACGTGCATGAGCACATCGGCGAACGTCGCCTCCTCCAATGTGGAGCGGAAGGCCTCGACGAGCTGATGCGGCAGGTTGCGCACGAACCCGACGGTGTCGGTGAATGTGAATTCGCGGCCGTCCTCGGTCGTCGCCTGCCGCACGGTGGGATCGAGGGTGGCGAAGAGCTCGTTGCGGACCATGACATCGGCGTCGGTGAGCCGGTTGAGCAGGGAGGACTTCCCGGCGTTGGTGTAACCGACGATCGCCACGGCCGGGACCTGGTGGCGCTGCCGGTTGGCGCGCTTCGTCTCCCGTGCCGGGGTCATATCGGCGATCTGGCGGCGCAGCTTGGCCATCCGGGTGCGGATGCGGCGGCGGTCGAGTTCGATCTTCGTCTCACCGGGACCGCGCGAGCCGATGCCCTCACCGCCGGCGACCCGGCCGCCGGCCTGCCGGGACATCGACTCACCCCAGCCGCGCAGGCGCGGCAGGAGGTATTCGAGCTGGGCGAGTTCGACCTGGGCTTTGCCCTCGCGGCTCTTGGCGTGCTGGGCGAAGATGTCGAGGATGAGCGCGACCCGGTCGATGACCTTGACCTTGATGACGTCCTCGAGGCCGCGGCGCTGGCTGGGTGCCAGTTCGGTGTCGACGATGACGGTGTCGGCGCCCACGGCGGCGACGATGTCGGCCAGTTCTTGGGCCTTGCCGCGTCCCAGATACGTGCCGGGGTCCGGGTGGTCGCGGCGCTGCAGCACGCCGTCGAGCACGGTCGAACCGGCCGTCTCGGCAAGCGAGGCGAGCTCACGCAGCGATTCCTCCGCCTCGGCGGCGGTCCCGCGCGTCCAGATCCCGGCGAGCACGACCTTCTCCAGGCGCAGCTGCCGGTATTCGACCTCGGTGACGTCTTCGAGTTCGGTTGAGAGCCCGGAGACGCGGCGCAGCGCCTCGCGCTCGAGCGCATCGAACTGGCTGTCGTCCTGGTGGACGCGATCCTCGTCGGTGAGCGCGGAGCCGCCGCGGGAGAGGATCCGGTCGATCATCGCGTCGTCGCGGCTGCGCTCGGTCTCTGCTGGCTGGCCGGCTTCCTCTGCTGGCTGCCCGGTTTCGGCGGCTGGGGTGGTCTCGTCTGCACGGTGACGGCGATGGGTATCGCTTGGCATCGTCCTCATTTCTTCTCTGGCGGTCTTCTATTGTCCCACACGGCACCGGCGTCTGCGCCCTGCGCGCACCGTAGGATGGTGGCGATGAACGAGCACTACTTCTCCGCCCAGCCGGCCAGCGACGCGCAGCTGCGCACAATCGATGTGCGCCTGGCAGGCCGCGAGCTCAGCGTCTCGACGGCTGCCGGGGTCTTCTCCCCCGGTCATCTCGACACCGGCACGCGTCTGCTGCTCGACGAGATCCCCGACCCGCCTGCCGGTGATGTGCTCGACCTGGGCTGCGGCTGGGGGCCGGTCGCCATCCACACCGCCCTCACCGGCGCTGATGCCGGCACGCACCCGCGTATCTGGGCGCTTGATGTCAATGAGCGCGCCCTCGATCTGGTCCGCCGCAATGCCGCCGACCTGGGGCTGGGCTCGATTCGTGCGGTGACCGGAGCGGACATCCCGCCTCAGGTGCGGTTCGCTGCGATCTATTCGAATCCGCCGATCCGAGTGGGCAAGGCCGTACTGCACGAGCTGCTGCTCACATGGCTGCCCCGCCTTGCGCCCGGCGGTGCGGCGTGGCTGGTGGTGGCCAAGAAGCTCGGTGCTGATTCGCTGCTCACCTGGCTGCGCAGCGCGCTCGGCGAGACATACGCCGTGGAGCGGACGACGACATCGAAGGGCTTCCGGATCCTGCGCATCGAGCGGCTGGCCGACTGAGCGGCTGGCTGGCCACCTGGCCGTTCCCGAGGCGGTTCAGAGCAGCCGGCGCAGGCGCGCCTTGAGCTGTTCGGACAGTTCGATCGCGGCGGTGAGTTCGGCTGGGCCACTCAGACTGACCTGGTGGCCGTTGATGTCGACGCGCACGGTGCCGCCGGGCTGGTCGACCAGCCATTGGATCGGTCCGTGGGCTCCGGCCCAATGGTGGGCTGCCAGGGCGGCTGCGCAGGCTCCGGTGCCGCAGGCCTGGGTTTCGCCGACGCCGCGTTCGAACACGCGCATGCGCAGGCTGCCGGTCGTCGGGTTGCCGTCGCCGCCAGGTTCGATGACGATGTATTCGATGTTGGTCCCGGCCGGCGGGTCGGGGTTGAGCTGCGGGACCGCAGTGAGTTCGGCTGCGGCGAGCTCGTCGACTGAGGCGAGCGCGACGACGGTGTGCGGGTTGCCCATATCGACGTCGAGGCCCGGCCGGGCGACGTCGATGCCGCGGGTGAGCACGAGCGTGTCCGCGGCGCCGTCGCCGGAGCCGGGCAGCTGCCACCGGCCCATGTCGACGCGGTACCAGACCTCGGATTCGCCTGTCGGATCCGGTTCGATCGTCACGGTCTTGACGCCGGCGCGGGTGCCGACCGGCAGTGTCTGGGGGTCGGCGGCGAGGTCGTAGCTGCGCAGGTAGTGGGCGAAGGCGCGCACGCCGTTGCCGCACATCTCAGCAATCGAGCCGTCGGCGTTGCGGTAGTCCATGAACCATTCGGATCCGGCTTCAGCGGCCGTGACCGCTTCGGGAATGCCGGCTGCAGCACAGCGGATGACGCGGATGAGGCCGTCGGCGCCGATGCCGCTGTGCCGGTTGCACAGGAGTGCGACCTGGTCGGCGTTGAGGTCCTGTTCGCCGGCGGGGTCGTAGAGGAACACGAAGTCGTTGGCGGTGCCGTGCCCGGTCGACAGCGCCGGCGGTGCGGCGGTGTGGTGTGCGGCGTGGGCGTCGGTCATCGGCGTGGCTCCCTTTCAGCCGGCGGCGTCTCGGCACCGTGAGCATAGCACTGCCGGTACAGCGCTTCTGCCTTCTCCACCAGCTCGGGATCGGTGGCGTCGAGCCACTCGATGCGCTCGTCGCGGCGGAACCAGGTCAGCTGACGTTTGGCGAACTGACGGGTGCGTATGATCGTCGACTCGATCGCTGCCTCGGCGGTGGTCTTGCCGTCGAGATAGTCGATGATCTGGGCGTAGCCGATCGCTTGGGAGGCGGTCCGGCCCTCCCGCAGCCCCTCACCGAGCAGGCGGGTGACCTCGTCGACCCATCCGGCTTCCCACATCCTCTCCACGCGGGCGGCGATGCGCTCGTTGAGCACTGACCGGTCTTCGGCCAGGCCGATCTGCACGGTCGGCATGGCGTATGCGTAGCGGGGCAGGTGGGCGGTGAAGGGCTGGCCAGTCAGTTCGATGACCTCCAGGGCGCGGACGATCCGCCGGGTGTCACCGGTGGTGATCTTCGCTGCGGCGGCCGGGTCGAGTGCGGCGAGCCTGTCGTGCAGACTGCCGGGGCCGTGCTCGGCGGCTTCGTCTTCGAGCCGGGTGCGAATGGATGGGTCGGTGCCGGGGAAGGTCATGACATCGGTGGCCGCACGCATGTACAGTCCGGAGCCGCCGACGAGGATCGGCACCCGGTGGCGGGTCTGCAGATCGCTGATGATCGCCCGGGCACGCGTCTGGAAGTCTGCGACCGAGGCGTCTTCGGTGACGTCGAGGATGTCGATGAGGTGGTGTTCGATGCCGCCGCGTTCGTCGACGGGCAGCTTGGCTGTGCCGATGTCCATGCCGCGGTAGAACTGCATCGCATCGGCGTTGACGATCTCGCCGTGCAGGCGCTGTGCCAGGGCGACGGCGAGGTCGGATTTGCCGGTGGCGGTGGCGCCGACGATGTTGATGACCGGCGTGACGGGCTGGGTCGTGCGGTCCTCTGGATTCATCTCAGCTGCGGGTGCGGATCGTCGGCATGCCCAGCGATGTCGGTCCAGCCGGCCCTGCTGCCGGGCCCGAGGGGGCGCCGCAGCTGTCAGCCTGGCTGCGGTCCCAGGCGTCTCCGGAGCGGGTGCGGCGGACGGTGTAGGCGGCATCGGCGATAAGGAAGTACGGCTTGGCCTCGGTCACCGTTGTCGAGACGACGTCGCCGGGGCGGACGTCCTGGGCTGCGGGGTCGATGCGTACGTGGACGAGCCGGTTGTCTTCGGCCCGGCCGGTCATCCGGCCGTGTTCGGCATCTCCGGTCTTGGTGACCAGCACGTTGACGTCGGTGCCGATGAGCTTGCGGTTCTCCTCCCAGGCGATTTCGTCCTGGAGGGCGACGAGGCGTTCGAAGCGCTCCTGCACGACTTCCTTGGGGACCTGGTCGTCCATCGTCGCGGCCGGGGTGCCCGGCCGGATCGAGTACTGGAAGGTGAAGGCCTGGCTGAAGCGGGCCCGGCGCACGACGTCCATCGTGGCCTGGAAGTCCTCTTCGGTCTCTCCGGGGAAGCCGACGATGATGTCGGTGGTGATGGCTGCATGCGGAATCGCGTCGCGGACCTTGTCGAGGATGTTGAGGAACCGGCTGGTGCGATACGACCGGCGCATCGCCTTGAGGATGCGGTCAGAGCCGGACTGCAGCGGCATGTGCAGCTGCGGCATGACGGCTGGGGTCTCGGCCATCGCGGCGATGACGTCATCGGAGAACGCTGCCGGATGGGGGCTGGTGAAGCGGACCCGTTCGATGCCTTCGACGGCGCCGACGGCGCGCAGCAGCTTGGCAAACGCTCCACGGTCGCGGAACTCGACGCCGTAGGAGTTGACGTTCTGGCCCAGCAGCGTCACCTCAGTGATGCCGTCTGCCGCGAGCGCTTCGACTTCGGCGAGGATGTCACCGGGCCGGCGGTCTTTCTCTTTGCCGCGCAGGGCCGGGACGATGCAGAAGGTGCAGGTGTTGTTGCAGCCGACCGAAATCGACACCCAGCCCGAATGCGTCGATTCGCGGGTTGTCGGCAGGGTCGAGGGGAAGACGTCGAGGCTTTCGAGGATCTCGACCTGTGCTTCCCTGTTATGGCGGGCCCGGTCGAGCAGGGCCGGCAGTGAGCCCATGTTGTGGGTGCCGAAGACGACATCGACCCAGGGGGCGCGCTTGACGATCGTGTCGCGGTCCTTCTGGGCCATGCACCCGCCGACGGCGATCTGCAGGTCCGGGTGCTGTTCCTTGACCTGGGCGAGCCGGCCGAGGTTTCCGTAGAGGCGGTTGTCGGCGTTCTCGCGCACCGCGCAGGTGTTGAAGACGACGATATCGGCCTGGTCGCCGGCGTCTGCGCGGACGTATCCGGCGTCGTCGAGGAGTCCGGAGAGCCGTTCGGAATCGTGCACGTTCATCTGGCACCCATAGGTCTTCACCTCATAGGTGCGCGTGCGATTGCCGGCTTCCGGTTCAGTCAGTGCGATTGCCTCAGTCATCGGCAGACATTCTAGCGTGTACTCCCCCCACGACCCCACACGCTGGCTGTGGCTGATAATCTGCCGATTCATCCCCGATCTTAAAGGAGTGACCTTCATGTCACGCCCCGCCGTTCTCGATTCCATCAGTGTCTCCGGCGCACCGGACCAGGAGCGGCGATGACTGATCTCATCGTCTCGCTGACAACGGCTGCGTCTCTGGGCATCGCAGGGGTGATCCTCGCAGCTGTGGCATACCGCGGGCAGCGGGAAACGCTGCTGCGCAATCTGTGGGTGGGGCTGCGGACAGCAGCGCTGATGGAATCGGACGACGCATGGGTCGCCGGTCATCGGGCTGCCGCACGCTATCTGTGCATTGCCGGTGCCGGGCTGATCGTCAGTGCTGTGGCGAGCGTGTTCCTCACTGAGGCGGCTGTCGCGGTCGTCGCACTCGCCGGGTGCGCGTGGGTCTTGGCGTGGGTCTTCATCGCCTCGCGCGTTGCCGCCAGGGCAGCAGAACGCGGTTAGATTCAGCTGGGCCTGCAGCTGTCAGTCGGTTTCGAGCACCTGCCGGGTGACAGCGAACGACAGGCCGGAGGGGAAGCCGCGGCGGGCGAGCATGCTGAGGATGCGGCGCTGGCGTGTCTCATACGGAAGTGTCCGGGTCGAGGCTGCCTTCTTCTCGGCGACGGCGTAGGCGAGGTCCCATTCGTCGTCGATCTCGCCGAGGGCGTCATCGGCAATGGGCCCGTCAATGCCCTTCTTCTTCAGCTCGCGGCGCAGCGCTGATTGTGAGAGTTTGCGCTGTTCGCGCTTGGCTCGCACGAAGCTGTGGGCGAAGTTCGCATCATCGAGCAGCTTCGATCCCTGCAGCCGTTGGATGAGGGTGTCGACGATGTCCTCAGGGTGCTCGCGGCCAAGCAGCTTATCCCGCAGCTCGGCTGAAGAGTGGTCGCGCGCGGCGAGCATATTCAGTGCCCGCTTCTTCGCCCGCTTGTACTCAGGATCCTCAGCGATCGGATCCGGCTGTTCGTCCGCGGCGGTGTCATGCAGCCTGGCAGTCGCGTCTGCACCCTGGATCTGCCCGTCGGTACCGACGGAGTCGATTGCCTGCTGCAAAGCGGCCAGGACATCCGCATTGCTGCGCGCGTCCTGGCCGCCTGCCGGCTGATCAGCTGGGGACATTGTCCAGTGAGTCAGGCGCCTCAGCTGGAGCAGCCGTGCCGCCTTCGGCCTCTGCTGCGTCTTCCTCGACCTTGATGAGGCCCATCTTGTGCTTGATCTTCAGTTCGATCTCCTCGGCCAGACCGGGGTTGTCGCGCAGGAAGTTCCGCACATTCTCCTTGCCCTGCCCGAGCTGGTCGCCGTCGTAGGTGAACCAGGAGCCGGACTTGCGGATGATGCCGTTGTCGACACCCATGTCGATGAGGCTGCCCTCTCGCGAGATGCCCTGGCCGTAGATGATGTCGAACTCGGCCTGCTTGAACGGCGGGGCGACCTTGTTCTTCACGACCTTGACGCGGGTGCGGTTGCCCACGGCGTTGCCGGCTTCCTTGAGCGTTTCGATGCGGCGGACGTCCATGCGCACCGAGGAGTAGAACTTCAGCGCCTTGCCGCCCGAGGTGGTCTCCGGGGAGCCGAAGAACACGCCGACCTTCTCACGCAGCTGGTTGATGAAGATCGCGGTTGTGCCGGAGTTGGCCAGGGCGCCGGTGAGCTTGCGCAGCGCCTGGGACATGAGGCGGGCCTGCAGGCCGACGTGCGAGTCGCCCATCTCGCCTTCGATCTCGGCCTTGGGCACGAGCGCGGCGACCGAGTCGATGACGATGACATCGAGTGCCCCGGAGCGGATGAGCATGTCGGCGATCTCAAGAGCCTGCTCACCGGTGTCCGGCTGCGAGACGAGCAGCTGGTCGGTGTCGACGCCGAGGGCCTTGGCGTATTCGGGGTCGAGGGCGTGCTCAGCGTCGATGAAGGCGGCGATGCCGCCGTTCTTCTGCGCATTAGCCACCGCGTGCAGTGCCACGGTCGTCTTACCCGAGGATTCCGGGCCGTAGACCTCGACGATGCGCCCGCGTGGGATGCCGCCAACGCCGAGGGCGATGTCGAGGGCGATC
This sequence comes from Brevibacterium gallinarum, assembly GCF_014836885.1. Lineage (GTDB taxonomy): Bacteria > Actinomycetota > Actinomycetes > Actinomycetales > Brevibacteriaceae > Brevibacterium > Brevibacterium gallinarum. The sequence continues at coordinate 51,607 of NZ_JACSPY010000014.1, forward strand.
GATCCGGTCGGGATCGCCGCAATCGGCTGGCGGGTCTCTTCGCCCAGGCGCATGACAGCACCCTTGCCGAACTGGCGGTCGATCTGCGAGACGGTCGCTTCGAGCGCCTTCTCCCGGTTGCCGGCGGCCGGTGCGGCGCCGCGCGTGTTCTTCGCTGCCATGGGTTCCTCCTTGAGGTGGTTCATCGATCTGCCAGCAACTCTAGGCTCCGGCGCTGACATCGACTCGATTCACGATGTGAAGCTGTGGACAACCCGCGCACTGCGCACCTGTGGTCACAGCCGGGCGGCGTATCTGGGCACCACTATAGCGGCTCATGCGAACATCAGTTCGAAATGTGCGGCGTGTCGTCGATGTTGCCCTCTGGTCGAAGCTCGCCTCCGCATGTGTGACGCAGAGTCTTCGCTCGACGCCAGCGTCCCCACACCTGCTCAGAACGGGTTGGCCCGCGGCTTCTTGTCCTGACCGAGCCAGCGCTCTTCGGGAACACCTGCGGCAGCGCAGACAGCCAACCAGATCTCACGTGCCTCGAATCCGGCTTCGAACGCCTCGGCCGGGGTGCGTGAGCCCAGCGCTGAGAGCGCCAAGTCGGTGTGCAGGGAGGCTGCGCGGATGGAGCCGAACTCGTCGTTCATCAGCTCCCAGTAGGCGGTGTGGCGCATCAGGCCTGTCCGGCGAGCGCTTCGTCTGCGAGCACGCGCTCGGACAGCTCGGCGGGAACGGTGTCGGGAATGTCGACGCCTTCGCTGATCGCGAAGCGGTCGCTGACCTCGCGCAGCAGTAGGGAGACCGGCATATCGAGGGCTTCGCAGATGGCGGCGAGCAGCTCGGAGGAGGCCTCCTTCTGGCCGCGTTCGATCTCACTCAGGTAGCCCAGGGACACGCTGGCCCCGGTGGAGACGTCGCGCAGGGTTCGGTTCTGCCGGCGACGTGCGGTCCTCAGCGTGTCACCGATCTCGGTCCGCAGAAGAGTCATGTGCGTCCTTTCTCAGCGACAGGGTTCATGTGAAACCTTCAACACCGCGGTGCTGTGGTTTGTTCCATCCAATCTACCGTTTCCGTCAATCCGGCGCCGCCTCAGGGCCGCTGTTTAAGACAATGCCCAGCGATCTTGCACCCAGGCGGCCAGCTGGGACAGGCAGGCCTCGACGGTCGCCTGCCGGATCTGGGCGCGGTCGCCGGAGAAATCGTGGCCCACCACCTCGGGTTCGGCCATCTGCGGGGCGAGCAGGGCGGTGAAGACCCGGCCGACCGGCTGGCCGTCCTGCGGGTCCGGTCCGGCGACCCCGGTGCAGGCCAATGCGATATCGGCCTGGCAGGCGCGGGCGGCGCCGGTGGCCATCTGGGCGGCGACCTGCGGGTGGACCGCTCCCGAGGCGGTGAGCAGGTCGGCGTCGACGCCGACCAGTGCGGTTTTGAGGTCGGTGGCATAGGTGACCAGTCCCCCGCGCAGCACGGCCGAGGCGCCGGGCACGTCGGCGATCGTGGCCGCGAGCTTCCCGGCGGTCAGCGATTCGCAGGTGGCCACGGTCAGCCCGGCGTCGGTCAGGCGGCGGATGATCTCGGCGGTTCTCACGGGGTGACCTTGAGCCGCTTGTAGATCTGGACGAGGTAGTCGACACCGGTGACGATCGTGACGATGACCGCGGCGGTGAGCACGACCCAGGCGAAGATGACGAGCCAGAACGTCACGATGGCCGGCAGCACGGCGTGCAGCGGGGCGATGGCGATGAACAGCGCCAGCGCAACGGTCTGCAGCACGGTTTTGAGCTTGCCGCCCTTCGAGGCCGGCAGCACGATGCGCTTGACGATGAGGAGTCTGAGGATGGTGATGCCGAATTCGCGGATGAGAATGATGACCGGGATCCAGATCGGCAGCACGCCGATCCACCACAGACCCAGCAGGGCGGCGGACATGAGGGCCTTGTCGGCGATCGGGTCGGCGATCTTGCCGAAGTCGGTGATGAGGTTGTAGCGGCGGGCGATGTCGCCGTCGATCTTGTCGGTGATCATCGCAAGCAGGAAGATAATGAGCGCCCACAGCCGCCACACCGGGTCGAGGCCGTCGTGGGCGAGCAGCACGAAGAGGAAGACGGGGACGAGCAGGATCCGCACCGTCGTGAGGACGTTCGGGACGTTGAAGTTGCTCGGCTTCTGGGCAGCCGCATCGTGTGAAGTCATCACCGGCCAGTCTAGCCGCTCACTCACCCCCTGTTCAGGCCGGTGGCTGGGCCTCCAGCAGGTATCGGCAGCCGAGGTCGGCGCACAGTGCTGCGAGCTGTTCGGTCAGCCGTGCGGCCAGTGGGATGCCGTGGGCTGAGCGGTCGGCGCGGTGGGCGATCTGCGGGTCTCCTGCGACCTGGACGGGCACGGCCGGGTCCAGCGGTGCGGCTGCCCGCAGGTCCTCCCGCAGCTGCGCGGTGTAGCCGGCTGCCGGGTCGGCGGGGTTGACGAGACCGGGGTCGATGGCGATGAAGGTGTAGCCGACGTCGTGGAAGCCGTCCCTGTTGCCCGGCTGGTCGGCTCCGCCGAGTGCTGCCGACAGGATCTGCACCATGGTCGCCAGGCCGTAGCCTTTGTGCCCGGCGGCCTGCGGGCCGGGCCCGCCGAGCGGGCTGAGGCCGTAATTGCCGGATTCGTCGGTCAGTCCGGCATAGGCGGCTGCGGCGTCGCGGACCGGTGTGCCGGTGGTGTCGGTGACCCAGTCGGAGCCGAGCTGGCGGCCGGTGAGCTCGTGGACTTTCACCTTGTTCAGCGGCACGGTCGTCGTGGCCATATCGAGCACGACCGGTTCGTCGTCACCGGTCGGGGCGGCGAAGCCGATCGGGTTGGTGCCCATGAACGGGTGCTTGGCACCCGTCGGGGTCTGCAGCGCTCCGCGGGTCGAGCACATCGACAGGCCGATGAGGCCTTCGCGGGCGGCCATGAGCGCATAATAACCGGCGGCCCCGTAGTGGTTGGCGCGGTGCACGGTGGTCAGCCCGATGCCGAACTCACGGGCCTTCGCCATCGCCTGGCGCATCCCCGCATGCCCGGCCAGGTGCCCGAACCCGGCACGCGCGTCGATGAGGACGCTGGCGCCGTGGTCGTGTTCGATGACCGGTTCGGCGGCCGGGTCGATGAATCCCTCGGCGATCTCCTGGTGGTAGATCGGCAGCATGGAGATGCCGTGGGAGTCGATGCCGGACAGGTCGGTGTGGAACATCACCTCGGTGCAGATCTCAGCAACCTGCTCACCGGCGCCGAATGCGCGCATGATCTCGACGATCTGATCCCGCGTCGAGGCGGCGGTGTAGCGCGGTTCGCTCACCGGTTCGTCAGCTGCCACGCGTCTTCACCGGAGGCCTCGACGATCTCCAGGCCGGTCTCCGGGTCGATGTCGCCGGGCTGGAAGCCGGCGGCGTCGTCGTCGGTGGCCACCGGTGAGTCGTAGGCCTGGTCGCCTTCCGGAGCGCCAGCCGGGTCACCTGTGCCCGAGGCGGCCGGCGCCTCGGGAGCGGCCGGCGGGTCCTCGCCGCGCAGGCGGGCGATGACCTCGGGCAGCTGTTCGGGGGTGATGAGCACGTCGCGGGCCTTCGGTCCCTCCGAGGGGCCGACGATGCCGCGGGATTCGAGCAGGTCCATGAGCCGGCCGCCCTTGGCGAAGCCGACGCGCAGCTTGCGCTGCAGCATCGACGTCGAGCCGAACTGGGTGGTCACGACCTGTTCGGCGGCCTGGATGAGCAGCTCGAGGTCATCGCCGATCTCCTCGTCGATGACCTTCTTCGGCTCGTCGACGGCGACGTCCTCGCGGTAGACCGGGGTGAGTTCGCCCTTGACGTGCTCGACGACGGTGTGGATCTCCGATTCGTTGACCCACGCGCCCTGCACGCGCATCGGCTTGGCTGCGCCCATCGGCAGGAACAGTGCGTCGCCCTGGCCGATGAGCTTCTCCGCACCCGGCTGGTCGAGCACGACGCGTGAGTCGGCCAGCGAGGAGGTCGCGAACGCCAGACGGGAGGGCACATTGGCCTTGATGAGGCCGGTGACGACGTCGACCGAGGGCCGCTGGGTGGCGAGCACGAGGTGGATGCCGGCGGCGCGGGCGAGCTGCGTGATCCGCTGGACGGAGGCCTCGACATCGCGGGGGGCGACCATCATGAGGTCGGCGAGCTCGTCGATGACGACGAGCAGGTACGGGTACGGGTGGAGTTCGCGCTCCGAGCCGGGAGGCGCGGTGACGGTGCCCTCGCGGACGGCCTTGTTGAACTCCTTGACGTGCTTGAACCCGAAGTGGGCCAGGTCGTCGTACCGGGTGTCCATCTCCCGCACCACCCAGTCGAGAGCCTCGGCGGCCTTCTTCGGGTCGGTGATGATCGGGGTGATGAGGTGCGGGATGCCGGCGTAGATGGTGAGCTCGACGCGTTTGGGGTCGACGAGGATCATGCGCACCTCGTCGGGGGTCGCGCGCATCATGATCGAGGTGATCATCGAGTTGACGAAGCTCGACTTGCCCGAACCGGTCGCACCGGCGACGAGCAGGTGCGGCATCTTCGCCAGATCGGCGACGACGAAGCCGCCTTCGACGTCCTTGCCGAGCCCGACGACCATCGGGTTCTCCGTCTGCCGGGCGGCCTGCGAGCGCAGCACGTCGCCGAGTGCGACGGTTTCGCGGTCGGTGTTGGGGATCTCGATGCCGATCGCCCGCTTGCCCGGAATCGGGGAGATGATCCGCACATCCGGGCTGGCGACGGCGTAGGCGATGTTCTTCGACAGCGCGGTGACCTTCTCGACCTTGACGCCGGTGCCGAGCTCGACGATGTAGCGGGTGACGGTCGGGCCGCGGGAGAACCCGGTGACGTGGGCGTCGATGCCGAACTGGTCGAACACCTCGCGCAGGGATTCGACGACCCGGTCGTTGGCCTCGGAGCGCTCCTTGGCCGGCGGGCCGGCGACGAGCGCGTCGGATGAGGGCAGCGTGTAGGTGACATCGCCGGCCAGGGTCAGCTGCTCGGTGCGTTCGGGCAGCTCGCCGGTGGCCTGCGGGGCCGGGGTCGAGACGTTGGGCACCGTGCCTGCGGCCGCACCGGCGGCCGTGCTGCCCCCTCCCGAGGCGCCGAGCACGCGGGTGGCGGCGTCCTCCCGGATCTTCGCGGCGTCCTGTTCGGCCTTGGTCGGGCGGCGCTCACCGGGCTTGGGGCCGGGCGCGTCGACGTCGTAGAGCTCATCGTGCACCGGCGTGTCACCGGTGACGTCGTTCTCGTGGATGTAGGCCTTGTCGTAGGCCGGGTCGACGTCCGGGTCGGCGGCGGCCTTGGCGAGCTCGGCTTCGACGTCGAGCTTCTTCTTCCGCGACCGGCGCTTGGAGCCCATCGGCTTGAGCGTGTTCGTCTGCCGGCCTTCGCTGACGAGGTCATCGGCGGCCGGGGCCTCGTCCTCGTCGGCGTGGGCCGGCTGGGTGTGGCCGGTCAGGGCGCAGTAGGCGTCGTAGATGCGCTGCGGGATCCGGTTGACCGGGGTGGCGGTGATGACGAGGACGGAGAACAGGCCGAGCAGCACGAGCAGCGGCACGGCGACATACGAGGTGGTGGCTGCGACCAGCGGTGAGGAGATGATGAAGCCGAGTGCGCCGCCGCCGTTGATGAGCGCGGCGTGCGAATTGGCGAACGTCGGGGTGCCCACGGCGATGTGCGCCAGGCCTGCGGCGGCGAAGATGAAGCCGATGAGGCCGATGAGGATGCGGTTGTTGCCGCGGGTTTCGCGGCCGCGCAGGAACAGCCGCAGCGCGTAGCCGAGCAGCAGCACCGGCAGGGCGAGGGCGACCCGGCCGAAGGTGCCTTCGACGATGGCGCGCACGCCGTCACCGAACGGGCCGGGGATGTGCCACCATTCGAAGGCGGCGAAGACGATGGCGAGGCCGACGAGGAAGAAGGCCGTGCCGTCGCGGCGGTTGGGATTGTCGTCGTCGGGTGTCTCGGTGAACACGTTGCGGGCGCGGTTGCCTGCCATATGTGCCACTCCCATCCATGCCCCAGTGAACACGCTGGGTCCCTGGGTGTCGTGAGTCCCCTTGGGGCCGCGCGCAGCGGGAGCGGCCTGCGTGCCGCGCCTCTTGCGTCCGGTACCAGCGGGGGAAGTCGTACTGGTCGCCATGATGCCTATCGTAGGGGCGCGGCGGCAGGCCGGGCCGAATTTGGCTCGGCGTGTAGGGAAATGGCGCGGCGGCTGCCGCGTGTCCGGGCGCTGCCGCGTGTGCGGCGGCTGCCGGCTGTCCGGCAGCCGCCTGCCGGTCACTGCACGGCGGCGTCGGCTCCGGGGACGACGACGACCATCGGCACGATCATCGGCCGGCGGCGCAGCCGCGAGGAGATCCAGCGGCCGATGGTGCGGCGGATGATCTGCTGGAGCTTGTGCTGGTCCTTGACCCCGTCGGTGAGCGCTTCGGCCACCGCGTCGGCGATCTTGGGTTTGATGTGGTCGAACACATCGTCGTCTTCGGCCATGCCGCGGGAGTTGATGACCGGCCCGGTGATGACCTTCTGCGCCTGCGTGTCGACGGTCATGAAGATCGACACGAAGCCCTCGCCAGCGAGGATGCGCCGGTCCTTGAGGTCGGCTTCGGTGATCTCGCCGACCGAGGAGCCGTCGACGAAGACGTATTCGCAGTCGACGGCGCCGACCACCCGGGCACGGCCGTCCTTGAGGTCGACGACCCAGCCGTCATCGGCGATGACGATGTTCTCCTCCGGCACACCGGTCTGGGCGGCGAGCTTGCCGTTGGCGAGCATGTGCCGCCATTCGCCGTGGACGGGCATGACGCCCTTGGGCTTGACGATGTTGTAGCAGTACAGCAGCTCCCCGGCCGAGGCGTGGCCGGAGACGTGGACCTTCGCGTTGCCCTTGTGCACAACACGGGCGCCGAGCTTCATGAGCCCGTTGATGACGCGGTAGACCGAGGTCTCGTTGCCGGGGATGAGCGAGGAAGCGAGAATGATCGTGTCATCGGCGCTGACCTCGACCTTCGGATGCGAGCCGTTGGCCATCCGCGATAGCGCTGCCATCGGCTCGCCCTGGGAGCCGGTGCACATGAGCACGATCTGGTCGTCGGGGTATTTGTCGAGGTCCTTCATGTCGATGATGACCCCGCGCGGGGCGTGCAGGAACCCGAGGTCCTGGGCGATCTTCATATTGCGCACCATCGACCGGCCGACGAGCACGACCTTGCGGCCGTGCGCCTGGGCGGCTTCGAGGACCTGCTGGACGCGGTGGACGTGGGAGGCGAAGGAGGCGACGATGACCCGGTTGGTCGCCGTGGCGATGACGGAGTCGAGGACCGGGCCGATCTCCTTCTCCGGGGCGGTGAAGCCGGGAACCTCGGCGTTGGTCGAGTCGGTGAGGAACAGGTCAACACCCTCTTCGCCGAGGCGGGCGAAGGCGCGCAGGTCGGTGATCCGGCGGTCGAGCGGCAGCTGGTCCATCTTGAAGTCGCCGGTGTGCAGCACGGTGCCCGCACCGGTGCGGATGAACACGGCCAGGGCGTCGGGGATCGAGTGGTTGACGGCGACGAACTCGAGGTCGAAGGGCCCGAGCTGGTCGGTTTCGTTCTCGCGCACCACGCGGGTGACGGTCTTGCGCAGGCGGTGCTCCTTGAGCTTCGCCTCCACCAGCGCCAGGGTCAGCGACGAGCCGAGGACGGGGATGTCCTCGCGGCGCTTGAGCAGGTAGGGCACAGCGCCGATGTGGTCTTCGTGCCCGTGGGTGAGGACCAGGCCGACGATGTCGTCCATCCGGTCGTCGAGGTAGCTGAAGTCAGGCAGGATGAGGTCGACGCCGGGCTGCTCCTCTTCGGGGAAGAGCACACCGCAGTCGACGATGAGCAGCTTGCCGCGGTACTCGAAGACGGTCATGTTCCTGCCGACCTCGCCGAGGCCGCCGAGGGCGACGATGCGCATCGCCTCGGGGTCTGCCTTCGGTGGGTCGCCGGGATCGATCGCGTAGTTCGTCATCTGGTTGGTCACGTGAGGTAACCGCTCCTTGTCATTTCGCGGCGCAGGAACTCCACCTGGTCCTCCGATGCCTCAAGCAGCGGCAGGCGGGTTGCGCGGGTGGGAAGCACACCCTGGAGCTCGAGCGCCGCCTTGGCGGAGATCGCTCCCGGCATGTGGTTCATGATGGCGTCGATGAGGCTGACGAGACCCGCTGCCACGTCGCGGGCAGCGTTGAGATCGTTGGCGGCGACATACTCGGTCATCTGGGCGAGCCGGTCGGCGCAGACGTGCCCGGCGACGGAGACGACGCCGATCGCCCCGCAGCTCATGAGCGGCAGGTTGAGTGCGTCCTCACCGGAGTAGTAGGTCAGGCCCGTCTCGCTCATCACCTGCAGGGCCGAGGCGATGTCGCCCTTGGCGTCCTTGACGGCGAGGATGTTCGGGTGGGCGTCGAGGGCGGCCAGGGTGGCCGGCTCGAGCGGCACGCTGGAGCGGCCGGGAATGTCGTAGAGCATCACCGGCAGGTCGGTGGCATCGGCGACAGCGCGCATATGCGTGATGATGGCGTCCTGCGGCGGCTTCGAGTAGTACGGGGTGACGAGCAGCAGCCCGTCGGCACCGGCGTCGCGGGCCTGCTGGGCGAGTTCGATCGAATGGGTGGTGTTGTTCGTCCCGATCCCGGCGACGAGCTTGGCGCGATCACCGGCGCCGCGGCGGGCGGCGGTGAGCAGTTCGGACTTCTCGGCATCGGTCGTCGTCGGCGATTCGCCGGTGGTCCCGGAGACGACGAGCATGTTGTTGCCGAGGTCGACGAGGTGGGCGGCGAGCGCCTCGGCGGTGTCGTAGTCGACGTCTCCCGAGGCGGAGAAGGGAGTCACCATTGCGGTGCCGACCGTGCCGAAGGCCGCGGCGGCATCGTGTGCCTGCGCAGAGTTCACCATAGCCATGGTCTCATCCTACCGCCGCTGGTTGCAGCTGAGAGGACAGGCACGGCGGCTGTGGAAGAATCGGGGGCGATATTCTGCGCCTCGCATCACCGGGAGGATCCATGTCCGACTCGCCTGCCGGCCCGCCTGCTGCCAGGCCGGCCACCGCCTCGGGCCCGGCCGCCGGGATGCGTCTGCTGGGTGTGGACCTGGCGCGGTCGATCGCGCTGTTCGGGATGATGATCACACATATCGTTCCCCTCGATGACCCGGATCCGACCTGGGCGACGCTCTTCGCCGGCCGTTCCTCGGCTCTGTTCGCCGTGCTCGCCGGCGTCTCGGTGGTGCTCTCGACCCGCACCCTGCTCTCCGTCCCCGGGCCGCGTGCCTGGCTGGCGGCCGCCTCCGGGCTGTGGGTGCGCGGGGCGGTGATCTTCGTCCTCGGCCTGCTGCTGGCTTCCCTCGGCTCCTCTGTGGCGGTGATCCTGGCGAATTACGGGCTGATGTTCATCATCGCCTCGTTCCTGCTGCGCCTGCCCCGGCTGGCACTCGGCATCCTGGCTCCGGTGTGGCTCATCGCCACCCCGTTCCTCAGCCATGCGCTGCGCACCGGGCAGGGCCTGTACCCCAGCTACGACGTCCCGGATGTGTTCATGCTCGCCGATCCGGGACTGCTGCTGACGGAGCTGGCGATCACCGGGTACTACCCGGTGCTGCAGTGGATGGGCTTCGTGCTGCTGGGCATGTGCATCGCCCGCCTCGACTGGACCTCGCGCAGCCTGTGGACCGGGTTGGCGTTCATCGGCTCCGCGGTGGCGGCATTGGCGCTGTTCGCCTCCTCGCTGCTGCTGACGATGGGCGGGCGGGCCGTGCTCGAGGCCGAGCTCGCCTCGGGTGCGGATCCGTTCGGCTCCGACCTGGAGTATCTGCTCATGGTCGGCAACTACGGCACGACCCCGCCGGGCTCCTGGTGGTGGCTGGTGATGGCCGGTCCGCACTCGGCCACTCCCCTGGACCTGCTGCACACCGCGGGGGTGGCGGTCGCGGTGCTGGCGGTGTGCATGCTCGCCGCGCGCGGGCCGGCGCTGCGCTGGCTGGCCCCGTTCGTCGCAGCCGGTGCCATGCCGCTGAGCATCTACACCGTCCACGTCATCGGCGTGGCGTTCACTGATGCGCTCCTGCCGCCGCTGGCGGGCCTGGCGGTGCACATCGTCGCAGCACTGATCTTCGCCACCCTGTGGGTGCGGTTCGTCAGTCCGCGCGGACCGCTCGAGTGGCCGCTCAGCCGGCTGGTCGCCTGGGTGCGGGCAGGCCTCCTGCCGGCCTCGCCCGCCTGGCGGGCGTGAGCCGGTCTCAGGCTGCTGTCTTCTCCAGCTTGATCGCGTGCCGCATCGCCGCGCGCGCCCGGCGCCGGTCACCGGCGGCGTCGTAGGCACAGGAGAGGCGGAACCAGCTGCGCCAGTCATCGGGGGCGGCTTCGGTTTCGGCGCGGTACTTCTCGAACTCCTCCTCGGCTGCTGCGCGGATGATCTTCCCGCCGGGGGTGCGCGGCAGCGTGTCCGGCGGCAGTCCGCCCTCCGTGCCGAGGATCCTGGCCAGGCGTTCCATCGCGGTGCCGAAGAGCAGCTCGCGGATGAGCGCCCATGCCCCGACGATGGGCAGGACGAGGAGGGCGATCCCGAGTGCTTTGGCGATGAGGTTGGGGTCGCTCAGCATGATCCAGGCGCGCTGGAGCATGAAGAAGAGGTATAGGACCAGCAGCGCTGAGATGATGAGTGCGCCGAGCTTCGCTTTCGACATGCGTGCTGCGGTGCTCAGATCGACAGGAAGTGCTCGAGCCCGACGGTCAGGCCGGGCTTGTCGCCGATGGCGCGCACGGCGGTGATGATGCCGGGCATGAAGGCCTGCGTGTCGAAGGTGTCGGTGCGGATGGTGAGCGCCTCGCCCTGGGAGCCGAACATGATCTCCTCGCTGGCGTTCATGCCGGCCTGCCGGACGGCGTGGACGTGGATGCCGTCGATGACCGCTCCGCGGGCGCCGTCGGGATCCGATTCGGTGGCGTCCGGGGCGGGCCCGAGGCCTGCCTGCTTGCGGGCGGCGGCGATCCGCTGGGCGGTGTGGGCGGCGGTTCCCGAGGGCGCATCGAGTTTGCGCGGGTGGTGGATCTCGAGCACTTCAGCGGAGTCGAAGTAGGCGGCGGCGATCTCCGCGAAGTGCATCGCCAGCACCGCACCGATCGAGAAGTTCGGGGCGATGAGCACGCCGGTGCCCGGCTGGTCGGCCAGCTGCTTCTCCAGTGCGTCGAGGCGTTCGGCGTCCCAGCCGGTGGTGCCGACGACGGTGTCGATGCCGTGGGAGACGAGGAAGGCGACGTTGTCGGCGGTCGCCTTGGGCACGGTGAGTTCGACGGCGACGTCGATATCGGCGCCGGTGAGGGAGTCGAGGGAGTCGGAGCTGCCGAGGGCGGCGGCGAGTTCGAGTCCGTCTGCGGCTTCGATCGCTTCGACGGCGTGGCTGCCCATGCGTCCGTGAGCTCCGATGACGGCGACGCGGATTGCGCTCATGTTCCTCTTTTCAGATCGCGGGTGCGTGGGTTTCAGTCTAGTGCCCGGCCGCGTGCGAGGCGGTGTGGCCTTCGCGACTCACCTGCCACGGCCTGGGGTCGCCGGCGAGCCTGGCCCACCGGTGGACGTCGTAGCGCTGCCTGCCGTAGGTCAGCCGCTGCCGTTCGGTGCCTTCGCGCAGGAACCCGGCCGCCGCGGCGACGTGCCCGGATGCCGGATTGTCGATCCGGTGGCCGAGTTCCAGCCGGTAGATGCCGCACTCGTCGTGCAGCAGGTCCACGCACTGGCGCAGTGCCGCAGACGCGATCCCGCGTCCGCGGGCTTCTGGGCGCAGCCAGTAGGAGATCCACGCGGTCGAATGGGTCCGCTCGATCTGGGAGGCCATCACCTGCCCGAGCACCCGCCCCTCTGCCTCCCCGGTGCCGAGGATCACCCGCGCACACATGGTTCCCTCGGCCTCGGTGGCGGCGAGCTTCTGGGCGAAGTGCGCGGCTGCCACAGCGTCTGCGAGCTCCGGAGTGTTGCGCAGCAGGTCGACGTCGTCATCGCGCAGCGCAGCCTGGTGGATCTCGATGAGCTGCACGGCAATCTCCGGCTGCCAGTGCGCGAGGCGGAACAGGGAATCAGTCATCGTGACAGCTTAGCGGAGACAAGGTGCCTTGTGCTGAATGCAGTGGCGGCCCGGATCCGGGTGGATCCGAGCCGCCGGGGTTTCAGTGCGCGGCGGTTCAGCCGAGCAGCATGCCCTTGGTCTGCTGGCGGGCGCGCTCGAAGCGGGCTCCGGCGTCCTCCCAGTTCACGACGTTCCACCAGGCCTTGACGTAGTCAGGCTTGACGTTCTGGTAGTCGAGGTAGAAGGCGTGCTCCCACATGTCGAGCTGCAGAACCGGCACACCGCCGAGCTGGATGTCGGACTGCTGATCCTTCAGCTGGCCGATGAGCAGGTTGCCGCCGAGGGCGTCGTAGTACAGCACAGCCCAGCCCGAACCCTGGATGGTGGTCGCGGCGGTGGTGAACTGCTCGCGGAACTTGTCGAACGAGCCGAAGGCGTCATCGATGGCTGCTGCGAGTTCGCCGACCGGCTTGTCGCCGCCGTCCGGGGACATGTTGTTCCAGAAGATCGAGTGGTTGACATGGCCGCCGAGGTTGAACTGCAGGTCGCGGGTGAGCTTCGGCAGGTCCGACAGGTCGCCGGACTCACGGGCCTCGGCCAGCTGCTCCAGGGCGGTGTTGGCGCCCTTGACGTAGGTGGCGTGGTGCTTGTCGTGGTGCAGCTCCATGATCTTGGCCGAGATATGCGGCTCAAGTGCTGCGTAGTCATAGGGCAGGTCCGGGAGCGTGTACTGCTCAACCATGAGAATCCTCCTCATACGTGGATGGCGGCCCGTCGGTTGTGCCAGGCTCTGTCCGGCATAACGGGCTCGCCTTCAACCTTATTCCATCGCTCAATCAGTTTCAGAAGTGAGGACGTGAATATCTGCTCATAGTCCGAAGACGAGCACACCGAGGTGCCGGCGGGCCGGCAGGCAGCCGGAGCGGGCGGCGCGGGTTCTGCCGGCGGTTACGATGGCCGGCAACCGGATCACCTGAGATGAGGAGTGATCATGCAGCCGGTCTTCGACGCCCATCTGCACATCATCGACCCGGCTTTCCCGCTCACCGCCAATGACGGGTATCTGCCCGATCCCTTCGCCGTCGCCGACTACCGGCAGCGCATCGCAGGCCTGCCTGACTCGGTCGGCATGGAGGTCACCGGCGGCGCGGTGGTCTCCGGGTCGTTCCAGGGCTTCGACCAGACGTATCTTGTCGCAGCGCTTGAGGCGCTCGGGCCGGGTTTCGTCGGGGTCGCGCAGGTGCCGGTCAGTGTCACGGACGCGCAGATCGATGCGCTCGATGCCGCTGGGGTGCGGGCGGTGCGGTTCAATCTGCGCCGCGGAGGTTCGGCTGGCATCGACGATGTCGAGCAGCTCGCCACCCGGGTCTGGGAGCGTGCCGGCTGGCATGCCGAGTTCTATCTCGACGCCCGCGATCTCGGCGAGCTCAGCCCGCTGCTGACCGGGCTGCCGCAGGTGAGCATCGACCACCTCGGGCTCTCGCAGGCTGGGTTTCCGCAGCTGCTGCGCCTCGCTGAGGTCGGGGCGAAGGTCAAGGCCACCGGTCTCGGCCGCATCGATCTCGACCCGGCCGAAGCTCTGCGGCAGATCGCCGAGGCGAACCCGCAGGCGCTCATGGCCGGCACCGACCTGCCCTCGACACGGGCACCGCGGCCGTTCGCCGACGAGGATCTCTCCCTCATCCGGGACGTGCTGACTGCTGAGCAGGCGCAGGCCGCGCTGTGGGGCAATGCGGCAGGTCTCTATCTGCGCACAGATCACAGCGGCGCAGCCAGCTCCGAACTCAGCTGAGCAGCCCGCGCCAGTTCCCCTGGTGCCGGTGTCGCTCCCCTAGATGTAGTTCCTCGGGAGGTTGTGAACGGGATTTGAGGTCAGAGAAGACCCCCGGTATCGAGGTGGGTAACGACACGCA
>NZ_JACSPY010000015.1 GCF_014836885.1 Brevibacterium gallinarum
CAATCAGCATCGAGCCCACACCGCTATCGGAGGCCTCACCCCAGCCGACCGCGTTCACAACCTCACGGGGAACTACATCTAGAAGGATGCACGTGTGGGCCCAGATGGTAGAGGGGTTCTCAGGACAAGTCGGGGAGAACTTCAAACAGGATTCAGGAGACCACGTCATTCAGAGGTTTGCCCGCGCTCTGTCTGAGCTGTACGCTCATGAGGATGGCGGAACGACTCCGCCAGCGCATTTGAACGCCGAGTTCGAGACCCTGTGGATCCAGGTAGATGCGGCTCTAGGACCGACAGAGGAGACTGAATGAGCGGGATCAAGCATTTCTTGCTCGTCTTTGACCATGCCAAAGACGAGCTCATTGAGCAACTCGACTTCGGCGATGACGCCGAGCGCGCTGTCGAAGAATATGCCGTTCGCGAAGCCAAGTACCGTGATTCGAGCTCAGTCGATATCGTCCTTGTCGGGTCTGACTCGATCGAAACGGTCAAGGTCACACACAGCACGTACTTTGAAGGATTCAATCGAGGATCTAGAAACCGAATCCTGGATAGGTTGCTCTCCAGCTGATACGCAGGCCGCCCCGCAGCCACGTTGAGCCGGGGTGGCCCAGTATTTCGAGCCGAGGCACGCTGCTACTCCTCGTGGATGAGCGCGAGGAAGTCCGCAGCCGCCCCGCGCAGCCTGTGACCCTTCGCCCACAGCGCGTGCAGTTGCCGGTCGAGCCGGACGTCGTCAGCCACCGGAATCTCGACGAGGCTGCCGGTGCGCAGCTCGGACTCGACGGCCAGCCGTGAGATCGCCGCTGGTGCCAGCCCGGCGAGCGCGGCGACCTTGACTGCGGCGTTCGACGGAAACGCCGCGGCCACCTGCACTCCCCCGGCCGCCGCCAGTGCCGCGTCGATGACGCCGCGGGTGCCTGAGCCCTCCTCCCGGACCACGAGCGGACGCGCCGCCAGTGCGGTGGCGGACACGACCTCGGGACCGGCCCACTGCGCCGCGATGGCGGGTGTGGCGACGATGACCAGCGCGTCGGTGCCGATGAGACGCGCGGTGAGGTCCTCGGGCACCTCAGCCGATTCGATCAGCCCGATGTCGCAGCTGCCCTCGCGGACCGTGGCGCACACCGCTGTCGTATTGCCGATGCTCATGCCGACATCGGCGTTGGGGTGGGCGGCGCGGAAGCGCTCGAGCCAGCGCGGCAGCAGATGCTCGGCGATCGTCATCGACGCACTCACCCGCACGCGCGCGCCGACCTCCCGGCGCAGTGCGGCCATCCCGGAGAGCAGGTGATCATAGCCGGTCATGATCTCGGCGGCCCAGGCTGCCAGTGCCTGCCCCTGCGGGGTGAGCGTGGTGCCGCGCGGGCTGCGGTTGAGCAGCGGGATGCCGGATTCGCGTTCGAAGGTGCGCAGCATCCGCGAGGCGTTGGGCTGCGCGAGGTTGAGAGCGCGGGCGGCCTGGCCGATCGAG
This sequence comes from Brevibacterium gallinarum, assembly GCF_014836885.1. Lineage (GTDB taxonomy): Bacteria > Actinomycetota > Actinomycetes > Actinomycetales > Brevibacteriaceae > Brevibacterium > Brevibacterium gallinarum. Next base: position 1,475 of record NZ_JACSPY010000015.1, read on the forward strand.
GTGGTGTGCCGGTCGAGTTCGACGAGCAGGGCCAGCACCTGCGGGTCAGGCAGGCGGCCGGCTGGCGGGTGCACGGCATCGGGCGAGGTCATGGTCTCAAGTGTGCGCCCGAAGCCCGGTCATATCAAGTTCATATGAGGGTGGGACGGAACTGGGGTCTACTGGCGGCTCGCCGGCTCCCCCAGAGTTGAGGGTATGGCAGAACACAGCGACTCGACGACTCACCGGGCTGGCGCCACCGCCCCGCCGGCACGCCCATCCCAGACCAGCCCGGCCGCCCCGCACGGGCCGGGCCGCAGGCTCACCGACCACCGCCTCGGGAAGTTCCTCCCCGGGCTTGCCGTGTGCGCTGCGGCCACGCCGGTGGCGATGGGGATCGCGCACTTCGTGCCGCTGGCCTCCGCGCTGCTCATCGCGATCATCCTCGGCATCGTGCTGCGCAACGTGATGGGCGAGCTGCCGGGATCGTGGGCCCCGGGCATGCAGTTCTCCGCGAAGAAGGTCCTGCGTCTGGGCATCATCCTGCTCGGCGCGCAGCTGGTGCTCGGTGACATCATGTCGCTGGGCTGGAAGCTGATCCTCGTCGTCATCGCCGTCGTCGCCATCGGCATGCTCGGCACGATCGGGCTCGGCCGTGCGCTCGGCATGGGCCGGGATCTGTCGCTGCTCATCGGCTGCGGCTTCTCGATCTGCGGTGCCGCCGCGATCGCCGGCGTCGAGTCGACGGTGCGCGCCCGCAAGGAGGACGTCGCCGCAGCGATCGCCCTCGTCGTGCTCTTCGGCACCCTCATGATCGCCGCCGTCCCGCTCCTCGCCGGCCTGCTGGGCCTGGGTGAGGAGACCGCCGGCATGTGGGCCGGTGCCTCAACCCATGAGGTCGCCCAGGTTGTGGCGATCGGCGGGATCATCGGGCCCGAGGCGCTCAAGGTCGCCGTTGTCGTCAAGCTCGCCCGTGTGCTCATGCTCGCCCCGATCGTGGCGATCCTTGCGATCTCGGTGCGCCGCTCCTCGGCTTCGTCCCTGACCCCGGGCCCGGACTCCGAGGTCAAGGCCGCCCGTCCGCCGCTGGTGCCGCTGTTCATCATCGGCTTCCTCGCCATGGCGATCATCCGCACGCTCGGCTGGCTGCCCGACTGGGCCGTCACCACCGCCGGCATCGGCCAGACGATCGCGCTGACCGCGGCGATGTTCGCCCTCGGCTCCGGCGTGCACATCAAGTCGCTCATCAGGCTCGGCTTCATGCCGGTGCTGCTGGCCACCCTGTCGACGCTCATCGTCGCCGGTGTTGCGGGTCTCGGCATCTGGCTGGCCGTCTGAGACTGCTGACGCGGTGAGGCCCCGGGCGCATGTCCGGGGCCTCACTGGCGCCTGGCGAGCCTACGGCTCAGCGGCGGGTGAGGGCTGGCCGGCGCGGTCCGCGCACCGCGCGGGCGGCCCGGCGGGCGTACAGTGCTGCGCGCAGGCCGATGAGCACGGTGGCCAGCAGCACGAATGAGGCCGAGAGGTTGATCCACAGGAATCCGCCGAGGCCGAGCACGGTGCCGGCGGTGGCGGCCATGAGCGCGCCGCCGAGGTTCATCGCCGAATCCGAGGCGCCCTGCAGGGTCAGCTTCGCCCGCGCGGGCACGCTGGCGCTCAGCAGCGCCGAACCGCCGATGAGCGTCATCGACCACGACACCCCGAGCAGGAACAGTGCGGTCGTCAGCAGCGGCATCGAGGACACCTCGCGCAGCGCATCGAGGACGCCGAGGATGATGGTGATGACGAAGCTGATGATGCCGGTGATGATGACGGTGAACGGGCCGTAGCGGTCGGCCATCCACCCGAACAGCGGAGACAGCCCGTACATGCCGGCGATGTGGATGCTGATGACGAGCCCGACCTCGCCCAGGTGGAAGCCGTGGTGGTCCATGTGCAGCGGCGTCATGACCATGACGTTGGTCATCATCATCTGCCCGGCGACGATCGTGATGATGGCGAACAGCGGGACCGGCCGGGCGGCGACGAACCGCAGCGCGTCGACCAGGCCCAGCCGCGCCCCGACGGGCGGGCGCCGGTCATCGGCGGTCTCCCCCGCCTCGGGCGCGGTTACCCCCTTGCCCGAGGCGGTGATCTCCGGGCCCGAGTCGGTGGCCTCCGGGCCCGAGGCGGTGGTCTCCGCTGCCGGGGCAGGTGCCGTTCCGGCAGCGGCCGGGAGCTGGCTGGCCACGCGGCCGGGCAGCAGGGCCGTACACGCGACGGCAAGGGCGAAGCAGACCATCGAGATGACATACGGCCCGGCCAGCGGGTTGAGGCCGAGCTGCTCGCCGAGCCGGGCGCCAGGGGCAGTGAAGTTGGGCCCGAGCACCGAGCCGACGGTCGTGGCCCACACGACCAGCGACATCGCCCGGGCCGCGCGGGCCGGATCGGCGAGGTCGACGGCGGCGTAGCGGGCCTGCAGACCGGCAGCAGTCGCTGAGCCGCACATGAGCATGCCCGCCAGGAACAGCGGCAGCCAGGCGATGATGACGCCGGCGAGCACGACGACCGTGCCGGCAGCGCCGATGCCGAAGCCCAGTGAGAGTGCGAAGCGGCGCCCGCGCGCTCCGGCGAGGGTGGCCAGCGGGTAGGAGATGAGCCCGGCGCCGAGGATGACGGCCATCTGCGCGAACCCGGCCATCTCGGTGCGCCCGGTGATCTGCTCGGCCAGCAGCCCGCCGACGGCGTATCCGGAGGCGATGCCGGCGCCGGCGAAGAGCTGGGCTCCGATGAGCTTGAGCTGGCTGCGGACCCGCGGCGAGACCGGCATGCACACGACCTTTCAGATGCTGGGCGGCAGGCGGTGCCGCCGGGATTCCAGCGGATTCGCGCAGCGCTGAGCGGATCCGCCTGATGCCCTCCATCTTGGCATATGGCCCTCCCACCGGGCGGGACGTGTCAGCTCCGGTCTCAGCTCGGTCTCACAGCGGGGCTTTGAGGACCTTCATCGTGATGTGGGAGCTGACCCGTTCGACACCGTCGATGGCGGTGAGCACCTGGGAGATGAAGTGCTCGGCGGCCTCCAAGTCCTTCACGGCGATGCGCACGAGGTAGTCGGGGTTGCCGAACATGCGGCGCAGCTCGATGACCTCATCGCAGTCGATGAGCTCGCCTTCGAAGGTCTCGGCGATCTGCTTGGTCTTCGTGCCCATATCGACGTGGACGATGACCTCGCACGCCCGGTCGATCGCCGCCGGGTCGATGCGGGCGTGATAGCCGGTGATGATGCCCTCGGCCTCCAGCCGGCGGACCCGGCGCAGGCACGGTGAGGGGGTGAGCCCGACCCGGTCGGCCAGTTCGGTGTTGTTCAGCCGCCCATCCAGAACCAAGTGGTCGATGATGGCGCGATCAGTGGTATCCATGAGTGAATCATGCCAAGATTCCCTGCTTGCGGGCAACAGCAGCAATCGCGTGCCAGCCGATTTCTCCTACCATGAGCCTCATGGCCCACTCCCCTGCACAGCACACGCTCGCGCCTGCTTCCCGCCTGCCGGTCTCGCCTGCCGCACCTGCCGGTGAGCGCACCGACTGGGCCGGTGTCGCCTCGGTCGCCGCTGGTGCTGCCACCTGGGGAGTCGGCGCCGGTGTTGCCGGCTTCATCTTCGCGGTCTCGACGATGTCTGCTGCGACCGTGACGTTCTGGCGGTTCCTTGCCGCCGGCATCATCCTCGCTCTTGCCTACGAAGCCCGCCGTGTGTTCTCACCGGCGCGCCACGGCGGGAAGCCGAGTCTGCTGGCGATCATGCACCGGCACGGCTTCGCCCTCATCATCATCGGCTCAGCACTCGCCGCCGCCCAGTCGCTGATGTACGCCTCGGTCGCCTCCCTCGGCGCCGGCCTCGGCACGATCGTGCCGCTGGCGGTGAGCCCGGTTGCGATGGCGGTGCTGTCGATGCCGCTGCTGCGCACCCGTCTCAACCTCGCCGGCTGGCTCACGATGATCCCGCCGCTGGTCGCCATGGCCTGCGTCGTCGGGCTGACGAACGGAGCGACCGCCGCCGAGGTGTCGGTCATCGGCGTATGCCTGGCCGTCACCGCCGCCGCAGCACACGCACTCATGACGATCTCCTCGAAACGCCTGTCGACCGGCGGCACCTCGGTGTTCGGGACGACGACGCTGACCTTCCTCATCGCCTCGGTCGCCCTCGCCCCGTTCGCAGCAGCCAACGGATTCCTCGGCCATACGGACCGGCCGTGGGCGGTCATCGGCTGCCTGGCTGTGCTGGCCGTTTTCGCCTCGGTGGTTGCCTATCCGCTGTTCTTCACCGGAGTCAAGCGCATCGCCGCGCCGGTGGCGGCGATCGTCATGCTCGTCCAGCTCATCGTCGCGACCCTCATGGGCACGATCGTGCTCGGCGAGCCGATGCCGGCTGCCGCATGGCTGGCCCTGGCCGCACTCATCGCCGGCATCATCATCCACACGCTCGCCGCCCGCAGCCTGCCGATGCGCCGGAACCGCGAACGTGTCGCGATGAGCTGAAGTCGACTACGGGCTGGCGATAGAGGCGACACGCAGTTCAGCGCACCGGTCACGGTCAAAGCCGGGAGGCAGATCGGAACGGGCAGCCGCTCGAATCAAGCGCCGCATGATCCGCTGGCCCTCGCGCTGCACACGCTGTCATCTATAGCCATTCTCGGCCGAGTCCGTACCCGTTCGTTCACTGGTCTTCTCCCCTTCAATGAGGCTCGACGAACTATTCAGTGCACGCTCAACACTTGCCGAAGTTGGTTCTTCCCAGGCTTGAGAAGAAAAGTTCCAATGCAATCGGTCTGTATTGCCTGCGAGGACCGGCTCGACGAAGTCCAAACATGTTGCGAGCAGGTCTTCGAATCTCACTGGGGTCGACTGCTCGATCCTCTGCTTCTTTCGCCAGACTTGCCACTTGCGCTGTGCGAATGCTGGCATCTGAGACAGCAGCGGACCAAGCGGTTCCAGCTCAACCTGCCGGTAGCGGGCGACAACACCGATTGCTTCCTGTAGGTCCGCACCTGAGACGACTCGGGAGCGGGCAATGGCGGCGATGTCCGTGAAGTCTCGCCAACGGGTGTTCTGCTCTCCTCTTTCGAGGGCGGTGACGATCTTCTCTGCGAGAACCATGTGGTCCGGGTATCCCAGGAGATGCAGCGTGCCGCCCAATAGGAGCGGCAGGACCGCCTCTGCGGGTGCAGGCCAGATGGGGTCCCCGAAGTTCACGTCGATATGCAGCGCAACCTGCGCGGTCGCCAACTGTGCGGTCACTTTGACTCGCACACCGTTGTAGTCGGCTTCATCACGGATTCGCTCTCCGTTGACGGAATCGAGATCGAACTCGAGCCCGTCATCGCGGCGAACGGCAAGGATGCTCATGACACGTCTTTCTACCTCGGGGATATCGTTGGTGAACCCTCGCGCCGCGAAGTCGATATCCCTGGTTGGTCGCCGATCAGCAAAGGCCGCCATGAGCACGCCACCTTTAAGGACGAAGTCTGTGGCAGATTCGGACGAGGCAAGTCGGGCTAAGAAGCCTTCCAGCGCGTACAGGGTGATGTACTCCGCTGGGTCACGGTTCTGCCGCCTGGCGAGGTTACGGAGGTCGTTGTACGCGCGCCCCGCTGGGGTATCTCTGGAGGGCGTTGGCGGAGTCACAGGAGCACCTCCAAAGCGTGACGGATCCGAGGGAGCGCCTTCGGGAACGAGCCCGCAACCTTCAGCAGACCTGCTGGCGTGTTGCCTCGCTGCCGCAGCCAGCGTCGAAGCGACTCATACGCAACGTCGCTGCCTTCTTGGTGCATGAGCCGAAAAGCGTCAACGATGGTCCGCTCTGCGGAGTAGATCGCAACCCTGGCTCCTCCTCCCGCGTCGGCATATTCACGTCCGATCGCGAAAGTAGCCGGGTCGAAGCTATGCCAGCTCACATTCGAGAGGCCGGCGGGCTGGTGAGTTCCGCGCGGCAGCGCTATGTCGGAACCGAACGGGATCGCGTCGCTGAGCTCGTGGTGCACAAGAGCGCTCGTCAGACATAGCGTCGCGTCGTGACGAAGCGCGGTTGCCGCAGCAAGCACGGTGAGCGCAGGCTCAAGGACGTCGGGACACACATAGACTCCCCGCCCCACCCGTTCGATCTCGTCGCGATCGAGCAAGGAGTACACCTGATCCTTGGTGAAACCCGCCGCGCGAGCGTCCCCGAGCGTGAAGGCTGGCCCAAGTTCGCGTGTTGGCATCCGAGCCTCCTAACTCTTGACACATCAAGTGTACCTGTACAGGGTTAGGCGGACAAAGCATGTGCGCATCACGTCGCCGGCTGGCTGACGATGGTCCCGCCGCTGGTCACCATGGCCTGTGTCGTCGGGCTGACGAACGGGGCGACCGCCTCCGAGGTGTGGGTCATCGGCGTGTGCCTGGCCGTCACTGCCGCTGCCGCACACGCACTCATGACGATTTCGTCGAAGCGTCTGTCGACCGGCGGCACCTCGGTATTCGGGACGACGACGCTGACGTTCCTCGTTGCCTATCCGCTGTTCTTCACCGGAGTCACACGCATCGCCGCGCCGGTGGCGGCGATCGTCATGCTCGTCCAGCTCATCGTCGTCACCCTCAGGGCACGATCGTGCTCGGCGAGCCGATGCCGGCTGCCGCATGGCTGGCCCTGGCCGCACTCATCGCCGGCATCATCATCCACACGCTCGCCGCCCGCAGCCTGCCGATGCGCCGGAACCGCGAACGCGTCGCGATCGGTTGAGGCCCCTCAGCCGAGCCGCTTCTCCAGGATCGCGAACTCCAGGTCTTCGCGTTTGGGGATGCCGAAGCGCTCATCGCCGTACGGGAACGGCTCGGTCTCACCAGTGGCTGAGTAACCGCGGCGCTCGTAGTAGGCGATGAGTTCGCTGCGCTGCCGGATGACGCTCATCCGGATCCGGGTGGTGTGCCAGTTCTCCTCAACCCACGCCTCGGCCCAGGCCATGAGCTTCGACCCGGTGCCGGTGCCCTGCGCGGCCGGGGCGACGGCGAACATTCCGAGGTAGGCGCAGGCGTCATCGCGCTCGACGAGCTGCACGGTCGCCAGCGGTGTGCTGTCGGCTGCGCGGACGAGGAACACGACGGTACCCGGTTCGGCCAGGGTCTCGGCGGCCAGCTGCGCATCGAGGCGCTGCCCGTCGAGCAGATCGGCCTCGGTCGTCCACCCTGCCCTGGAGGCATCGCCGCGGTAGGCGGACTCGATGAGCGCGACCCAGTCGGGGATATCGGCCTCACCCACCTGCACGGGGGCGAAGGCCTCTCCTGCCGGTGTCGTCACCGTTCGAGCGCCTCGTACACGGCTGAGGCGATCGCCAGGTCCTCCCACGACATGCCCGAGGTCTTGAACACCACCGGCTTGTCCGGGTCGAGGATCGCGGTGCCCTTGCCCACAACATCGCGGAAGGTCACGACGTCATCGATGGTCAGTTCGTTCTCCGCGATCGCCAGCACGAGGTCGCCGCATTCGGCTTCGGCGGTGTGCTTGGCTTCGACGATAACGGTGCCGCGGCCGAGCAGCTCAGCCGGCAGCTCACGGCTGTCCGGGGAATGGGAGCCGATCGCCACGACGATCGCGTCCTTGCGGATGCTGGCGGCATTGAACAGCGGCTCGGAGGACGATGTCGCGGTGATGATGAGGTCGCAGTCGGCCAGCGCCTGCTCGGCGCCTTCGCTGCCGGAGAGGATCGGGGAGCCGCTCAGCCCGCGGTCGGCGAGGCCGGCCAGCACCTCACCGGCGCGTTCCAGGCTCTTGACGCCGACCTTGACGTCGTGGATCTGTGTGACCGCCGCGGTGGCGTCGACGTGCGGCAGAGCCTGCGGGCCGACTCCGTAGAGCGCCAGGCGCACACCGTCGGGGAACCGCTCCTCGATGGCGTCCTTGACTCCAGCCAGTGAGACGGCCGGGGTGCGGATGTTCGTGATGGCGATCCCGTCGAGGTAGGCCAGGGTGGTGTGGTTGTAGGAGTCGAGCAGCAGGTAGCTGCCCTGGATGCGCGGATGCCCGTCATCGGGGTTGTCCGGGGTGACGGTGAGGGCCTTGAACCCGCAGTAGCGGCCGAGTTCGGCGGGCATGAAGAGGAACTCGCCGCGGCTGAGCTCAGCCGACACCCGGGCCGAATCGTTCGCAGGATCGAAGTCTCCGGCCAGCGCATTGCGCAGCGCCTCGATCGCCTGTCCGTAATCCATGTGGGCGAGAATCGTATCACCGTCGATGATCTTCATGGGTCCTCCCGGGTTGGGCCTGCCGCGGTCTCCCACCAGCCTAGCGGGCGGATCGCCCCGCGTCCGGGCCGCTCGCATGACGGGAGTAGAGTCGTGAGGTGAGGACACTGCCGTTTCCGAGGCGGTCGGGACTCCCAGCCGGCCGCCGGCAGGCCGATGAAAGGACGCACATGGACATCACCGTCGACTCCGAGACCTTCACCCTGGCCCACGATGCCGAGGCCAGCCGGTACACCATCAGCCATGACGGCGAGCAGATCGGGTTCGCCGACTACCACCAGTCCGGTGAGGCCGGTGCCGGGGGCATCCGCGACTTCGACCACACCGTCGTCTCCCCTGCGTGGGGCGGCCGCGGGCTGGCCGGCGCGCTCGTCGACTATGCACTCACCGACACCGTCGATGCCGGCTTCCGGATCCGCCCGACGTGCTCGTATGTCGAACGCTACGTCGGCAAGCACCCGCAGTGGCAGGACCACCTGGCCTGATTCCCCACCCCAGCTGACCGGCTCTATCGCCGGTCAGCGCTGCGGTGTCTCATGTGCGCTCAGCCCGGCTTCACAATGTGCGGCCGCGGTCTAGACTGGCAGCGGAACCCCGCAGTTTCATACGAACTCTCGTTTCTCAAGGAGGCGAACATGGACATCCAGCCCATTCTGGACAAGGTCAACACCGGTCTCTTCATCAACGGCGAATGGCGCGAGGCCGAAGGCGGCAAGACCATCGACGTGGAGAACCCGGCCACCGGTGAGGTCATCGCGACTGTCGCCGACGGTTCGGCAGCCGATGCCGAGGAGGCGATCCGCGTCGCCGGTGAGAAGCAGGCCGAATGGGCTGCCGTGCCCCCGCGTGAGCGCGGCGAGATCCTGCGCAGGGCCTATGAGCTGCTCATCGAGCGCCAGGAGGACATCGCCACGGTGATGACCGCCGAGATGGGCAAGGGCGTCGCCGAGGCCCGCGGCGAGGTCGCCTACGGTGCTGAGTTCTTCCGCTGGTTCGCCGAGGAGGCCGTGCGCGTCTCCGGCAACTTCATGCAGTCCACTGATGGCAAGAACCGCATCATGGTCTCCCGCGAGCCGGTCGGCCCGTCGGTGCTCGTGACCCCGTGGAACTTCCCGCTGGCGATGGGCACCCGCAAGATCGGCCCGGCGATCGCGGCCGGCTGCACGATGGTGTTCAAGCCCGCGAAGCTCACCCCGCTCACCTCGCTGATGCTGGTTGAGGCGCTCAAGGACGCCGGCCTGCCCGCCGGTGTGCTCAACGTCGTCACCTCGAACTCCGCCCGCCGGGTCGTGACCCCGTGGATGGAGTCGAACATCGCCCGCAAGGTCACCTTCACCGGTTCGACCGAGGTCGGTGTCGGGCTGCTGGAGCAGGCCGCGCAGAACGTCATGAAGTCTTCGATGGAGCTCGGCGGCAACGCCCCGTTCGTCGTGTGCGAGGACGCGGACCTCGACAAGGCCGTCGAAGGCGCACTGCTGGCCAAGATGCGCAACATCGGCGAGGCCTGCACCGCTGCCAACCGCTTCTTCGTCCACACCTCGCTGGCTGATGAGTTCGCTCAGCGGCTGGCCGATGAGATGGGCAAGATGACGATCGGCAACGGCCTGGATGAGAACAACAAGATCGGCCCGCTCGTCGAGGAGAAGGCCCGCGACAAGGTCGCCAGCCTCGTCGACGACGCCGTCGAGAAGGGCGCGAAGGTCCTCACCGGCGGCAGCAAGGTCGACGGTCCCGGCTACTTCTACGAGCCGACCGTGCTGACGAACGTCTCGGAGGACTCCGACATCCGCAAGGAGGAGATCTTCGGGCCCGTCGCCCCGATCTTCACCTTCGAGACCGACGAAGAGGCCATCGAGATGGCCAACGAGACCGACTTCGGTCTCTCCGGCTACCTCTTCACCGAGAACCTCGCCCGCGGCATGGAGCTCTCCGAGCAGCTCGAGTGCGGCATGATCGGCCTCAACACCGGTCTCGTGTCGAACCCGGGTGCGCCGTTCGGCGGTGTCAAGCACTCCGGTCTCGGCCGTGAGGGCGGACAGGTCGGCATCGACGAGTTCCTCGAGGTCAAGTACGTCACGACCCCGCGCAGCTGATATGCGAGCTGGCTGATGCCAGCCGGCACAACGCTGAGGGCCCCGAACCGGTCGGTTCGGGGCCCTCTTCTTGTAATTTGAGCTGTGTCGGACGGTCATGCCTACGCGGTATCACGATGCAGCGTGAGGAAAGGAGGAACGATCACGTAATAAGTCCTGACAAAAGAGGACCCCCGCAGGGTGCATCACCGATACGGTGAGAGGCAGCGGGGGACTATTAGTTTTTACGCTAGTCGCGCACGAGCCACGTGTCAAAGTAACCTCACAGCGGCCAGTGAACCACGCGCAATGACGCACGCAGGGCGCGGCGCACCGATTCCAGACCGAAGATTTCAGACCGAGCGTGGTTCAGGCGCGGCGGCGGGCGAGCACGTCGTCGATGCTCGCGACCCCGGCACCCGAGTCGGTGCCGGTGGCCTTGAAGCGGATCGCGGTGCGGCCGTGGGACAGCGGACCGGACTCAGCGTCCTCGTCGCGGGCAGCATCCTGGAGCTCGGGCCGGTAGCCGAGCTCGGCAGCGAACATCTCCGCCAGGGATTCCTTCGACTGTGGTTCGAGGGTGAACGAGGTGGCATCGGCAACGACCGGCTCAGGCTGATCGCGTTCGACGACCGGGGCATCGACGTAGGTCGGCTTCGGCAGCGGGCTGGGCTTCCAGCCGGTGGCCTGCAGACGCTGGGCGAAGGGATCGGTGCCCACGGTCGCTGCGGGCTCGTCCTCGGAAGCGGCTTCGGCCTCAACCTCGGCCTCAGACTCGGCGGCCTCGGTTTCGGCGGTCTCGCCGGCCGCGGCGCTGTCCTTGTCCTTCGCCGGCTTCGGCCCGAAGCTCAGCGACAGGGCGGCCTCAGTGGTGCGGGAGACGATGACGGTCGTGTCGTGCTCGGTGTTCGAGTCCTCATCGTCCTGCACGGCCTCGGCAGCCTGGCCCTCGACCGATGTGTCAGCCGGCGCCTCGGTTTCGGCGGCCTCGGCTGGTGCTGGAGCTGGTGCTGGCGTCGGGGCTGCAGCCGTTGCGGCCTCGCCGGCGGTGTCGTCTGCGGTCGTCGTCTCGGCAGCCGGGGTCTCGTCGATGTCGAGGATGTGGCGCGGGAAGCGGCGGGCCTGTGAGCTGGCCGGCACCGAGGCGGGCTGGCTGGGCTCGGAGCTGTCGAGTACCTCGGCGGCGTGGGCGCGGCGCGCGGAGACGACCTCAGCGGTGCGGCGCTGCTGGGCCGGTTGCGCGGCCCGGCGTTCCGTGCCGCGTGCAGGTTCGTAGCTGCGTGCAGTGTGTGCGGCCGGTGCGACTGCCTCACGGCGCAGCGTGCGCACACGCTTGTTGAGTGAGCCGACGAGCACGACGGAGCCGGCTGCGATGAGTGCCGTCAGCAGGGGCACCGCCCACGGCACGACGCTGAAGGCGGCGAGCACGGCGGTGACGAGGGTGGCGGCGAGCATGCCGAGGAACACTACGGAGACCATCGGGATGATCGAGCGGATGCCGGCGATCTTCTCCGCTGTCTGCCCGTCGATCGTGGAAGCCGGCCGGCGGGCCGGGTGCCCGGTGCCTGCCTGCGGTGCACCGCCTCGGGGGCGGTGGCTGCCGGTCCCCGCACCGGGGCGCGCGGCTCCCACACCGGGGCGGGCGGCTCCCGCACCGGGGCCGGCGGGCCGGCGTGCACCGGTGGCGGTCTGCGTGCGGGCAGTGTCGAGGTGACGACGCAGGTGAGCCGGCATGGCAGCCGGGCGGCTGCGGTGCGTCGGGGAAGATCCGGCGTCGGGTGTGTTCGTCATCATCGCATCCAGGTGGTTGTCGGGGCGGCGGTCGCGCAGCGTCGTCGTCTGCGCGGCGGTGTGCAGCTGTGTCAGTGCAAGGGTCTGGCCGGCAGCCAGCGGCAGCTCGATGTACTCGGCCTCTGCGGTCTCGGCGTCGGCGGCCTCGGCCTCTGCGGTAACGGCTTCGGCGGCGGTGTCCTCGGCTCCGCCGTCGATGACGGACAGCGCCGGGGCGGGGCGGCGCAGGCTCAGCTGCGCAGGTTCGGTCACGACCTCGACACCCGGCGGCGGGGCGTAGCGGGAGGCGGGGGTGGAGGCGGTGAAGAGCTCAGGGCGGGCCGGCTCCTCAGTGCACGGTTCGGCGGCCGGGAGCTGGCAGATCTCAGCGGTTTCGGGCACCTCGCTGAGCTCGCGCTGTGCCACTGCGCGATCCGTTCGCCGCAGGATTGCCGGCAACGTGAACGCGAAGAGCACGACGAGTGCGATGAGTACCGTGATGCTTGCCTCCACACCACAACTGTATGGCCGCAGCGACTGTCACGATCGGATCACGGCGGGTGTGTCGAGAAACTGCCCCTCAGGTGCCCGGCCGGTTCTCCGCGCGGGTGCGCTGCCAGTAGTCGAGCAGTCCGAAGGGGACGTCTTCGCGCAGCAGCGCGAAGCTCAGGTGGTCAGCCCAGGCGCCGTCGATGTGCATATAGCGTTCGCGGCGTCCCTCATAGCGGAAGCCGAGCTTCTCGACGACGCGCAGGCTGGCGGTGTTCTCCGGGCGGATGTTGATCTCCATCCGGTGCAGCCCGAGCGTGGTGAAACAGTAGTCGGTGGCCAGCGCAACAGCGGTCGGCGTGTGGCCGCGGCCGGCGAACTGCTCGTCGATCCAGTAGCCGAGCTGGGCGCTCATGAGCGAGCTCCACTGGAACCCGGAGACCGTGAGCTGGCCGCGCAGCCGGCCGCCGATGTCGATGACGAAGGGCAGCAGCCGGCCGGTCTTCGCCTGCCGGTTCAGCAGCCGGCGCAGATGGTGGAAGTCCGCCGGCTCCCCGCCGCGCGGGTCGGTCGCCTCCCACGGGCTCAGCCAGGCGCGGTTGCGGGCGCGCACCTCGGCGTAGTCCTTGGCGTCGCGGCGGGTCAGCGGGCGCAGCAGCAGCTCGCCCTCGCGCAGCTCAACCGGCCAGTAGGAGCTCACGGATGCTGCGGGTCGTCGTCGGGGCCGCGGTTGAGCGGGACGACCTTCGGGCGCAGGTCGTGGACGACAGCACCAGCACCGGTGTCATCGCCGCCGGCCTCCTCGGCGTCCTCACTCAGCTCGTCGAGCACATCGAGGATGATCGCCCCGACCTCCTGGATGGCCGCCTGCACGCCGGTGACGTCATCGGGCAGGGTGAGCACGAGGGTGCCGCCGATCCAGCCGCAGGCCGGGGACTCGAACACCGACCGGGAGTACCCGGCGTCGAGCTGGGCGCGGCGGATCGACTGGGCCAGCCCCGGCACCGAATAGTCGAGTGCCTCACCGACGTCAGCAGCGAGATCATGGCCGCAGCCGACCCCGAGCCGGCCGACGATGACGACGAGCCGGATCTGCGCATCGGTGACAGCGAGGCCGGCGAGGCGCTCATGCAGCGCTTCGCCCACCTCGGCGGCGGCCGTCTCGACGTCGAAACCGTACTCGTCGAGCATCGTCTCCGCCGCCTCGGCAGCGGCCGTCAGCTTCCGGCCCGCCAGCGGGCGGGACCGGCCTGCGGCAATGACGAGCGCGCCGTAGGTCTCGGCGGCCTGGGACCCGCCGGCAGAGCTGCCGAACAGTCCGGTCATCACGTCACTCAGCTGTCGAGGCCGGCGACGTATTCGCGCAGCCAGCCGTTGAGTTCGTCCCCGAGGTCGTCGCGGCGCCCGGCGAGCGTGATGACGGCCTTGAGATAGCTGATCTTGTCGCCGGTGTCGTAGCGGTCGCCGGAGAACACGACGCCGAAGACGCCGTGGGAGTCCGGGTCGGCGGCCAGGGTCTGCAGCGCATCGGTCAGCTGGATCTCGTTGCCGCGTCCGGGTGCGGTGTTGTGCAGGACGGGGAAGATCTCCGGGGCCAGCACGTAGCGGCCGATGATCGCCAGGTTGCTCGGCGCCTCGGACGGGTCGGGCTTCTCGACCAGGCCGGTGATGCGCACCGCACCGTCGATGTCGACGTCTTCGACGGCCGCGCAGCCGTAGAGCCCGACGTCCTCGTGCGGGACCTCCATGAGTGCGACGACGCTGCCGCCGGTGGCCTGCTGGACGGCGATCATCGATTCGAGGATCGGGTTCGATTCGTCGATGAGGTCATCGCCGAGCAGCACGGCGAAGGGCTCGTTGCCGACGTGCCGTTCGCTCTTGAGCACTGCGTGGCCGAGGCCGAGCGGATCGCCCTGGCGGACGTAGTGGATGTCGGCGAGCTCCGAGGAGTGCTGGACGGCGGCGAGCTTCTTGGCATCGCCCTTCTTCTCCAGGGCCCGCTCGAGGCCGTCGACGCGGTCGAAGTGGTCCTCCAGCGGGCGCTTGTTGCGCCCGGTGATCATGAGAATGTCGTTGAGACCGGCATGCACGGCCTCTTCGACGACGTACTGGATGGCCGGCTTGTCGACAACCGGCAGCATCTCCTTCGGGGTGGCCTTCGTCGCCGGCAGGAAGCGGGTGCCCAGCCCGGCCACGGGGATGACGGCCTTGCTCACAGCTGCGTTGCTATTCTCAGTCATATCCTCAGTGTACGCATAGGAGTGAGGGCAGTGACCGACACCTCGAACGCGGCCGCCAGAGCCGCGCTGCGCACCCGCATCCGCGCTGGTCGCCGCACCCGTGACGGGGCCGCGGCAGCCTTCGCCGAGGTGCTGGCCGGCTGCGTGCCCAGCGAAGGTGCGATCCTCGCCTACGCCGCCCTGGCCGGCGAGCCGAACCTCGATGCACTCCTGGACGACCTGCGTGTCCGCGGCCGGACGGTCTACCTGCCGGTCACCACCCCGGGGCAGCCGCTGCGCTTCGGCCGGCTGGACACTGCGATGGAACGCCTGCCCCGGGTGGGCAGGTGGCAGATCCGCGAACCCGAGCCGGTGCTCACCGCGCCCGAGGCGGTGGCCGGCACCGCCGATCACCCGCCGGTGGGCGTCGTGTTCGTGCCGGGATTGGCCTTCAGCCCGGATGGCGCCCGGCTGGGCAACGGGGCCGGGTTCTACGACCGGACCTTCGGCCCGCAGGGACAGGTGCCCGCGGCCTCGGCGGCGGTGGACGTCATCGGCGTCTGCTACGCAGACGAAGTGCTGTCAGAGGTCAGGCGTGAGGAGTGGGATCTTGCGGTCTCGGCGATCGCGACCGAAACCGGCCTGCACCCGGTGACCGGAGGCGCCGGCGCGGGCGCATGCGAGTAGGGCTATACTTCTCTACGGATTTCCGCCCGTGAGAGAGGTCTGCTGTGCCCACCTACGCCTACCGCTGCACCGAGTGCTCCAACGCCTTCGACATCCATCAGGCGTTCACCGATGATGCGCTCACCGAATGCCCGCAGTGCCGGGGACGACTGCGGAAGGTCTTCGGCTCGATCGGCGTGAGCTTCAAGGGCTCGGGCTTCTACCGCAACGACCACGGCGCGACTGCCGGCAGCGGGTCGGCCAGCAGCGGCTCGGCGGGCTCGGCCGGTGGCGATTCCGGATCTTCCTCAGCTTCGTCTGCCGACTCCTCAGCCTCGTCTGCGGATTCCTCAGCTTCGTCCTCCAACAGTGTGGCCAGCACAGCCTCAGCCGGTGCATCGAGCAGCACCGCCTCGTCGAAGACGGCAGCGACCTCCGCGTCATGACCACCGGCCGGGTCCTGGCTGCCTGGGCATCTGCACTGGTCAGCGCGGCTGACATCCCCTGATGCGGTTGTGGATGGCAGACAGTTCGCTGTCCACAGCCTGCGCTGAGCTGCCTGCCGGGGTGTGCGCGCCGGTCAGACTCAGCGCATGGTCCTCTCGCTTCTCACCCGCCTCACCCGGCAGCCAGCCAGCTCCCGCGAACCTCAAGCGAGTACCGCCTCGGCGGCGGTGCACGCCCGCACAGCTCTGAGGCGCCGCCGGATCCTCGGGGCGGCCGCACTGGCGGTGGCGACGATGCTGGCGGTGTGGCTGATCATCCCGCGCACCGGCGGGACGCACGTGCTCGTGGCCAGCAGCCAGATCAGCGCCGGCACCGAACTCACGGCAGCCGACGTGTCCCTCGTGCGCTTCCCACCGGACCTCGTGCCCGCCGGTGCGCTGACCGAGACCGCCGCCGTCGTCGGGGCGACGGCGACATCCGAGGTGGCGGCCGGGGCTGTGCTGACCGAGCACGCACTCCTGACCCCGCGTGCTGAGCCGCTGCCCGAGGGCATGGTCGCCCTGCCGGTGGAGGTCGGCGACGGCGCAGCAGCACAGGTGCTGCGCCCCGGGCACCATGTGCGGGTATTCGCCGCCGGCACCGGCAGCGACCCTGCCGGGGACGACGGGGACCCGCTGACCGGGCTGCGGCGCGGCCCAGCGGTCGTCGAGGACGCGGTCGTCGAGTCGATCCAGCAGGCAGACGCCGGCAGCTCCCCGCTTGACCGTTCGACGGTCGTGGTGCTGCGGGTGCACTCCGATGAGGCGGCCGCGCTGGCCGATATCGCCGGCAGCGCACTGAGCTTCGCCGTGCTCAACTGACCCGGCCGTGCAACTGACCCGGCCGTGCTCACCTGATACGGCCGTGCTCAGCTGACCCGCTGGTCACGACTCTGTGCTGATGACAGGCCTGCAATCCGCGGCTCATATGAGCTCACCGGCTATGATCGGAACGTACACAGGGCAGCCGGTGAGCGCGTGCGTACGCGCAGGCTGCCAGGTCTGGAAAGGACATGACTATGCTCAAGGGCTTCAGAGACTTCATTCTGCGCGGCAACGTCATCGAACTGGCCACCGCAGTCATCATCGGCGGTGCCTTCACGGCCATCGTCACCGCGATCTCCGACAAGATCATCAACCCGCTCATCGCCGCCATCGGTTCGCCGGAGTCCCCGGCCCTGTCGTTCTACCTGCGTGACGGTGTGGAGGCGACGAAAGTCGACATCGGTGCGGTCATCACCGCCTGCATCAACTTCCTCATCGTCGCTGCTGTGGTGTACTTCGTCATCATCATGCCGATGAACAAGATCAACGAGCTACGCAAGCGCGGCGCCCCGGAAGACGAAGTCCCGCCGTCGAGCGAGGAGCTGCTCGCCGAGATCCGCGACCTCATCGCCCAGGGACAGCAGAACGTCGTGCCCGACCAGCGCTTCGTCGAAGGCGCCTCCGGCACCCCCGGTGTGCCCGGTGGTGCCCAGGACATGCCGAACTCCGCAGGCGAGGGAGACCCGCGCCACTGACATGCCGCCCAGCACGCGCCTCAGCGTGTGAACAGGCCGCAGGGGCCGGGAGGATCGCGGTGATCCTCCCGGCCCCTCGCATGTCCCCACCAGCCGCTGAGATGCCCGGCTGTCATCGTCGGGTGCGCCCGGCTACTCTTGACGCCATGACCGACGAGCAGCACCCGCTCCCCCACCACCGCCGTGAGCCCGAGACCGAGGCACCGACTGCGGACCCGCAGAACCGCGCTGCGGCACCCCCAGCCCAGCCGCAGTCGTTCAAGGACCTCGCCCCGTGGGAGGGCGAGGCCACGATCGTCGACAAGCTCCTGCTCGTCGGCGTGTTCGGTGTGCCGCTGTTCTACCTCGCGCTGCTGCCCTTCCGCCCGCAGCTCATCGCCAGCCATCCGGTGCTGCTGGAGTTCCTCACCGGCGCGAAGTCCGCGATCGTCGGCGCCGGCGCCTATGCCGGGATCGGCGAACTGCCGCTGACCCTCGTGTTCATCGCAGGCCTGGTCGGCATGGCGAAGTTCGACTGGATGTTCTGGCTGGCCGGCCGCCGCTGGGGTGACGGCGCGGTCAACCTCTTCGCCCAGTCCGAACGCCAGCGCAGGCGCTTCCGGCAGCTGAAGAACCTGCCGGCCTGGCTGCTGTTCATCTTCGTCTTCATCTCCCGAGTCCCCGGCATCCCCGGCACCATCGTGTGGCTGGTCGCCGGATACTCCCGGATGTCGCTGCCGCTGTTCCTCACCGCCCAGATCTCCGGAGCCGCAGTCATGACCGCGGTCTGGACCGCGCTGGGCTACAGCCTCGGGCAGGCCGCCGTCGACGTCATCCAGGTCATCGACCGCTACGCCATGTGGATCTCCCTGGCGATCATCGTCGGCATCGTCGTGTGGTCGACGGCCAAGAGCGTGCGCACCGAATCCAAGCGCGCCAAAGCAGCCGGTGACACGGAGGACTCCACAGCTGAGAATCAGCGCTGAGTCCGGCCGATCTCCTTTCGCCGGTGAGCCCCCGGCAGTAACTTGAACGGGCGCGGCCAGCTCCCGCCGGCCAGCGCACCCATGAGGAGACTGCTATGACCACCTCAACCGGCCGGCCCATCTGGATCGACCACACCCATCAGAACCCCGCGGCGATGCGCGAGATCTACTCCGACCTGTTCGGCTGGACGTTCAGCGACCAGGGTCCGGACTTCGGCCACTACACCATCGCCTCCAACGCAGAAGGCCACCCGGTCGCCGGCTTCATGCAGGCGATGGCACCCGACGGCACGCCCGATGCGCAGATGCCGACAAGCTGGACGATCTACTTCCACACCGACGACATCGACACTGCCGCCCGCACCGCCGGACAGTCCGGCGGCACCGTCATCGTCGAGCCGATGCCGGTCGGTGAGCTCGGTTCGATGGCCGTGCTCGCCGACCCCGACGGGGCCGTCTTCGGCCTGTGGCAGCCGGCAGACTTCGCCGGCTTCGAGCACCTCGCCGGCGGGGCCTCCGGCGCCGGCACCCCGGTCACGGCCGGGCTGCCGGTGTGGTTCGAGCTCATGAGCGCCCGCTACCACGACGCGCTGTCGTTCTACGCCACGGTGCTCGGCTGGCAGCCGACCCCCTTCGGGGAGTCCTCCCCTGCCGCATACTGCACGAATCACCCGGACGAGCAGGCCACCGCCGGGCTGTGCGATGCCGCCGAGTGGTTCGAGAAGTCGATGTGGCGCGTGTACTTCACCACCGACGACGTCGACAGCACCGCCGAGCGGCTCACGGCTGCCGGCGGGCAGGTGCTCGACGGCCCGATGGACACCCCCTTCGGCCGGCTGGCGACGGTGACGGACCCGGAGGGGGCGACCTTCCAGCTCAACCGGCCACCGCAGATGGGCTGAGCGACCGGCCTGCCGCCGCTAGACTGGCCGGCATGTCGATCGTTCCCACGCGCGACGAGATCACCGCCGCGCATTCGCTCATCAGCAGCCGCATCCGCCGCACCCCGCTGCTCGACATCACCCTGCCCCACGGCACGCCGGCAACACTCAAACTCGAGCTCTTCCAGCACACCGGCAGCTTCAAGCCCCGCGGTGCCTTCACCGGTGCGCTCACCGCCGCTGAGCCGCCGAAGACCCTGGTGGCCGCCTCCGGCGGCAATCATGGTCTGGCCGTCGCGCATGTCGCCTCCCAGCTCGGCATCCCGGCACGCATCTTCGTCCCCTCAACCGCCCCTCAGGCGAAGGTCTCCCGGCTTGAGGCGATGGGCGCTGAGGTCACCATCACCGGTGATGTCTACGCTGATGCGTTCGCCGCCAGCCAGGAGGCCGCCGCGCAGCCCGGCGCACTGGCCCTGCACGCCTACGACTCCCCGGCCACCGTCACCGGCCAGGGCACCCTCGGTGCGGAACTCGACGCACAGCTGCGCAGCCGCACCGGTGAGCAGCACAGCACCGCAGCCGAGGCGAAGGTCCCGACGGTGCTCGTGGCCACCGGCGGCGGTGGTCTCGTCGGCGGGATCTCCGCCTGGTTCGGCTCCGCCGCACACGTCGTGCCGGTCGAACCGGAGACCTGCGCTGCCCTGCACACGGCGCTTAGGAACGGCGAGCGCACACCGATCACTCCCAGCGGGGTGGCTGCCGATTCGCTCGGGGCGAGCACGATCGGTGAGATCTGCTTCGCTATCGCCTGCCGCAACGCGCTGCAGCCGGTGCTTGTCTCCGATGCTGCGATCCGTGAGGCCCGCACGTGGCTGTGGCGCCAGACCCGCATCGCAGCCGAACCCGGTGGGGCCGCGGCACTGGCCGCGCTGCTCTCGGGCGCCTACCAGCCGGCACCAGGTGAGCAGGTCACCGTCGTCGTCTGCGGTGCGAACGCAGACCCGTCTGACCTGCCCCTAGACTGAGGCAGTGGCTCTCAAGGATCTGCTGGCCGATACCCGGCCGCTGCGCACACCGACGTTCCGGCGGCTGTGGTCGGCGAACATCGTCACCGTCATCGGTGCACAGGTCACGATCGTCGCCATCCCCGCCCAGCTGTATGCCCTGACCGGGCAGTCGAGCTATGTCGGCTTGGCTGGACTGTTCGGGCTCATCCCGCTGGTGATATTCGGCCTCTACGGCGGTGCCCTGGCCGATGTCATGGACCGGCGGATCCTCATGCTCGGCTCCGGCTGCGGCCTGGTGGCGGCCAGCTTCGGGCTCTTCCTGCTCTCGGCTCTCGGGTCGACGAATGTGTGGCTGCTGCTGAGCGTCTATGCGCTCCAGCAGATGTTCTTCGCGCTCAATCAGCCGGCCCGCAGCGCGATCCTGCCGGCAATCCTGCCCGGTGACCAACTGCCGGCAGCCAATGCGCTCAACATGACGCTCATGACCTTCGGCGCAGTCGTCGGCCCGCTGGTCGGCGGGATGCTCATCCCGGTCATCGGCTTCTCCTTCCTCTACCTCTTCGATGCCGTAGCGCTGCTCGTGTCCGTGTGGGCGATCTGGCGGCTGCCGTCCCTGCCGCCGCAGCGCGCAGGCGAGGCGGCAGGCGCGAGCAGGCGCCGTGCGGGAGTGCGCAGCGTCGTCGACGGCTTCGCCTATCTCATCACCGCCCCGGTGCTGCTCATGAGCTTCGTCGTCGACATCATCGCGATGGTCTTCGGGATGCCCAGGGCGCTGTTCCCGCAGATCGCCCACGAGACGTTCGACGGGCCCAGCTCCGGCGGGTTCGTCTTCGCGCTGCTCTCCGCCGCGATCCCCTTCGGTGCGCTGCTCGGCGGGATCTTCTCCGGCTGGGTCTCACGCGTCAACCGGCAGGGCCGGGCGGTCGTCATCTGCATCCTCGTGTGGGGTGCGGCGATGACCGGGTTCGGGCTGGTCCTGCCAGCGGCCGGGAACTGGTGGATGCTCGCCCTCATCGGCGCCGTCGTATTCCTGGCCATCGGCGGTGTCGCCGATGTCGTCTCGGCCGCCTTCCGCATGACGATCCTGCAGCAGGCCGCCGATGACGCGGTCCGCGGACGGCTGCAGGGCGTCTTCATCGTCGTGGTCGCCGGCGGCCCGCGCATCGCTGATGTGCTGCACGGCTACGTCGCCACCGGCATCGGCACCACCTGGGCGACCGCCGGTGGCGGCGTTCTCGTCATCATCGGCGTGCTCATCGCTGCGGCAGCCGCACCGAGCTTCATGCGCTACCGCGTCCGCTAGGCCTGCTGGGCAGCCGCGAACGGCAGCACGGCGGCTGCGCCTGCCTGCAGCAGTTGGCGGGCGAGGACCGTCATCGTCCAGCGGGAGACGATGAGCGCATCGACGAGCAGCACCGTCTTCCCGTTCACGGCAGCGGCCTGCTCGTCTGCCAGCCGGAACGCCCCGGCGAGGTTCCTGACCCGGAACGCGGAGTTGACGTCAGGGGAGCCGGGGTCGCGCAGCAGCTCGAACTCACCGATGTCCTGCATCTGGCCGACCGTGGCGAGCCCGGCTGCCAGGGAGCGGGTGAAGACCGGCCGCAGCGTGTTCGGCACCGAGATCACCACCTCGGGCCGGGACTGCCAGTCCCAGTCGGTAAGCACCGTCACCGCAGCCTGGCCGATCGCCTCGGGCACCGGAGCGTCTGCCTGCCCGGTGCTGAAGGTCTCGGCCAGGCGCTGGCCGATTCCCAGGTCGGTGAGCCGGGCGATGACCCGTCCTTCGGCCGGCCGCTGCGCCGGGGCGATCTTGCCGCGCAGTTCGATGCCGAGGCGGTCGAGGCCGGTCGGCCATTGGGCGCGCGGGGCGACCGGCAGTCCGACGCCTGCCAGCTGGCTGCCGGCAGACTGCAGACCGGAGTCGCTGACCTCGGTGGAGAACCACGGGCCGGCGCAGTTGTCGCAGCGGCCGCAGTCACCGGTCGTGTCGTCGTCGAGCTGGCCGGTGAGATAGCGCATCCGGCACATCTGCGTGCGCTCGTACTCCCGCATCGCATCGGCCTCACGGGTGCGTGTGGCCGCGACTGCGGCGTAGCGCTGGGCGTCGTAGGTCCAGCCGGCCCCGGTGGTGACGAATCCGCCGCGCACTCGGTCGACGGCCCCGTCGACCTGCAGGATCTTGAGCAGCAGCTCGAGCCTCGCCCGCTTCTCCCCCACGACGGTCTCAAGCGCCGGAATCGACATCGGCTCCTCGGCGCTGAGGCTGGCCAGCACCGCGGCGGCGGTCTGCTCATCGGGCATCGATGCGGTGGCGAAGTACTCCCAGATCCGTTCGTCCTCCGGCCCGGGCATGAGCAGCACATCAGCTGACTCGGTTGCGCGCCCGGCACGGCCGACCTGCTGGTAGTACGCCACTGGTGAGGACGGGGCGCCGAAGTGGATGACGAACCCCAGATCCGGTTTGTCGAAGCCCATCCCCAGCGCCGAGGTCGCCACAAGCGCCTTGACCTCATTGGCTTTGAGCGCAGCCTCCATGCCGGCCCGCTCATCGGCATCGGCGGCGCCGGTGTAGGCGGCGACATTCCAGCCGGCCTGCGTGAGCGCCCGCGCAGCATCCTGGGCGGCGGCGACGGTGAGCGTGTAGATGATGCCCGAGCCGCTGAACTCGCCCAGGTGCTCGCACAGCCAGGCGAGCCGGCGAGCCGGTTCGGACTTCTCCATCACGCCCAGGCGCAGGGAGTCGCGGGCGAGCTGACCGCGGATGACGAGCGCATCGTGGCCGAGCTGCTCGGCGACATCGTCGACGACCCGCGAGTTCGCTGTCGCGGTTGTCGCCAGCACCGGAATCGACTCGGGCAGCTCAGCGAGGATCGACCCGATGCGCCGGTAGTCGGGCCGGAAGTCGTGCCCCCAGTCGGAGATGCAGTGGGCTTCGTCGATGACGATCATCCCGAGATCAGCCATGAGCCCCGGCAGCACCTCGGAGCGGAAGGACGGGTTGGCCAGCCGTTCGGGAGAGATGAGCAGCACGTCGACGGCACCGGCGGCCAGGTCGGTGCGCACCTGGTCCCACGCCTCGGCGTTGGACGAATTCATCGTCACCGCGCGCACGCCGGCGCGTTCGGCGGCTGCGACCTGGTCGCGCATGAGCGCCAGCAGCGGGGAGATGATGAGTGAGGGCCCGCGGCCGGCCCGGCGCAGCAGGGTCGCGGCGACGAAGTAGACGGCTGATTTGCCCCAGCCGGTGCGCTGGACGACGAGTGCGCGCCGGTGCTGGGCGACCAGCGCTGCGATCGCCTCGAACTGGCCGGGATGGAACTGCGCGTCAGCCCGGCCGGTGAGCTCGCGCAGCACTTCCAGGGCGGCCGCGTGCAGCTGCGGGTCGGGGGCCGCCGCCGAGGCGGGGGCTGGCTGGGGTGCAGATGCGTCAGTGCTCATGTTCCCGAGTCTAGGCACACCCACGGACGTCGCCGGCACCTCACCGTGTGACCAGGAACGATGTCCCGCCAGTCGGCTGGATGGGGCGGTGTCCGTCCCACTCCGTATGATGGTCTGCGATACCGGTTCCCGTCCCCTGCCAGGAGGCTGTCGTGGCTGCGCATCCGCATGGTCACCCCGGTGCGTCCAGCGCACCGGAGGCACCGCTGCATGAGCAGCTGCGCCGGGCGGTGCCCGGCTGGGTGCTGGCGGTGTCGACGGCCGCAGCCTGGGCGCAGGCGGCGGCGACGGCGTTCCTGTTCTTCAGCCTCGGTTCGGCCCTCGATGTGCTCAGCTTCGGTGAGCGCCTGCTGCCGGTCGAGATCATCACCCTCATCCTCATCGCAGCCGCAGCTGCGATCTGGGCAGCCGCCGGTGCCGGGTTCTCCGCCTGGGCTGCTTCGGATGCTGAGAAGCAGCTGCGCGCGGCGGCGCTCGGCAGCCTCTACCGCCTCGGTGCCGTCGACGTGCAGTCGCGCGCCGGGTCCCTGCTGTCGCTGCTGACCGACGGGGTGCAGCGCACCGCGAACTACCGGGCGGCGTTCATCGGCCCGATGATCGGGGCGCTGACCACCCCGCTGCTCGTGCTGGCGATCATGGCGCTGACCGTCAGCGGGCGGATCGCCGGGCTCCTCGCGCTGCTGCTGCTCATCGTGCCGGTCGTCATCGCCGGGTTCCGGCGGGCGGTGCGCCCGATCGGCCGGTCGTACCGGATGACGCAGGGCCGGCTGACCGCTGCCTTCCTCGAGGCGATCCAGGCCCTTGACACCCTCGTCTACGCGCGCGCTGCCGGGCGCACCGCTGCTGAACTGGCCCGCCGCGGCGAGCAGCACCGGTCGAGCATCATGCGGATGCTGGCCGGCAACCAGCTGCTCATCTTCGTCGTCGATGCCGCCTTCTCCCTCACCGTCGTCGTCGCCGCGACCGCCCTGGCGCTGCAGGGCCTGGCCGCCGGCACGCTGAGCCTCGGCGGGGCGCTGGCGGTCCTGCTCATGACCACGCTTGTCATCGGCCCGGTCGACATCATCGGCCGGTTCTTCTACATCGGCATCAGCGGCCGGGCAGCCCAGCGCAGTCTGAGCGAGCACCTGCGTGCCGGCACCGCGCCCGAGGTGGCAGCCGGCGCGGGTGCCGAACGTCCCCGCGGGGACGTCGAGACCGCCGGCGCTGCGCTTAGCCTCCGCGAGGTCACCGCGGGCTGGCCGGGTGGGCCGCCGGTGTTCACCGGGCTCAGCCTCGACATCGCGCCCGGTGAGCATGTCGCGCTCATCGGTCCCTCGGGTGCCGGGAAGTCGACGATCGCCGCCCTCCTCCAGGCCCACCTGCTGCCGCGTTCCGGTGTGGTCACCGTCAGCGGGCTTGAGACGCAGAAAGCGCAGCCGGCGGCGGTGCGCGATCAGCTGGCTGTCGTCGAACAGCAGACCTTCCTGTTCCTCGGCACGATCGAAGACAACCTGCGCATCGCCGCTCCCGAAGCCGCAGAGGAGCAGCTGTGGGAGGCGCTGGAAACGGCCGGACTGGCCGCCGATGTGCGCAGCATGCCGGCAGGCCTGGCGACACCGGTCGGTGAGCACGGCCGGCTGCTCTCCGGCGGGCAGGCGCAGCGGCTGGCGATCGCCCGGGCTGCGCTGCGCGATGCCCCGATCCTCATCCTCGACGAGCCGACCAGCCAGGTCGATCTGTCCGGTGAGGCGGCGATCCTTGACGCCCTGCGCCGGCTGGCTGCCGGCCGCACGGTGCTCACGATCGCCCACCGTCCGCTGGCGGTGCTCTCGGCTGACCGGGTCATCGACCTGCGTCAGCTGATGGCGGAGGTGCCGTCATGACGCCTGCGACTGCCCGCCGCCGGGAGCTCACCGGCTGGCTCATCGGCCAGACCCGCGGTCTGCTCGCCCCGCTCGGTTTGGCGGTCATCGCCCGGGTGCTCGGCCAGCTGCTCGGGGTCGCACTCTTCGTCGTCGCCGCTTCGCTGCTCATCCGTGCCGCAGGACCGCAGCTGTCCGGCCAGTCCGTCGGCATCGGGGTCGCTGTCGCCGCGCTGGCCGGCATGGCGATCGCCAAGGCGCTGCTGCGCTACGCCGAGCACTACGCCGGTCACTATGTCGCCTTCACCTCGCTGCAGCGGCTGCGCGATGCCTTCTTCGCCCGGCTGATCCCGCAGGCGCCTGCTGCGACGCAGGGCCGTGCGGGGGCCGAGCTGACGAGCCGGGCCACCTCGGACATCGACCGGATCGAGGTGTTCTTCGCCCACACCCTGCCCCCGGCTGTCTCGGCTGTTGCGGTGCCCGCAAGCGCGCTCACCTGGCTGGCGGTCGCCGTGGATCCGCGGCTGGCGCTGACGCTGACGCTTACTGTCGCGGCGCTGCTGGCGCTGCCGCTGCTCACCCGGCGCGGGGCCGTCGACTCCGCCAACGCCGTGGCGCGTGTGCGCGGACAGATCGCCGAGCGCCTCAGTGACGATGTGCAGGGGATGCGCGAGATCCTCGGCTTCGGCATCGCCGAACAGCGTCTCGACGGCCTGGCGCGCGTCGATGCCGCACGCACCACAGCGGCCGCGCAGGTCGGTGCGAACCAGGCGGCCCGGGCGGGCCTCTCGGTACTGCTGCAGGGCGGCGGGCTCATCGCCGTCCTCCTCGTCGGCGCCAGCACGGGTGCCTCACCAGCTGCGATCATGACAGCGCTGGCCGTCGGCATCGGGCTCATCGGCCCCGCCCGTGGGTTCGAGGACTACATCACCGGTCTCGACAACGCCTTCGCCGCCACCGCCCGCATCCGCGAGATCATGGACGCCGCTCCTGCCATCACCGACTTCGCCAGCAGCACGGCCGCCGCGGCTCCCGCTGCCACCGGTGACGCACCCGAATCTGAGGCTGCCCCCGATCCGAGAGCGGCGGCCTCGCGCAGCGGTACGGCTGCTTCGCCCAGCGGTACGGCGGCCTCTCTCAGCGATGCGGCTGCAGGTGTCGAGTTCGACGACGTCACCTTCGGCTATGACCCGAATGCCGGGCCGCGAGCACTCGACGGCGTAACACTGCACGCTGAGGCGGGGACGTGGACGCATATCGTCGGGGTCTCCGGCAGCGGCAAATCCACGCTGGCTGGGCTGCTGCTGCGCGGCTGGGATCCCGAATCCGGTGTGGTGCGCCTGGCCGGCACCGATGTGCGCGAGCTGCCGCTTGCCGAGCTGCGCTCACGCATCTCACTGGCCCCACAGCGACCGACAACACTGCGCGGGACTCTGCGGGAGAACCTCACGCTGGCCGCCCCAGATGCCACCGATGAGCAGATCGCAGAGGCGCTGACACTCGCCGGCCTGCCCGACTGGACCCAGCGGCTGGCGGAACCGGTCGGCGCACGCGGTCAGAGCATCTCCGGTGGGCAGCTGCAGCGGCTGTCCCTGGCCCGCGCACTGCTGCCGAACCCGCAGGTGCTCATCATCGATGAGGGCCTCAGCCAGCTCGATGCCGAGACCGCAGCCGAGGTCCGGCAGCGGCTGCAGTCGATCGAGAACCTCACGATCATCGAGATCACCCACCGGGCCGACCTCATCGACGATGCGGCTGCTGTGTGGGTGCTCGACCTCGGCAAGGTCGTCGAATCCGGCACCGCCAGCCAGCTGCGTTCACACACCGGCCCGTTCCAGCGGCTTGAGGCGCGCATGGCCTACGATGCCTGAGTGATTCTCCACCTGCTCACCGGCGCGCTGACAGGCTGGTCGCTCATCATCGCGGTCGGCCCGCAGAACGCTCTGGTGCTCCGGCAGGGCATCCGCCGCGAACACCTCGGCGTCGTGCTGGCCATCTGCATCATCGCCGATGTTGCGCTCATCGGCCTGGGCACCATCGGCATCGGCGGTCTCATACTGCTGGTGCCCTGGCTGCTGACAGCCCTCAAGTGGCTGGGTGCTGCCTATCTTGTGTGGTTCGCGCTCATCACGCTGCGCTCCGCCTGGCACGCCACCGGACTGAACGCCGATGCACAGCCGCGCACCCGCAGGCAGATCGTGCGCACGACTCTGGCGCTGACCTTCCTCAACCCCGGCGTCTACCTCGACACTGTCGTCATGGTCGGCAATCTGGCCAATCAGCAGGGTGCAGACGGGCGGTGGTGGTTCATGCTCGGGGCGATGGCCGCCTCGATCAGCTGGTTCCTTGTCATCGGCTTCGGATCCCGAGCGCTGGCACCCGTCCTGGCCAAACCGCGCGTCTGGCAGGCCATCGACGTCGCGATCGCCGTTGTCATCCTCGGCTTAGCGATCCGTCTCGTGCTCTCCTGAGCCGGTATCAGCGGACGCTTCGTCTGCGTCACCGGCGGCTGCTTCACCGCCGGGCTCGGACACATCTTCGGCTGGACGTGCGGCGGAGTCGGACCGGCGTGGATTCGGGCGTGATGCCGGTGCGAGAACTGGGCGGGATCTCGTCGCCCAATGCGGTGGCCTGTCAGCCAGCAGCCGCTCGTCGCTGTTCGCCTCCGAGGCCGGGGCGGAATCCCCGGATTCGTTGCGCAGGGTGCGCCGGTAGGCCTCGATCGCAGCCTGCACCCGCGGATCCTTCGCCACGGTCTCAGGGCTTCCGGTTGTCAGCCCCGGCAGCGTCTGCGTCACCGGCGGGCTCGCCGGCATCGACTGCTGCCGGAGATACGGAGTCTTCCACCGCCGAGGTATCGGCCGACTTCTGTCCGGCTGCCGTGCTGCCGCCGGATGAGTCGGCTGACTCAGCCTCGCGCTCACCTGCCGTGGTGCTCGCACCTGGTGTGGGGTTCTCACCTGCCGTGCTCTCATCTGCAACGGTGCTCTCGTGTGCAGCAGCGGTCTCGTCTGCAGCAGTGCTGTTGCCGGTGCTGTCGTCCGCCACAGCGGAGCTGTCTGCTTCGTCGCTGTCGATCAGCCCGGCGTCGAGCAGCTCCTGTTCGCGCAGCTTGCCGGTGTCGTACTGCGGCATGACCGCCGTCTGGTCCGGTCCGGCATCAGCGGCCGGGACGAAGACGTCTTCTTCCCGCTGACTCGTGCCCGCATGGGTGGACTTGCGTTCGTTGGCGCGGCGGCGGAATCGCTGCACGGCTTCGGTGAGCACACTGTCGACGCGGTGGGCGCGGCTCTTGACAGCCAGCGCGGAGCGCAGCTGGTCCTTCAGCCCGGCATCGGTGCGCGAGACACCATCGGACTGGATCCAGTCGAGCATCGCATCGAGGTCCTCAGCCGAGTAGGTGTAGACCGGCAGACCCGGGGTCACGCGCGGGCGGTTGCCCTGCCGGCCGACGACGACGGCTGCCGCGCGGGCGGCATTGAGCACTGCCTGCGGGGAGAGCTCCTCAACAGTGTCCTTCCAGACTTCGAAGATCCGCTCGGCTTCGCGCTGCGGATCGACGAACGCATCGGTCGTCCACACGCGCAGGCTCCGCCAGCCGTGGCGGGCCAGGTTCTCAGGCCGCAGACGTTCGCGTTCGCGGATGCTCTTCCGGCTGACATAGGAGGCGCCGTCGGACTCGACGGCGACGGCCATGCCCTCATCCCCCGCAGCGGAGACGGCGACAGCCAGGTCGATGCCGGCGTATCCGGCGTGGGGTTCGACGCCCATGCGGATGAGGCGCTCGGCCAGGTCATCGATGACAGGGGCGACGTCGTTGTAGATCGCCAGCTCGACACCGGCATCCTCAACGGGTGCCGCCTCGGCATCGCCTGCCTCGGCGTCGGCGGTTCCCGGTTCCGCCTCCGAGGTGTCGCCGTCCGTCTCGGCGACACGGCTCGCAGCCGTCGAACCGTTGCCGATTCGCTGCGCTTGCGTGTGGGCTGCATCGTCGGTCTCGTCGTCACCGGTCGTCTCGGAAGCCTCACCGCCGGCAGATGAGGTGCCCTCCGCCTCGGGCGCGGCGTCTGCCTGCGGGCTCAGCCCGCCGGCAGCCACAGCTGCCAGCAGGTCCGGCAGCACGGCGGCACCGTGGCGCAGCCGGGCGGGATCGAAGTCGTCGGCCTCGAAGCAGGAGACGAGCGTGAGCTTGCGGCGGGCGCGGGTGACAGCGGCGGCCAGCAGCTTCTCACCGTCAGGTTCGGACAGGGCGCCGAAGTTGTAGATGACCCGGCCCTGGCGGGTGCGGCCGTAGCCGAGGGAGAAGATGACGGCGTCGCGGGCCATCCCCTGGATCTGCTTGCAGTCGGTGACGACGAAGGGCTCCTTCGACCCGTCCGAGAAGAAAGAGGCGACATACGGGTATTGGCGGATCGCCTGCTGAATGCCGGCGGCCACGCGCTTGGCGTGCCACGGGGTGAGGGTGATGACGGCCAGCGACTGGCGGGCGTTGGTGCGGGCGTGCTTGAGCACGAGGTCCACGACCCGCTGCACTTCGGCGTCGAGGCTCTCGACCTGGCCGGTGGCGGTGTCCGGGGAGCCGAAGGCATCGGGCACATACGCGAACTCCAAGCCGGTGCCCTCGTTCGTGTGGGCGCTCGGCAGACCGGTGATGGTGCCGTCGTAGAACTGCTCGTTCACAAGCCCGAGCAGGCCTGCCGGGGAGAGCCGGTAGCTGGTGTGCAGGCGGCGCACGGGCAGGAACTCGCGCAGCTCAGCGAGCACGCTCGGGGTGCCGGAGCCGTTGGGCACGGTGCGCCGGTCGACGGCGACGCTGAAGTCGCGCGGCCCGAGCAGCCGGTCGTCGCCCATCGCGATGATCTGCTTGCCGCGGGCGATCGCCGGCAGCACCTCAGGTACGGACATCCGGCCGGCATCGGCGAGGATGACGGTGTCGAACATCGGCAGGTCGGCGAAGTACTGCGGCACGTCGAACGGGCTCATGAGCCAGACCGGGGCGAGCGCGCCGAGCACGTCGGGAGCAGTGAGGCTCAGCGGTTCGACGTGGAACTGGCGCGAGCGCAGGGCTGCACGCAGCGCCTGGGCCTGCTGGCTGTGTTCGCCGATCGCGTGCTTCCAGCCCTGGGCGTGCGACCACTGCAGGCGCTGAGCGCCGGCAGCGACGTACTGGCGGTCGCAGATGCGGAAGTCGGCGGCGGTGCGGTGCATCGCCTCGGAGTCGTGCTGGCCGATCTGCGGATCCTCAGCGGCCAGGCGCTGCAGCACGGTCGCCCAGTAGGCGAGGTCGAACTCCTCGCCGACGAGTTCGTGGGCCGCGCGGCGGGAGCGCAGGTCGTCGATAAGCTCGCCGAGCCCGGCTTGGCGCAGCTCGGCGTCGAGGTGGGTGCGCGCCGGCAGGTCGGCCAGCGCCTCCTTGTCCTCGCCCATCGCCTGCAGGCGGGCGTGGAGCTCCTCCACGAGCATCCCGTCGAGGTCGCCGCCGTCGGGGGTGTCGGCCATCACCGGTGAGAGCTTGTCGAGGTCGGCCTGGACCTCCTGGTACTTCTCGTCGGCGTCAAGCAGCCCGCGCGGCACCTTGAGCCGGGTGCCTCCGCCGGCCAGGTCCTTGAGGGCGGCACGTTCGTCGCGCGCGTTGATGAGTGCGGTGTGCAGGTCATCGACATGGGCGCCGGGGCGCAGGAACTCACGGGCGGCCTTCTTCAGGCGGCGGCGCTCCATCATGCCCATCGGGTTGTCGTGCTCGGCGCGGTACTCGTTCGAGCCGGTCGCGGCGATGAGCTCGCTGAGGTTGTGCTCGTAGACATCGGGTGAGAACTTGTCGAGGGTGCGGCGCACGCCCAGCAGCACTGAGAGCGCCTGTCCCCAGCCGGCGACGGTGCGTTCGGGGTTGAGGCCGGCGTCGCGCAGCACCGGTTCGCACAGCTGCGTCAGCTGCGGGATCTTCGCTGCGACCCGTTCGGCGACACTGCGGGCGGCCTCGGCGTCGGCATCGGAGTTGAAGCGGGCGCCGAACCACACGGTGTCCTCGACTTCGAGGGTGAACGCGCCGAGTGTCGAGAGCTTCAGCAGCTTCTCGCGCAGCCGGGCGCGGTGGCCGGGTTCGGCAGCCATGATGTCGTCGCCGAACCGAACCCCGGTGGTGGGACCGGGCTGCTGGGCGGTCAGCCTGGCGAGGTGCTGCATCGTCTGGTAGACCGACACTCCCCACGGCTGGCGGATCCGGTGCAGGGACTCGGCGTGCTGGGACAGGGTGTCGCGCTGTTCGTTCAGCCGCTGCAGCAGGGTGCCCAGATCGGGGCGTTCGGCCTTCTCGGCCTGGGCGATGAGGCGGATGAGCTGGCGGTGGATGTCGCGGGCGGAGTCGCGGCCGTCGATCGCCAGATCCGGCAGGCCGGCGACCTCCATCCGCGTGGCGAAGTCATCGAGGGCATCGGAGTTCTGTGCGACGTAGAGCACGCTGCGCCCGGTGTGGGCCAGGGTCGTGGCGATCGCGGTGGCCAGCTGGGTGGCCCCGGTTCCCGGCGGGGTGTCGACGACGAGCGACTGGCCGGCCACGGCGGCGTCGACGACGGCCTGCTGGTCCCCGTCGACGTCGATGGCGAGGAACTCCTCCTGCGGTTTGCGATCCGGCAGCGGCACCGGGCCCGAGGCGGCGGCCGCCTCGGCATCGGCTGCCGCCTGTGCGGTCGGTTCGGGCAGCGCATCGGTCTGGCCGGCGAGCGCCCTGAGGATCGGGTGCGCCTCGGGCAGCTCCTCACCGGTGTAGGGGGAGACGATGTTGGCGAACGTGGAGACGATGAGCCGCTGGTTGACGAGGAGGCCGGGTACGCCGCGGGCAACCTCGCGCAGCCGCTCGAAGACCGGGTTGGGATCGAATCCGTGGCTGTAACCGGTGGAGGCGACCCATTCGTCGACGTCGATGGCGATGTCATGTTCGCGGTGCAGGAAGTCGACGAGTGCGGGGTTGATGGTGATGCTCTCATCGAGGACGATCTCGTAGTCCTCGACCCGGGAGCCGCGCGGGACGAGCCGCACGTGGCGCAGCATCACCGGTGCGGCGTAGTCGAGGCGGGCACCGGAGTCGCTGTCCTCACTCCAGGTGGCGAAGCCGATGGCCAGATGGGCGGTGTTGATGCCGCGTTCGCTGGCGAGCTGGTCGGCCTTCTGGCGAATCGAGCGGGCCCGGCGGCGGGCGTCGGAGAGCTGGTCATGATCCCGGATGAGGCTCGAGAGCCGGGTGGGCCTGCCGGCCAGCAGCTGTGCCAGGCCGGAGGGGTGGGCGCCGGTCAGTTCGATGGAGCCGTCGCGGGAGTCCCGATACTGCAGCATGGTGTCGCGTCCGCCGATCTTGGCAGCGCGAGCCTTCCACGCGGCAAAGGCCTCGCCGACTGTGGACTTCGATGCATGTTCGGTTGATGACACACATCGAGCCTAACCATTAGCCAGCGGATTCGCGCGCTGGCGCACCGGGGAGGAGGAATTTTCCACGCCGCTGGTACACTGGGCTGGTTGCCCATCCGCCGCCTGCATGCAGGCCGGTGACACGGGCATCGAGCCCCCGTAGCTCAGGGGATAGAGCACCGCTCTCCTAAAGCGGGTGTCGCAGGTTCGAATCCTGCCGGGGGCGCACCGCTCACCAGCCCAAGCATGAATGCGCCGACGCGAGGTGCCCGGCTCGTGGAGCAGACATGGAGCAGCCCGAACCGTCGTGCTATGCGACCTGGCCTGTTCCAGATGGGCCGACCTGGCCGCTCCCCGGCGCTCTGAACGGGCAAGGCTGACGCCGAGGCCGCGGAAGCGCCGGAGATGTCGCTCCCCCACGTGCTCCAGACATGCACACATAGTGCATATATGTATGCGTTCCGCCGCCGGCTGCCCTGGCCGGCCCGTCCACGGCGCCGAGCGTGAGAGCGCGTTTGCGTGCCCATCAGCATGAAGGAGCTCCACCCGTGCCAGCAGGCAGAGACACGACGTTGCCCAGCATCACGAGGCGACTGGTGTGGCTCGGCCTGGCCCTGCTGGCAGTCGATGCTCTCTTCCTGCTGGCCGACATGCTCCACCGTCTCCACATCACGCGGGGAATCTTCCCGACCTTCGCCCACCCTCTGTGGGAGGGCGATCCCGACGGCAGCCTGCTGGAGATCTGGGGCTATGTGAAAGCCGTCGCCGGCGGCATCGCGCTCATCTGGCTCTGGCGACGGCTGCACGCAGCACCAGTGCTGCTGGTCGCCGGCTGCATCCTCTTCTTCATCGCCGCCGACGATTCCCTGCGCCTTCATGAGGAGATCGGCGGGGCGATCGCCTGGAACCTGGGCTTCCCGGCGATGTGGAACCTGCGCGGGCAGGACTTCGGCGAGCTGCTGTTCTGGGCGATCATCGGCTCGGGACTGCTGGCCTGGCTCATCATCGCCTTCCGCCGGTCTGCCCCGCAGCCGCGGCGCATCGTCTGGTTCCTCGTCCCACCCCTGGCCTCCCTCGCCTTCTTCGCCGCGATCTTCGACGGCATCGGTCCGGCTTCTCGCCAGTGGGGCTGGTCGACGCGTGCCCGCTACCTGGCCAACTGGGCGGAGAGCGCCGGTGAGCAGCTGTCGATCACCGCGCTGGTCTTAGTGATCGCCTACTTCGTGTTCCTGCACCTGCGCAACCCTGGCCCCCGCACCACCGGGACGCAGGGCCTCAGCGACTGACAGCGCCCGGGCCACTGAGGCGGGTAACGACACACGCCCTGGACCGGAGGTCTTCCCTGACTCACCGTAACGCCCCGATGACCGTCGAGCGTAGGCGCCGGCTCGTCTCCCTTGTTATCGATCGCGGCTGACACCAATGACATGTTGCTGATTGCTTCCAGGTGTCCCTGGCAACGGTGTCACGCCGGATGAGTCGGCACCACACAGGGACCGGCCTGCCTGACCGCTCGAGCCGCCCGCACCACAGCCCGAACAGGCTCAGCGCACATACCAAGCGAGGTATCATCGCGCTGCGGTTCAACCGTCGATGGGGCCACACCGTGACGGCTACCGCCTGCACATGCCACGCTCGACCGTCGGGCGGTTGCTGGCCCGCCACCGGATGCACAGGCTGGAGTGCATCGATCACGCCCCCGGTCGGCCGATCCGCCGATCCGCCGACCCGCGCGATGTCGCTACGAAGTCGAGCAGCCTGGCGAGCGGTGCATATAGCTTACAAGAAGCTCGGCCGCATCCTTGACGGTGGTGAGTGGCGGGTTATGGCCGCGGATCGGGCTAGGGCCGAAGGTCCACTCCTCACGGGGCAAGGATGCCCGTGCCGGGCAGCCTTCGTCGCGTTGGTATCGGCACCTGCATCACGCCGTCCATGACTGCTCCCGGCTGATCTACTCCGAGATCCTTGATGATGAGAAAAAGAACACCGCGGCCGGGTTTTGGACTCGTGCCGGGGCGTTCTCCACCGGGATCGGTGTGAGCGTGGATGCAGTGATGACAGACACCGGGGCTTGTTACCGGTCCAGGGACTTCCGGCGAGCACTCGAGGATGGACTCAGGCACAAGCGGACGAGGTCAAGACGCGGAGCGGAACTACCGATAGACTCCATCCCACACCGACAAGATCCAACGAAGGCCTTACGACGCATGACCACGCCACCGTACACACTTCAGAGCTTCGTCCGGCTCGCCGAAAGTGACAACCGCCGAGGCAACGACCTAAGCAGGCAGGACAGAGGCGTCAGGAGAGCGACCAGGCAGCTCAGTAACCGGAGGAAGCAGTACCTCCGTGACGTGCCTCGCTATCCAACAGGTTCAACGGCAAGGGCCCAGCTACGCGAAACCTACCGCGAAGATCGCGGCAAACTGCGCAAAGCGCGTGACGAAGCGGTAGAGGATGCGCTACAGACAGCTCTCTCAAAGTTCGATAAACACGTCGAGGAAGACAGCTTCGAACTTCAACTTGCACGAGGCTCAGTCGTTAAAGGAAAACAAACATACAAAATTTCCCGTGACCTCAGCATCACTTTCCCGGCGAAAGAAGCCGGGAAGCAACTGCACCACCTCTCACATGTTGACCACCAGAGCCGAAATAGTATAATCAGAGCGCTCCAAAGTGCGCTAGAACGGCCGTACCCGCATGCGATATTAAAAACTGACATAAAGAACTTTTTTGAGTCAATCCCACACGACAACCTCAAAACAATTATCACACAGGCAGGACTAGATAGCCTGAGCTATTCAATCGTCACGACCCTTCTTGACGAATATAACCAGCTAACTAACTCAGCATCTGGACTGCCTCGCGGCGTGGGTCTAAGTTCGCACCTCGCTGAAAGCTATCTGACCGATTTTGACATTAGCATCAAGTCTCGTCCAGGCGTGATTTTTTACGCACGCTACGTTGACGATCTTATAATGGTTCTAGAAGACGAGTCGATCCTCACGACACTCAAGCAACACATCAAAACAGAACTAGCCGACAAAGGCCTACAAATAAACAAGCGAAAAACTCTCGAAATAGTGTCAGACGAACACGGCAATTATCCAACAGGGACGACTGTGAACTATCTCGGATACCAATTTAAACGCGCAAACAATACTCTAGCAACCGGCCTAACGCAGCAGAGACGCGCACGTCGCGAAAACCGACTCAAAATAGCTTTTAAGGCTTGGCTAGAATCAAAACCGTCACAGATCCACCCCAACCACGGTCACAATGGATTGCTATTGAACCGCGTACGATATCTCGCCGGTAATACAAAACTCCTCAATTCCAAAGCAAATGTGGCGATCGGTCTGTACTTCTCCAATAGCAGCCTGGACAGAGAAGCGGAAGAGCTGAAAGAGCTTGACAAGCTACTGAGAACACTCGTGATATTGCACCGTTCAAAAATGACCCAAAAGTTGCATAAGCGCCTTAAGGCGATCTCATTTGTTGATATGTTTTCCGAGCGCACGTTCTTGAGGCTATCGCCGAAAAGCATCGAGAAAATTGTCAAAATCTGGTAGGTGACGAGATGTACCGCAGAGCCAAACGGGATTCGCTGCGCCCACTAACTTCCGAAGTGTTGCCTTACGAGGTGCCGGTCCCTTTTAGCACCGCACGCTTCTATACGTTCCTACGCCTCCTACGATTCGAATGGGTCAAGAAAAACGAATTCAGGGTTCGTAGATCACGGTTAGGGCCAGGCGAGAAGCGCTGGCTCGACTTAATCTTTGATCCAATTCAAATTGGTAAAGGCGTCACGGATGGAGACTACCAAGTATTCAACCTCGCTAGCGGTGGCGGTAGTAACTGCGATCTTAGACATCCGTACAAATTCCGAACACGCAGAAATAATGGCAAGTCAAGAGAACTCTCAGTGCCTCACCCACACTCAATGCTCCTGATCGCCGAGTTCATCCACCAACACCGCGATTCCATTCTCTATTATACCAGTCGGAGCAACTTTTCAATTCGGCACCCGCACCGGGTCGCACGGTTGCAGAAACGTAGGCGTTCAATATTCGACGGGGTGTACGATCGTGAATCTTATGGATCTGAACAATCCGATCTCGAATATGCATACGTATCGTCGTACTTCAGCTACCATCGCTACAATAACATAAACCGGTTCTTCGCGTCCAACGACTTCCACGCGTGTGAGCGCAAATTCACCCATTTAATGAAAGTGGACGTATCGAAGTGCTTCGACAGTATTTATACGCATACTATTTCATGGGTATGTAACGGCGAAAAATCGAGCAAGGCCTTCCGGAATAAAACAATATCCACCTTTGGCGGCAAATTCGATCGCCTTATGCAATATTTAAACTACGCCGAAACAAGCGGCGTCATCATCGGGCCAGAAGTCTCGCGCATCTTTGCAGAGATTATCCTTCAGGAGGTCGATATACGCGTCGAACAAAAGCTTTCTAAGCACAACTTGATCTTAGGTAAAGATTATGTAGTGATGCGCTATGTTGACGACTACTTTGTTTTCCTCGCGGATGCGAGACATTCCACCCTCGTCGAGGAGGTACTTTCCGAATGCCTCGCCGCGTTTAAGCTCCACCTCAACGAACTAAAACAACGGCATTTCGATACACCTCTTGACTCGATTATGTCGATTGCAAAAGTTCGCATCAGGGAATCGCTGAAACTTCGGACGCGCATTGACTTTGCATCCGAGGAATCTGCGAGTAATTCCCTCTATTTTTACGCTCAACGTGCCATCCTTGATTATAAGTCAATTATTTTGGATACAGGACTAGACCACTCTGATCTAGCCAACTCATTTTTGTACGAGCTGCAACAAAGGCGTGATCGGACTGTTCGCCGATTCAGGGAATATCTAAAGGACGTTTCTCAAGTTGCACATAGGCAATATAGCAAAGCTCAACTCGATTTGGTGCGCTACCTGACTGAGTCTGTTCGGGTTGGATTTTTCATCTACTCTTCTGCGCCTTCAGTTTCACACAGCATCAAGCTCGCTCGACTGATCGCAGCTTCACTTCGCGAGCTCGCCATTAACAACATTAGCGCGGTCGCGAAAATAAGGTTTCGCGATGAGATTCGTAAAGAACTCATTTCTCAGCTTTCAGCCGTGCGTGACGAACCGGCACTCGGCACGCATAATTTAACGTTGCTCGACTGTCTTTTCCTAGTCGATCCGTCTATCAGTGAGGATTCGCTACGCGATATTCTGCGTCAACGCAAAATGTCTGTTGACGATCTTGACGCGTTTGCAGTGCTGACTCTCCTCAGACGGTTCAGAACTCCTAACACACCTAGTCAATTGCGTGAAGAACTCCTTGACCAGGCTCGAAAACTCATTGATCGCGGACGCGGCAGCAAGCGTGAGGAGGGATCCAGAGCCGTCTTACTTCTAAGCTTACCCACTTATCCAGGCGCCCCGGCTAAACGGATCGCGGACGCTATGGGGTGTGGCTTCTCCGGGCGGGACGTGCTGAAGCTTAGGTCGAGCAGTAGGACCCCGTCGTTATTCGCATGGGATGTCGATAAAGACTATTTCGACCGGCTGTTGCTCAAGGCGTCTCAAGCTGTATACTGATCACGCTGCCATGGCGCATCGTAGGAGCTCCTCCGAGCTCCGACACACACGGGCGCGGAGGGGGGAGCGTCATCCAACCCCTCACCAAATTCTTCGTTTCCGATTTTCAAGTTTCGTCTGTTGGCCTCTCCAGCTGTGAGTCTCAACTCTGTCGTCGTCGCGCTCTCCGTCCCTTCATAGCCCCCATTCGAGCCAATGTGCAGCTTGACGTGTACGTCCCGGGACTTTTGCGGCTCTTCGCAGTTGAGGGTGTAGGTGGGGTGGGCGCGTCGATGCGCTCGTGAGGGTCGAGGCCCTCCGATGATGGGAGTTCCTACGCTGCCCATCCGGACGACCTCGACGTGCACCATCCTACTTTCGCGAGCCCTGACCTGACTGTCTTCTGCCGTCTGGACGAACTCGGGTTGACTGTGACCGGCCAGAAGATCACCGCGAAGCGGGCATGGCTGGAGTGCCGTGTCGCTGATCGGGACCCGTGGTGCCGGGGATGTGGCTGCCAGGCCCGCTCGCGGGGAACCGTCACCCGCAGGCTCGCGCATGAACCCTTCGGGCACCGGCCCACGACACTCGTCGTCAGGGTGCGTCGATACAAGTGCGACGAGTGCGGCCGGTCGTGGCGCGAAGACCTCACTCGTGCTGCGGATGCGAGGGCGAAGCTGTCGCGCCGTGGGGTCAGGTGGGCGTTGGAAGCACTCGTGATCGATCACCTCACCGTGAGCCGTGCCGCCGCCGGGTTAGGCGTGGCCTGGCATACCGCGAACACCGCGATCCTCGACGAGGGACGCCGGGTCCTGATCAACAACCCGAGCAGGTTCGACGGCGTCGCGGTGATTGGTGTCGATGAGCACGTGTGGCGCCACACCCGCCATGGGGACCGGTACGTCACCGTGATCATCGACCTCACCCCAATCCGCACGGGAACGGGGCCCGCACGGCTGCTGGACATGGTCGAAGGGCGCTCCAAACACGCGTTCAAGACATGGCTCGCCGCGCGCCCGAAGGCGTGGCGCGATGGCGTGGAGGTTGTCGCGATGGACGGGTTCACCGGGTTCAAGACCGCCACCAGCGAGGAACTGCCCGACGCGACCGCGGTGATGGATCCCTTCCACGTCGTCCGCCTCGCCGGTGACGCGCTCGACGACTGTCGCCGTCGTGTCCAGCAGGCAACGCTCGGACACCGCGGCCGTCGCGGTGACCCGCTCTACGGGGCCCGCCGCACCCTCCACACCGGGGAAGAACTCCTCACCGACCGACAACGTGAACGCCTCATGAAGCTGTTCGCCGACACCCAGCATGTCGAGGTTGAGGCGACCTGGGGCATCTACCAGCGGATGTTGATCGCCTACCGACACCCCGACAAGACCACCGGCAAGAAGCTCCTCAAGCGGCTGATCGATGACATCACCAATGGCGTCCCCACAGCGTTGACCGAGATCCGCAAGCTCGGCCGGACCCTGAAACGACGAGCAGCCGACATCCTTGCCTACTTCGACCGGCCCGGCAGCAGCAACGGACCCACAGAAGCGATCAACGGGCGCCTCGAACACCTCCGAGGCAGTGCCCTGGGATTTCGAAACCTGACCCACTACATCGCCCGGTCGTTACTCGAAGCCGGCGGGTTCAGACCCGCACTACACCCTTGATTGCGAAGAGCCACTTTTGCTGGGCAGCTCACGCTACCCCTTACTTGACTTCTTTAAGCTACAGTGAAGATTCGTTCTGAGTGCTCACGAACTGCCATTTTGCCTACTCTGACTAACCGAGTCAGCACTGTTTCAAGCTACCGATTTAGGCCGGCCACCGCCTCGGGCGCGGGGCGTTCGGTAACGACCCGGTGAACAGTGGGGATCGCCCGGCCGTTCTTGGCCGGCGGTTGGACTACAGTGGGAGCGACAGCTCTCCGTCCTGCACGTGAAAGAACCCCCGATGTCAGCATTCCAGGCCCCTCCGGGCATGCAGTCCCCGATCTACGGCGCCGACTTCTCCGTCGCGATCGTCCGCCTCTTCCGCAAGGCCCTCGTGTTCGTCGGCCGCTCCAGCCGCAGCGAATACTGGTGGGGCCTCCTCGGCCTCGTCCTGGCCAATATCGCCATCAGCATCCTCCAGTCGATCATCCTCGGCCCGGCCGAACTGCTCTCCGGGGCGTTCAACACCGGCGTCTTCTCCGGTTTCGGGAACCTGGCGACGATGCCGCTGTCGCTGCTGTCGCTCGCGCTCATGGTTCCGCAGCTGGCGCTGAGCTTCCGCCGCATGCACGACGCCAACTACTCCGGCTGGTTCGGCCTGCTCATCCTCATCCCGGGCCTCGGCTGGATCGCCTCGATCGTCCTCGGGTTCCTGCCGACTGTGCAGAACACCCGCTACGAGACCACCGTGTGACACAGCTCAGCCACGCTTGAGCAGACAACAGCAGCGGCCGCATCGATCGATGCGGCCGCTGTCGCCTGCTCGGGCCGGGCCCGAGGCGTGGGTTCAGTCGTCGACGGCGTCGCGGCCGCGGCGGACGATCTTCGGGTCAGCGGCGTAGACGACCGAGGAGTCCTTGCCGGCGTAGTCGAACTGGTTGAGGTAGAAGCGCATGGCGTTGAGGCGGGCGCGCTTCTTGTCGTTGGATTTTATGGTGATCCACGGCGCGTGGTCGGTGTCGGTGCGCCGGAAGGTCTCCTCCTTCGCCTTCGTGTAGTCCTCCCAGCGGTCGAGGGACTCCAGGTCCATCGGTGAGAGCTTCCACTGCCGGACCGGGTCGATCTGGCGGATGGCGAAGCGGGTGCGCTGCTCGGACTGGGTGACGGAGAACCAGAACTTCGTGATGTGGATGCCGGAGTCGATGAGCATCTTCTCGAACATCGGCGCCTGCACCATGAACTCCTCGTACTGCTCATCGGTGCAGAAGCCCATGACGCGCTCGACGTTGCCGCGGTTGTACCACGAGCGGTCGAACATCACGATCTCGCCGTGGGTGGGCAGGTGCTGGACGTAGCGCTGGAAGTACCACTGGCCCTGCTCGCGGTCGGAGGGCTTGTTCAGTGCGACGACGCGGGCGGCGCGGGGATTCAGGTGCTCGGTGAAGCGCTTGATCGTCCCACCCTTGCCGGCGGCGTCGCGGCCTTCGAAGACGATGACATGGCGCAGGTCGTGGTCCTGGCTCCAGTACTGGAACTTCAGCAGTTCGACCTGGAGGCGGTACTTCTCCAGTTCGTACTCCTCGCGGCTCATCCGCTCGTCGTACGGATAGCCTTCGCGCCAGGTTTCGACGGCCTTGCCCATCGGGTCGATGAGGTCGGGGTCGGGGTTGTGGCCATCAGCGACGGTGTAGCCCTCGGTGTTGAGTCGATCGATGTATTCGCGGAGATTCTCGCGCTGTGACAGATGCACTGGTCCACCTTCTGTTCGGCAGCTGGTATTCGACTGGTGTTCCGGTGCCGCCGGTCCCGCTGATGCAGGGCCGGCGGCGGAGCTGTTGCGATGGCGGTGCCGGCCGGCACCGCCGGTGATCAGCGGGAGACCCGCACGACCATCGTCGGGCACTTGGCGTAGGGCAGCACCGACTGTGAGGTCGAGCCCAGCAGCAGGCCGGCGAATCCGCCGCGGCCGCGGGAGCCGATGACGAGGACATCAGCGGTGTCGGAGGCGCGCACAAGCACCTCGGCTGGCTGCCCGTCGAACAGCGTCCAGCGCACCGTGAGGTCCGGGTGCTTCTCCTTGAGTGCGTCGCGGGCGTCGATGA
The DNA here is from genome assembly GCF_014836885.1 of Brevibacterium gallinarum. Lineage (GTDB taxonomy): Bacteria > Actinomycetota > Actinomycetes > Actinomycetales > Brevibacteriaceae > Brevibacterium > Brevibacterium gallinarum. The sequence goes on from NZ_JACSPY010000015.1 coordinate 43,812, forward strand.
GGGCCCCGGAGCTCTCGTCGATGAAGCGGCGCATATCACCGGTGCTCGGCAGCCATTCCGGGCCGACGACGGCGGTGATCGTCACGCCGACGACGTGCAGCGGGGTGCCGCGCTGGGCTGCCAGGGAGGCGGCTTCCCACAGGGCCGGTGAGTCCTTGCCGAGGGAGTCGACGCCGACGACGACGGAGTTGGAGAAGTCCATGCCGGGCACGGTCTCCATCTCCGAGTCGGTGTCGATGACGCCGTGCTCGTAGTGGCGAATCGGCCGTGAGGCGGTCTGCTTGGGTGTGCGCTCCCCGTCCGGGGTCCAGCCCACGGGGATGACGACGGTCGGGCAGGCGGAGTGGGCTGGCAGCGCCGAGGAGACGGTGCCGAGCAGCCGGCCGGCGAACCCGCCGCGGCCGCGGGAGCCGACGACGGCCAGCGAGGCGGCCTTCGACTCCTCGACGAGGACACCGGCGGCGTCGCCGATCTCGATGACGGCCTCGACGGGGATGTCGGCGGCCTTGACCTCGGCGGCGGCTTCCTTGAGGGTCGCCGTCACCGAGGCGCGGATCGCGGTGTCGTCGATCGGGACATAGGAGACGTCGATCGTGGCAGCGGTGACGCTGGGGATCGTGTAGGCGCCGACGAGGCGAATCGAGCGGCCCAGTGCCTTCGCTTCGCCGATCGCCCAGCGCAACGCGTTGCGGCTGGCTTTCGAGCCGTCGATGCCGACGAGAATCGCTTCCGGGTCGGCGACATCGGGAGTGGACGGGTTCTGGGTGTTCGCGTCTTCGGTCACGGTAACTCCTTACAGAGGATTGTGATCTCCACACTACCGCCTCAGCCAGGCCGACGACCGCCTGCGGGCACTCTCCGATCAGCCCCTTCTCGGGATATGGTCGACACAGGGTTCGACACTCCCGGAGCGCGGTGCCGCGCTCAGGTTTCACACAGATGCCGCGCTTCGCCAGTGAGCTCGCCGGAATGCGCGAACAATACACCCATTGTCGCCGATATGCCGATTGACGCTCCGGCTCTGGGTGCATATGCGTTCAATTGCTCTGTCACGCATGTGATCACACCCATATAAGTTTCAACTTCATCAGCCCCTCATCCTCAAGGGAGCTTGATAGGATCATGGAGTAAGTGCAGGATCCACTCAGGATCCAGCCTCGGCCGGTTCCCCGGCGGAGGCGCAGATTCCGCGAATCGAAAGGACCAACAATGGGCTTCCTCGCATTTCTTCTTCTCGGCCTCATCGCCGGTGCCATCGCCAAGGCGATCCTCCCGGGTCGTCAGGGTGGCGGCTGGCTCGGCGCGCTCATCTGCGGTGTCATCGGTGCTCTGCTCGGTGGCTGGCTCGGCAGCGTTCTGTTCGGCAAGGGCGTCGACGCGTTCTTCGACATCGGATCCTGGCTGCTGGCCATCGGCGGCTCGCTGATCGTGCTCATCATCTGGGGATTCATCTCCGGACGCACCCGTCGCGACTGATCTCAGCACTCTAGCCTGAGACACAGCGGACAGGCGGTCTGCCCTTCGGGGCAGGCCGCCTGTCGGCATTCATGGGCGGCTTCCTGCTTTCGCGCGCGGCCCGCATCAGGCCGTTGGACGCCGCAGACACACCGAATGTGCGTTGAGTGCAACATCGAGCTCACTCGATAGTGCACTCAACGCGGAAAGCCCGTGTCAGCGTCCTCAGGCGGCAGTGGCGTAGGACAGGAACGGCCGCCACTGTTCGGCGGGGTTATCGAGTTCACGCAACCAGAACCGGCCAATGCGCGGCGGACCGGGAGTGAACGGCAGGGACCAGCCCATCTCCTCCGGAGTCCGGTCGCCCTTCTCGTTATTGCACGCCCGGCAGCAGGCAACGAGATTCTGCCAGGTGTTGCCGCCGCCTCGAGAGCGGGGCAGCACATGGTCGACCGTATTGGCGTGACCGCGGCAGTACGCGCACGTCGCGTCGTCGCGGCGGAGCACTCCCCTGCGCGAAAGCGTCACCGAGGCGCTGCTGGGCGGGCGGACGTAGCGTGTCAGCAGGATGACCGAGGGCTGTTCGAGCGACAGTGTCTCACTGCGCACCTGCACGCATGAGTCTGCGGCAAGCACGGTCGCCTTTCCCGCCAGGACGAGGATGATGGCGCGTCTGAACGACACGATCGACATCGGCTCGTAACCGGCATTGAGCACCAGGGTCTTCACAGGCTCGCTCCTCTGCTGAGAACACACAAGGCGCTGCACATTCGTGCAACGCCTTGGAACTGGGAGATCTGCCGTGCAGGCACGGCGGGTATCGAGTCGACTATGGACTCGGCTATGGAATCGACGATGTCGAAGACATCCACGGCGTCGGAGCGCTCGGGAAGCAGGCTCGGCACAGGCGCGGTCTGCGCTGTCGTCATAGCCCGTCTCCCTTCTGTGCTCACCTGCCGTTCCCGGCAGCGGGCCGCCGCCGAGGTGGTCGTGGTCCATATCACTGCGCACTAGAGTAGCGCAGCACGGACGTTTTCGCCTCCGACGCGCACACAGTGGGCGCAGGGTTGCCGAATAGACGGCAGCTGTTCACCGGGATTCACCAGCGGTTCGCCGCCCGGGCGGGGATACTGGCGCGCCGGCCGTGGGGGTGGGAGCCGGTGGAGCGAGAGCCAACAGGGGCGGGAGCCTGAGACCGGCTGGCCGTGAGGCGGTCTGGGCGTGCCGCTACATGCACAGACACCGCACGCCCGCAGGCTGCCAGGACCATGGCAGCTCGCGGGCGTGCGGTGTGAGAGCCGGCTCGTCAGCGCGTGGCGCTGGGCGCGGCGAAAGGATCAGAGGACGCGGACGAAGACGGCGCCCTTCTTCATCATCCAGTCAGCGGAGTGGTAACCGGTGGTCTTGCCACTGCTGGGCGCGTCGTACATCATGCCGTTGCCGGCGTAGATGCCGACGTGGCCGGGAGCCCAGATGAGGTCGCCGGGCTTGGCTTCGGACTTCGACACGACGGTGCCGGCACCCTTCTGCGCACCCGAGGTGCGGGGCAGGTTGACGCCGACCTTGCCGTAGATGAACGAGGTGAATCCCGAGCAGTCGAATCCGGCAGTGGTCGTGCCGCCCCACTTGTAGGGGATGCCGGTGTACTGCTTGGCCAGGCCGATGACCTGCTGGGCCTTCGAGCCGTTGGGCATCTTGACGTCGTCGGAGCTCTTCGAGGAGCGGTCCGAGTTGCGCGAGGCGGCACCCGAGTCGCGGGTCTGCGTCGGCGTGCTGGTCTGAGTGGGCTCCGGGCTCGGAGCGGCCTTGGCCGATCCGGTCTCGATGTTGGCGGTCGAGGTCTCCAGCGCGTCGCTGCCATCCTCGGCATCGGGAGCGGTGACGCTGGCCTGGTTGACGAACTCGGGGGCCTGATCGACCTCGGAGTCCTGTGCGACGACCTTGCCATCGGCTTCAGCTGCCGAGTTGGCGGTCGGGAGTGCGACTGCTGCCATCAGGCCGCCGGCGGCGGCGACGACGGCCGCGCGACGTCCGACTGCGCCGGAATTGGCGGCGAGGACGTCGGTGAGTTCAGTGAGTGGGGTCTTGACCGGAGCATCTGCCCGGCGGCGACCACGCGTCTTAACTGCCACGAAAGTTCTCCTCCATTACCTACGGGGTGAGCTGTCGGGCTCGAGCTGGAGTTGCCCGGTTCCGGTCTGGAACTTAGCCCCGAGCTTCGCGGCCTGCCGGCCGCTGAAGCGAAGGTGGTTCCCCCGCTGCCGCAACGGTCCTTTTGGGTTTGTCTTCTGCGCTGAGTGCGGCACTCGGATCCTCATTGCAGAAGCGGGCTGTCTCAACCCGCGATAGCAACAGTAACCGATGTTGCGGCCGAATGTCACATTATTGTCACGAGGATGTGAACAGCGCCGTGACCTTGCAGACATCCTCCCAGGTCAGAGGCCATAAAATTTCTTCAAGAAAATGTTACGGAAGCGCCGCAATCGCTGCGGCGCTTCCGTGATCTCAACCCTTGCGGCGCCCGTCCGGCGGGCGTCTGTCACGCCTGTGTGACGAAGATGTGCGCGGCGGTCTCGATCGGCAGATCGAGGACATCCTCGACATCGGGAGCGCGCAGCGTGAGGTAGTCGCCGGCCGGCTCGCAGTCGACGGTGACGCCGGGCAGGATGCCGGTCTGCTTGAGCTGGCTCAGCAGCATGTGATCGGTCTGCAGCGGCTCGGCGATCCATGCGATCGTCACCGTGCACCGCCGGTCACCGGGACATGCCTCAGACAGGGCGACGATGTCAGCGCTGGGTTTGGGTGCCTCGCCGAGGGATTCGCGACTGGGCACCGGGTTGCCGTAGGGGCTGGTGGTGTGGTTCTCCAGCAGGCCGACGAGCTTCTCCTCGACCTGGTCGCTCATGACGTGCTCCCAGCGGCAGGCCTCGTCGTGGACGAGCTCCCAGTCCAGGCCGATGACATCGGCGAGCAGCCTCTCGGCCAGCCGGTGCTTGCGCATCACCGAGGTGGCCAGGTCGCGGCCTTCGGGAGTGAGGATGAGGTGGCGGTCGGAGCCGACGACGAGCAGGCCGTCGCGCTCCATCCGGGCAACGGTCTGCGAGACTGTGGGACCGGAGTGGTCGAGGCGCTCGGCGATGCGAGCGCGCAGCGGCACCACGCCCTGTTCCTCAAGTTCGACGATGGCCTTGAGGTACATCTCGGTGGTATCGATGAGATCATTCACGAGCTTGGTCCATTTCCTTTCCGGCTGCCACCAGTCTATCCCGGGGCAGACGACCCCAGCGACTTTTATCTGGAACTGTTCCAGTTTACGCCGTGTGGGGTGAAAAATCATCCCGAGCGCATCCGTTGCGGCCCCGGCTCGAGCACGCACGCTGGTGGGCGCGAGCTGGAACTTCAGCGGCGCCTCGGGACCGGGCCCGAGGCGCCTGCTGAGTCACAGCCGTCAGGTCGCGTTCAGGGGTTGACGTAGATGGTCTTGTGCAGGGTGAAGAACTCGCGTGCCGCCCGGCCCTGTTCGCGCGGGCCGTAGCTGGAACCCTTCCGCCCGCCGAAGGACGTGTGGTAGTCGACGCCGGCGGTCGGGGCGTTGACCATCACCATGCCGGCCTGGGAGTGGCGCTTGAAGTGCTCGGCGTGTGTGAGGGAGCCGGTGAAGATGCCGGAGGACAGGCCGAAGCTCGTGCGGTTGGCCACCGCGAGGCCCTCGTCGTAGTCGGCGACCTTGATGACGCTGGCGACGGGTCCGAAGACCTCCTCTTTGTTGATCGTCATGTCCTCGGTCGTCCCAGTCACCAACGCCGGGGCGAGGAAGTAGCCGTCGGTGTCGGCTTCGACGCGCTTGCCGCCGTAGACGGTGCCGCCCTCCTGTTCGGCCAGGGCGATGTACTCCTCGTCCTGCTTGAGCTGGGTGTCGGAGACGACGGGGCCGATGACGGTCGAGTCGGCACGCGCGTCGCCGACGGTGAGGCCGTCCATGCGCTCCTTGAGCTTGGTCACGAACTCATCGTGGACATCCGCGGTGACGATGAGGCGGCTGGAGGCGGTGCAGCGCTGTCCGGTGGAGAAGAAGGCGCCGTTGATCGCGGCATCGGCAGCGGCGTCGAGGTCGGCGTCGCCGAGGACGATGAGCGGGTTCTTCCCGCCCATCTCGCACTGCACCTTCGACCCTGCCGCCGAGGCGTTGGCGATGACGCCGGCGCCCACGCCGACGGACCCGGTGAACGTGACCGCGTCGACGTCGCGGCTGGTCGAGATCGCGTCCCCGACCACCCGGCCGGGGCCCATGACGAGGTTGAGCACGCCGTCGGGCAGGCCGGCCTCACGCAGGATGCACACGAGCGCATGCGCGCTGGCCGGGACGATCTCGGCGGGCTTGAAGACGATCGTGTTGCCGTAGGCGAGTGCTGGGGCGATCTTCCAGGCCGGGATGGCGATCGGGAAGTTCCATGGGGTGATGATGCCGACGACGCCGACGGGCTCGTGGATCATCTCGACCCGCAGACCGGGGCGGACGGAGTCGACGATCTCACCGGTGTTGCGCAGGGTCTCACCGGCGAAGAACTTGAACAGCTGGGAGGCGCGCAGCACCTCGGCGGTGGCCTCCTTGAGCTGCTTGCCCTCTTCGCGGGCGAGCAGCTCGCCGAGCTGGTCGGCGCGCTCCTTGATGAGCGTGCCGGCGGTGTCGAGGATGTCGAAGCGCTGCTGGATGGGGCTGTGCGCCCAGGTCTCGGCGGCTTCCTTGGCTGCGGCGATGGCGCGTTCGACGGTGGCGGCATCGGCGCGGGCGAACTGGCCGAGGACATCGGAGGTGTCCGAGGGGTTGACGTTGCGGCTGCGGTCCTCCGATGGGACCCACTCACCGGCGATGAGGTTGTCGAACAGCTCGTCGGGACCGTAGGCGGCCGGCTGGCTCTGGGTCATGGCAGCATCCTCTCTGATTCGCTCACGTGGCCGCGGTCGCTGCGGCCGTCGCGCTCATCCTATCCCCCGCGTGAGCGGCGTCACGCACCGGTTCGCCCAGCGGCCCGGCGGGCTCTGTCAACCGGCGCCGAGGCGGTGGCCGGCTTACGGGTTGAGGCGGGTGATCGACCAGGCGGCTGCGGTGGCGAGGTCGGCGGGCTGGCCGCCGGTGCTCATGTAGACGAAGCGGTCATGGAAGCGGTTCTGCCGGCCCTGCCAGAACTCGATCTCGAACGCCTTCACCCGATATCCGCCCCAGTTCACCGGACGGGCCACCTCGGTGCCGTCGTACTTCGCGGCGGCGTCATCGTAGGCCTGCTGCATCGCCTCGTGGCTGGCGACCGGCGCCGACTGCCGGCTGGCGACCGCCCCGATCTGCGCCCCGCGCGGGCGCACAGCGAAGTAGGCGTCGGAATCAGCTGCCGGGATCGGCTCGGCGATCCCGCGCACGCGCACCTGCCGCTGGAGCTCCAGCCACGGGAAGGTGAGCGCGACGATCGGCTGGGCGGCGATCTGGCGTCCCTTGGCCGAGTCGTAGTTGGTGAAGAAGGTGAAACCTGCCGCATCGAAGCCCTTGAGCAGCACGATGCGGGCGGCCGGGCCGGAGGCATCGGCGGTGGCCAGCAGCATCGCGTTCGGTTCGGTCACGGCGTCTTCGGCCTCGGCGAACCACGTGCGGAACTGGGTGTGCGGGTCGGCTGCGACCTCGTCGAGATGGTCGCTGCCGTATTCGACGCGCTGGCGGGCCAGGTCGGCGATCGCCTCGCGCCCTGCGGCCTGCGTCTCGGGGGTCTCGGAAGTCATGGCCCAAGCCTACTCCGCGACCCCGTCCCCGGCTTCTCACGCGCGGGTCGTAGAATCGATGGGGTGAGTGATGCACCGAAATCCGTGAAGATCCCATCCGAACTCCTGCCCGCCGACGGCCGCTTCGGCTCCGGGCCCGCTCGTGTGCGCGATGCGCAGCTGACGGCGCTGGCCGCTGCCGGGCGCGAGGTGATCGGCACCTCCCACCGCAAGGCCCCGGTCAAGAAGCTCGTCGGCCGCATCCGCACCGGCCTGGCTGAGCTGTTCGACCTGCCCGCCGGCTACGAGGTGGTGCTCGGCACTGGCGGATCGACCGTGTTCTGGGATGTCGCCGCCTTTGGGCTCGTGCGCGAGAAGGCCGCCCACGCCCAGTTCGGTGAGTTCGGCGCGAAGTTCGCCAAAGCCACGAACACAGCCCCGTTCCTCGCGGAGTCCGCGATCCTCGACGCCGAGCCCGGTACCGGTGCCGTTCCCGAGGCGGTGGCTGGTGCCGATGTCTACGCGTGGCCGCACAATGAGACCTCCACCGGTGTCGCCACCGAGATCCGCCGCCCGGCCGGCATCGCGGATGATGCACTCGTCGTCATCGATGCGACCTCGGGTGCCGGCGGCCTGCCGGTCGACATCCGCGAAACGGACGTCTACTACTTCGCCCCGCAGAAGAACATGGGCTCCGATGGCGGCCTGTGGATTGCGATCATGTCCCCACGCGCGATCGAGCGGGCCTATGAGATCAAGGACTCCGGCCGCTGGATCCCGGCCTCCCTCGACCTCGTCACCGCGATCGAGAACTCGCGCAAGGACCAGACCTACAACACCCCGGCTGTCGCGACTCTGCTGCTGCTGGCTGAGCAGATCGAGTGGATCAACGGCAACGGCGGGCTCGCCTGGGCGACCGAGCGGACCCGGACGTCATCGGAGCTCGTCTACCGGTGGGCGGAGAACTCCGAGGTCGCCACCTGCTTCGTCGCCGACCCGGCTGACCGTTCGGCTGTCGTGTGCACGATCGACTTCGACGACTCCATCGACGCCGCAGTTGTCGCCGACATGCTGCGTGCCAACGGCGTCGTCGACGTCGAGCCCTACCGCAAGCTCGGCCGGAACCAGCTGCGCATCGCCACCTTCGTCTCAGTCGAGCCTGAGGACGTCAAGGCGCTGCTGGCCTGCATCGACTTCGTGCTCACCGCCGTGCAGCAGTGAGCGTCTGACCCTTCAGACATGAGCGTTCAGACCTGAACTTTCACACCTGGGCGTTTCAGATCGCACAGCGGCCGGTCACCCCGCGGGGTGGCCGGCCGTTTCGGTACCCGCACTCAGGCGCTGACGAAGGAGATGACATTGACGACGACGAAGGTCGTCAGTGCCGCTGCCGCACAGCAGAACTCGACGATGATGCCGATGCCCAGCGCCTTGATCGCCGTCCAGCTCGACTGCCAGGAGTCCTTCGGGTCCTTCAGCCGCCGGAATTCAGCAAGGTAGAGACCGGCGATGAAGCCGACGAACAAGCCGACGACCGGGATGACGAAGAAGCCGATGAACGCGCAGACGGCGGCGATCAGCAGCGAGGAGTTCGGGATCTGCCGTGCCTTGAGCCGCTTGCCGGTCAGCACCCAGGAGGCGGCCATGCCGATGCCCACGAGCAGCAGGATGACGGCCAGCGTCACCCAGCCGGTCGTGGTGCCGAGCACGATCGCCCAGACGAGTGCACCAATGGCGATGAGAATCGAACCCGGCAACACGGGAACGATGATGCCGATGCAGCCGATGAGCATCGCCAGTCCGACGATCACGGTGGTGATGGTTTCTGCGTTCACTGCCAAGTGGCCTCACGTTGTGGGAACAGGGTGCGCACTCAGTGTACGAGCACCGCCCGGCACCGGCCTGGACAGGCGCGCCGCACCGGCTGACAGCTCACGGCCCCACTCCTCGGGTGCGGTCGATCTCAGGGTTTGCCGTCGTAGCTGAGGTGGATGAGCCGGCGGCGCCGGCGGGGACGGTGGACGCGCAGGTGCTTGGCGAAGATCATCCAGCCCAGCCCCACGGACAGTCCAATAACACCCGAGAGCCCGCCGACGACGAGGGAGGCCCGGGGGCCGAGAAGGTCGGCGATGATGCCGGCGACCGGTGCGCCGATCGGGGTGCCGCCCATGACGACGGCGGCGTAGATCGCCATGACCCGGCCGCGGTAACCGGCCGGCGTCGTCGTCTGCACATAGGCGTTCGCTGAGGTCATCATCGTGATCGCGGAGAACCCGACACCGGTGAGCACGACCGCAAACGCCCAGTAGCTCGGGGCCATCGCCGCTAACAGGCAGGCGAGCCCGAACCCGCCGGCGGCACCGAAGACCATCCGCAGCCGCGGTTTCTCCCGCCTGGCTGCTGTCAGCGCTCCGGCGACCGAGCCGATCGCCATGACCGAGGACAGCAGCCCGAACCCGCCGGCGTCCTGGTGGAACTCGATCTTGGCCATCGTGGCGGTGTAGACGCTGAAGTTGAATCCGAACGTCGAGACGATCCCGAGGATCGTGAGCACGACGATGATGTCGGGCCGGGTGCGGATGTAGGTGAATCCGCCGAGCACCCCGCGCTTGCCCATCTTGCGTGTACTCGTCGAGTGCAGACGGGTCCGGTCGAGGGTGAGCAGCACCCCGATGGTGGCGGCGAAGCCGAGCCCGGAGATGAGGAACACCGGTTCGGCGCCGATGAGTGCGGTCAGTCCGCCGGCGATCGCCGGGCCGAACATGCGCGCACCGTTGAAGGAGGCGGAGTTGAGCGAGACGGCGTTGGGCAGCAGCTTCTCGCCGACGAGTTCGGAGACGAAGGCCTGCCGGGCGGGGTTGTCGATCGTGGCGACCATGCCGAGGGCGAAGGCGAGCACGTAGACGTGCCAGAGCACGAGCAGGTGAGTGATCGCCAGCGCGAAGAGCAGCAGCCCGCAGGCGCCGAGGAGGGCCTGGGTGAGGATGAGCAGCTTGCGCTTGGGGAACCTATCGGCGATCGCCCCGGCGACGGGGAACATGATGAGCTGCGGTCCCAGCTGCAGGGCCATACAGATGCCGAGCGCGGTCGCGTCGTTGTCGGTCAGCTGGGTGAGGACGATCCAGTCCTGCGCCGTGCGCTGCATCCACGTTCCGGTGTTCGACACCAGCGCACCCGAGAACCACCGGCGGTAGTTGGGCTCGCTCAGCGACCGGAACATCGAGCTCATCGGCTGGCGTGTGCCTCCTCGCGTTCGGGTTCGGCGGCGGTGTGCGCCGCATCCGTTCCCGAGGCGGAGGCCGGCTGATCCGTGTCCCCACCGCCGGTCTCGCTGCTGGTCTCGCTGCTGCCGGACTGCTCGGTGCTGGTGGTGGCGACCATGTCGAAGTCCTCATCCAGGTCATCGATGACCGGGTCGGGAATCGGCTCGGGCCTGCGCCGCTCATCAGTTTCGGAGTGCGCGCCGCACCCGTTGTCGAGGGCGACGACGCGGCCGTCGAAGGGCGACCACTCGTTGGCGCACACACCGAACTGTGTGCGCAGGGACCCGGCCATCGGCATGAGATAGCCGCAGGTCGAACAGTGCGCAGACGACCGGCGGGCGAAGTCGCCCTCGGGACCGGCGTCGGAGTTCTCCCAGCGGGTCGCGGCATTCGCGATGCCCTCACGGGAGAGCACGCGGCGCCGTCCCAGACCCCATTCGAAGTTCGGGATCTGGTCGATCTGATCATCAGGGCCCAGTCCGGTGCCCTCACCGCCGACCTGCTCGAAGCCCTGCTCGAGGTTCGGGTCGTCGAGCACCTTCGGCAGCACATCGCGGGCACTCATGTCACCGGGCTGCAGGCGCTCGGACCACGGCACCCAGCGCGGGGCCACGAGGGCGTCCTCGCCAGGCAGCAGCGCAGTCTCACAGACGGTGACCTTCTTCGAGCGCGGGGCGCGGGCGAGCACGGCGATCCAGTGCCAGCCGCGGTAGCCGGGCATCGTGCAGGCGAATGCGTGGGTGGCCAAACGCTGGCCCTCCATGACAGCCGACAGGTGAGCGCCGATGTGCTCAGCCTCAGCAGCCTCGGCGATCGCCTCGCGGGCGAGGTCGACCGCGGCGAGCAGGAGGGCGTCATCGGCGACCTTCGCTGGCCTGCGCGAGGCGCGCGGCGCCTCGGCGGCGGTCTGCAGCGACTGCGGATCGGCAGCTGGGGCGGCTGCGGCTGCCCCCGCCTCGGGCTCTCCGGCGGCTTCCGGCTCGCCGGAGTCAGCCAGGGCGGCGCCTGTGCGGCTGCGGCTGGCCCGCATGTCCTCTAGCCAGGCATCGAACAGGTGCGACATCAACCCTCCAGGTCATCGGCGATCGCGCGGAGCACTTCTGCCACCTTATGCGAATGTGCCGAATCGGGGTACCGGCCGCGGCGCAGGCCGGCGGCGGTGTCATCGAGCAGGCGGATGACGTCTTCGACCATGACGACCATCTTCTCCGGATCGCGGCGGACCTTGCGGGGTGCGTCGAGCACGCGGGCCTTGAGCACCTGCTTGCCCTTGCGGCCGTCGACGATGTCGAAGTCCAGCCGGGTGCCGGTGCGCACCTGTGCCCCGGCGGGCAGGGCGGAGCCGTGGAGGAAGATCTGTTCGCCGTCATCGGCGGTGACGAAGCCGAATCCCTTGCCTTCGTCGAACCATTTCACGCGTCCGGTGGGCATAGCGTCCTTTCGCATACGAAGCTTCGCGCGGCGATCGTGCCGCAGCAGAAGCGGATTGCTCTGAGTTCAGTGGTCGGGGTGGTGCGGCCGGTGGGCCGGTGGTGCGGTGTCAGCCGCGGGTGCCGGGCGGCTGTCGTGCGGGCGGGCCGGGCGGCTGAGCCGCAGGGGCCGCGGCGGGCCGGCCTCAGCTGCTGCGGCGGCGCAGTGTCGCGCGGATGAGCACGGCCAGCATTCCTGCAAACCCGATCGGCAGGCAGATCATTCCCGTATAGGTCATCAGCGCCGAGGGTCTGGCCTGCATGGCGGCCTGGACGAGCACGACCGCGATCGCGAGGACCCCGATGAGCGAGAAGATCACCGCAGCTGCTGTCAGCACGGCATCGGCTCGCGAGGTCGTGCGCCTGTGCGGCGGTGCGCTCTGCGCCGGTGCGCTCACCGTGGCCACCTCCTTCTGCTGCGTGCGGGCCTGTGCTGGCTGGCCAGACTATTGTAGCCGAGGCCCGGGCCGGGTGCGGCCGGCGGTACTAGACTGGGCCCGATGGCTACGCTGACCTCCTTCGCCGCCTGGCTGCGCGAGCTTCCCGATGCGGACTTCGCCGCGTTCGCCCGCGCCCGCCGCGATCTCATGCGCACCGACCTGCCCCGGCTGCGCGATGTCGCCGCAGCCGCCGGGTCGCGCAGCGCGGTGGCCACCGGGCTCGAATCCCTCGACACAGCTGCCCTGCAGGCCGTGCACCGCGCGGCATGCGCCACCCGTGTCGATCCAGCCGTGCCGGCGGCCACGCTGGCAGCCGCGCCCGAGGTGGTGGAGACGCTGCAGACCCGCGGGCTGCTGTGGCCGGTCGGCGAGGATGCCTATCGCACCCATGCGGAAACGATGAGTCTGCTGCCTACCTCGGCAGCTGAGCTGCGCACTCCCCCGGACTGGGCCTCCGCCACCGCCCCGGCCGACCCGGGCTCCTGCACCCGCCCGGTCGCTGCGGCGATCGCTGCCAATGCCGAGACGGCTGCCGCCTCGGCGACGGTGTCCGGAGTGCTCTCGGCTGTCGATGCGTTCACCTCCCATGAGGTCTCCCAGCTCACCAGCGGCGGGGCGGGCAAGCGCGATATGCAGGTCATCGCCCGGGCGCTCGGGGTGAGCTTCGCCGATGCGGTGATGCTCACCGAGCTGGCCGCAGCCGCCGGGCTGCTGGGCATCGGCGGCACCGAGCTCGACCCGCGCTGGCTGCCGACCACGGCCTTCGACACGGTGCTCGCCGCCGAGCGCAGCGAGGTCTACGCGATGCTGCTGCAGACCTGGCTGACCGGCGCGGTCGATACGACCCATGTGCTGGCCGGGCGCACCGAGCGCGGGGACCGGCTGCAGTCGCTGGCCGCTTCGGCAGGTCTGCACCGCAAGGCCGCCTATGCCGGGTTCCCGCAGTCCCAGCCGCCGCTGCCGCATGCCCGCTGCGCACTGCTGCTCACCCTCGCGGACCTGACAGCCGCCGCAGACGAGGCCGGTGCCCACCTGGCGGTGCCCGATGCGCTGCTCATCGCCCACATCCAGTGGCGCCACCCGCTGCTGGCCGCCGCCGGCACGACCACCCTCACCCGGCTCATCGAGGAGGCCGCGCTGCTCGGGCTGCTGTGCACCCCGCTGGCCGACGGCCGCGCCCACGCGCTCACGGCGCTGGGCCGGATGCTCGCCGCTCACCTGGCCGAGGCGATGGATGCCGCCCGTGCGGTCACCGGCTTCGACATCACTGCGGTGTCAGTGCCCGAATCGATTCCCGCCCGCGTCGATGGGATCCTGCCGCAGCTGCAGACGCAGGTGGTCGTCCAATCCGATCTCACGGCGATCGCCACCGGGCCGCTGGCCCCGCAGATCCATGCCGCGCTCACCGAGCTCGCCGAGGTCGACACCCGCGGGCAGGGCACCGTGTACCGGTTCACCGAGACGACGATCGCCGATGCGCTGAAGTCCGGGCTGCGCGCTGATGACATCACCGCCCGGCTGCGCGAGGTCACCGGGCAGGACACACTGCCCCAGCCACTCGAGTTCCTCATCACCGAAACCGCCGGCCGGCTCGGCCGGATCCAGATCGCCGCCGCGCGCAGCGTCATCGTCGTCGACGACGAAGCCGAACTGGCCGCGATGCTCGCCGACTCCGCCCTCGTCCCGGCCGGGCTCACCCGCCTGAGCGCGACGGTGGCGGTGTCGAACGTCTCCCGCGAACGGCTGGCGATGCTGCTCGACGCAGCCGAATACCAGACGATGGCAGCGGCACCGGAGAACCCTGCTCCTCCACGCGCGGCCAGCCTGGCCCGCCGCCCGGCCACCACCCGGCGCACGACCCGGGTGCCCGACTCGCGGCTGGCCTCCTATATCGCCTCACTTCGCACCGGCAGCGAGGAACCGGAGACCGACTCACCGTCGACGATCGCCGATGTGCTGCGCGAGGCCGCCGCCACCGGCACCGAGGTCGACCTCACCGTCGTCGGCCGTGAGGGCTCCCAGCGTCAGGTGCGCATCGCCCCCGTCCAGGTGGCCGGCGGCCGGGTGCGCGCCCGCACCGGCCCGGCCCGCGACACCGAACTGACCTTCGGGCTCGCCCGCATCATCTCCGCGGCCCCCGCCGGCACAGGCGGCGTCGGCACCACGCCCGCCCCCGCCTCGGACACCCCCGCCTCAGGAACCCCCACCTCGGGCACGGACAGCGAGGGCACGGACAGCGAGGACACGGGCAGCGAGGACAGCCTGTGAACGGTCCCCTCATCGTCCAGGCCGATCGCACTGTGCTGCTCGAATCGACCCACCCGGAGGCTGCCGAGGCGGCGATCGCGATCGCCCCGTTCGCGCAGCTGGCCAAGACGCCCGAGCTCATCCACACGTACACGATCACCCCGCTCGGGCTGTGGAACGCCCGGGCCAGCGGTCACGATCCCGAATCCGTCATCGACGCACTGCTCGAATACGCCAAGCACCCAGTCCCGCACGAGCTGCTGCTCGACATCGTCGAGACGATGGAGCGCTTCGGGGTCCTCACCCTCGAACAGTCCCCCATCCACGGGCTCGTCCTGCACAGCCAGGACGCGGACCTGCTGAGCGAGCTCATCGCGCATCCGGAGATCGTCTCACTGGTCGGCGCCCGGATCGATGAGCACACCGTGCGCGTGCACCCCTCGGAGCGCGGCGAGCTCAAGCACCGGCTGCTGCGGCTTGACCACCCGGTCTCCGACCACGCCGGCTACGTCGATGGTGAGAAGCATGAGATCGCACTGTCGGCCACCACCGGGGACACCGGCACCGAGGCGACGGGCGCCTCGAGTGCGGAGGGCACCGGTGCCTCGGGAGCGGAGAGCACCGGTGTCGTGGGCAACACTCAGCCGTGGCATCTGCGCGAGTACCAGCAGCGGGCCGTCGATGCGTTCACCCACGGTGAGTCCGGGGTCGTGGTGCTGCCGTGCGGGGCGGGCAAGACGATCGTCGGGGCGGCGACGATGGCCGCCGTCGGCACGACGACGCTCATCCTGGTGACGAATTCGGTCGCGGCCAAGCAGTGGAAGGCCGAGCTGCTCAGGCGCACCACCCTGACCGCCGAGGAGATCGGCGAATACTCCGGTTCGGTCAAGGAGATCCGCCCGATCACAATCGCGACCTACCAAGTCCTCACCACCCGCCGGAAAGGCTCCTACCTCCACCTGGAGCTGCTCGATGCCCGCGACTGGGGCCTGGTGATCTACGACGAAGTGCATCTGCTGCCGGCCCCGGTGTTCCGCCTCACCGCCGGCCTGCAGGCCCGCCGCCGGCTCGGCCTCACCGCCACACTCGTGCGCGAGGACGGGCGAGAAGAGGAGGTGTTCTCCCTCATCGGCCCCAAACAGTTCGAAGCACCGTGGAAGGAGATCGAGGCCGCCGGCTTCATCGCCGAGGCCCACTGCTACGAAGTGCGGGTCCGCCTCGACGCCGGCACCCGGCGCGCCTACGCACACGCCGATGGGGAGGACCGCTATCGGCTGGCAGCCGCGTCAGATGCGAAGATCCCGGTAGTCAAGAAGATCGCCGCCCAGCACGCCGGCCAGCAGGTGCTCGTCATCGGCCAGTACCTCGACCAGCTCGAAGAGCTCGGCGAGGCCCTCGACGCCCCCGTGCTCACCGGCAGGACACCGGTGAAAGAGCGCACGGAGCTGTTTGCGAAGTTCCGGGCCGGGGAGATCTCAGTGCTCGTCGTCTCGAAGGTCGCGAACTTCTCCGTCGACCTGCCCGAGGCCTCGGTCGCCATCCAGGTCTCCGGCTCCTTCGGCTCCCGGCAGGAAGAGGCCCAGCGCCTCGGAAGGATCCTCAGGCCCAAGCCGCACGCCGAGGCCGCGACGTTCTACACGGTCGTGGCGGCCTCGACCGTTGATGAGCACTTCGGTGCCCACCGCCGCCGATTCCTCACCGAGCAGGGATACAGCTACACGATCCTCAACGCCGACCAGCTCGGGCGTTAGAGCGGGGACCCGGTGCCAGCCTCCCAGCGGCTGAACTCACCCCAATAGTCATCTGGGGCATTGCGCATGGCGGGGCCGAAGGCCTCTATGCGCCGGCGACGATCCTCGTCATCGAGGAGTCGTTCGATGAGCGCCACCGGCGTCAGCCCCTGTTCCCGGGCACACCGGTTGATCCGATCGAACAGCTCAGCTGAGCCCGAGATTGGTGCCGCCATAGGATCAGTATGTGATTCGGTCCCCCGACGAGACC
This sequence comes from Brevibacterium gallinarum, assembly GCF_014836885.1. Lineage (GTDB taxonomy): Bacteria > Actinomycetota > Actinomycetes > Actinomycetales > Brevibacteriaceae > Brevibacterium > Brevibacterium gallinarum. The sequence goes on from NZ_JACSPY010000015.1 coordinate 60,435, forward strand.
GCCTGCCGGCAGGTAGGGTGAGGGTCAGATCACCGAAGAAGATGGAGTCGTGATGCGATAGAACCGCTCACCCTGGACTGACGTCTGGGGAAATGCCCACCTGTTCCCCATCGCCCTGGCGACTGTCGCCAGCGGCCTGGGCTTCTACGTCCCGGTCAGTGCGCTGTTCCTGTTGAGCCGGGGTCAGTCTCTTTCAGACATCTTCATCTTCGAGACGATCCTCGGTGCGAGCATCCTCGTCGCGGAGGTGCCCAGCGGCATCGTCGCCGATCGCATCGACCGCAGATGGGTGATCATCGCAGGGTTCGGCTTCAACGCTGTCGCCGAAACGCTGTTCGCACTCGCGGGGCCCCATCTCGCTTTCAGTGTCTCCTTCGCCCTCAGCGGTATGGGCATTGCCATGCTCACCGGCGCACTCGACGCCTATATCTACGACGCGCTCGGCTCTGCAGCTGAGGACCGAGGCGTCGGAGTGTGGGGACACCTCAGCTCACTGGAACTGACCGCCGGAGTCATTGCTTCAGCCTGCGGCGGCCTGCTCGCTGCGGTCGATATCACCTGGCCAGCGATCGCCACCGCAGTCGCAGCCTCAATCGGCGCTCTCGCCACGGGCCTGCTGCCAGCCCAGCCGACCGGCACGAGTTCACCGACGCGTGAGAGCGAATCCTCGCTGGACCAGCTGCGGCAGGGAGTCGTCCTGCTCTTCTCCACCCCGATCCTGCTGCATGTGGTTGCTGCCTCAGGTGCGTGCTTCTGTCCCGCGTCAAGTAGTTGGCAGGATTTCCTTGGTTTTGAATGTCGGGGTGGTGGGGTCGGCTAGGCCCAGGTGCA
>NZ_JACSPY010000016.1 GCF_014836885.1 Brevibacterium gallinarum
CTGAAGACCTCGTCCAGGCGGCCTGAGCAGAGAAGGAAAACTCGTAGGGACTGTCCACATTCCTTGACACAGCCCAATCTGTGCTCCCCGCAGGTGAATCTGCTGGCACCAACCGGTCCGGTCGCTGGCTGGGCGTGCCCACCTGTGTCAGGATGTTTGCGTGAGCTCACTTGTGACCGGCGAGGCGATCGCCCTTGATATTCGTCCAGCATCGCTGGCGATGCGCGCCGTGTCGTGTGCCATCGACTACGTCATCATCACGGCGCTTTACATCACCGTCGTGATCTCGGCCTCATGGCTGATCGAGCAGCTCGCGATCAGCGAACCGCTCGTCTACCAGACCGTTGTCCTGCTGCTGACTGTCCTCTGCCTGCTCATCGTCCCGTTCACCATTGAGATCCTGACCCGCGGGAGATCGGTCGGAAAGCTCATCTGCGGTCTGCGGATCGTGCGAGACGACGGCGGAGCGATCAGCGCACGGCATTCGTTCCTGCGCGCAATGCTCTACGGCTTCGAGATCTTCGGCACCGCTGCCGGCCTCGCTGCACTCGTCGGCCTGCTCTCACCTCAGTCGAAACGCCTCGGTGACTACCTGGCAGGCACAATCGCCGTCAATGAACGGGCGAAGATGCCGCCCATCACCCAGATCCACGTGCCGCCACGGCTCCAGGCCTGGACACGCAGCGCAGATATCTCCGCGATCCCCAACGGCTTGTACTACCGCATCACCCAGTTCCTCATCTCAGCACACCTGCGCGAACCCGATTCGCGCTGGGACCGTGCCGTCGAACTGGCCGAGGAACTCAACCCGTATATCGCCCCTGCTCCCCCAGAGGGAACCCTGCCCGAGGAGTTCCTCGCAGCCGTCGTCGGGTGCACCCGCGCGGAGCACGCCCGGCAGATGGAGAAGACCGCACGCACGGCCCAGCGGTTCCAGCAGCGTGTCGGACAGCTGCCCTTCGGCCTCTCACTTGACACTCCACGACGAGACACCCATCAGGCTGTACCGGCACCAAGGACGGCAGAGGCTGGCCACCAGCAGCGACCAGCCTCGTCCGTGTATTCGCAGATGACTCAGTAGCGATAGTGCTCGGGCTTGTACGGCCCCGCAACATCGACGCCGATGTACTCGGCCTGCTCCTTCGACAGCTCGCTCAGATGCGCGCCGAGTGCCGGCAGATGCAGCCGCGCGACCTTCTCATCGAGCTCTTTCGCCAGCAGGTGCACGCCGGCCGGGTAGTCCTCGTGCGAGGTGAACAGCTCGATCTGGGCCATCACCTGATTCGTGAACGAGGCGCTCATGACGAAGGACGGGTGCCCGGTCGCATTGCCGAGATTGAGCAGGCGCCCTTCGGAGAGCACGATGAACGACGTCTCCTCTCGGCCGAGGCCGGCCTCAGCGTGCACCGGCACCGTCCACTCGTGGACCTGCGGCTTGATCTCAACCACTTCGACGCCAGGCTGGCGGCGCATGGCAGCCAGATCGATCTCGTCGTCGAAGTGCCCCACGTTGCCGACGATGGCACCCGGCTTGAGCAGTGCAAGGTGCTCTGCGGTGATGACCTTCGTATTGCCGGTCGTGGTGATGACGAAGTCGGCTGAGGAGATCGCGTCCTCGGTGCGCACCACCTCGTAACCGTCCATCGCAGCCTGCAGCGCGCAGATCGGGTCGATCTCGGTGATCTGCACCCGGGCGCCCTGGCCGCGCATCGCCTCGGCAGCGCCCTTGCCGACGTCTCCGTAGCCGATGATGAGCGCGACTTTGCCGCCGATGAGCACGTCAGTGGCGCGGTTGATGCCATCCGGCAGGGAATGACGGATGCCGTAGCGGTTGTCGAACTTCGACTTCGTGACTGCGTCGTTGACGTTGATCGCCGGGAACTTCAGATCACCGGCTGCAGCCATCCGGTACAGCCGGTTGACACCGGTCGTCGTCTCCTCGCTGACCCCGAGCATCTGCTCGCTCATCTTCGTGAACCGCTGCCCGTCCTCAGCCAGCGACTGGCGCACCCGGTCGAGGAAGACGTGCTTCTCCTCCGGGTCGTCCTCCCCCGCCTCCGGCGCACCGCCGGCGGACTCTGCACGGGCACCTTCGACGAGCAGCATGGTGGCATCGCCGCCGTCATCGAGGATGAGGTTCGGGCCGTCGGCGAACCGGAAGATCTGGTCGGTGCACCACCAGTACTCCTCCAGCGTCTCGCCCTTCCACGCGAACACCGGCACACCGGCCGGCGCCTCAGGAGTTCCGTCCCCCACGACCACGGCGGCAGCCGCCTCGTCCTGGGTGGAGAAGATGTTGCATGACGCCCAGCGCACATCAGCGCCGAGCGCCGTGAGCGTCTCGATGAGCACAGCGGTCTGCACGGTCATGTGCAGGGATCCGGCGATCCTCGCGCCGGCCAGCGGCTGCGCGGCACCATACTCCTCGCGCAGGGCCATGAGCCCGGGCATCTCCCGTTCGGCCAGGCGGATCTGATGGCGGCCGGCTTCGGCCAGGGACAGGTCTGCGATGCGGTGGTCGAGCATGGAGGTTCCTCTCGGCTATCGGCGGATGAGTTCCAGAGCTGTGGAGACGAGCTCATCGGTGCGCTCCTGCACCGGCGTCTCGCAGTTGAGGCGCACGAGCGGTTCGGTGTTCGACGGTCGGACGTTGCACCACGCCTCGGGCATTTCGATCATCACCCCGTCGAGGTCATCGACCTGGCATTCGCCGAACACGCCCTCGAAGGCGGCCTGCCGGATCCGGGCAAGGGCGGCCTCGGGGTCGTCGACGACGGAGTTGATCTCCCCGGAGGCGACATACGGGATCCATTCGGCGACGAGTGCGCTCAGCGGCTGGGCCGTCTCGGCGAGCGCGGCGATCACATGGCAGGCAGCCAGGATGCCGGAATCCGCACCGTAGAAGTCACGGAAGTAGTAGTGCGCGGAGTGCTCGCAGGCGAAGACGGCATCATACTGGCGCATGAGCTGCTTGATCCGCGAATGGCCCACCGGCGTGCGCACAGCCTGCCCGCCGGCCGCGGAGATCGCCTCGGGCACGGCGCGTGAAGTGATGAGGTTGTGCAGCACGACGGGGATCTCCTCGCCGCGCTGTGCACGAGCCCGGTTGATCTCGCGGACGGCCACCAGCGCGCCGATCGCAGACGCCGAGACCGCCTCGCCGTGTTCGTCGATGAAGAAGCAGCGGTCGGCATCGCCGTCGAAAGCCAGGCCCAGGTCAGCGTCGTGGCCGACGACCGCGGCCTGCACATCGCGCAGGTTCGCCGGGTCGAGCGGGTTCGCCTCGTGGTTGGGGAAGGTGCCGTCGAGCTCCGTGTAGAGCCCGATGACGTCGATCGGTGTCGCCGCCAGCCCGGCGCCGGTGCCGAACACCTCGGGCAGCAGCTTGCCGGCCATCCCGTTGCCGCAGTCGGCGACGATCCGCAGCGGCCGGTCGATCGCCTCGATCCCGGTGAGCGAGCGGATCCGGCGGGCGAAGGCCGCAGCGAGCTCATTGGCGGCCTCTCCCGAGGCGGCAGGCGTCTGCTCGGTCGCCTCGCCTGGGTGCTCAGGCACTTCGAGGGCCAGCAGGCGGATGGCGTCGAGTCCGGATTCGCGGGAGATCCCGGCGGCGGCCGGGCCGCAGATCTTGATGCCGTTCCAGTCAGCAGGATTGTGACTCGCCGTGACCATGAGGCCCGGGGCGTTCCAGTGCCCGGAGGCGAAGTACAGCTGGTCAGTCGACGTCATGCCCAGGCGTGTCGCTTCGCTCCCGGCTGCTTCGACTCCGGCTGCCAGCATCTGCGCGAACCGCGGGGAGTCCGGGCGCATATCGCAGCCGATCACGACACGGCTGCTGCCGTGCTCGCGGTGCATGACGTGGGCGGTCGCCCAGCCGATGGCGAAGACGACGTCGTCGTCGAGGTCGATGCCGATCCGGCCCCGGATGTCGTAGGCCTTGACGGCGCGCGAAAGCTGGGCGGCTCGGGTTGTCATCAGTCGCCGTTTCCGATCACGCGCAGATGCCCGTGGGTGCGGCCCTCGGGTTCCGGCTTGGGTCTGGCGGCCTCGCGCACGGCGTCGGCGATCGCGAGCAGGTCGTCGCGGCTGCGCTCCGGGGTCTCCTCACCCTGGCCGAGGCGGATCAGCTGCCAGCCGACGGGCGCGGTCAGCCGATCGGCGTGCATGCTGCACAGATCGTGGGCTCCTGGCTGGGCGTGCATGGACAGCGGACCGATGACGATACACGCATCAGCGTGGACGTATGTCAGCGTCCACGCTGCTGAACGGTTGCAGTTCATCTTCGAGCACAGTCTCACTCCAGGCACGCCACGAGTCTAATACAATCGCGGTATGCCAGCCCGCCGCCTCCCCCGTGACCGTCATGGCCGCGGCGTGCGCGGTGAGCTGTTCCTCGCCGAGGTTCCGGCCAAGCGCAACCGCGCCCAGCGCTTCGCTGCGCTGGCTGCGCGCATCTTCGAGCAGATCCGGCTGCGTGCCGAGGGCGATCTGTCCGAGGTGCGCCTGGCTGTCGATCAGGTGCCACCGCCGGCGCGCCAGGTGGAGCTCGGCCGGGTGTTCCCCGCCCGGCGCGACCGCCCGGCTACGATCGTCATCTACCGGCTGCCGGTCGTCAGCCGGTGCCAGGACTTCGAGGAGCTCAACGAACTCGTCGCCGAGGTGCTCGCCGAGCAAGCCTCGGTGCTGTGCGGCCGCCACCCCGACGACCTGCTGCCGTGACGTTCAGTCCGTCAGGCGGATGTTGCGGTAGCCGATGCCCGAGGGTGCATCGGGCACGGTGAGCGCGCTGACGCCCCGGCCGGTCAGTGCGACACCGGCGGCGAAGGCGCTGACATCGGCGGGCGTTTCGATGATGACGGCAGCGGTGTCCTCGCCGAGCAGCTCGGCGGGGTTGACTTCCGTGGCCCGGTCCCCGGACAGGTCGACGGGGAACTGCCCGGTCGCCGAGCCGTCGCCGCGCACGCCGACGACCCCGAGCGTGCCCTCACCGGGGCCGAACAGCATCGACGCATCGATGTCCTCGGGCAGCATGAGCAGCTGGCGCGAGTTCAGCTTCTCAACCGCTGGGAACACCGCGAAGTCGGTCCCGCCGTCCCCGTCGCGGGTCACCTCGACAGCGGCCGTGACCCGATCATCTGCGGTGATCGTCAGGGCTGCCGGCGGGATCTCGCCGATGTCGAGGGTGACGGTGCCGCGTGCCGGGATCGAGGTGCCCGAGCGGGCCAGGTCGACCGGCCCGTCGACTCCGGCGGCACTGACATCGACGCTGACGGGCTCGCCGTTCGGGTTGCTCAGCCGCAGCCGCGCCGGTCCCCCGGCGGCGACGGGCACGGAGACCTCGCGCGCCGGATCGGCCACCGGCCCGCTCATCTCAATGCCCTCAGCGGTGAGCCCGGAGCGCTTCGAATGCTGCAGGGCCGCGCCGATGAGCCCGCCGTCAGCGCTCACCGTCAGGCCCACCTCGGGCTCCTCGGCTGCGATCGCACCGAGCTGGATGACCCGCTGCTCGCGCGGCTCCAGGCTCACGGTCGCATCCCCGCCGATGTCGATCGGGCCGTGCGCGCCGGTCGCCTCAGTCGTCGCAGTGATCGTCGTCTCGCCCGGGTTGGAGAGCACGAGGCGCACATCGTCGGTCGCTGAGGCCCCAGAGGTGGCGAACCGGGCGTGGGTGACCGGGCGGACGCATTCAACGGCGGCGACCCCGGCCCAGTCGCCGTCATCGGCGCGGGTCACCTGCACCGCCGAGACGAGGGCGGGGTTCTCTCCCTCGGCCACTCCGGTGACGGTCGTCGGGTCCTGCTGCTCGTCGGAGCCGGAGACGAATCCGTTCGTCGTCCCGACCGTGTAGTTGTCCTCGCCGCCGAGGGTCCGGGATTCGACCCCGGCGGCCAGGATCGTCGAGTCCGGGGCCTGGGTCAGCGCCGAGGCGGTGCGCACGGTCGGCGTCGGCACGTCGCTGGTCTGGAACTCCTCATCGGTGCCGGCGACGTCGTCTTCGGTCTGCAGCGGCCCGGGGCACATCGAGACGGTGTCGGTGGCCGGCAGTCGCACCTGCTCGGCGCCGCGCGGCACGGATCCGCCGGCCAGCGGCTGCAGGTATCCGGTCACCGCGATCATCAGCCCCGGCAGCGCGATCGCGGTGAACGTGAGCACGGAGCGCAGGTTGCGGCGGTTCATGTGCTGCCCCTTTCATCTGAACGGCTCTCGGCCGTGCCCGAGGCGGTGGTCGCCGGCCGTGGTGCCGTGCGGGCGCGTGAGCGGTTGCCGAAGGGGATCGCGACGAGCACGGAGATGAACAACAGCGCCCAGCCGATGCCCACCCCGATCGCGTACTGCGGGTAGGTGTAGCTGATGGTCACCGTCGATGCCTCGTCGGGCAGCTGGTAGGCGGCCTGCCAGCTCGGGGCGCCGGTGCGGGCCTCCTCGCGCACGGCGTCCTGGCCGTTGATCTGCACGCGGGCGAGTCCGGCGCGTTCGGCGAGGATGAGGGTGCGCTGGCCGGTGCCGGCCGGGATCTCTCCGCGGCCGCCGACGATCTCGACGGGGCTGAGGCTGCCGTCGTCGGCGACGACGGAGACGGAGGACAGCGGTGAACCGTCGGGCACGACCTGGTAGAGCAGGCCCTGGTCGGTGGCCCCGAGGCGGGTGAGCCCTGGGGATACGGCCACCGTCTGGGCCAGTTCGCTGGCCCCGGAGCCGCGGATGACGACGAAGCCGATGCCGAGCTGATCGAGCGCAGTCCGGGTGTCATCGCCGCTGCCGCTGGTGAGCCGGCCGATGATGCGGGCGAGTGCGATATCGGCATCATCGATGGCGACGGGACGGCGATCGAAGGGATGACCGCTGATGCTGCGCGCTTCGTGCATCGTCGAGGCTGTGAGGATGGTGTTCGACTCCGGAATGACGAGCTGGCCGTAGAGCTGGTCGTCATCCGATTGCAGGATGAGGGTCTGCTGGCCGAGTGCGCCGGTATGGCGTTCGGCGGCGAAGGCCGGCAGCGGCGACGCGGTGGTGCGGTGGATCGGGGTGCCGACGAGCAGGGACTGCAGGGTGAAGGCCGTGATCATGAGCAGGGCGCCTGCCGGGATGAGTCCGCGCAGCGCGTAGCTGCGCACCCGGGAGCCGCGATCGAAGGCGACCGGCCACAGCGCGGCGGCGGTGAAGCCGCAGAAGCCCAGGCCGATGAGCAGCATCGAGTCGCCGGTGAAGGAGGCGACGAGTCCGTCGGCGGTCAGCTGTCCTTCGAGTGCTGCCTGCACGATCGCGCCGGCGAGGCCTGCGGAATAGCAGACGACGGCCAGACCGAGGACGGCGAGGCTGTTGCGCACCCGCAGGGCTGCGAGCACGAGGGCGGCGAGCAGCGGCAGCAGCAGGGCGACGAGCACCCAGGGAACGGCGGCGGCCGGCAGCCAGGTCTCCAGCACGCTCAGCTGCGGGCGGGTGGCCCAGCCGAGGGCGAGCTGGAAGCTGTGCGGCTGGGCGTAGTCGAGGACGCGCCCGGGGTTGGTCAGCAGCGCATCAGGTTGGCGGATGGCGGCGATGAGCCACGGCCAGGACAGGCCGACGCCCGGCAGCAGCGCCCAGATGAAGCTGGTGGACCGGTAGACGACCATGACCGTGATGACGACGATGATGATCGGGACGATGAGGAAGGGTGAGCCGGCCATGATGACGGCGAAGGCGAGCCCGCAGGCAGCGGCTGCGGCCACCGACCGGTAGTGGATGGCCCGGTCGAGTGCCCACAGCGCGGCAGGCGCGACGACCCAGGACAGCACGGTGCCGACGCGGCCGTCGTGCAGGGAGATGAGGAAGGCCGGCTGGGCGATCCAGATGAGGGCCAGCAGCGCCCGCAGCCCGGCAGCAGGCACGACGCGCCCAGCGCACAGGTACATGACGGTCGCGGCCAGCGGCAGGGCGAGCAGCCAGAGGCTGCGCAGCATGAGGTCGAGGCTGCCGCCGAACGGCAGACTGAGGATCGCCAGCACGCTCAGCAGCGGATCGGCAGGCGTCGAGCTGCCGAGGCCGAGTTCGAGGATCGGTGAGAAGATCCGGGCGACGACCGCGGAGAAGGGCACGTCGAGGCGGGCCCAGGCGCCGCCGGTGATCGCGCCGGGGCCGATGAGCCGGTAGAACATGAGCGCGCTGGCGATCGAGCTGACGACGACGATGACGACGAGCGGGTGGAAGAGCAGACTGCGCTTGGTGCGGGTGTCGATGCCGGAGAACTCGGCGAGGTCGCCTGCGGTGTTGAGCGCACCGTCCTCACGCAGGTGGTCGGCGGCGATCTCCCCGCCGACTCCGGCGAGTTCGCGCCGGGCCGAGCGCAGGTCATGTCTGCTGGCGTAGACACTCGGCGGCAGGCTGCCGCCGGTGCGGTAGCGGCGCAGCCGGCGGGTGGCGTGGGCGTCCTGCGGCAGCGCCCAGGCAGCGCCGAGCCACCAGGCGGCTTCGTCCGGTGAGTTGGCGAGCAGATTGCCGAGTGCTTTGAGCACGGCGAGCAGCGTGAGTCTGAGCTGCGTGATGCCCGAGCGGCCGCGCCCGGCGGTTGCGAGACGGTAGCGGTGTTCGTGGCGGACGATGTGCTTGTGCGGCAGCGGCCGCGGCGATGAGTAGTAGCGGCCGATCCCCTCGGCCGGGATTGCGATGCGCGCCTGCGGGACGACTTCGACGCGGTGGCCGGCACGGCGCAGCCGATCGCAGTATTCGATCCCGCGGTAGCTCACCGACAGGGTCTCAGAGGGCACGCCGAGCTGACGGACGACTGCAGCCGCGACGAGCATGCCGGGTTCGTCGACGGCGAAGACGTCCTCGCGGCGGTTGTGCTGCCCGGCGTCCTCCTCACCGGGGCTGACCGGTGAGTAGCGGCAGCCGTCAGCGGTGGTCGTCACGCCCACGGAGACGAGATCGCCGTCGGCGGCCAGGATCTTCGGGCCGACGACGGCCAGCGTGTCGGCGGCGCTGAGCCGTGTGTGCAGCTGAGTGAGGCAGTCGGGTTCCGGAAGGGAGTCAGGGGAAAGGAACCAGACGTAGTCAGCGCGCTCGAGGTCCGGGGAGGACACCAGTTCGGCTGCGGTGAGGGTCTCGCCCGCCGGCAGTTCGGGATTCCGCCGACGCCGGCGGGCGAGCTTCTGCGCTGTCCGAGAGTCATCGAGCAGCGTCACCGAGGTGATCTGAGGGAAATGGTGCCGCAGTGCTGTCAGCCAGGCTCGGCTGACGGTGTGGCCGCCGGTGCGGATGACGGCCGCAACAGTGAAACTCACACGACCCGCTTCTTCAGTCGCCGCCGTTCGCGTTCGGACAGCCCGCCCCAGATGCCGAAGCGCTCGTCGTTCTGCAGCGCGTACTCGAGGCATTCGGAGCGGACCTCGCAGGAGGCGCAGACCTTCTTCGCTTCGCGCGTCGAGCCGCCCTTCTCAGGGAAGAACGCCTCGGGGTCGGTCTGGGCGCACAGCGCCTGGTCCTGCCAGCTCAGCGCAGTCTCGTCGGCGTCGCCGAGCAGCAGCGACAGCAGTGAGACGGCCGCCAGGCTCTCCGACGGCGTCGGTTCGCCCGGCACTGGGCTCAGGTCGAGTGGATCGAGCTGGAGCGGGTCCGGAACAATGGCCGGAGTGGCGCGGGTTGGATCGACGAACCAGTCTTCGGCGGTTCGCGCGGTCACACCCGGCGCGGAGACGGCCGGCTGCAGTGCCGGCTGCTCTTGTCTCGCGTAGTTGCGTGCAGTAGTCACGGTCTTCCCCTTTCGCTTGCCGGATGCCGTGAAGCGCTGGAGAACCTAAGTGCCGTTCACCCTGCTTCTGCACGGACATCCGACCTTCCCGTACCTAAAATTACACGTGTGTCATTACCTATTAGTCAAGCGCCTGTTTGGTATTCAGGGGCACGGCCGCAGCCCATTCGAACAGGTGTTCCAACCCAGGGTGCCCTTTATCACTACATATGGTGACTGCAGTGCGCGGCGACCACAACTGGTGCCATTCTGTGATCTCTGCGGTTTTTCTCGCCGGGTCTCGCCGGCGCAGGCGCCGCCTGGGCCGAGGTGACATGATGGAGGATATGAACGGCCCTGCACCAACCCCGCCGCCCTCCAGCCGGCTGCTGACCGCCTATGCGATCCCCGGCATCCGGCAGATCTCACCCGGCGACGACCTGGCCGTCGAGATCTCGTGGGCGATCGCGAACAACCGCGTCCAGATCAAGGACGGCGACATCCTCGTCATCGCCTCGAAGCTCGTCGCCAAGGCCGACGGGCTCATCCGCACCACAGCAGACCGCACGGAGTTCGAACGTCTCGTCACCGAGCACTCGATCGGGACCGTGGCCGCACGCACCTTCCACACGACCGCAGGCGCTGCGACCGTAGCGATCACCCGCACCCCGCACGGCACCGTGCAGGCGGCCAGCGGGCTCGACCGGTCGAACACCGGCACCCGGGACAGCACCGGAGGCGGGAGCGTACTGCTGCAGCCAGACGACCCGGATGCCGCAGCCGAGCAGCTGCGTGCAGCCCTGTCTGACCGGCTCGGCGCGCAGCTCGGCATCGTCATCTCCGATTCGACCTCGCGGCCGTGGCGGGCAGGAGTCGCCGACATCGCCATCGGCGCCGCCGGCATCGACGTGCTCGATGACCAGCGCGGACGGCCCGATGACTCCGGGCGCCGGCAGGGTGTGACCGTGCGGGCGATCGCCGATGAGATCGCCGCAGCCGCCGACCTCGTCAAGGGCGCCGCCCGCGGACTCCCAGCCGCCGTCGTGCGCGGCATGGGTGCGCACGTGCGCACCGGCGGCGGCAGCGCCCGGGAGCTGGTCCGGGATTTCGCCGAGGACTGGTTCCGCTACGGCCACGTCGAGGCCGTCCACCGGTCGCTGGGCTGTCAGCGCCTCGACGTCGCGCCCGCCTCAGCCGACGGCGATGACGACATCCTCACGAAGGTCTCCCGCGCACTGGCAGTCGTGCGCCGCGGCACCGCCCGCACCCCCGGACAGTCAGCCTGGCGGATGCGGGTCGCCGGTGCCGGCGGACAGATCCTCATCTCCCCTGCCGACACCCCAGCCCGGTCGAGCGCCGGCGGACACCCGCTCATCGAGGCGACCCTCGGCCTCGGCGCGCTGGTCGACCGGCTGCAGTCGGCGCTGTGGTGCGAGGACCTGCAGGCCAGCACCCAGTACACGTGGGCCGACAACGGCTCCCCGACCGGCGCCAGGCTCTCGATCGAACTCGCCACCCCGCAGCCCTGACCTGGAAGGATCCCATGCAGCAGCTCATCGACACGCTCTCCTCCCGCCGCTACCCGGTGCTCACCTACCTGCCGGCAGACGGTGAGCGCCTGGAACTCACCGGCACCGTCCTGGCGAACTGGGTGTACAAGACCACCAGCCTCTTCGCGGAGACAGGCGTCGGCCCGGATCTGGGTCTGGGCATCGTGGCCGACGAGACCGGTCCGCTGCACTGGCGGGCACTGGCGGCGATGCTGGCAGCCTTCGGACTCGACGCTCCGGTGGCGCTGCTCAGCCCGGCTGCGGCGCCGCCCGAGGCGGAGTGGGCCGCCTTCACCGACGAAGCCCACGCCGCAGACGCGATCACCGCTGAGGCCGACGAGGTGTTCGTCTACGCCGCACCGGCACTCGCGCTGGCGGCAGAGGCACCCGAGGGCTGCATCGACTTCAACTCCGAAGTCCGGGCGCACCCGGACGTGTGCCCGATCCCCGGCTCCCAGATCAGCCTGACACTGCCCGGTGGGACGCAGGTGGCGAGCACGAGCCGGCAGGTGCCCACCGCCTCGGGAACGGAGCTTCAGACCACCGGAATCCCAGCCGACGCCGCAGACCTCACCGCACTGCTCGCGGCCCTGCTGACCGGAACCGTGACGCTGAGCGGACCTGCCGTCACGATGTGATCCCGGTCATGCCAGAATGGTGGCATGGACAAAGTAGTGGCATCAGCAGCTGAGGCTGTGAAGGACATTGCGAGCGGGTCGACGATCGCAGTGGGCGGATTCGGGGTCGTCGGTGTGCCCGAGTACCTCATCCGCGCACTCCGCGACCAGGGCGCAGACAATCTCGAACTCATCTCCAACAACGCCGGCCTCGACGGCCGCGGACTGGGCATGCTCCTCGAATCCGGTCAGGTGGGGCGGATGATCGCCTCCTACGTCGGCGAGAACAAGGAGTTCGCCCGCCAGTATCTCTCCGGTGAACTCGAAGTCGAGCTCACTCCGCAGGGCACGCTGGCTGAGAAGCTGCGCGCCGCCGGTGCCGGCATCCCGGCCTTCTACACGATCACCGGTGCCGGCACGCAGGTCGCTGAGGGCGGCATGCCGTGGCTGTACGACTCCGAGGGCAACGTCGTCAAGGAGTCCCCTGCCAAGGAGACGAAGACCTTCGAGACCTTCGGTGAGAAGCAGGAGTACGTGCTCGAGGAGTCGCTGCCGGCGGACTTCGCGCTCGTGCGCGCGGCCAAGGCCGACCGGCACGGCAACCTCGTCTTCCACTCCGCGGCCCGGAACTTCAACCCGCCGGCCGCCCAGGCGGCCAAGATCACCATCGCCGAGGTCGAGGAGATCGTCGAGGCCGGTGAGATCGCACCCGATGACGTGCACCTGCCCGGCATCTACGTCCACCGGATCGTCGTGCTCAGCCCCGAAGAGGCAGCCGACAAGCCGGTTGAGAAGAAGACCCTACGGGAGGCATGAGATGGCACTGACCAGACAGCAGATCGCAGCACGCGCCGCCCAGGAGCTGCCCGACGGCGCCTACGTCAACCTCGGCATCGGCCTGCCGACGCTCGTGCCGAACTACGTGCCCGAGGGCGTCCACCTCGTGCTGCAGAGCGAGAACGGCCTGCTCGGCGTCGGCCCGTACCCGACTGAGGACGAGCTCGACCCCGACCTCATCAACGCCGGCAAGGAGACCGTCACGATGCTGCCGGGCTCCTCGTACTTCGACTCCGCGCAGAGCTTCGGGATGATCCGCGGCAACAAGATCGATGTCGCGATCCTCGGTGCGATGCAGGTCGCCGTCAACGGCGACATCGCCAACTGGATGATCCCCGGCAAGATGGTCAAGGGCATGGGCGGGGCGATGGACCTCGTCCACGGCGCCCGCACGGTGCTCGTCATCATGGACCATGTCGCCAAGGACGGCTCGCACAAGCTGCTTGAAGAGTGCGCGCTGCCGCTGACCGGCAAGGGCGTCGTCCAGCGGGTCATTACGAACCTCGCCGTGCTCGACGTCGAGGGCGACTCATTCACCCTCATCGAACGCGCCCCCGGTGTCAGCGTCGAGGAGATCTGCGAGGCCACCGGTGCGAAGCTCAACGTCAACGGCGATGTGCCGGAGATGCAGCTCTGATAGCCGGCGGGTGCCGGCCGCCTCGCCCGAGGCGGTCGGCACCGATGAGCTCCCGTTCTGTGAGGACGTCATGAAGATCAGCGCACTCGTCTCCGCAGCGACCGGGCCGCACTGCTGCTGGCCGGATGCAGCGGGGCTGCCCCGGAACCTGAGCCGGAATCGGAAGAGGCGGTCATCGACGCGTACTTCACCGCATTCGCCTCAAGCGATCCGGCGGAGATGGAGAATGCCGCAGACACCGCCGTCGAGGATTCCACGGCGGCCCGCTATCTCGCGCATCAGCTGAATGTGGCCAGGGCGAACAACGCCAACGGGCTGGATCATCGCAGCAGCGATGTCGAAGTCGAGGACGACGCGGTATCGGTGTGCCAGCACGGCAGGTGCACCGACTACGCAGACTTCACGTTTGAAGACGGGAAGCTGTCGGACTTCTCAGCCAAACGGCACCAGCGTCGGCGAGCGCCTCGTGATGGGCGACGGAGACGTGATCGCGTCGGGCGATGTCGCTGGGTTCGAGGTGCTGTCAGCGGTGCAGTCAGCCGATGATGACGAGCTTCTCGTCGTCGTCATGCGGTTCCACTCCTACGACCGCAGCATCGAACCGGTGACCTCAGCGGTCTACCGGAATCCCGGTGGAGAGCAGGTCGACGACGGCCTCAACTCCGTCCTCCCGCGACGCCTCCTCCCCGATTCCCATCAGCTCGGCTTCGTGGGGTTCCCGCGCTCCGAGATCGGCGGAGAGGTCATCGTCGAGTTCAGGACCGAAGACGACCAGGAACCGATCCGCGACAGTGCGCGCGTTCCCGTGGCTCAGGACTGATCAGGCAGTCCGGTGGTGGCGACGAACAGCCGCCCGGAACCGGAGACGGTGAGCGCTGGGACCTCGGCTGCGAGGAACACGGAGTCGCCTGCCTGCAGGCGGGTGCCGTCGCTGCAGGTGAAGGTGCCCGAGGTGCACAGCAGGATGGCAGGTCCCGCGCGGTGGACCTGCCGGTCCTCGGCGATGTCGATGACCTGGAGGGCGAAGTCATCCGTCGCGCCGCGCAGCACGCCGGCCTCGTCAGGGGTGGCGAGTGCCGGCTGGCCGGGCGTGTAGGTCACAACCGCGTCGAGTTCGTCGACGTCGATGTGCTTGCTCGTAAGCCCGCCGCGCAGCACATTGTCCGACGAGGCCATGATCTCGATGCCGAGTCCGCCGAGGTAGGCATGGAGGATCCCGGCGTCGAGCGCGAGTGCCTGGCCGGGTTCGAGGCGCAGCCGGTTGAGGATGAGGGCGACGAGCACGCCGGGGTCGTGCGGGAAGTCGGCCTG
Source organism: Brevibacterium gallinarum (assembly GCF_014836885.1). Lineage (GTDB taxonomy): Bacteria > Actinomycetota > Actinomycetes > Actinomycetales > Brevibacteriaceae > Brevibacterium > Brevibacterium gallinarum. The sequence goes on from NZ_JACSPY010000016.1 coordinate 14,659, forward strand.
GACTTCACGCAGGGTCAGTGCCGGGTCGACGGCCGAGCCGGCGTGTGAGGGATCGTCGGCGGGCACCGGGTCGATGGCGATGTGGGCGAGTGTGTCGGCGAGGCTGCCGTAGGTGTCGCGCTCACGCAGCAGCAGGCCGGTGGCCTGCTGGAGGCCTCCGGAGGTCAGGGCGTCGCGCCAGGCGGCCAGCGCCGGCAGCTGGGTGTTCTCGCCGGCGGTCTCGAGGGCGGAGGCGAAGCGGTCGAGCATCGCGGTGATCGCCTCGGGACGGCGGAAGCCGCACAGGGCGTGGAATTCGGTGAGCGCGTAGATGAGCTCGGGCTTGTGCGAGTCGTCCTTGTAGTTGCGCTCAGGCGCGTCGAGCGGGATGCCTGCGGCGTTCTCACGGGCATAGCCGGCACGGGCCTGGTCGAGTGACGGGTGTGCCTGGATCGACAGCGCGGTTTCCGCAGCGAGGATCTTGAGCAGGAACGGCAACCGGTTTCCGAAGGCGTCGATCGATGCCTTCCCGAGTGCCGCCTCGGGCGCGGTCTCCACCCATTCGAGCAGCGAGGCGACCGGCTGGCCGTCAGCGTCGAGCAGCTGGGAGGGGGCGACGGGATGGGCGCCCATCCACAGCTCTGCGGCCGGCTCGCCGGTGACCGGCTGGCCGAGGATCTCGGGGATGCCGCTGGGCGCTCCCCACGCGTAGCGCTGAACTGTGTTGGACAGGAACCGCACGTTATTCCCTTCGCTTCGATGGTGTCAGCCTAGGGCTGCACGAGGACGAAGACCAACCGTAGGCGGCAGCTGTGAACCGCAGGTGACGCCGAGGTGTCCTGGGGATGCGACAGGCGCCCCGCACCGGGAGGGTGCGAGGCGCCTGTGGCGGTGGTGTCAGTCGACGACTCGGACGAAGACCGCGCCGCGCTTGAGCATCCAGCTGTACGAGCGCTTCGTGGTGCCCGTGCGCTTGGAGCCGGCGTCGTACATCTGGCCCTTCGTCTCGGAGACGATGCCGATGTGGCCAGGGACCCAGATGAGGTCACCGGGCTTGGCCTGCGAGGCCGGGATCACCTTGCCGGCAGCCTTCTGCGCCGAGGTGTGGCGCGGCAGGTTGATGCCGTTCTGCTTGTAGACCCACACGGTGTATCCCGAGCAGTCCCAGCCCTTGGTGGTGTTGCCGCCCCAGACGTAGCGGACGCCCATGCCCTTGCGGGCCGTCTTGATGATGTTGTCCCGCAGCTCCTTCTCCTGCTGAGCCTTGGACTTCTTCTCATCCTTCTTCTTGGAGTCGTCCTTCTTGGAGTCATCCTTCTTTTTGGAATCGTCCTTTTTCTTCTCGTCCTTCTTCTTGGAGTCGTCCTTCTTGTTCTTGTCGTCGTCTGCTGGACCTTCCCCGTCGTCAGCAGGCGAATCGTTGTCGTCGCCCGGGGGCGAGGCCCGGTTGTGGTCCCGGGCCCCTCCCTCGATCGAACCAGTGGGCGAGAACTCGGTGGTGCCGTAGCCGTTGGCCCAGACCAGGCGAGCTCCCTGGAAGACCTGCTCGCAGCGGCCGTCGGAGCACTTCGGCGCCTCAGTCGGGTAGCCGAGGTGGCCCTTCTCGTAGCCCTTCGAGCCCCAGTACTTCTGCAGGATGCCGTGCGTCGGCTGCGCGCCGGTCGCGCTCGTCCAGTGCACCGAGCCCTTCTCGAACTTCTGGTAGACACCGCCGTTCTTCAGGCCGCCGCGCTCATCGGAGGTCGGGAAGCCGAGCGTGTCGCGCATCGAATCCTTGTACATGCTCCGGATCGCGCCCTTGAGCAGGAAGGTCTTGCCGTTCTTGTGGAAGACCGCGCCCTTCTCGAAGTCGCGGGCGGTGCCGCCCTGGAAGCCGTACTCCTTGCCGGTGGCCTTGCCGAGCTTGTCGGCGTTCTTCTCGGCGTACTTGTCGATCGGAGTCTGCTTCGGCGGCTTCGGCTTCGGCTTGTCCTCCTTGGGCTTCTCCTCCTTCGGGCCCGAACCGTCCTTCTGCATCTTCTCAACGGCATTGCGCATGCCGCCGATCTTGGAGTAGAAAGCAGCTCCCGGGCACGAGGTGTTGCCAAGGTCGCGGTGACCGACGATCGTGTTGATCCGCTTGCCGGCCACGGTCGTCTTGCCCTTGGCGGGCACGCCGTTGGCCGAGAGCTTCCAGGCGATCGCGTGCTCGACAGCGCGCAGGGTCTCATTCGGCGGTGCGGACTTCTCGAAGGTGCCCATCACCGAGATGCCGAACGTGCCGGTGTTGTAGCCGGCGACGTGGGCGCCGATGACGGCCCGGTCGAGTCCTCCGGCACGGCCCTCCCACAGGCGGCCGTACTTGTCGGCGAGCACGTTGTAGCCGACGTCGGACCAGCCGCGGCCCTTGGTGTGGAAGCTGTAGATGCCGCGCAGGATGCCCGGCACATCGGAGGCCTTGTAGTTGTTCGAGCCTGCGGTGTGGTGGATGACGGTCGCCTTGACGCCGTTGGCGTAGCTCGGCTTGCCCTTGCGCAGGCTCTCGTTTGCGCCCCACGACTTGCGGGAGCCGATCGAGGGCTTGGGCACCTTCTTCATCGAGGTGTTCGCCACGGTGGCGTCACCGGGCACGTAGGCGGCGTTCTGCGCGTCGTACTCGGGCTGCTGCGCATCGGTTTCCCCGGCCGGATCTTCGGCCCCGGTGTCAGCAGTTCCCTCAGTCTCAGCACCGCCGGTCGCGCCGGCGGCGTCGACGACCGGGGCGTTGCTGGCCACGGCATCGGCGTCTGCCGGTGAGGACTTCGGGTCGACGAGGACGAGTTCGGCCTTCTGCGGCGCGGCCTCGCCCAGCACGCGCATCTGCACGGCAGTCGCGGAGTTGACGATGAAGGGCTCAGTGCCCTCGGTGCCCTCTCCCTGGCCGTTCTCGTGCTCGACTTCCTCCCACGGCGACCAGCCGTCGGCGGACTGCACGCGCACCTCGATGGTGACGTTGGTGGTGCCCTGGTAGGCCGCGCCGATGACCGAGGAACGGCCGGCGGGCACGTCGAGGACGTCGGAGATTGCGGCGATGTTGACGCCGTCTTCGGTCTTCTCCTGGACGCTGCCGGACATGTCCGGCTCGCTCGTCTCAGTCGGAGCCTCGGTCGGTTCGTCCGAACCGCCTCCGGTTTCAGGGGCCTCGCCGCCGCCGAGCTCGCCGGGGGCGGTGCTCATCGGTGCGACGCTGGCGCCGAAGACGCCGGAGCTGCCAACGCTCATCTGCTGGATGAACGCGTCGGACTTCATGAGGTTGGGCAGATTGGTCATCGACTGATTCGCCGCATCGGCTGCGCTGCCGGAGGCTGCGCGGGCGCCGGGGGCTTCGAGACCTGGCTCGCTGACGTCGGTCAGCGACTTCTTCTCGATGTCGGGCGTGACGGTGTCGGCCGAGGCCGGCAACACCAAGCCCAGTGTCGAGGTCATGACAGCTGCGGCACACGTCGCCACAGCGGGTATCAGTATTCTCATCGTTTCAGCCTTTGCGAGGAAGACAGGGAAGATAGGCTTCACGAGCGATTACCGTCATTGGCATGATGACGAATCAGCTCAACATGACAGAATTGTTACATACTTCGCGGCGTGTCGCTTTGAAACATCCCTCGTGAGAAGAATTACAACGATGTCGTTCCGCGTGTTCATGCGGCTCGAGAGGGCTGAAAATTTTTTGTGATCCCCTTGCGAACTCGGTGAGATTGCTGACATACGGGTCACGGGAGGTGCTGTGTCGTGCAGCACCGATGCGTGAGGTCAAAGATACGCTGGTGAGGTTCAGCGGCGGGCGTCTGGTCTGTTCGGGATGGGAGCGGAAGAGTGTCGGTCGAGGCGAATCTCAAGGCTCCAGCGTTTCGGCAGCTGTGGGGCGCCAACCTGTTCACCAATGTTGCCGCCCTGTTCTTCACGTTCAGCGCCAACGTCATCATGGTCAACGTCCTGCACGCGAGTGCCTTCGCGGTAGGGCTGCTCGACGCCGTGACATACACCGGCACGCTGCTCTTCGGTTTCGTGGTCGGCACCTGGATCGATCGGTGGGGTCACAAGCGGGTGCTCGTGGTCAGCACGATCCTCCGCGGGTGCGCTCTCGCATTCATTCCCATCGCGTACTTCGCGGGGATCCTGACACCGTGGCGGATCATCGTCCTCGGAGTGGCGGTGAGCATCTGCGATGTGTTCTTCCAGACCGCGCACACCAGTGTTCTTCCCTCGATCGTCGGCCGCGACCATGTCTGAGAGGCTTCTGCGCGCCTCCAATCGACTGACCAGGTGTGGCGGCTCGTGGGCCCGGGCGCCGCCGGCCAACTCGCGCGGATCATGGCGGTGCCGCTGATGCCGATCATCGGCGTGGTCTCAGTGGTCGTGGCCGCGGTACTGGCCGCGCTTCTGCCGCCTGACCCTCCCCGCCCACCGAAGGCAGAACGGGATCGCTTCTGGCAATCGGTGCGCGCAGGGTTGAGCTTCATCTGGCATCACGCGACCATCCGCAAGCTCCTGTCCGCTGCTGCGCTGAACAATCTGGCGGTCGGGTTCTATGGCGCCGTCATTGCGACGTTCATCCTGCGTGAGCTGTCGATCAACGCTGCAGCCTATGGCGTCCTCATGTCGCTGGGAGCGATCGGCGGCATCGTGTCCTCATTTGTCAGCCACCGGATCGGCAAAACTCTTGGCCCGCTGCGCACCGTGTTCATCGCCGCGTGCATGATCCCGATCGGCCTCGGTGTGCTGCCGCTAGCCTCGTACTTCCCGTCCCCGACGATCGCGGTCGGGGCATCCGAGCTGATCTTCAGCTTCGCTGTCGTGCTCTACACGGTGCAGACGACGGGCATCAATGCACGGCTCATCCCCGTCGACCTGATGGCGCGTGTGACCTCCGCACGCCGCACGGTTTCGCTCGGTTCGGCCACGCTCGGTGCGCTGATCGGCGCCGTGCTCGCCGGTTTTGCGCCTCTGACGGTGCCCTGTGGATTGCGGTGGGACTGTCCATCTTGCAGCTGCTGCCGCTGCTGCGCACCGGCGCGCCGCGTTGGGCAGACGTTGAGCCCCCTCCGGAGGCTGCATCCGCTCACTGACAGGCCGCGGGCGACCGGTCAGGGGACGTGGCAGATGGCCTTGTCGTCCTCGTCCTTGCTCTTGCCGCCTTCCGGCTGAGCTGCGCTGACATGCATGCCGCCGGTGGCCAGGGCCACGCCGGCCGGAGCGGAGAGACCTGCGGCGGTGTCTTCGGCGTCCTTCTCGGAGGCCTCAATCGTCGAGGAGACGAGCTCGTGGACGGCGGCGAAATCCGGGTGGGTGGGGTTGACCCGCGGCGGGGTGAGGTTGAGCGATTCCATCTGGTGCTCCCGCGACTTCATCGCCAGGTCGACGAACGTGTCGACCTGCAGCTGCGGGATGTCGGTGGAGACCACCTCGGGGGCGGCCTTGGCGATGTCCTGGAAGCGCAGCATCACCGTTGAGGCGTCGAGTTGTTTGAGCATCGCCTGCTGCACGCAGCGCTGACGGACCATGCGCTCATAGTCGCTGGAGAACTCCCGCGAGCGGGCGTACCACAGCGCGTGGTAGCCGTCGAGGTGCTGCTCACCGGGTTCGATCCAGCCTTTGACCGGGCCGTGCTTGCCGGTCTCCGGGTTGACCTTCGAGGAGATCGGCACGCGCTTGCCGGAGACGATGTCGATGCCGCCCATCGCGTCGATGAGCTGCTCGAATCCCTTCAGGTCGATCATCGCGTAGTACTGCACCTTGAGCCCGGTGATGCCCTCGGCGGCGTCCTTGGTCGCCTGGACGCCGGCGGGAGCCTTGCCGTCGAACTCTTCAGCGTGCTTCTCACCCTGCTGGTAGACGGCGTTGAGGATGCACTCGTCACCGCAGTTGAAGCCCTGCGGGTAGTGCTTGTGCAGCGGCGACTCCTCGGGGAAGGGCACGTTCTGCATATTGCGCGGCATCCCGATGCTCACCGCCTTGCCGGTCTTCGCGTCGATCGAGATGAGCGAGAGGCTGTCCGGACGGATGCCGGTGCGGCCCTTGCCGGCATCAGAGCCGAGCAGCAGGATGTTGTAGCGGCCGTCGACAGCGCGCTGTCCCCAGCCGGCGGCGAACACATCGGTCATGAGCTGACGCTGGCTGTTGATCATCATCGTTCCCCACGCCAGTCCCCCGCCGATGACGAGCGTGCACACGAGGCTGGCGGCCAGGAATGTGCGCCGCACCTTCGGTGACAGCGTCACGAGTTTCACGCGGCGCACGGTGTCGAGCAGGCACACGACCCAGTTCAGCGTGAACACGGCGAGGAAGGCGGTGACGCCGGTGAGCACGAACGGGTTGGTGCCCAGGGTGATGAGGAAGCCGCGGGCGAAGATCGCGGTCAATGCGGCGATGAGCAGCAGCGCCCAGCCGATGAGGGTGAGGATGAGCGAGAACTTCGCCCAGCGGCGCACCCCGAACAGCGACTGCGCGGAACCCGGCACAAGGATCGTCGAGGCCAGCAGGATCCAGCCGCGGGCATTGCGCACCGGCTGAGTGGCGTGCTCGGGATAGCGCACCGGGTCGATGTACTTCAGGGGCCTGCGCTCGGCCATCGGCTGCCTCCTGTTCTGCTGGCGTGCGCTCTCACGTCCTCGTCATGGGCAGGTCGCACGCGCCGGAGGCGGTGTGACGCGGGGTGCGGCAGCTGCGCCGCACGGGGACGTCGCGTCGTGTTCCGCTTCAGGGTATCGCGCATGCCTCCCGCAGTCTGGGAGCAAACGGCCGCGCGGCGCCGCGTGTCTGGAAGTCCGAAGGCGGTTCCCATCGCGCCTTCAGGCCGGCGCGGCTGCGGCGGTCGAGTATCCACAGGCTCCACCCGTCAGGGTATGGGAACACCTACACTCAGATCCACACGTCGGTGGACACCGCTGTCTGAAGTCACCCGGGGAGGTGGAACATGAGCCGGTTTGACGACCTCGCCAGTGACACTCGATATGTGCCGACACCGCGGCATGTGTGCAGTGTCTACGACTTCTCAGTTCCGATTGCCGACAACCTCATGCTCGTCGTTCATCTGGAGACGTACAAGAACTTGGTGCGGACATTTTCCATCGAGGTCCAGCTCGACGGACGCCACGTGTGCGGAAGGATTGATACGTCGCATTCTCTCGTGCATCGTCACCAGTTCTACCGGTCCGGAGGGCAGGTCGATCCGCCCCATGCCATTGAGCCGATCCCTGCTGGGATCGACGGAGCGAAGACCGTCGATAGAATGTTTGAAGAGGCTTACACCATGATGCTCGAGAGAGCTGAGGACATCGCCAGGAGGTGGAACCGGTGACCTGGAAAGCTGACCCACAGGCCGCGCTCAATGCAGCCCGGGCTATGCGCCGGCCCGCGATCACGGATTTCCTTCGCGAGCATGCCCCGTCTGAGTGGCGCATTGTTCCTGCCGTCGCGGCCGATCCACTCGGCGACATCGTGCGGCAGTTCGACGGAGACAGCGGCATCGTCATGTTCACGCGTTCGAAGGACGTTGTCGATGTGCTCGTCCTCAACGCAGCGGAGCACGGGGCCTCAGCTGGGTCTGCTGCCCCGCTGCTCACTGGCACCGTCGGCGACCTCATTGCCGAGTTCGACCGGCTCGATCGCGAGTTCCCTGCGCAGCCGGCAGCCCAGCGCCTCACTTTCGACCTGGCTGCCTGAGCGTACAGTACGGCGGTCCGGGCAGATGTTTCCTGCCCGGACCGCTGTATCAGGCCAGAGACCTCAGCCCAGCAGCTTGCGTCCCATGACGAGGCGCTGGATCTGGTTGGTGCCTTCGTAGATTTGGGTGATCTTGGCATCGCGCATCATCCGCTCGACCGGGTGATCCTGCACGTAGCCGGCGCCGCCGAGCAGCTGCACGGCATCGGTGGTGATCTCCATGGCGACATCCGAGGCGTAGGCCTTGGCGGCGGCGCCGAAGTAGCCGAGGTCGTCATCATTGCGCTCGCTCTTGGCCGCGGCGGCGTAGGTGAGCTGGCGCGCAGCTTCAAGCTTCATGCCCATGTCAGCGACCATGAACTGCAGAGCCTGGAACTCCGAGACCGGCTTGCCGAACTGCTTGCGCTCCTTGATGTAGCCGATCGCGTAGTCGAGCGCTCCCTGGGCCACGCCGAGTGCCTGCGCGGCGATGGTGACGCGGGTGTGGTCGAGGGTCTGCAAGGCGATCTTGAGTCCCTGGCCCTCCTCGCCGACGATCCGGTCGCCGGGGATGCGGCAGTCCTCGAAGAACAGCTCACGGGTCGGGCTGCCCTTGATGCCGAGCTTGCGCTCCTTCTCACCGAAAGAGAAGCCCTCGTCGGACTTCTCGACGACGAAGGCGGAGATGTTGCGTCCGCGCGGCCCGTCGGGGTCGGTGACGGCCATGACGGTGTAGAAGTCGGACACGCCGGCATTCGTGATCCAGGTCTTGACGCCGTTGAGCACCCAGTCATCCCCGTCGCGTACCGCGCGGGTCTTCATGCTCGCGGTGTCGGAGCCGGCCTCGCGCTCGGACAGGCCGTAGGAGAATCCGGACTCGCCTGAGGCCACGGCCGGGAAGTACTTCTGCTTGATCTCCTCGGAGCCGCCGATCTGCACCGGCATCGAGCCGAGCTTGTTGACCGCCGGGATGAGCGAAGACGACATGCAACCGCGGGCGACCTCTTCGATGACGATGGCAGTGGCCAGCGCATCGGCGCCGACGCCGCCGTACTCCTCGGGGATGTGCGGGGCGAAGAAGTCGGTGGCCACGAGTGCGTCGTGGGCTTCCTGCGGGTAACGGGCGTTGGCGTCGACGTCGGCTGCGTGCGGGGCGATCTTGGCGTCGACGACCTCGCGGACGGCTTCGCGGATCGCTTCGTGGTCCTCGCTCAGCTGGTAGATGTCGAACATGTCTCTCCTTGTCAGGTGATGCGTCGGCACACACGTGCCGGGTCGGGTCGAGTGGGTTCAGCCGTCGAGCTGGTCGAGCAGCGCGCGGCCTTTGGCCTCGGCGGTGGCCTTGAGTTCGTCGCGGTAGGTGTCGAGTCGCTGCCGGATCGCAGCAGCGTCTGCTGACTCGCCTGCGCCGAGGATGCGGGCGGCGAGCAGGCCTGCGTTCTTGGCACCGCCGATCGAGACGGTCGCCACGGGCACACCGGCCGGCATCTGCACGATTGAGAGCAGGGAGTCCATCCCGTCGAGCTGCTTGAGCGGCACCGGCACGCCGATGACCGGCAGCGAGGTGACCGAGGCGAGCATGCCGGGCAGGTGGGCTGCTCCCCCGGCACCGGCGATGATGACACGGATCCCGCGCTCAGCGGCGGTGGCGCCCCATTCGATCATCTCGTGGGGCATCCGGTGGGCGGAGACCACCTCGGCGCTGGCGGAGATGCCGAGCTCGCCGAGCACGTCGGCGGCCGCGCGCATCGTCGGCCAGTCGGAGTCCGATCCCATCACAATGCCGACCCGGGCCGTTCCCGAGGCGGTGGCTGGCTCAGTCATGAACGGTTCCCTTCTGCAGCTGGGCCGGTGTCCCCGCCGACGAGGTGCTCTGCGCCTCCGGTGCGGTGGTCCGGATGCGGGTCGGGGTCGGTGCCGGCGATGTAGTCGGCGGCATGCCGGGCCCGGCGCAGCACCTCGGCGGCGTCGGTGCCGGTGAGGTTGACGTGGCCGAGCTTGCGGCCGGGCCGCACGGTCTTGCCGTACATGTGGATCTTGACCTGCGGGTCATGGGCCATGACGTGCAGGTAGGCGTGGTAGAGGTCCTCGCGGTCAGCACCGAGCACGTTGACCATCGCGGTCACCGGTGCGTGGGCGGCCGGGTCGCCCAGCGGCAGGTCGAGGACGGCGCGCAGGTGCTGTTCGAACTGCGAGGTGATCGATCCGTCCTGGCTCCAGTGGCCGGTGTTGTGCGGACGCATCGCCAGTTCGTTGACGACGTAGCCCTCGGCCGTTTCGAACATCTCCATCGCCATGACACCGGTGACCTCGAGGCTGCCGGCCACCCGCAGCACATCGGCTGAGATCCGTTTGGCCAGCTCCTCATCGAGGCCGGGGGCAGGGGCGAGGGCCTCCTTGCAGATCCCGTCCTGCTGGTAGGTCGCCACGACCGGCCACACGGCGGTCTGGCCCATCGGCGAGCGGGCGACCATGACGGCGAGTTCGCGGGTGAAGTCGATCTTCTCTTCTGCCAGCAGCGGCCTGCCCTCAGCCAGCCAGTCGGCGGCCTCGGAAGCGGTCTCGATGACGCGCACGCCGTGGCCGTCGTAGCCGCCGCGCGGGGTCTTGAGGATGAGCGGGAAGCCGATCTCAGCACCGAAGGCTTCGAGCTCCTCGACCCTCGTCACCTGCGCCCAGCGCGGGTTCGGCAGCCCGAGTTCGTCCATCTTCGCCCGCATGACGAGCTTGTCCTGGGCGTGGATGAGCGCCTCGGGACCGGGATGGCACGGGTGGCCCGCCTCGGCGAGTGCACGCAGGTGCTCCGGCGGCACGTGCTCATGGTCGAAGGTGAGGACGTCGACGGTCTCAGCGAAGGCCTTGAGCGTCGGATAGTCGCGGTAGTCGCCGACGGTCACATGGGCGGAGACCTCGGTGGCGCAGACATCGTCGCTTTCGGCCAGCACGTGGAATCCCACGCCCAGCGCCTCGGCGGCCGGGGCCATCATGCGCGCCAGCTGGCCTCCGCCGATCACTCCTACTTTGGGAAAAGTCACAGCACCACTGTACCCGTCACCACACCATGTGCAGCCGGAGGGTCTCCAGCCGCCGGGCATGCGCGTCCGGTAATCTCGGAAGCGGCAGGAACCACGGATCCCGACGACAGACAGGTGCGCGGTCATGGAGATGCGCAAGGAGGCGAAGCGCGTAGCGAAGTTCTCCGTCGTCGGCCTCGTCGCCTTCGGCGTCGACTTCCTCGTCTTCAACCTGCTGCGCCCCGAGGCTCTGGGGATCGGCCCGATGTGGGCGAAGATCATCTCGGTTACCCTCGCCACCCTCGTCGCCTGGCTCGGTTCGCGCTATTGGACGTTCAGGGACGGCAAGAACCGCTCAGCGACGCGTGAGGCGGTGTGGTTCTTCGTCGTCAACGCCATCGGCCTGCTCATCGCGATGGCCTGCCTGTGGGTCTCGCACTACCTGCTCGGCTTCCGCTCGGCGCTGGCCGACAACATCTCCGCCAATGTCGTCGGCGTCGGCTTGGGAAACATCTTCCGCTACCTCATGTACCGCCTCGTCGTCTACCGTGTGACCCCCAGGCGCAGGAAGCACCGCCGTGAGGTGCTGGCCCTCGACGAAAGCTGACCGCCTGTCACTCCCCGCGCCCGAGGCGGTGGCCGGCTCAGGTGCGTAAGAGCGGGATTGCGAGTTCCTGGCTGGTGATCCCGCCGTGATGGCCGATGAGCGCTAGCGATGAGGGGGTGTCACGCTCGGAGTCGACGATGCCGGTGCCGGCATCGCAGACGACGATGACATCGCCGATCCGCTTGAGGTTCTCCGGCCTGACGGGTCCGAAGAAGCCGCGGGCGATCGCCTGCTCGCGGGTCATGACGAGCGCCCGTTCGGAAAGCGCCTCGGCGAACGCGGACTGGGCGGTCTCGAGTGCGCCGGGCCGCACATACAGGTGCACGGCGCGCGGCTCACCGCCCACGCCGCGCAGCCCATCGCGCAGGTGCGGGTGTTCGGCGAGGTCGAGGCGGCCCTCATGGGGCACGTCGACCATGCCGTGATCGGCGGTGATGGCCAGCTGGGCGTCTTGCGGCAGGCCGTTGGCGAGCCGGGCGAGGTGTCCGTCGACCTCTTCGAGCTCTTCGAGCCAGTTCCAGGAGCCGAGTCCGTGGACGTGGCCGGTCTTGTCGAGGTTGCCCCAGTAGAAGTAGATGAGCCGGCGGCCCGGCCGGCGGGCCTCTTCGACGGCGTGGGCGACGCGCTCGCGCATCGTGTGCGAGCCGCGGAACCGGCCACCGCGCAGGGACGCCTGGTTGAGTCCGCGGCCGGCGAACTTCGGCTCGCCGAGGCTGACGACGTCGACCCCGGTGCTGGCGAGGCGTTCGAACATTGTTGCGTCGGGGACCCACACCTCGGGGTCGACGTCGGGGTCCCAGGTCAGCTGGTTGAACACGATCTCGCGTTCGGGGTCGAGCAGCTGGTAGCCGACCACCCCGTGGGCGCCGGGCAGCATCCCGGTGCCCAGGGAGGACAGCGAGTTCGCCGTCGTCGACGGGAACCCTGCGCTCATCGCGAGCATGTCCGGCAGCAGCCCGCGCAGGAACGGGGCGTGCGCGGCACGGGCGCGCAGCAGTTCGGCGCCGAGCCCGTCGATGAGCGCAACGACCATGACCCGCGGTTCGGCATCGAAGCCGAGCTTCAGCGCCCGCTCAGCAGCTCCGTCGTCGAGGATCTCCCGGGCCCCGAGGCTGATCGCGGCAGCCGGGATGACATCGGAGAGCAGCGGGGAGTTGCGGTAGTCAGGTGCCTGGCTCGTCTGCATGCTCACAGCCCGCCGGGCAGGCCTGCGCTGCGGCGGGCCTCGAAGACCTGGCGGCGCAGGTTGAGGGCGAAGTCGACAGCCTGGTCGACAGCGGCCTGGCCCTCGGCCTGGGCGGAGACCCGCAGGGTGACGTCCTCCGGATAGGTGGTTCCGGAGTAGCCGTGGTCGCCGTCGCAGTCGGGGTCCCCGCAGGTCTCAGGCACCGTGTCGATCCGGCGCATCGATCCCCAGCCCAGGGTGAGGGCGACCTCGACGGGCCGCTCACCGGGTGTGAAGTCGGCGGGATTGTCGTAGGTGCGGGAGATGAGCGCGGTGCGCACGCGGTCGAGCGCGATGTCCTCGGTGGTGGTGAGCCCGCGGGGCATGGTGCCGAGCACGGCCTGCGGTTCGTCGTCGACGTGGGTGAGCAGCAGCCGGGTCGGGGTGAGGACGAAGGCGGTGAGGTGGCGGTGGATCGCGTCGAGGTCGACGTGGGTCTCCATGTGCACCAGGTGTGAGACGACCGGCTCACCGAACAGCGATTCGCTCAGCATCTCAGCGGCCAGCTGCGGATAGTACCCGGCTGACTGCAGGTCGTGGGCAAGTGATTGCGGGATCGTGGGCATGCCCCCATTGTGCCCCACAGCCCGGCCTGCACCCCACCGGCACTACCGCCGGGTGCAGCCGAGTCACTATGCTGGCGTCATGGGAGCATATCCAGCGTATTGGGAAGCCGATGTCGTCCTGCGCGATGGAGCCACTGCCCATCTGCGCCCGATCGTGCCCGAGGACGCCGCCGGCGTGCAGGAGATGCACGCCAAGCAGTCCCCGGAGTCCATCTACCTGCGCTTCTTCGCTCCGCTGCCGGTGATTCCGGCCAAGGACCTCGACCGGTTCGTCAACGTCGACTATCACGACCGGGTCGCCTTCGTCATGACGATCGGCGAGGAGATCATCGGCACCGCCCGCTACGACCGGCTCGACGACACCTCGGCGGAGGTCGCGTTCAACATCGCTGACGCCCACCACGGCCGCGGCATCGGCTCGATCTTCCTAGAGCACCTCGCCGCTGCCGCACGGGAGTGCGGGATCAGCGTCTTCACCGCCGAGGTGCTGCCCCAGAACCGGCAGATGCTGCAGGTCTTCGCCGCCGCCGGCTACGAGGTGTCCCGCGAGTTCGACGACGGGGTCGTCGCCGTGCGCTTCGACATCGACCCGACCGAGAAGTCGATGCAGGTCCAGGAGGCCCGCGAGCACCGCGCTGAGGCGATCTCGGTGCGCCAGATCCTGCACCCGGCCTCGGTCGTCGTCATCGGCGCCAGCCGCACTTACAACTCGACGGGCAACCTGCTGCTGCGCAACCTCGTCGGCGCCGACTTCACCGGCACGCTCTCCGTCGTCCACCCCGAAGCCGATGCGGTCGCCGGTGTGCCGGCGGTGCGCTCGCTCGATGAGCTCGACGATCCGGCTGACCTGGCGATCATCGCGGTGCCTGCCGAATCGTGCGCCCAGGTGGTCCGCGACTGCGCCGCCCACGGTGTCAAGGCCTGTGTCGTCATCTCCTCTGGTTTCGCGGAGACCGGCGAGCACGGCCTGGAGCTGCAGCGCGAGATGGTCACCACCGCCCGCTCCCACGGGATGCGCGTCGTCGGCCCGAACTCCTTCGGGGTGGCCAACACCTCGCCCGAGGTCTCGCTCAACGCCTCGCTGGCACCGTTCCTTCCCGGCGCGGGAACCTTGGGCCTGTTCAGCCAGTCCGGGGCGCTCGGCACCGCGCTGCTGGCTGCGGCGAAGACCCGCGGGCTGGGGATCTCGACGTTCGTCTCCGCCGGCAACCGGGCAGACCTGTCGGGCAATGACATGCTGCAGTACTGGGAGGAGGACCCGGCCACCCGGGCGGTCGGCCTGTACCTGGAGTCGATCGGCAATCCGCGCAAGTTCTCTCGCATCGCCCGCCGGGTCTCCCGCGTCAAACCGGTCATCGTCATCAAATCCGACCTCACCGGCCGCGAGCTGCCGCCGGGCCATCAGGTACGTCTGTCGAGCCTGTCGGGCAAGGCCCTCGACCAGGTGCTCGGCCAGGCCGGGGTGATCCGCGCCGATACGATCCACCAGCTCTTCGACGCAGCCCAGGTCTTCGCCACCCAGCCGGCGCCTCGGGGCCGGCGGGTCGGGGTCATCGGCAACTCCGCGGCACTCTCGACGCTCATCATCCAGCGGGCCCGCTCCGAGGGGCTGCGGGTGGATTCGCCTGCTGTGTCGATGCACCCGGAGGTCAGCGTCGAGGAGTTCGGCCGACAGTTGGAGGACATGTACGCCGACAGCTCGATCGACACCGTCGTCGTCACCTTCACCCCCTCGGCCGGTGCTGATGAGCGGGAGATCGCCACCGTGCTGGCGGAGACGGCCGCGGCCTCGGGCAAGACGACGGTCGCCTGCTTCCTCGGCATCACCGGTGTGCAGGACGAGCTCACCGCCCGCATCGACGACGGTGAGGGCACCACCTCGGCGCACACCGTGCCCAGCTATGTGGGCCCGGAGGATGCCGTGTGGGCGCTGGCCCGGGCGACGGACTACGCGATGTGGAAGAAGGCCGACCACGGCGTCTACCCCGAGTTCGACGACCTCGATGTGCGGGCTGCGCGCAGGATCATCGAACGCAACCTCGAAGGTGTTGACGCCGGTGAACGGGTCATCCTCAGCCGGGACGACTCCCGGCAGCTGCTCGCCCACTACGGCATCGAATGCCTGCCCTACATCACCTCGCACTCCGTTGAGGAGGGCATCAAGGCGGCCGAGCAGCTCGGCTTCCCCGTGGCGCTCAAGGCCGTGCACAAGCGGCTGCGCCACCGCATGGAACTCGGCGGGGTGCGGCTGAACATCGACACCCCAGAGGAGCTCGCCGAGGACTGGCAGGGCATCGCCGAGATCATCGATCAGCTTCTCGAGGACGATGAGGACCACGGCATCGACGTCCAGCCGATGGCCCCGCCCGGCACGGCGTGTGTCATCTCCGCCGGTGAGGATCCGCTGCTCGGGCCGATGGTGTCCTTCTCCCTGGCTGGGGATACGACCGAGCTGCTCGATGACGTCGCCCATCGCGTCGCGCCGCTGACCGATGTCGATGCCAAGGAGATGGTCCGCTCGCTGAAGTCCTCACCACGGCTGTTCGGCTACAAGGGCCTGCCGGTGATGAACATGGCACCGGCCGAGGACGTCATCCTCAGGCTCTCAGCACTCGTCGAGGAGTTCCCGGCTGTGCGTGAGATCGAGCTGCGGCCGATCTCGGTGACCGAAGGCGATGCCTACCTGCTCTCCGTCAAAGTCGAACTCGCCGCCCAGGCGGACCGGATGGACTCCCTGCGCCGCCGCATGAGCATGGGGTGAGAACCTCCGCACCCGGCGAAATCCCGGGCTTCGCGCCGGTTTGCCGGTAGCATAGACCTGTCGTTTCGCCCGTCGAAGGAGTTCCATGACAGAGCCGGTTGCAGGCCAGGTCGTCGATATCGACGTCTCCGAGGAGATGGAGACCTCGTTCCTCGAATACGCCTACTCGGTGATCTACTCCCGGGCGCTGCCCGATGCCCGCGACGGCCTCAAGCCCGTCCAGCGGCGCATCATCTACCAGATGGGCGAGATGAGCCTGCGCCCTGACCGCCCGCACGTCAAGAGCTCCCGCATCGTCGGCGACGTCATGGGCAAGCTGCACCCGCACTCCGACGTCGCCATCTACGACGCACTCGTGCGGCTGAGCCAGGACTTCGTCATGCGCACCCCGCTCGTCGACGGCCACGGCAACTTCGGCTCCCTAGACGACGGTCCGGCCGCACCCCGCTACACCGAGGCCCGCCTGACCGACGCCGCACTGACGATGATCGCCGGCCTCGACGAGGACGTCGTCGACTTCGTGCCCAACTACGACTCCTCGACCACCCAGCCCGAAGTCCTGCCGAGTGCGTTTCCGAACCTGCTTGTCAACGGCGCCTCGGGAATCGCCGTGGGCATGGCCACGAACATGGCACCGCACAACCCCGGCGAGGTCATCGCCGCCGCCCAGCACCTCATCGACAACCCCGAGGCGGAGCTCTCGGAGCTCATGAAGTACGTCCCCGGCCCGGACCTGCCCTCCGGCGGCCGGATCATCGGGCTGTCCGGTGTGCGCGAGGCCTACGAGACCGGCCGCGGATCCTTCCGCACTCGGGCAACGGTCAAGATCGAGAACATCACCGCCCGCCGCAAGGGCATCATCGTCACCGAGCTGCCCTACCTTGTCGGCCCGGAGAAGGTCATCGAGAAGGTCAAGGACGTCGTCGGGAACAAGAAGCTGGCCGGCATCGCCTCGATCGACGACTTCTCCGACCGCAAGCACGGCCTGCGGCTCGTCATCGGCATCAAGAACGGCTTCAACCCCGAGGCGGTGCTCGAAGAGCTCTACCGGCTTACCCCGCTGGAGGACTCCTTCGGCATCAACAACGTCTGCCTGGTCGACGGGCAGCCGCGCACGCTCGGCCTCAAGGCACTGCTGGAGGTCTACGTCGACCACCGCATCGACGTCACCCGCCGGCGCACGGTCTTCCAGCTCGGCAAGGCCAAGGACCGCCTCCACCTCGTCGAGGGCCTGCTGACCGCGATCCTCGACATCGACGAGGTCATCGAGCTCATCCGGTCCTCAGATGATGCGCAGATCGCCCGCACCCGTCTGATGAGCGTCTTCGATCTCTCCGAGGTGCAGGCGACCTACATCCTCGACCTGCAGCTGCGGCGCCTGACGAAGTTCTCCCGGCTCGAACTCGAAGCCGAGCAGGATGAGCTGAAGAAGCGCATCGACTACCTGCAGTCGATCCTCGATGACGAGGCGAAGCTGCGCCAGGTCGTCTCTGAGGAGCTCGGCGAAGTCGCCGACCAGATCGACTCCCCGCGCCGCACCGTCCTCGTTGAAGGCTCGCACAAGCAGATCACCGCCCGCGGCCGCAAGAAGGGCTCACCCGAGCTGCAGGTCGCCGACTCGCCGACGTGGGTGCTGCTCTCGACCTCGGGCCGGATCGCCCGCACCGCCGACCGTTCGGCTCTGCCGACCGGCGGCAAGCGTCTGGCCCATGATGCGCTCGTCTCGCAGGTCGCCTCGACCACTCGGGGGATCATCGGCGCGATCACCTCGAAGGGCCGCCTGCTGACCGTCGACGTTGTCGCCCTACCGGCTCTGCCGCCGCAGGCCACCCGCCCGGGCCTGGCCGGAGGTGTGAAGGTCGGCGAGTTCGTCACCCTCGACTCCGGTGAGAAGGTGCTCGGGCTCATCGACATCACTAAGGACTTCGTCCTCGCCACCGCCCGCGGCGTCATCAAACGCGTCGCCGGTGCCGAGCCTGCCAAGGGCAAGGACTCCTGGGACGTTATCAACCTCAAGTCCGGTGACACGGTGATCGGCGCCGGCCAGCTGCCCGACATCGACGCCGCCCGCGCGGTGCTCATCACCTCGAACGCCCAGCTGCTGACCTTCGGCACCGGTCTGCTGCGCGCCCAGGGCTGGAACGCCAGCGGCGTGACCGGCATGAAGGTCGCCGCCGACGCCTCGGTCATCGCCTTCAGCCTCATCGATCCCGCGGCGGAGAACCGCGTCGTCACGATCGCGACGGGTGAGAACTTCTACGGCGAGACCGCGCTGAGCGTCAAGGTCACCGATCTCGCTGAGTTCCCCACCAAGGGACGCGCGACTGCCGGCGTGCGTGCGCATCGCTTCCTCAAGGGTGAGACCGAGCTCGTCACCGCCTTCGCCGGGCCCGAACCACAGGGTGCTGCCACCGGTGGCGGTGCGCGCAAACTGCCGGCCGAACTCGGCCGCCGCGATGGCTCAGGCCAGCCGCTGGAGTCGAAAGTCGACGCGATCGGCACCGTCCCGCACGCCTATGGTGCGGAGGCCGGTCCGGCCGCTCCCGAGGCGGACGGCAGTGAGGAGACCGCCTCCGGTGGGCTGAGCCCTGAAGAGCTCGCACGCCGCAAGGAGGAGATCGCCCAGTCACGTGACGACGACGATTCCCCTGCCGTCATCGTCTCCGCTGAGGATGACGAAGATTCGGGCGGGGCGCTGTTCTGATCAGATGGGGGCGGGTGCTGCTCATCGACGAGGTCCTGCACTGAATGCTCCGTACGGGCTGGCAACGCCGGTCAGAGCTTGAGCCGGGCGCATGATGCGCCGACGCTCACGCTCTGGCCGGCGTTTCGGTCTGCGGGCTGGGCCGCGCGGTGACGTCCTGAACATCCATTCAATATTTATACGGAAAATTGACATTATGTGTTGACATAGTTGTGCTCTATGTAACAATAGATCTGTTGCTCCTAAGCAACAGCCACAGTTCGAGCCTCACCGCCGAAGGGTTTCAAAGAAGAATTTCGGATGAGCCTCTCGGGCCCAGCACCAATTCCAGCGGGCACGTTGAAGGTCGCGTACCCGCGCGATTCGAGCATTCCCTCCACACAGAAGGACTCCACTGCAGATGAAGAAGATCGCAAAGGCGCTAGCGTCGATCCTCGCAGGCGCACTGCTGCTGTCCGGTTGCGCCAAGCTCGATCTTGGGGAGGAAGTCAATGCCTTCCCCGACTTCACCGCATGGACGACGTACGGCACCGGAACGGCGACCTATGCGGACCTCGCGGCCGCTGCGAATACGATCTCCAACGACACCGGGGCACAGATTCGCATCCTCACCTCGGACACTGCTGTCGGGCGCCTCAGCCCCCTGCGCAATAAGCAGGCAGTGATGTCGCGCACCGGGGACGAATACATGTACTCGTTCAATGGCGATGAGGATTTCAGCCATCCGGACTGGGGCCCGCAGGATGTTCGCGTGGCGTGGACACCCACTGCGCCCCACGCCCTCATGACGCGCGCCAATACTGAGATCACCACTCCCATGGACCTGAAGGGCAAGCGCGTTCCGCGGATCACGGCAAACCCGTCCGTCAACAACAAGATCTCGGCCTATCTTGCCTATGCCGGACTCACCTGGGACGACGTCAGACCCGTCAACGTCGCCTACAGCGAGCAGCCTGCAGCCCTGCAGAACGGCAAGATCGACGTGCTCTATCAGCAGGTCTACGGCTCGTCGCTCTTCGAGCTCGAGAGCGCCGTGCAGGTCCAGTGGCTCGAACTCGATCCCGATGCCACAGATCGCGTTGAGGCGCTCCAGCGCGTCTCACCGGCGGTGGAGGTCGGCCCGTTCGAAGGGGCTCCGGGTCAGGCGGATGGCGAATCGGACAACGGGTTCGTCTACCCCCTGCCGATCGTGACATACGCTGAGACCTCCGATTCAATTGCGTATTACACGGCCAAAGCCTTCCAGGACGAGTATCCCCAGTTCGCGGATGCGACCGCTACCACGAAGAACTGGGACCTCGAGCACATCGTGACAATGCCTGTCCAAGTGCCATTCCACCCCGGCACCGTGAAGTTCCTTGAGGAAAACGGCAAGTGGAGCCAGGAAGCCCAAGAGCGCAATGAAGCTCTCATCGCTTACGGCGAACGCATGCGCGCAGCGTGGCCTGAGTTCCTCGAGCAGGCCGATACCGATGGCGACCTCAAGGAACAGTGGCGTGAGTGGAAGAAGGACCACGTCCAGCCGCTCCCATAATCCGACCCGCGGGGACCATCGATAAGGGTGGCTCCGAATGACCCTCACAGGAATAGCTATGAACAAACGAATCACCCCGCTGTGGAAGGGCGTCATCGTCGCTCTGACGGTGCTCGGAGTGCTGTTGACCATGAACCAGGCATTCTTCTGGAATGCCTTTGGAATCGCTCTGTTGACGAACTCCTATCTCTACTACATCCTCGCCTGCTTCCTGCCGCTCGTCTTCTTGCTCTTCCCTGCACTGAAGTCACTGCGAGGGCGGCGCATGCCGATCTATGACGCAGCCTTGGCAGCGATCACCTTCGTCGTCTGCGTGTACTTCGGCTTCAACGGCGAACGCATCTCGAACCTCGGGTGGGACAAGTCCCTGAGCTACCCGGCCATCACACTTGTGTTCTCCTTCGCGCTGTGGGCGATCGTGCTCGAGGCGCTGCGCCGCACCGCCGGCCTGGTGGTGATGATCATCGCCACGGTGTTCTCGATCTACCCGCTCGTCGCACTCGGGATTCCGGTGCCCTTCCTGCAGGGCATCCCCTACCAGATCCAGGACGCCGCGCGCATTCACGCGATGGGGGTCGACTCGATCCTCGGCCTGCCGCTCCAGACGGCCGCCTCGATCCTCGTCGGCTTCCTGCTGTTCGGCGTCGCCCTGCAGCACACCGGCGGCGCCAAGTTCTTCTACAACCTGGCGCAGGCCGCCTTCGGACGGTTCCGTGGCGGTTCGGCGAAGGTGTCGATCATCTCCTCGGCGTTCATGGGCATGATGTCCGGTTCCGCCGTGTCCAACGTACTCACCACCGGTTCCATGACGATTCCCGCGATGAAGCGTTCTGGCTTCCCCGGCCGATACGCAGCCGGCGTCGAGGCGACCGCTGCCACCGGCGGCACCATCACCCCGCCGATCATGGGCACCGCGGCCTTCCTCATGGTGTCCTTCGTCGGCGTGCCGTACGCCGAGATCGCCCTCGCAGCGACCATCCCGGCACTTCTGTACTACCTGGGCATCTTCGTCCAGATCGACGCCTATTCCGCGAAGGCCGGCCTCAAGGGCGTCGCCAAGGACATGCTGCCGCGCGCTGGCCGGGTCATCATTCAGGGCTGGCCGTACCTCGTGGCCCTCATCGGCCTCATCGTGCTGCTCGTTGTGCAGAAGAACGAATCCCAGGCGCCGTACTGGATTGTGGGCTTCCTGCTCGTCATTGCCATCTTCATGAAGGACAACCGCCTGACCTTCAAGTCCTTCGTCGATTTCCTCTTCGCCTCCGGCAAGACGATCGCAGAAATCCTGGGCATCATCGCCGGCGTCGGCCTGATCGTCGGCGGCCTGTCGATGACCGGTGTGTCGCTGTCACTGGCACGCGAACTCATCGACCTCGTCGGCGACAACCTCGTCCTCATCCTCATCGCCGGTGCGGTCACCTCGTTCGTCCTCGGCATGGGCATGACCGTCTCGGCGGTGTACGTCTTCCTCGCCATCGTCATGGCTCCGGCCCTTGTGGGCATGGGAATCAATCCGATTGCCGCGCACCTGTTCGTCATCTACTGGGCAACCGTCTCCTACATCACCCCGCCGGTGGCCCTCGCATCCTTTGCGGCGGCGAATATCGCGGGCACCCCGCCGATGTCGACCTCGCTTGTGGCGATGCGTCTGGGTGCGGTGAAGTACATCATTCCGTTCGCGTTCGTCATCAACCCCGCACTCATCGCGCAGGAGTCGACCGGCTTCGAGATCGCCTACACGCTGCTCATCGCCGCGATCGGCGTCTTCTTCCTCGGCTGCGGCTTCGAGGGATGGATGATCGGCATCAACCGCCGCCTCAAGACAGTCATGCGCCTGGCGCTCATCGTCGCCGGTGGCCTGACCCTGCTGCCCGAGCTCACCACGAGTTTCATCGGCATGGCGATCGGAGTGGCTGTCATGGTGATCACCCGGTTCTGGAACGCCGGCGATCCGGAGGAGTCTGCGGCCATCGAGGCGAAGAGGATCAAGAGGGAACTCGCCGCCGAGGCGGAGTACAGCGCTCATCTGGCCGAGGAGGACAGCGACAGCGGGATTGGGCCCACCGCCACCCGTGGCCTCGCGGTCGACCTGGACAATCACAATGCCACCGTGCTGCCCGATGACGATCGCGCCGACATCCACGCCGGTGCGAGCGACAAGCAGGGTCACAGACACGATTAGGCCCGCAGCGGGCCCGTCAGCGGTCCTGTCCCCCGCCCGAGGTGCCGCGCGAGTCTTCGTGCGCAGCACCTCGGGCGCGGCGGAGGTCACGAACGTGAGACGCCATGCACCTTTAGCGAACAGTCGTTAAGATACTGTGACGGCACTCACACTCACCCATCGCTCACTCACCATCGACCGACTCACAAGAGGAAACATGCGCCGCACAATCTTCACCGAGGAGCACGAAGCCTTCCGCGCCATGTGCCGGGACTTCATCGCCAAGGAACTCGCCCCGCGCTACGAGACCTTCGAGCAGCAAGGCCACGTCGACAAAGAGTTCTTCGCCATGATGGGCGACCTGGGGCTCACCGGCCTGCAGGTTCCAGAAGAGTACGGCGGCGGCGGGCAGAGCACTTTCAAGTACAACGCGATCTTCAGCGAGGAGACCGCCTACGCTGCCACGGGTCTGGGCACCCTCCGGGTCCACCAGGACCTTGTCATTCCCTATATCTGCCAGTACGCCAACGCTGAGCAGAAGCGCCGCTGGCTGCCCGGCATGGCCAAGGGACGCCTCATGAGCGCGATCGCGATGACCGAGCCTGGGACCGGCTCCGACCTCTCCGGCATCCGCACCAAGGCTGTGCGCGACGGCGACCACTACATCCTCAACGGCGCCAAGACCTTCATCACCGGCGGTGTGAATGCCGACCTTCTACTCGTGGTGGCGCGCACGAGCCCGTATGACGAAAACGACCGCCGCAGCGGCCTGTCCATCCTCGTCGTCGACACCACAAGCGAGGGCTACACGGTCGGCCGGCAGCTCGACAAGATCGGCCTCAAGGCACAGGACACCGCTGAACTGTCATTCACCGATGTCAAGGTGCCCGTGGCTGATCTGCTGGGTGAGGAGGGCAAGGCGTTCGAGTATCTCTCCCACAATCTCGCCCAGGAGCGCATGACGATCGCCATTCACGCCGTCGCCGCGGCCCAGGCGGCCATTCGCTTCGCCTCCGAATACGCCCATGACCGCAAGGTCTTCGGCACCCCGCTCACCACTTTCCAGAACACCAAGTTCGTGCTAGCCGAATGCTCCGCCGAGGTGGCGGCGGCCCAGGCGCTCGTCGACAATGCGCTCGAGGAGCTCGACGCGAAAACCCTGAGCCCCGCCGATGCCGCTCGCGCGAAACTGTTCTCCACCGAGGTGCAGGGCCGCGTCATCGACAAGTGCCTGCAGATCCACGGCGGCTACGGCTACATCCTCGAATACCCCATCGCCCGCATGTACGCGGACGCGCGGGTGAGCCGGATCTACGGCGGCACCTCGGAAGTCATGAAGACCATCATCGCCAAGGATCTGGGGCTCTCCGAGCGCCGCACCTGAACCAGCGACCCGGCGACCCCACACCGCCACAGCGGCAGAACACTCAAAGAGGAGAACACTGATGCAGATCTCATCCCATGCGGCACTCGTCACCGGCGGAGCCTCCGGCCTGGGGCTCGCGACCGTCACGCGACTCGTCTCCGAGGGCGCCACGGTGCTCATCGCCGACCTCAACCCTCCGGCCGACGATGTCGCAGCCGAACTCGGCGACAGCATCCGCTTCGTCAAGACCGATGTGACCGATGAATCCCAGGTGGCTGCAGCCATGGACGCCGCCAGCGAGCTCGGCGACCTGCGCGCGGTCGTGCACTGTGCCGGGATCGGCGGGCCCATGCGGCTTGTGCAGAAAGACGGCTCCCCCGGCGACATCAGCCACTTCCGCAAAGTCGTCGACGTCAATCTGATTGGCACCATGATCGTGGCCAGCCAGGCAGCGGCCCGCATGGCCACCAACGACGAGGTCGACGGCGAGCGCGGCGTCATCATCTTCACCGCCTCGGTCGCGGCCTACGAAGGGCAGATCGGGCAGGCCGCCTATGCCGCATCGAAGGCTGGGATCGTCGGCCTGACGATCTGTGCCGCCCGGGACCTGGCCTCGAAGAAGATCCGCGTCATGACCATTGCTCCCGGCACGATCGACACCCCGCTGCTGGGCCGCGCCTCGCAGGAGGTGCGCGATTCCCTCGCTGCCATGGTGCCGCACCCCTCGCGTCTGGGCCGCCCGGAGGAGTACGCGCAGCTGGCCAGTGCCATCATCGAGAATGCCATGCTCAACGGCGAAACCATCCGCATGGACGGCGCCATCCGCATGGCTCCCCGCTAAGGAGGAATCCCGTGACCGACACGACTACAACGCCTGAGGCGAACACCGAACCCGTGGTCCTCACCGAGACTGCCGGCAATGTGCTCGTCATCACCCTCAACCGCCCGGCCGCCAGAAATGCGGCGACGGCCCAGATGGCGCTGGACATGGCGCGCATTCTCGACGAGTTCGAGGCCGATGACGAACTCTTCGTCGCGGTGCTCACCGGTGCTGGCGAGACCTTCTGCTCCGGCATGGACCTCAAAGCGTTCCTGCGCGGCGAGCGCCCATCGATCCCGGGCCGCGGCTTCCTTGCCCTCACTGAGGCGCCGCCGAGCAAGCCCATCATCGCGGCGGTCGAAGGATACGCCCTGGCCGGCGGTTTCGAAACGATGCTCGCCTGCGACCTCGTCGTCGCCGCAGAGACGGCCAAATTCGGCATTCCCGAGGTCAAACGCGGACTCGTCGCGGCCGCCGGCGGTCTGGTGACTCTGCCGGAGCGCACCCACCGCGCGGTGGCCGTCGAAATGGCGCTCACCGGTGACATCTACCCGGCCGAATTCGGCCAGCGCAACGGCTTCGTCAACCGGATCACCGGCGCTGGCGAGGCGCTCGATGGGGCACTGGAGCTGGCGCAGAAGATCGCCGCGAACGGCCCGCTTGCGGTGCGCGTCTCCAAGCAGATCATCACCGAATCGGCTGACTGGCCGAGCGCCGACAAGTTCAGCCGCCAACGGGTGCTGTCAGATCCCGTCTTCGAGTCCAGCGACGCGAAGGAAGGGGCGGCCGCATTCGCGGAGAAACGCGACCCCCAATGGACTGGACGCTAGATGACGCACTTCTTCCCCGCGGGCATGCCCCGCCACCTCACCTACCCGGCGGTGGCCGTTCCCCAGATCCTCACCTCGGCGGCGGCCACCTACGGCCAACGCAGCGCGGTCGCCGATGGGGACGACACCCTGAGCTATACGGGCATGCTCGCAGGGGCCCAGTCCATCGCCCGGTTCCTCACAGACCAGGGCGTGGGCCCCAGCAACGTCGTCGCACTGCACCTGCCCAATGTCATGCACTTCTTCCCCGCGTATTACGGCGCACTCTTCACCGGCGCGGCCGTCACCCTCATCAATCCCCTGCAGCCGGCCCAGGGCCTGGCCGCACAGCTCCTCGACGCGGGTGCGGACACCATCGTCACGCACCCGGCACATCTGGCTCCCGTCACCGAGGTGGTCGAGCAGTGCGGTCTGCGCAGCGTGCTCGTCTGCGACCCCACCTGGTCTGGACCGGCAAACGCGGACCAGCTCGCGCGTGCCGGCAAACTCTGCGGCACCGGCCCGTATGTGTCCCTGGCACGAGTGCTCGATCGCCCCGCCCCGGATTTCGTGCCGGTGCTGCAGGACAGCGACGCCGTGGCGCACTACGCCTACACGGGTGGCACCACCGGCAGATCCAAGGGCGTGCGGGTCCTCCACCGCAACGTCATCGCCAATGTCACCCAAATGGCTGCCTGGCGCCTCAACAGCCTCGTGCATGCCGAGCCGGCCGAGGAGGCGGCCGCCGAGACCAGCGGGGAGCGCCTCGTGCTGCGCCGTATCGAAGGCCTGCCCGAACCCCTCGTCGTGCCGGGTGCGGATGCCTCCATTCAGGTGCCCCCGCTGTTCCACGCCCAGGGCCTCGCGACGAGCAATATGTTCATCCTGGGCGGGGTGACGATCGTGCTCGCCGGCCGTTTCAACCCCGAAACGTTCATCTCTCTGGCAGACAAGTGGCAGGCCACCTACACCTCGGGAAACCCGCCACTGTTCCTCGCCCTGGCCGAACACTGCCGCAGAACCGGCGCTACGATCGACTCGATGCGCCTGGCGATCTCCGGAGCCGCGCCCCTCGACTCGACCGCCCTCAGCCGGATCGCCGCCGTCATGCCCAACGCGGCTGTCGGCGAAGGCTACGGGCTGACCGAGGGCACATGTATGATCACCTCAACCTCGGTGCTGCCCGGCTCACCGCAGCACGTCGGCTCCGTGGGCGTGCCGGTCCCCGACACCCACGTGCAGATCCGCGGCGTCGACGGTGTCACTGAGCTGCCCGACGGCCACGAGGGCGAACTGTGGGTGCGCGGCCCGCAGGTCACCGACGGCTACTCACACGCCCCGGAGCAGACCGCCGCGCAGTTCATCGACGGATGGCTGCGCACCGGGGATATCGCGTCGAAGGACGCCGACGGATTCATCCGCATTCACGATCGCGCCAAGGACATGCTCATCTACAAGGGCTACAACGTCTACCCGCGCGAACTTGAAGACATCGCCGCCGCCCATCCTGCGGTCGCCCGGATCGCGGTTGTGGGGCGCCCGGCAGGAGATGCCGGGCAGATCCCGGTCGCCTTCATCGAACCGGTGCAGGATGCCACCCTTGATGAGGATGAGTTCCTGGCCTGGGTCGCCGAACGTGTGCTGCCCTACCAGAAGATCCGCGAAGTGCACGTCGTCGAACAGCTGCCGATCTCGCCCACCGGCAAGATCCTCAAGACGGAGCTGCGCGACTGGTTGTGAGGCGCACGCACGCTGCGCAGGGACATGAACAAGGAGGAGAAGAGATGAGTTCTGCATTTCCCGAGTCCGGCCCAGGGCCCCTGTCCGGCATTGTCGTCGCGGATTTCACCCGCGTTCTCGCCGGCCCGTACGCCACGATGATGCTGGCTGACATGGGTGCGACCGTCATCAAGGTGGAAGGACCGACCGGTGACGATACCCGGCATTGGAAGCCGCCGGCCGCCCGCGGAACCGCCAGCTACTACCAAGCGGTGAATCGCAACAAGTACTCAGTCGTGCTCGATCTGCGCCAGGCAGATGACCTCGCAGCGGCCAAGCGGCTGGCCACCCGATCCGATGTCTTCATCCACAACTTCAAGCCGGGTTCGATCGAGAAGTTCGGTCTGGGTTACGAGGACGTCAGAGCGCTCCGCGCAGACATCGTCTACGCACACATCAGCGGCTTTGGCACCTCTGGCAAGGGCCGTGACATGCCCGGGTACGACGTCCTCGTGCAGGGCATGGCCGGCCTGATGGACATGAACGGCGAGCTTGCCGGTTCCCCGGTGCGTTCCGGGGTGTCGATCTTCGACCTCGCCACAGGCATGGTGACGGCCTTCGGGATCGCTGCTGCCCTGCGCCACCGCGAACTCACCGGTGAGGGGCAGCTGATCGAGAACAATCTCATGGCCAACGCCATCTTCACGATGGCCAACCAGTATCAGGTGGCGGCGACCACGGATGTGCGGCTGACGCGATCGGGCAAGGAACACGGCACGATCTACCCGTACCACGCCCTCCCCACCGCGGACGGCGAGCTCATCGTCGTCGGGGCCAATGACGGGCAGTTCGCGCGCCTGTGCCAGGTGCTCGAGATTCCCCATGTGGCGCAGGACGAGCGCTTCAGCACTGCGGAGGGCCGCAACGTCAATCGCGACGCGCTGCGCCCCATTCTCGAAGAGGCTCTTGCCAAGCGCGGGAAGGATGATTGGTTCACCCGCCTGAGCGCCGCAGGGCTGCCCTGTGCTCCAGTCCAGAGCGTCAACGAGGGCTTGGAGATGGCGCCGAGACTCGGCATCGACCCGGTTTGGCAGACCCCTGATCCGCAGTCTCTGCCCACGGTGAGGAATTCTCTGCAGATGACGCAGACGCCGGCGACCTACCGGAAGGAGCCGCCGGCGCTCGGTGAGGACACCGAGTTCATCCGTGACTGGCTAGGCTGACGGCCCGTCCTCCAGGGGAACGTGGGGAGCATTGTCCTTCTTCCACTGCTCCCACGTTTCCTTGAGGCGGTCCTCAGGCGTGTTCTCCACGACTTCCTGCCATCCCTGACGCAGCGTCTCGCCGCGCCGGATGAGCTGCTGATTGCGCTCTTCGTGAGCCGGAGTCCAGATTCCCTTTTCCTTGAGATAGCGCACGGTGCCGTCGTGGTGGGGCAGGACGACGGGCATCCAGTCGATCCTTCTCATGTCCCAGTCCTTGGTCGTTGCGGTGGCCTTCTCGTACTTGGGGAATGCCTCGTCGAAGGACTTGACCATCGCGTAGGTTTCGTCCGCGCTGAATTCGGCATAGGTGGTCATCTGGATCGAGTAGGTGGGGCCATGAACGGGCTCGTCCCCCATCCCGACTGCGCTTTCGAACTCCCGAATCTGCACGGACGGCGCGTACTCCTGAAGCCGCTTGAGGGCTGCAGCGTCGCCGTCGAAGTCGATCCAGCGCAGCGGCTTCTGGTTCGAGGCTTCGATGATGGCAGCCGACTGCGCCCCGAACAGCACCATGTCCACGCCGCCGTTCTTGTACAGGTCCGGTTGCTCCGAGTAGCTGGTGGGCACCTTGACGACGTCATCTTCGCTCAGGCCCGCGTAGTGGAGGATGCCGATGATCTTCTCCTGGGTGGAGGGGTTGGCCGGCATCCACGGCACCCGCTTGCCTTTGAGGTCCTGGAGGGTATGGATGTCGGAGTTGTCCGCCACCCCCACGGTTACCGTGGTCGGTGGGGTCCAGAAGGTGCGCAGGTCCTGCGGTCCCCAATCCTCGGCGACGAATTCGTACTTCGCCTCGAAGGCGTAGAAGGCCTCGTCGGACAGGCGCGCTGCCTGGGCCTGACCGGTGCGCAGCGGGGTGACGCGACCCAGCCCGGTATCCGAGCCGATCATGCGCACCTGTGTCTCATAGTCCTTGATGAGCACCTCGGCGACCGCTGCCTGCTCTGCATAGTTCGAGGTCCCGACCGGGTAGCCGGTCCACACGGTGGCCGTGGGCATGCCGTTTTCGTAGTGGCCGGCAGGTGATTCCAGCGAGTATGTGCCGCCGCTCGTGATCATCCCGCAACCGGTGAGGGTCAGGGATCCGGCGATGAGCAGGGCTGCGAGTCGTTTGGACAGTTTGGCGGAACGGGAAACACACGTCATTGTTGCGCTCCTTGGGACAGGCCCGGATCGGCTGCGGTGCCGGCTCGGGGCTGGGCGGAGGGTTCAGTCGATCAGTTCGAGGATGGTGGCATTGGCCTGGCCGCCGGCTTCGCACATGGTCTGCAGGCCGTAGCGGGTGCCGGTGCGGCGCATGTTGTGGACGAGGTCGGTCATGATTCGCGCTCCCGAGGCGCCGAGCGGGTGCCCGAGCGCGATCGCCCCGCCGTTGGGGTTCACTCTGTCCCACTCGACTCCGATTTCACGCATCCAGGCGGCCGGGACCGAGGCGAATGCCTCGTTGACTTCGTAGATTCCGATCTCATCGGCACTGAGTCCCGACTTGGCGAGGGCCTTCTCGGTGGCCGGGATGGGCGCGGTGAGCATCGTGACCGGGTCGGCGCCTGCGAGTGCCGCCGTGTGAATGCGGGCGATGGGTGTGCAGCCGAGTTCCCGCGCCTTGTCCGGGGTCATGATGAGGAGTGCGGCGGCTCCGTCGGAGATCTGGGAGGAGTTGCCGGCTGTGATGACGCCGCCGTCCTCTTTGAACACTGTGGTGAGACCGCCGAGGGATTCGAGAGTGCCGCCGGTGCGGATTCCCTCGTCCGTGTCGAAGGTGAATTCCGCGCCCTCCTTCGTCAGCCCGGTGATCGGCGCGATGTGATCCGCGAAGTCGCCGCGCTCCGCTGCGGCGTGGGCGCGGGCGTGGGAGTCGAGCGCCAGCTGATCCAGCTCAGTGCGGCTGAAGCCCCAGCGCTCAGCGAGGATCTCCGCGCCCAGGCCTTGGCTGAACTCCTCTTGCCCGTAGCGGGCGAAGATATCAGGACCGAACGCCTTGCCTGGGCCGTTTCTGCGGTTGCTGCCCATGGGGACGCGAGTCATGCTCTCAACGCCACCGGCTACCGCAATGTCGTAGTGCCCGGCCATCACCGACGCAACGGCGAAGGTGATCGCCTGCTGGGAGGATCCGCAGGCGCGGTCGACGGTTGTTCCCGGGGTGGTCTCGGGCCAGCCGGCAGCCAGGGCTGACCAGCGGGCGACATTCGAGGACTGCTCCCCGGCCTGGACGACACACCCGAAGATGACGTCATCGACGACGGCGGGGTCGAGGCTGGTGCGCTCGGCGAGGGCTTTGAGGACGTGTCCGCCGAGTGACACGGGGTGGATCTCACGCAGCGCACCTTTGCGCTTGCCTACTGCTGTGCGAACTGCGTCGACGATGACGGCTTCCGGCATGGTTCTCCTTGGAGTGGGGAGCACTCGACGTGTGGTTATCGAACTATCGTTAAACGTCATGTGTGACCTCCATCATGTCGCATCTGAGTACGACTGGCAAGAAGCTGTGCGGTGTTCTGGACCCGCGGACCGGACAGTCATGCATCGGCTTCGCGCGGCTCAACAGGACCTCCGATGATGACGATCACCAGCGCGACAAGAGCCACTGCCGCCGCACCGCCGTAGAGCAGCAGCGGCAGGCCCAGAGGGACGATGAGCGCAGCCCACGCATAGCCTGTCGCCAATCCCATGAACCGGATCGTGTTGTGGATGCCGAAGGCCATGGAGTTGCGGGCCGCCGAGGACCGTGAGATTCCAAAGGCGGCCACGGACTGTCCAGCGTTGATACCCGCACCGATGACGACGAGCAGGATCACCAGCACCGTCACGAGCACGGACAGACTCGCATGCTCGGCGGCGGTCCACATACCCAGGCCCAGTGGTGCGAGGATCAGCAGCAGGAGGCCCACCTCGACGACGATCCGCGGAGAGTACCGTTTGGTCAGCCGTCCCACCGACTGACCGGAGAGGACCATCGACAGTGCCATCGTGAACATGATGAGGCCCACCGGCCCGGCACTCAGCTGCAGATCTCCGAGGTACAGGGGCAGCGCCACGAGGCACACGCCCATGATGAACATTGCCGTACCGGCGTTGGCGGTGCCGCGTATGAAGCGCTTCTCCCACAGTGAGCGCGGTTCGAGCAGGCGCTCCGGGTGGCGCGTGGCCAGGAACAGGTAGATTCCCAAGCCCACCGACGCGATGATCGCGACGATCGCCTCGGTCACGGGATCGGCGCGCTGGCCGATGAGCGTCACGGCGAGCACACACGCACCCATTGTCAGCATGAGGATCGCCATGCCGACGCCGTGGATCGGCGCCTCGCGACCGGATACCCGCGGCACGGTGAGCGCAACGAGGCACACGATCACCAGGCACACCGCGGACTGGACGAAGAAGACTGAACGCCAGCCCCACGCCTCGGTGATGAGTCCGCCCACGGGCGGGCCGAGCGCTTGCCCGACAGCGATCGCGGAGGCCCACGCGGCCATGGCGGCGGCTCCCTTCGAGGGCCACAGCACCGCGAGCCCGCGCTGCACGCCAGGCGGCATCACGGCGCAGGCCATGCCCTGGACGCCGCGCAGCGCGACGATCGTTTCGAGGTTGGCGGCCAGACCAGCGGCCAGCTGAGCGAGCACCATGATGCTCAATCCCAGGATCACGATCCGCACCGGACCGAACCGATCACACAGCCAGCCCATGAAGGGCACGAAGATCACCATGGCGATCGTGAAGGCACTCACCGCGAGCACGGCCTGGCTTTCGGTCGCGCCGAAGTCCTCTTTGATGATGTGCAGGGGCGCGTTCATGATGTTGCTCGAGAGCGTGCCCGCCGCCGAGGCGGCCAGCAGACCCAGATAGGCCAGCCGCCCCGGCTCACGAAGCTGAGATTCGGTCATGGTGAAGGCACAAGGAAGGCCGGTGCTTTACGCCTCGGCACCGGGGCCCTGAGACGCGGGGCGCTCAGCTGACCGCTCCGTCAGCTGAGCCAGCCACGCGCGCACGGCGTCGGAGTCCTGGCCGAGCGCCGGTGGCGCGTAGTCGTAGGTGACCGGCGTTGCCGACATCCGGATGGGGTTGCGCACGGTGGGAATCGTGCGGTCGCCGGTGGTCACCTCGACGACGGGTTCGAGGCCCATCTTCTGGGCGAGTTCGACGCCCTCCTGGACCGTGTTGATCGGGGCGCACGGCAGGCCGCTGGCGGTCAGCAGTTCGTACCATTCCTGGGCCGACTTGTGCGAGAGCGCCTCGATGAGCAGCGGTTCGAGTTCTCGCCGGTGTGCGTTGCGCGGCACTGCGGTGTTGAAGCGTTCATCTTCGAGCCATTCTGCGCGTCCGACTCCGGCTGCGAGCATCGCGAACTGGCGGTCGTTGCCGCAGGCGATGATGAGCTCGCCGTCACCGGTGGGCATCGGCTGATATGGGTAGAGACTCGGGTGTTCGTTTCCCATCCGATGCGGGACGACACCCCCGGCGATGAATGCCGACGCCTGGTTGACGAGCCCGGACATCGCCGATGACAGAAGGTTGGTCTCCACCTGCTGCCCCTCGCCGCTGGCCATTCGGTGTTGCAGCGCCGCGAGGATGCCGATGGTCGTGTGCAGGCCGGTCATGACGTCGAAGATGGCGACGCCTGCGCGGTAGGGCGACCCCTCAGCATCGCCGGTGAGGCTCATGAAACCGCTGAGCCCCTGGATGAGCAGATCGTAGCCCGGCTGCGGGTTGCCGGCACCGAAACCGGTGACCGACGAGTAGATGACGGCCGGGTTGGTCTTCACGACGGTGTCGTAGTCGAGGCCGAAGCGGCGCAGGCCACCGGGCTTGAAGTTCTCAACGACAACATCGGCCAGGCGGGCGAGTTCCGCGGCGACGGCCAGGTCGTCCTCGTCGGTGAAGTCCAGCACGATGTCGAACTTGTTGCGGTTGATCGACAGATAGTAGGTTGCTTCGCCGTCGCGCTGGGGCGGCCGCCAGAGGCGGGTATCGTCACCGCCGGGGCTTTCGACCTTGATGACGGTCGCGCCCAGATCGGCCAGCATCATCGTCGCGTAGGGGCCGGCGAGCACGCGGGAGAAGTCCGCTACGATGATGCCGTTGAGCGGACCGTTCCCGCTGCGTCGCAGGGCCGTGTCCACACGCTCTTGCTTGTCGTTCAACTTCAATCCTTCAACTCTCGCGTGGTTGTGGGCTGTGTGATTCTGAGCTGAGCTCAGCGCAGATAGAGACGGACCGTATCGATCACGTCGCGCAGCAGATGCACCTCATGTGCAGTGGGTTCGCTGGTGACCTGCAGATCATTTGAGACCGCCAGATCCCAGCCGGTGTTCGCCAGCACGTCGTCGAGCTCGACACCAGGATGCAGGTGGGTCAGCTCGAGTTCGCCGTATCGCTCCGGTCTGCGCATCACGCCCAGGGGTGTGATCACCGCACTGACGCCGTGCCCCTGGGGCTGGATTCCTTTCCCGGACTGGCGGGCCCGGTACGGTGACGGCGAGGTGACGAAGTCGACCGTTTCCGGAAAGGCTGCGAGATCGTGCCGGCGGATGATGACGAACACTTCCTTCGAGTTCGCCATGATGTCGGTCGCCCCACCGGAACCGGGGAGGCGCACCTGCGGCTTGCGCCAATCGCCGATCACGGTCGTATTGAGGGAGCCGTAGCGATCGATCTGAGCGGCTCCGAGGAAGCCGACGTCGATTTTGCCGCCCTGCAGGACATAGCCGAAGAGCGCCTGCATCGATACAACGGCCTCAGCCCCAGATACGACGACGGAATCGGCGATGCCCTCGGCCATCGCTTCCGGATGGGCTCCGGCAACACCGGATTCGTAGACGAGTTCCACATCGGGATTCACGGTCTGCTTGGCCAGGTCCACCGCAAGGGTCGGCAGGCCGATGCCGGCGAAGACCGTGTGCTTGGCGGCGAGCATCTTCGCTGCCGCGCACACGATGAGTTCAGTCTGGGTGTAGTCGGCAGCACTCATGATTCCTCCCGGTGAGTCAGGCGGCGGCCATAATCGACGGCGCGTGAGGGGCGCGGCCCGACTGCCAGGCGGGCCATGCGCTCCCGGCCGATCGAGTCGAGGTACTCCTCGTGGTTCTCAGTCCCGCGGATATGCGTATCGAGCCACTCCTGCAGACGATGCGGATCCTTGGAGATCGGGGTCCATTCGCGGTAGAACGCACAGTCACGGTCATAGGAGCCCTGCACGTACGAGGGATGGGCACCCTGCGGTACGACGCAGATCGCGTCGACGGCGTGGGCAGGGATGAGAGTGCGGTTGGGGTCCGATCGGATGACCTCCGGATCGACGATCTCCTCGACGACGACGATTGCCCTCTCGGATGCGTAGACAGCCTCCTGCTGGGTGCCGGTGATGCCCCACATCTGGACGTTCCCGAGGCGGTCTGCACGATGGGCGTGCACGATCGTCACGTCGGGGTTGAGGGGTGGGACGACGTAGGTGGTGCCTCCGGTGTAGGGGTCGTCGACGAGCTTGATCTGGGGGTTGATATCCGGGATGTCCGATCCGGCGAAGGAGCGGATCGGCATGAATGGCAAGCGTGCGGCACCCGCGTGGTAGCGCAGGACCATGGCGTGGTGGCTGTACTCCTCGACCTCAAGCGGCTTGGGGTCGTGGTGTTCGAGACGGCGCCGCACCTCGTACAGGCTGCCGGCGGATCCGGAGGCGAAGAAGGAGCAGACGAGTCTGTCGATGCATCCGGCTGCCAGCATCATGTCGCAGATGAGGTCGGGAGTCATCCGGCAGAAGGTGAGACCTGTGATTCCCTGGCGGATGATCTCGTGGCCCGCCGCGAAGGGAATGAGGTGGGAGAATCCCTCAAGCGCGATCGTGTCACCGTCGTGCACGTGCAGCTGTATGGCCTCGCTCAGTTCAACAACTTTGTTCATGGGCGTATAGGTCTTTCGTCGTGTGCGGAGGTGTGGGCCGACGGATGCCCAGCATCACCCACCAGATTAAGTCATTCCAAGCACCAATTCTAGCGCTATGTTACATTGACAGTATAAATAATCCAGGCCCGGCGGCCTCTGAAGGGACACGCCCGCGAACTGTCAGTAAGGTGGGGCGAGACACCACATGAGAGCACCTCGGCGACGGATACGCAGATGCAGCCAGTCTCTTTCTTCACACCCAGGAGCACCAGCTATGGAGCTATTTCAGCTGCGAGCATTCCTCGCCGTCGCAGGGGAACTGCACTTCGGCCAGGCCGCCAAGAAGCTCGGCATGGCCCAGCCGCCGCTGAGCCGGACGATCCGCCAGCTCGAAGACGACCTCGGAACCGAACTCTTCTATCGCACCACGCGGTCAGTGAGCCTCTCCCCCGCAGGTGAGGCCCTGGTGGGGCCGGCGCAGGAGATCCTGGAGAACTGCGCCGCGGTCGAGGAGTCCATTCGCCTCACGACGGTGGGCGATATCGGCCGCGTCAGGTTTGGCTTCGCCGGCGCCTCGTCCAACCCGCTGGTGGCGCGACTGGCCAGCACGACGCGGCGCCTCAAACCCGGCATCTCACTCGAACTCGAGACGACGACCTACGCCGCCGAGGGCCTCAACCGGCTCATCGAGGGCAGTCTCGATCTGGCACTCGTGCGCTGGACCGATAAGCCCCCGCAGATCACGGGCCGCCCGGTGATGATCGAGCGCCCCGTCGTCGCGGTCCATTCCGGCCACCCGCTGGCGAGCCGGAAATCGGTGACGATTCCGGACCTGCGAGATGAAGACTTCATCCTGCTGCCGACCTACCCGCAGTCGGCCATGCGCGACCGGATCTCCTCATGGTTCCTGGCCGAGGGGATCTCACCCCGGGTCATCCAGGAAGCACCCGACTCGTGGCTCATCGCCGCACTTGTCGGGGAGGGCGTCGGGATCACCATTACGTACGATTCCGTCATCGCCAGCAACAATCACCCGGAGATCACGGCGGTGCCACTCGACGTCGCACACGAACCGCTCAAGGTCTACCTGGCGCACCGCAGCAACGACAACAACCCGGTGCTCAGCGAAGTGCTGCAGGCAGCCGACCTCGCCCTCCCGACCGTGAGCTGACCCCAGCCAGCCGGTCACGTTCCTGGCTCGCCGTGGCTGCAGGAGCGGTGCCGAATGGCAGGGACCGGCTCGTGCGTACACAGGGAGCCGCGATCGGTCGCCACCCACACCCTCATTAATACTTCATCCGTAATCAATTAACTTCATTTCACACTAGACAAGCATAGATCGACCGTGCCAGAGTAGGACCTAAAAGCCCCTGGGTCAGGCAGGCCCGGAGTCTATTCAAGGAGGAACCATGGCCGAAGACATCGTCGTTTGTGAGCCCCTGCGCTCCGCAGTGGGCGCCTACGGTGGCCAGTTCAAGAACATCGCTCCGGAAGTCCTCGGCACCCAGGTAGTCCGCGAACTCCTCGACCGCACCGGCATCAGCCCGGATGTCGTCGACGACGTGATCTTCGGCCAGTGCTACCCCCAGATGGAAGCACCCGCGATCGGCCGCGTCATTGCGCTCGATGCGGGCATGCCCGTCACCGTGCCCGGCCGCCAGGTCGACCGTCGCTGCGGTTCGGGCCTGCAGGCCGTCATCGACGGTATGGCAGAAATCGTCACCGGCGGCGCGGAGGTAGTGATCTCCGGCGGCGCCGAAACCATGAGCCGGGCGGCCTTCTTCAATGAGAACATCCGCTGGGGAATCCGCGGCGGCAACGTCGAACTCAAGGACTCTCTCACGCGCGGTCGCCTCACCGCCGGCGGCAAGAACTACCCCGTGCCCGGCGGCATGATCGAGACTGCGGAGAACCTGCGCCGGGACTACAGCATCAGCCGCGAAGCGCAGGACGAGCTGGCCGTCGAATCCCACCGCCGTGCGACCGCCGCGACGCAGGACGGTCGCTTTGCTGAGGAGATCGTGCCGATCGTCATTCCGGCCACCCGAAAGCAGCCCGAGCAGCACATCACGCTCGACGAACACATTCGGCCCGACGCGAACCTCGAATCGCTGTCCAAGCTCAAACCGATCATGGGCAAGCAAGACGATGCAGCGACCGTCACCGCCGGCAACGCGTCCGGCCAGAACGATGGCGCTGCCGCCTGCATCGTCACGACCCGCTCCAAGGCCGAGGCGCTGGGCCTGAAGGCATACGCGCGGATCGTCAGCTGGGGAGTCGCAGGTGTGGCACCGAACGTCATGGGCATCGGCCCGGTACCGGCGGTGGAGAAGGCACTGGCGAAGGCCGACCTGTCCCTCAAAGACATCGACCTCATCGAACTGAACGAGGCGTTCGCCGCCCAAGCTCTGGCCTGCACCCGCGAATGGGACTTCGGCCACAAGGACTTCGAGCGGATGAACGTCAATGGCTCAGGAATCTCGCTCGGCCATCC
This sequence comes from Brevibacterium gallinarum, assembly GCF_014836885.1. Taxonomy (GTDB): domain Bacteria; phylum Actinomycetota; class Actinomycetes; order Actinomycetales; family Brevibacteriaceae; genus Brevibacterium; species Brevibacterium gallinarum. Next base: position 52,215 of record NZ_JACSPY010000016.1, read on the forward strand.
GGTGGGTGCCACTGGTGTGCGGATCCTCACGACGCTGCTGCGCGAAATGGACCGCCGCGGCGCGCGCTACGGCCTGGAGACCATGTGCATCGGCGGCGGACAGGGCTTGGCGGCGATCTTCGAACGGATCGAGGACTGATGCCGCTGCAGCCGCTGGCCGGAATCACGGTCTTCGAAAACGACTCCTTTGTGGCCGGCCCCTCATCGTGTCTGGCATTGAGCCAGCTGGGTGCCGAAGTCATCAAGATCGATCCCATCAAGGGTGGACCCGATATCGACCGGTGGCCGCTCACAGCAGACGGTGCGTCGATCTATTGGGGCACTCTCAACCGCAACAAGCGGTCGGTGGCCATCGACCTGCGCAGCGAAGAGGGCCAGGAGCTCGCCCAGGCACTCATCACCTCGCCAGGCGAGAATGCCGGCGTATTCGTCGAGAACAACGTCGGTCGGCCGTTCCTGGCCGACGAGGTGCTGCGGGCCAAGCGCGCAGATCTCATCCACGTGAAGGTCCAGGGTTCGGCCGACGGCGGTCCCGGCGTGGATTACACCGTGAACGCGGAGACGGGCATTCCGCTCATGACAGGCCCTGTTGACAGCCCTGGTCCGGTCAATCACGTGCTGCCTGCGTGGGACCTTGTGTGCGGGCAGGCCGCCGTGACCGCCGTCGTGATGGGCCTGTATCACCGCGCTGCCACGGGTGAGGGCCTCTACGAGTCCATCGCCCTCAAAGACGTCGCGCTGGCCGCCGTCGCGAACCTCGGCTGGTATACGGAAACTTTGCAGCCGGCGGGCGAACGCGCCAAGCAGGGCAACCACATCTTCGGCTCCTTCGGAGCGAGCTTCCGCACCGCCGACGGTCGTCATGTCATGATCACCGCGATCACCAAGCGGCAGTGGGGGAACCTCGTGCAGGTCACCGGCCTGGAAGCTGTCATCGACGCCCTGCAGACCTCGCTCGAGACCGACTTCACGCTGGAGACGAACCGGTATACCTACCGCGAGATCCTGGAATCGCTGTTCAAGCCCTGGTTCGCGCAGCGGACCGCGCAGCAGGTGGCGGCGGATCTGGAGGGTTCGGGCGTGCTATGGGGGCCGTATGCCAGCGCCGGCGAGGTGGCGCGCGAAGCGCTCGACTCGGATCAGTCCGGCGTGCTGCGATCGATCGAATCCGAAACGCTCGGGACGATGCTCGTGGGTGCGCAGCCGATCCGCGTCAACGACGAGTATCTCACCGACGCGCAGCCAACGGTCTTCGGCGCAGAGACGAAGGCCGTACTGAGCGAGCGACTGGGGCTCGACTCCGCAGAACTCGGCCGTCTGCACGACGCAGGAGTGATCGGGGGACGCTGATCCGCTGGGCGGCGCCCGTCAGCAGTCTGGCGGAGATGACGCGGCTGCCGCTGGAGTCTGGCCCGCTTCGCGGTGCCAGCCGGCGTTCCTCCTGAAGACACGATGCCGACGACTGTCAGAACCAACGGCTGAAAGAACAAGACTTCCCCCGATTGCGAATGGGCCAGCGAGAAAGGACCGCAATGACGCACAAACCGAGGCCACGTCCCGATACCCCTCATCACATGACCGAGGAGCGCCTCGACCTCCAGCAGCTCGCCCGCCAGTTTTCGCGCGAGGTCGTGCTGCCGATCGCCAACGAACTCGATCCTGTCGAGGGCCAGTTCCCGCCCGAGCTCATCGAGCAGATGGGTGAGATGGGCTTCTTCGGGATCCTCATTCCCGAGGAGTACGGCGGCTTGGGACTCGGAGTCTTCGAGTACTGCCTGGTAGCCGAAGAACTCTCCCGGGCGTGGATGAGCGTGGGAGGACTGCTCGCCCGCGGCAACGGCATGGGCGGCGGCTTCACCAAGGAGCAGGAGGAGCGGCTACTGCCCAAGGTGGCAGCCGGCGAATGGCTGGGAGCGTTCGCACTGTCCGAGGCTGAGGCCGGATCAGATGTCGCCAACATCAAATGCAAGGCGGCCCGCGACGACAACGGCGACTGGATCATCAACGGCACCAAAATGTGGTGCACATTCGCAGATCAGGCGGACTACATCATTCTGTTCGCTCGGACCAGCACGGACGAGGATCCCTCGAAGCGTCACCGCGGGATCTCCACCTTCTTGGTGGAGAAGGAGCGCGGCGAGTTCCCGGCAGGCATGTCCGGCACTCCAGCCAGAAAGATCGGCTACTTCGGATGGAAGACGTGGGACCTGAACTTCGATAACTTCCGCCTGCCTGCCGATGCTCTGCTCGGTGAAGAAGGAAAGGGCTTCTACCAGGCGGTTTCCGGGCTCGAGGTGGGACGCGCCCACACGGCGGCTCGCTCGATTGGGCTGGCGCAGGCCGCACTCGATGATTCGATCGCCTATATGCAGCAGCGCGTGCAGTTCAACCACAAGCTCGCCGACTTCCAGCACCTGCGGTTCAAGATCGCCGACATGGCCGCGCAGATCGAAGCATGCCGTCAGCTCATGTACCACGTGTGCACCCAGATCGATACGGGCCGCCGCTGCTCGAAGGAGGCGGCGATGGTCAAGTATCTTGCCGCAGAGATGAGCGAACGCGTCACCTCCGAAGCACTGCAGATCCATGGCGGCGCTGGCTACACGAAGGACTTCCCGGTCGAGCGCCACTGGCGCGATGCCCGCCTCACGAAGATCTTCGAGGGCTCGTCGGAGATCCAGATGCGCATCATCAGCGACGAGCTGCTGGGCAGGTAGCGCCCGGGGCTCACACAGCCCCCGAGTGGGCGGGCGCCTGACGGCGCCTGCCTGCCGTCGGTTCTGCGCACACCTGCCGCTTCACCCAGCACCCTGGTAATCTGCTGCTTCACATTCGCTTAGTCACAAGGATTCCCATCATCGACACTCCTGGACCGCCGCAGCCCGCCACCGTTGTCCCGCTCATGCTCGAAGGCATCAGAGTGCTTGACCTCGGTGGAATCGGTCCGGGCCCGTATGCGTCGATGCTGCTGGCGGACCTGGGCGCCGAGGTCATCAGGGTGACACGCACCAGCGAACCTCAACCGGTGAACCCGGTGCTTGATCGCGGCAAGAAATCCGTCTGCCTTGACCTCAAGTCACCCCACGCCTCACCCGCGCTTGCCCGTCTGGCCCACTACGTCGATGCGGTCATCGAAGGCTTCCGTCCCGGTGTCGCCGAGCGCCTCGGTGCCGGGCCAGCCGACCTCATGGCCGCCAATCCCGCACTCGTGTACGGCCGGGTCACCGGATGGGGCCAGACAGGACCCCAATCGCAGCAGCCGGGCCACGACCTCAACTACATCGCCGCCTCGGGTCTGCTCTCCCGGCTCGGACGCTCGGGCGAGGCACCGCAGTTCCCCGTCAACCTGCTCGGCGACTTCGGGGGCGGCGGAATGCAGCTGGCACTCGGCATCGTGTCCGGTCTGCTGCGCGCCCAGCGCACCGGCCACGGGACCGTGGTCGACGCCGCCATGATGGACGGCGCCAACCACTTGTGGTCCATGATGTTCGGCTTCGAAGCACTGGGCATGTGGAACGACCGGCGCGGGGAGAACCTCCTCGATTCCGGCGCCCCGTTCTACGACGTCTACCCCACCGCCGACGGCGGCCACCTCGGGGTGGGCTGCATCGAGCCGCAGTTCTTCGCAGAGTTCGTCACCACCCTGGGCATCGCAGACAAGCTGCCAGCACCATTGGCCGAACTCAGCTACCGCAAGCCCGAATACTGGCCGGCTCTGCGGGAGCTCTTCAGCGCAGCGATCGCAGCCCGGACCACTGCGGAACTCGCGGAGCTGTTCGACGGCTCCGATGCATGCGCGACTGTCGTTCTCAGCATGGATGAGGCCGAGGCCCACCCCCACAATGCGCAGCGCGCATTTCTGTACCGCGACGACGCGGGAGTGCGGCAACCTGCCCCGATCCCCCGCTTCGCTGACCTGGGAGAAACGACGTGGTCCGGCGGCCGCTCCGCGGCAGACGCCTCGGCGACGGAACCGTACCGCCGCCCCGCACCTGCCGCACAGCCAGGTGAACACACCGATGAGGTCTTGACCGCCGCAGGATTCTCCGCCGAGGAGATCGCGCGTCTGACATCCGCCACCAGCTAGCGCTCATCACCTGCTGGTGGCGGATTCCGGCCGCGCAGCTACCGCTGCCCGGCTCAGATGTGGCGGCCGCCGGAGATCTCGGTGACCGTGCCGGTGAGGTAGCCAGACATGTCGGAGGCGAGGAACAGCACGACCGATGCGACCTCGGACGGTTCGCCGGCGCGGCCCATCGGGATTTCGGCAAGCTTCGCGTCGATGACGTCCTGGCGCATGGCAGCCGTCATTGCAGTGTTGATGAAGCCAGGCTGGATGGCGTTGACGCGCACGTTCTTGAACCCGACTTCCTTTGCAGCCGCCTTGGTCATGCCGACGATGCCTGCCTTAGCAGCCGAGTAGTTGGTCTGCCCCAGCATGCCGACCTTGCCGGAAATCGACGACACGTTGATGATCGAACCACCGTTTTCCTGCTCGCGCATGATGCCCGAAGCAGTCTTGAGGCCATTCCAGGTGCCGCGCAGGTGAACGGCGATCACCTGATCGAACTGCTCCTCGGTCATCTTGCGCATCGTGGCATCGCGGGTGATGCCGGCGTTGTTGACCATGACGTCGAGTGAACCGAACGTATCGACGGCGGTTGTGCACAGCGCCTCGACGTCGGCCAGCGACACGACATTGCAGGCCCTGCCCACGGCGCGATCGCCCACGCCCAGCTTCTCAGCGGCCTCGACGACCGCCTCCTCGTTCAGGTCTCCGAGCACCACGTTTGCGCCCTCGGCGACGAACGTCTCGGCGATCGCGTAGCCCAGGCCCTGTGCGGCACCCGTGATGACCGCGGTGCGGCCTTCGAGCAGATTCTTCATCTCTCTTCTCCTTCAATATGCGTTCAACCCGATGGTCTGCCGGGGTGGTTGGTTGTGTCGGCGGTGGGTGCCGCGGCAGCAGCACCGCTGCCGAGGTGGGGGTATCCGCTGCTGTCAGCGTCTCGTGAACTGCGGGGATCGCTTGTCGAAGAAGGCCTGTTTGCCTTCCCGGAAGTCCTCAGTGAAGAACAGCTCCGCCTGACCGGCGTTCTCCGCCTGCAGAGCAGACTCGAGGCTTGGAACTCCACCGGCCAGCGCACGCTTGGTATGTGCTACGGAACCCGGAGCTCGCTGTGCGAGGCGTGTTGCAAGCGCCTGCGCCGCCGTGAGCGCCTGACCGGAGTCAACGAGTTCGTCCACCAGCCCGAATGTTGCCCCGTCTTCGGCGTTGATTGGCCGGCTGTCCAGGAAGAGCCGCCGCGCGCGGACGAGCCCGACCCGCGCCGGGAGCAGTGAGAGCAGGCCGCCGTCGGGAACGATTCCCAGGCGCGCGAAGGGCAGCAGAAACCTGGCGCCCCGCCCGGCGACCACGAAATCGCATGCACACACAAGCCCCACCGAAGCACCCGCAGCCGCGCCTTCGACGGCGGCGATCGTCACGATGGGCAGGTCGACGAAGAAGCGCATGAAGTCCCCTACGCCGTTCATCCGTTCGACGGAGGCTTCACGGTCCTGCGGCGGCATCGACGCAAGGTCACCACCGGCAGAGAACGCCCCGTCCTCACCGGTCAGGATGACGGCCCTGAGGTCGGCTGGCAAGGGCGTGAGCGCGCCGACGATGTCATCGCGCATAGCCTGGCTCAGCGGATTGCGTCGTGCAGGTTCGTTGAGGGTGATCGTCAGGACGCCGTCGGTCAGGCTCGTGAGGATGAGGCTCATGCCTTGTGAGCTCCCTTGAGCAGCTGGCGGGCGATCACGAGCTTCTGGATTTCGGAGGTGCCTTCATAGATGCGGAACAGGCGTGCGTGGCGGTAGAAGCGTTCAACCGAGGTTTCGCGCATGTAGCCCATACCGCCGAATACCTGCACACCGCGGTCGGCCACGCGTCCGAGCATTTCGGAAGCAAAGAGTTTGCAGGAGCTGGGGCCGAGCTTGCGGTCGGTGCCCTCGTCCCACCGGCGGGCAGCGGCGAGAACCATCTCACGAGCGGCAGACAGTTCTGCGTAGGATTCCGCGAGCAGTGCCTGCACGAGCTGGAACTCGCCGATCGCTATGCCGCCCTGCTTGGCGACCGTTGCATGCTCGACTGAGTCGTCGAGGATGCGTGTGGCCTGCCCGACACACATTGCAGCAATGTGCAGTCGGCCCTTATTCAGCGATGCCATGGCCGCCTTGAAGCCGACTTCTTCCTCACCGCCGACAAGGTACTTCGCCGGCACCCGCACATCGTCGAAGAAGATCTCTGACGTCCAGGCTCCGGCCTGTCCCATCTTCTTATCGTGCGGCCCCACCGTCACGCCCTCGGTGTCAGTGGGCACGAGGAACACGGAGATTCCCTTGGTGCCGGTGGCTTCCGGATTGGTGCGCGCAAACACCATCAGGACGTTTGACATAGCGGCGTTCGTGATGAACCGCTTGGCACCGTTGATGATGTAGTCGTCACCGTCCTTGACCGCTTTGGTGGTCAATCCGGAGGGATCGGATCCAGCGTCAGGTTCGGTGAGTGCGAACGATGAGACGACCTCGCCCGAGGCGAGGCGGGGAAGCCACTCCTGCTTCTGCTCGTCGGTGCCGTAGTTGACGAGCACCTGGCCGGCGATGCCGTTGTTCGTACCGAACAGCGAACGGAACGCGGGGGTGGTGTAACCGAGTTCGAAGGCGAGCATGGCGTCCTGATAGGCGTTGAAGCCCAGTCCCCCGAACTCCTCTGGGATAGTCCAGCCGAAAAGACCCATCTCCGCTGACGCCTCGCGGATCTCTGCCGGGACCTCATCCTTGTCTTCGATTTCGAGTTCACGCGGGACAACCTGTTCGCGCACGAATTCGCGAACGGTGCTCAGTACATCTTTGAGATCGGAATCGTCCATGTTCTCTGTCCTTCTCACGGTAGTGACCTGTGCGGGTGGTGGGGTGCCGCAGAGGCGTGGGGCCGGGCTGAACTGCGCAAGCGGAGCAGCCCCCTAGATTATGACGTATCAAGAATGAATTAAGTCACACTATATCAGCGTTTGGCAATAGAGTAACGCAGATGAACCGGCTTGGGTAGCCCCCAGAGCTACCCAACTCGTGCCGTTTCCCCGCACCCAGCTCCGACGACTCGAAGGACACAGCCCGGCATCCGGGCAATCATGATTGCAAGTGAAGACGCACCCGCAGACCCCTTCGGATCTACGGGTGCGGTTGACGCGTTCGGCCCTGCTGTTCGCCCAGGGGCGGTCACGCTTTGCAGACCGCAGGCTCAGTTCGTCGTCACAGTCGCCGCGATGGCGACCTTTCCGTCCGGGGCGATGGCCTGCAGTTCGTGGACGCCAGGCTCGGTCTCCCGGCCGGCGAGATGAATCTGCTCACCGGCAAAGAGCGGTGACTTCGCGGTGAATCTGTAACCGCTGACGGAGGTTTCGGGGTACGTGGTCATATACCGGTCCAACAGCAGCGTCGCAGTCAGCGGACCATGCGTCACCAGACCCGGATACCCCTCGACCTCGGTCACATACGGGTAGTCGTAATGAATGCGATGAGAGTTGAACGTCAGCGCCGAATAGCGAAAGAGCATGACCTCGTTGGGTCGCACGCTCTCCACCCAATCCCAGCCTTCGGGTGCAGGCGAGTCATCTCGGGGCGGGCGAGCGGACGAACCTTCTGCGGTCGCGGTGGCTTCGCGGTAGACGATCGTCTGCCGATCTGTCGTCGCCAGGGTGCCGTCCGCACTGACTTCGTGGCGGAGCACAACGAAGCACAGCGGTCCTGTCGAGCCGACCTTCTCTGCAATCGATTCGATTGTCGTCGTCCGCTCGATCGTCTGACCCGGGCGGATCGGGGTGTGGAAGTCAAGCGTGCTGCCGGCCCACATCCGTCTGGGCAACGGGACTGGAGGCATGAATCCTCCAAGTGCAGCATGCCCATCGGCACCGAGGTCACTCATCGGCACATCGTCTTCGGAGAAGTGCAGCCAGTGGCCCAGCGGCGACAGCGGCCCTTCGGCATCGCTGTCGCGGCCGAGCAGAGTCGCCAGGCGCGCGGCTCGCACCCCGTCGGCGGTTTCGGTGAGGGTCGTGGTCCGACCTATCCAGTCCTGCAGATTTTCAGCCATATCAGTGTCCTAGCTGTAGTTCCCCGTGAGGTTGTGAACGCGGTCGGCTGGGGTGAGGCCTCCGATAGCGGTGTGGGCTCGATGCTGATTG
>NZ_JACSPY010000017.1 GCF_014836885.1 Brevibacterium gallinarum
AACCCGGAAGCTAAGCCTGCCAGCGCTGATGGTACTGCACTCGACAGGGTGTGGGAGAGTAAGACACCGCCGCAATTTCACATAGAGAAAGTCGAGCCCGGGTTGAGCACTGCTCCCCGGGCTCGCACTTATTCACCACCCTTGCCACGGTCTGCGAGGCTGAATCACCGCTCCGCCGAGTCGTTCGAGGCGCCTGAGGCCCCGGCGGCGGTCTGAGGCATTCTGCGCATCGGCCGTGCTGCTGATGATGAACAGCGCTGCGACGCGGCCGCTGCACGAGCTCGTGCGTGGGTGTGCTCGGATCGCCGTGGGTCTCTCTGCCATCGTCCTGCGGGATGCACTGCCGTCGTCCTGCGGCATGCACTGCCGTCGCCCTGCAGGATATGAACGGTGCGCGCAACTGGGTGCATGATTTCTCATTGTCTTGCAGGTCTATGCAGGCCGTGTCCGGAATTCGGAACGCTGTTTCCGCGGTCGGCTCGCCGCGCTGGACTCCACGGCGTCTCGTCATGCAGTCCTTTGACCTGCTGTTTTGCCTCGATCGCGGGCGCCGGCTGATCGTGCTGAGGGCCGTCGAAGATCCAGAATCCGACCCACTGCACGGACCATCGCGTGCAACACTTACAATCGACTCATGTCATTGCACCCGAATCTACAGCCACTGTTCGACACCGTGCTGCGCCGCAACCCCGGCGAGTCCGAGTTCCACCAGGCTGTCCACGAAGTCCTGCATTCGCTTGGTGCTGTCGTCGACAAGCATCCCGAGTTCCTCGCCCTCGCCGCTGTTGAGCGGCTCTGCGAGCCCGAACGGCAGATTATATTCCGCGTTCCATGGGTCGATGACAACGGGGAAGTCCAGATCAACCGCGCCTACCGTGTCGAGTTCAACTCCGCCCTCGGCCCCTATAAGGGCGGCCTCCGGTTCCACCCGACCGTCAGCTCCGGCATCATCAAGTTCCTCGGCTTCGAACAGACCTTCAAGAACGCACTGACCGGCATGCCGATCGGCGGCGGCAAGGGCGGCTCCGATTTCGACCCCAAGGGCAAGTCCCGCCTGGAGATCATGCGGTTCTGCCAGTCGATGATGACCGAGCTCTACCGGCACATCGGCGAATACACCGACGTGCCGGCCGGTGACATCGGCGTCGGCGAAGAGGAGATCGGGTTCCTCTTCGGCCAGTTCAAGCGCATCACCAATCGCTACGAAGCAGGAGTCCTCACCGGCAAGGGCCTCGGCTACGGCGGCTCGATGGTCCGCACCGAAGCCACCGGCTTCGGAACCGTGTTCTTCGTTCGCGAGATGCTCAAAGAGACCAACCGGACGATCGAAGGCAAATCCGTCGTCGTCTCCGGTTCCGGAAACGTCGCCGTCCACGCCGCCCAGAAAGCTCAGGAGCTCGGTGCCACTGTCATCGGCGTCTCGGACTCCTCAGGCTTCGTCCACGACCCCAAGGGCATGGATATCGCGCTGCTCAAGCAGGTCAAGCTCGTCGAGGGCGAGAGGGTCGGCGAATACGCCAAGCGGCGAGAGAGCGCACGGTTCGAAGAAGGCGGCAACGTGTGGTCGATCAAGACCGACGTGGCGCTGCCGTGCGCCACCCAGAACGAGCTCAACGGCGAATCGGCGCAGATGCTCGTCGGCAACGGCGTGCGCGTCGTCGCCGAGGGCGCGAACATGCCCTGCACCCCTGAAGCCGTGCGGATCTTCCGCGACAACAAGGTGCTCTTCGGTCCCGGCAAGGCAGCCAACGCCGGCGGCGTGGCCACCAGCGCCCTGGAGATGCAGCAGAACGCCTCACGCGACAGCTGGGACTTCGACTTCACCGAGCACAAACTCGATGAGATCATGACCGGCATCCACGAACGCTGCGCTTCAGCAGCAGACGAATACGGCCAGCCCGGCGACCTCGTCACCGGCGCGAACATCGCAGGCTTCGTCCGCGTCGCCGAAGCGATGCACAGCCTCGGCGTAGTCTGAGCCGCGGAGCCGTCTGAGCGTCGGCATCGTCTGAACCTTGCGCGTCGCACAGCGCCGGTGCCTGCAGGGCACCGGCGCTGCGTGCATCTCAACGGCCGGTGACGGTCCCGTAACCGTCCTGCCAGCGCGCCAGCGGCCGTGCCCCGACCGTCTCAGCACAGCCGCTCACCTCACCGACGACGAGCGTGTGCGTGGCGACTTCCAGGCGGGCAGCGATCCGGCAGTCGAACACCGCAGCGGCACCGGCGATATAGGGCACCCCCGACGGCGCCGCTGCCGTCGGCACCGCATCGAGCACTCCGTACAGCGGCTGGCCGGGCTCCCCGAGCCACTGGGCGACGTTCTTCTGCTCTGCTGCCAGCACGCTGATCGTCATCGCCTCGGCGATCTCCAGGGACTCCATCATCCGGGAACCGGAGTAGATGCTCACCGCCATCGTCGGCGGATCATAGGAGACGTCGAGGAACGAATCGACGGTGATCGCATGCGGCTGCCGGCCGCGCAGGCACGTCACCACCGCCACCGGCCGGACCATCTGCCCGGCGACGCGCTGGTAGGTGCGGATGAGTTCCTCGCCAGTCGGCGCCTCGGGCGCGGGGGAGAAGGAGAGGAGTGCGTCACTGTCGGCCATGCCGATTAGTCTAGCCAGCGACCAGCGCTAGAATGGTGGCTATGTCCGACACGATGCCCGCAACCGGTGGCGCCGCCACGATCGAGCGCCAGACACAGGACCAGCTTGCTGAGCCCGGCGATCACGAGCGGTTCTCGCACTACGCGCCGAAGGCCAAGATCATGGAGTCCATGGTCACCGGCACCCCGCTGATCGCGCTGTGCGGAAAAGTGTGGATCCCCACCCGCGATCCTGAGCGCTTCCCGGTCTGCCCGAAGTGCAAGGAGATCTACGAATCGATGCCTGAAGGACCGCAGGAGTAAATGTCGGGTCCGACACGGATCCCAGGAACTTCAGCAGCCGAACACCTCTCACCAGCCTTTCCCGAACGCGCCGCGTGGGGAACGGCCGGCAAACTGCGTGCCTGGCAGGCCGAAGCCCTGGAACGCTACTTCGATACGGAGCCGCGCGACTTCCTCACCGTCGCGACCCCGGGAGCCGGCAAGACGACCTTCGCGCTCCGGCTGGCAGCCGAGCTGCTCGCCCAGCGCAAAGTCGACCGGATCACCGTCGTCGCCCCGACCGAGCATCTCAAGACCCAGTGGGCCGATGCCGCCTCGCGCGTGGGCATCCGGATCGACCCGAACTTCAAGAACTCCCAGGGCCGCCACGGCAAGGAGTTCCACGGCGTGGCTGTCACCTACGCGCAGGTCGCTGCGAAGCCGGTGCTGCACCACAACCGCACCGCGGCCGCCCGCACGCTCGTGATCCTCGATGAGATCCACCACGCCGGTGACGCCCTGTCATGGGGTGACGCCGTGCGCGAGGCGTTCGGCCCAGCCCGGCGCCGGCTCGCCCTGACCGGTACGCCGTTCCGCTCGGACACCGCTGCGATTCCGTTCGTCGAATACGTCCCCGACGAGGAGGGCATCCGCACCTCGAAGGCCGACTACACCTACGGCTACGCCCAGGCGCTCAAGGACGGCGTCGTCCGCCCGGTGCTGTTCATGACCTACTCCGGTGAGATGCGCTGGCGCACCAAGGCCGGTGACGAGATGTCGGCAGTGCTCGGCGCCGAGGCGACGAAGGACATCCACGCCCAGGCCTGGCGGACCGCGCTCAACCCGAAGGGCGAATGGATCCCTGCGGTGCTCAAAGCCGCTGACCTGCGACTGTCCGAAGTCCGGCGCAGCGTGCCCGATGCCGGCGGCCTCGTCATCGCCACCGACCAGGAGGTCGCCCGCGCATATGCCAAGCAGCTGCGCGAGATCTGCGGCGAACCGGTCACCGTCGTGCTGTCGGACGAAGAGGGCGCCTCGAAGCGGATCGAGGAGTTTCAGAACTCCGAGCGCCGCTGGATGGTCGCCGTGCGGATGGTCTCCGAAGGCGTTGACGTACCCCGTCTGGCCGTCGGCGTGTACGCGACCTCGTCCTCGACCCCGCTGTTCTTCGCCCAGGCGATCGGCCGCTTCGTGCGCGCCCGGCGCCGCGGTGAGACCGCGTCGATCTTCCTGCCCTCCGTGCCGATCCTGCTGGCCCTGGCCAATCAGCTCGAGCTCCAGCGCGACCACGCCCTCGACCGCCGGCCCGACCCCGACGCCGAGGACGAGGTCGTCTTCGACGATGAGGCGCTCGCTGCGGCCAATGCCTGCGAATCGGCCTCCGATGACCTGCTCGGCTCCTATGAGGCGCTGGACTCGCAGGCCTCATTCGACCGGGTGCTGTTCGACGGTGGCGAGTTCGGCTCCGGCGGCATGATCGGCTCCGAGGACGAACTCGACTTCATCGGCATTCCCGGCCTGCTCGAACCCGAACAGGTCACCGAGCTCCTGCGCACCCGCCAGGCCGAGCAGACGAAGCGGCGAGCCCGCTCAGGAGCGACGAACCAGACGGCGGTGCCGACCGCGGAGCTGGCCGAACACGATCACCGGCTGCTGAAGGAAGAGCGCAGCAAACTGCAGACGATGGTCGGAGCGTGGGCCAGGCGCACGGGCAAGCCGCATGCCGCCATCCACGTCGACCTGCGCAAGGCCTGCGGGGGACCGCCGGTCGCTGAGGCAAGCCGAAAGGAGATCCAGGCCCGCATCACCAAGCTGCAGGCCTGGTTCGTCGGCCGCCGCTGAAACGGGCCGCCGCTGAGATCGGCCGGCGCTGAAACGGGCCGCCGCTGAGACGGGCCGCTGCTGCGCGGCCAGGGGCAGCGCAGCAGACCGGTACCTCGTCTCAGGCGCTGTAGAAGACAGTCGGGATCGCCGGCTCGCCGGCCTGCAGCCGGTGCGCGGTGCGCGGCAGCTCAGCCATCGAGGCGGCGTGACGCTCACGGGCACGCTGCACCCCCTCGGGACCGGTGTACGCATGGTCGATCTCACCGCCGGTGACCAGCGGCACCTGCAGCGGACGGGCCTCGAGGTCATCAGGCAGCTCCAGACGCGGGATGCCGATCGCCTCCTCGACAGCGATCGTGCCGTCGATGATGCGCGCGGCCTCCTTCATCCCACCGGTCGACGACTTCCCGGCCGCCTTCTTCTGCACCGACACCCACTCGCCTGCGTCATCGCTGTGAGCGACGAGCTTGTAGACCAGGCTCGCCGTCGGCGCGCCGGAGCCGGTGACGACCCGGGTGCCGACGCCGTAGGCATCGACCGGAGCGGCTGCCAGGCCGGCGATCGCGTACTCGTCGAGATCGCTGGTGACGGTGATCCGCGTGTTGATCGCCCCGAGCGCGTCGAGCTTCTCGCGCACCTCCGCAGCCTGGATGCCGAGGTCACCGGAGTCGAGCCGGACCCCGCCGAGCTCGGTGCCGGCGACCTCGATGGCGGTCGTGAGCGCCTCATCGACGTCATAGGTGTCGAGCAGCAGGATCGTATCGGAGCCGAGCGACCGGACCTGGGCTTCGAACGCCTCACGCTCGGAATCGTGGATGAGCGTGAAGGAGTGCGCGGCAGTGCCGACGGTCGTCAGCCCGTAGCGGCGCCCGGCCTCCAGGTTCGACGTCGAGGTGAAGCCTGCGACGACAGTCGCCCGGGCAGCGGCGACGGCCGACTGCTCGTGGGTGCGGCGCGAGCCCATATCCACGCACGGCCGCGAGCCGGCGACCCGGCTCATCCGCGAGGCCGCCGAGGCGACTGCGGAATCGTAGTTGAGAGCCGAGAGGATCATCGTCTCCAGCACCACCGCCTCGGCGAAGGTCGCCTCCACGCTCAGCAGCGGTGAGCCGGGGAAGTACACCTCGCCCTCGGCGTACCCGCGGATGTCACCAGAGAACCGGAAGTCAGCCAGCCAGTCCAGCGTCGTCGAATCGACGACCTTTCTCGACTCGAGGAACTGCAGCTCCTCGGACGTGAACGTGAAGTCGGCGAGCATCTCGAGGATCCGGCCGGTGCCGGCGACCACCCCATAGCGGCGCCCGGCCGGCAGCCGGCGCCCGAAGGCCTCGAAGATGCTGCGGCGCTCAGCGCGGCCCGAGTCGAGCGTGGCCTGCAGCATGGTGAGTTCATAATGGTCGGTCAGCAGCGCCGTCGACGGGCGGAACGGGGCAGAACCCCGCGGGGAAGCCGGTGTGAGATCACTCATAGGAACGATGATAGGCCACTGCAGGATTACTGGGTGAACCATGAATTCGCCTACAGTGAAAGGCGTGATGTCAACCGGCGACTCATCCCAAGCGGTGATCGATCCCCAGGCTGAGACTCTGCATGAGACTCGGCCGGATGCGCCGTGGGCATGCATCGTGATGAATGACCCGGTCAATCTCATGAGCTACGTGACGTACGTATTCCAGAGCTATTTCGGATACTCGCGTGCGAAGTCCGAGAAGCTCATGCTCGAAGTCCACGAACTCGGCCGCAGCGTCGTGGCCACCGGCAGCCGCGAGCAGATGGAGCGCGACACCGCCGCCATGCACGGCTTCGGCCTGTGGGCCACCTGCCGGCCCGCCCCGACCGGTGGTGAGGTGTGAGCCCGGAGGGCCGCTGATGAAGATCCACTCGACTGCGCGTGCCTTCGCCGTGCTCGACCTCGAACCCGGCGAGAAGCACATCTTCCGCTCCCTGCTCTCCGACGTCGCCGTCATGCTCGGCGGCGAGGACGAGCTCGATGCACCCGCCGGTGAACCGGAGGCCGACGCCGCGCCCGAGGCGGGGGAGAGCGGCGCACGCGAGGTCAGCGCCGATGACCTCGCCCGGCTGGTCGGCATCTCGACGGCCGAACGGCCCGAGGACCCGGCCGTGCTGCGGCTGCTGCCCGACGTCGACGGCGATGACGCCGAACGCTCAGCGGAGTTCCGCAGGCTGACCGAACACGACCTGCGCGAATCGAAGCTCGCCAACATCCGCATCGCCCTGTACGACCTGTCGCTGACCGGCCGGATCGAACTGGACGAAGCGCACACGCGGGCCTGGTCGATGGCGCTCAACGACGTCCGGCTCGTGCTCGCCACCCGGATGAGCATGGCCAGCGAATCCGATGTCGAAGACCTCTACGCCCGGGAGGCCGCCGATGAGCTCGATGACCAGCAGGCCACGATGCTCACCGTCTACGACTTCCTCACCTGGGCGCAGGAGCGTCTGACGTCGATCCTGCTGTCCGGCCTCGGCCCCGGCGCAGCCGACGAGGAGGAACACGCCTGATGGAGGAGGAACAACAGGCATGATGCGACTGACCGCAATCGGCACCTCGGGCTCCTTTGCCGGGCCCGCCTCGGCTGCCAGCTGCTACCTGCTGGAGGCCGCCGTCGATCACCGGGAGTACCGGGTCGTCATCGACCTGGGATCCGGGGCGCTCGGCGCGCTGCAGAACTACGTCGACCCCAGCAGCCTCGATGCCGTCGTGCTGTCCCACCTGCACCCCGATCACTGCCTCGACGTCACCGGGCTCTACGTCTACCGCAGCTACGACCCGAAGTACTTCAACTGCGGCGACGCCCACACCGACACCGGCGCGATCCGCGCCTCCCTGCCCGTCTGGGGTCCGGCCGGCACGCACGAGCGCCTGGCAGCGGCCTACCACACTGAGCCGGGCCTGAGCCCGGTCGCAGGCCAGTCGCACCCGACGGACCTGTCGACGGTGTTCGCCTTCCACGACCTGACCCCCGGAGCCTCCTTCACCATCGGGCCGCTGACGATCACCGCGTTCCTCGTCGAACACCCCGTCGAAGCCTATGCGCTGCGCATCGAGGACCAGGCCGGCCACGTCATCACCTACTCCGGTGACTCCGATGAGTGCGACGGCCTCGTCGAAGCCGCCCGCGTCGCCGACGTGTTCGTCTGCGAGGCCGCCTTCCAGGAGGACCGCGACGCCGCCCGCGGCATCCACCTCACCGGCCTGCGCGCCGGCCGGGTCGCCGATGCTGCTGGGGCGAAGAACCTCGTGCTCACCCACATCCCGCCGTGGACCGACGCCTGCATGGTCCGCGCCGAAGCCGCCGCCGAATTCTCCGGGCCGATCGAACTCGCCCGCCCCGGCAACACCTGGCAGCTGTAGCCTGAAGACATACGGCCGCCGCTCCCACCTCCGGCGCGGCGGCCAGCCCCACCCGCCTCGCACAAGGAGACCCCATGACCCGTCCTGACGGCCGCGCCCACGACGAACTGCGCGAGGTGCGCATCACCCGCGACTGGCTCACCCACGCTGAAGGCAGCGTGCTCATCGAGTTCGGCGACACCCGCGTGCTGTGCGCGGCCTCCCTGACCGAGGGTGTGCCCCGCTGGCTCAAGGGCTCCGGCCGCGGCTGGGTCACCGGCGAATACGCGATGCTGCCCAGGGCCACCCACGACCGCAGTCCGCGCGAATCCGTCAAAGGCAAGATCGGTGGTCGCACGCATGAGATCTCCCGGCTCATCGGCCGGGCCCTGCGTGCCGTGGTCGACATGGACAAGCTGGGGGAGAACACCATCCAGCTCGACTGCGACGTCCTCCAGGCCGACGGCGGCACCCGCACCGCAGCCATCACCGGCGCCTACGTCGCACTGGCCGACGCGATCGACACCGGCCGGTCCCGCGGCTGGATCCCCGCCGCTGCCGAACCGCTGACCGACTCGATCGCTGCGATCAGCGTCGGGATCGTCGACGGCGCCCCCGCCCTCGACCTGCCCTATGTCGAGGACTCGGCAGCCGATACCGACATGAACGTCGTGATGACCGGCTCCGGCCGATTCGTCGAGATCCAGGGCACCGCCGAACAGCAGGCCTTCGACCGCTCCGAACTCGACACCCTCCTCAGCCTTGCCGAGACCGGCTGCGCGCGCTTGACCGAACTGCAGCGCGAGGCCCTCGACCGCCCGCGCAGCTGACGGCCGCTGCCGACCGACCGGCCGGCCGGCCGACTGACCCACTGACCGCCTGATCGACAGGAGCCTGCATGTTCGAGCGCATCGTCATCGCCACCCGCAATGAGGGCAAGCGGAAGGAGCTCGAAGAGATCCTGCGTGACGGCCTCGACCGGCCTATCACAGTGCTCACCGCCGCTGACGTCGACCTGCCCGAGGTCGTCGAGGACGGGGTGACCTTCGCCGCCAATGCTGAGCTCAAGGCCCGTTCGGCAGCCGCGCACACCGGGCTGCCGGCGATCGCCGATGACTCGGGGCTGGCCGTCGACGTGCTCGGCGGGGCACCGGGCATCTTCTCAGCCCGCTGGTCCGGACGTCACGGTGACGACGTCGCCAACTACGAGCTGCTGCTCGCCCAGCTGGCCGATGTACCCGATGAGCACCGGCAGGCCGCGTTCTGCTGCGCAGCCGTGTTCGTCGACCCCGCCCAAGGGCCAGCGCCCGAGGCGGTGGTCGCCGAAGGACGGATGACCGGAAGGCTCGGCCGGGAGCCGGTCGGCGACCACGGTTTCGGCTACGACCCGATCTTCTACCCCGACGGTCATGATGTGACCGCAGCCCAGCTCAGCGCTGCAGAGAAGAACATGATCTCCCACCGCGGTGCAGCGCTGCGCAGTCTCGCTCAGCTGCTCGCCGCACGATCTTCCGGCAACTGAGTGCCGGCACGCTGATCGTCTGAGCTGACCGGAACGACAGGGTCGGCAGGGGCCGCCGGATCGAAGCCAAGCCGGCCGCCGGTGAGCACGATCCCGATGAGCGCCAGCGCGCTCATGCCGAGTGCCGCCGGCCATGTCGTGGCCGTCGCCCCCGTCAGCCCACCGGCGGTCAGCATCGCCCAGTTGAGCCCGTTGTGCGCCAAGACAGCGGGCAACAGCGACCCCCGCGAGCCGTTGAACACCCAGGACATGACGACCGACAAGGCGAGGATGAGCAGCAGGTAGGCGATGCAGTAGCCGATCCCGCTGCGTGCGGTGTCCCACTCGGCGGTCGCGAACAGCGGGGCATGCCAGAAGCAGTGGATGAACCCGAGGATGACGGCGGCGGCGAGCGGATGATGCCGGCGCTGCAGCAGCGGCAGGGTGACACCGCGCCAGCCCGGCTCCTCCTGCAGCGGCCCGCCGAGCAGGAACAGGAGATAGCTGCCGACGAGGAACACCACAAGGAACCCGCCGCCGAAGTCCGCTGCCGGATCGACGCCGAAGACGAGGAGGCAGCCGACCCCGGCGGCAAGCGGAATCGCGATGAGCGCCAGAGCGTAGCAGCGGCCGCGCACCCGGAACCGCACAAGCGAGGCCAGCAGACGCGCGAGACCCGCACGTCCGGAGCGCACGCCGGTGACGACGAGGGCTGCGGCGAACGGCCCGGCGAAGAGGCCGAGCTGATTGATGCCGGTGACCGCCGCATACGGCAGCTCATAGGGCAGCAGGCCCACACCGTTGCGCGCCAGCCACCATGGGCTCCACGCCAGCCATGAACCGGCATAGGCCAGGACCGTGAACGCCAAGAGCGGGGATGAGCGAATCCAGGCTGACATCATGAGGATCCCGTCGTGAGGATGAGCGGACTCACCCCAGCCTAACCCGCACCTGCGTGTTCAGCGGCCGGCAGCAAGGCGAGGACCGCCTCGGGCGCGGATGTGGAACAGGACACACTGCGAGACGATCTCTCAGCCGGCGTTGAGCGTCCGTTAAGGTGAATCCAGGCCCGCGGGGCCGGTCACCACTACACACGAGACTCGAGGGAAACATGACGCGACGACTCACTGCATGGGCGGCAGCACTGGCCGCCGTTGTGCTCACCGCCACCGGCTGCAGCGCAGGAGCCGGCAACAACGGCTCAGGCGGGGAGGAGAAGCGCACCGACATGGTCGTCGCGCACACCGCCGAGCCGGTCAACCTCGACTTCACCACCACCGGCGGTGCGGCGATCCCGCAGGCACTGATGGAGAACGTCTACGAATCGCTCGTGCGCATCGACCAGGACGGCGAACTCAAGCCCGCGCTCGCCGAATCGTGGGACGTCTCCGAAGACCGCAAGACCTACACCTTCCACCTGCAGCACGGGGTGACGTTCTCCAACGGCGACGAGCTGACCTCCGCCGATGTGAAGTTCTCCTATGAGCGGGTCAACTCCGATGCCTGGACCAACGGACTCAAAGCCAAGATGGCCGTCATCGACTCGATCGACACCCCTGACGACGCGACCGTCGAGATCACGCTGACCGACCCCTCGAACGGCTGGCTGTACGACCTCGCCAGCGCCGTGGGCGCGGTGTTCAGCGAAGACGCCGTCGACGACCTGGCGAACAAGGCCGTCGGCACGGGCCCGTATGAGGTGCAGTCCTTCACCCGCGGTCAGGAGATCGTCTACGCAGCCCGCGAGGACTACTGGGGCGGGCAGCCGAATCTGGAGACGGTGACCTTCAAGTACTACAAGGACCCCGTCGCCGCAGTCAACGCCGTGAAGTCCGGCGAAGTCGACGTGCTCGCCAGCCTGCAGGCCCCCGAACTGGCTGGCGACTTCGAATCACCCGATGACTACCAGGTCGTCGAGGGCACCACGAACGGCGAAGTCGTGCTGTCGATGAACAACGCCGAGGGCATCTTCGCCGACAAGAAGGCCCGTGAGGCCGTCCTCTACGCCATCGACGAGCAGGCCATCCTCGACACCGCCTGGGGCGGCTACGGCACCCTCATCGGCGGGATGGTCCCACCGACCGCCCCCTATTACGAGGACCTCACCGACGTGTACCCGCACGATGTCGACAAGGCCCGGGAGCTCGTCAAGGAGGCCGGCATCGAAGGGGAGTCCTTCACCTACACCGTGCCCAACCTGCCCTACGCCACCGCGGTCGCCGACATCGTCGTCTCCCAGCTCGAAGAGGCAGGGCTGAAGCCGAAGATCGAGACCCAGGAGTTCCCGGCGGTGTGGCTGGAGAAGACCTTCACTAACCACGACTACGACATGTCGGTCATCAACCACGTCGAGGCCAACGACATGCTCACCGTGTTCGGCGACGGCTACTACACCGGCTATGACTACTCCCAGATCGAAGACGCCGCGAAGAAGGCCGACACCGGCACCGAGGAGGAGTACGTCTCAGGCATGAAGGACGTCGCCCGCACGATCACCGAGGACGCCGCGGCCGGATTCCTGTTCCTGTTCCCCAACCTCATCGTCGCTGACGCCAAGGTCGAGGGACTGCCGGAGAACTTCGTCTCTGATTCCTTCCCGATCGCCACACTGGCCTGGAAGTGACCCTGGCGGGCCGGTAGCCCCGGCCCGCCCCGCTCATCTGACCCGCAGCCCCGGCCCCGCGCGGCTGCGGTCCACAAGGAGGTGGCATGGCCGGATACCTCATCCGCCGGCTGCTGCAGTTCGCGGTCACCGCCGCGGCTGCCTCGGTCATCGTGTTCCTGCTCATGCAGGTGCTGCCCGGCAACGCTGCCCAGGTGGCGTTGGGCACCAACGCCACCCCCGAGGCGGTGGCCCAGCTCGAGCGCACGTACGGTCTCGACCGGCCGCTGCCGGTGCAGTACCTCGACTGGATCTCCGGCATGCTCACCGGCGACTTCGGCACCTCCTATGTCACCCGCGCACCGATCACCCCGGTCATCGCCGACTCCATCCAGGTCACCCTCATCATCGTCATCGCCTCGATGGCCGTCGCCCTGCTCATCGCCGTGCCGCTGGGTTCGCTGGCTGCGGTGTTCCAGAAGCGCACGCTCGGCACCGCGATCTCAGCGGCCAGCCAGGTCGGCATCGCCGTGCCGAACTTCCTGGCCGCCATCATCCTCATCATGATCTTCTCCTTGGGCCTCGGCTGGCTCCCCTCCAGCGGCTGGGCCGCCCCGATCGAGGGCTTCGGCCGGTTCCTCGCCCGGCTGGCCCTGCCGGTGCTGGCGCTGGCGCTCGTGCAGGCGGCGATCCTCACCCGCTACGTCCGGTCGGCCGTGCTCGAGGTGATGCGCGAGGACTTCCTGCGCACCGCCCGCGCCAAAGGGCTGACGAAGACGCAGGCGCTCGTGCGCCACGGGCTGCGCAACGCCGCCATCCCCGTCGTCACCGTTGCCGGCATCCAGCTGGCCACGATGCTCATCGGCGCCGTCGTCATCGAACAGGTCTTCGTCATCCCCGGCATGGGCTCCGAACTCGTGCGGGCTGTGGCCAACCGCGACCTCGTCACCGTCCAGGGCATCGTCATGGTCCTCGTGGTGCTCGTCCTGCTGCTCAACCTCATCGTCGACCTGCTCTACACCGTCCTCGACCCGCGCGTCAGGAGGGCCGCATGACCACCCGTCTCGTCGCCAGCCGCCGCAGGGCCGACGCCTCGCTCGTCATCGGCATCGTGCTCATCGGCATCGTCATCGGCATGGCGCTCGTGTCGTATCTGTGGACGCCGTACAACCCCACCCAGGCGATGCCCGCTGACCGACTGCAGGGCATGTCAGCCGACCACATCTTCGGCACCGACCGGTACGGCCGCGACACCTTCACCTGGATCATGTACGGCGCGCGCATCACCCTGCTCGTCGGCGTCGTCTCCGTCGCCATCGCCGCCCTCATCGGGGTGCCGCTGGGTGTGCTCGCGGGGATGACCCCCTACGGGTGGCTGTCCGGTCTCATCATGCGCGGCAACGACCTGCTGCTGGCCTTCCCGGCCCTGCTGCTGGCGATCGTGTTCTCCGCCGTGTTCGGTCCCGGCACCGGGCCGGCGATGGTCGCCCTCGGCATCGCCTCGATCCCCGGCTTCGCTCGTGTCGCCCGGTCCGGGACCCTGCAGGTGATGAGCACCGAGTACATCATGGCCGCCCGCGCGGCCAACCGCCGGATCGGCCCGATCGCCGTGTTCCACGTGCTGCCCAACATCGCCGGCATGATCATCGTGCAGGCCTCCGTCGCCTTCGCCCTGGCGATCCTCGCCGAGGCGGGGCTGTCCTTCCTGGGCCTGGGCACCCAACCGCCGACCCCATCCTGGGGCCGGATGCTGCAGGAGTCCCAGCAGTACCTGTCCTCCCATCCGATGCTCGCCCTGTGGCCGGGCCTGTTCATCGCCGCCGCTGTGCTCGGCTTCAATCTGCTCGGCGACGGGCTGCGCGACCGCTTCGACCCGAAGCTGAAAGGACGTGACTGACATGCCCGCCCACGCCAGCGCCGCCGCTCCGCCGGCACCGGTGAGCAAACGCAGCCTGCTCGAGGTCACCGACCTGTCGATCACCACCGCGCAGACCACGCTCGTGCACCCGACATCGTTCACCATCGCCCCCGGCGAGCGGGTCGGGCTCATCGGCGAATCCGGGTCCGGGAAATCGCTCACCGCCTCAGCGGTCATGGGCCTGCTGCCCGAGGAGCTCACCGCCACCGGGTCGATCACCCTCGCCGGCACTGAGGGCGATCTGCTTGAGCGCTCCGACCGGCAGATCGCCCGGCTGCGCGGGCTGAACATGTCGATGGTCTTCCAGGAGCCGATGAGTGCGCTCAACCCGCTCATGCGCGTCGGCGCCCAGGTTGCTGAGGTCATGCGCATCCACCGCACCCAGTCGAAGACCGACGCGGCGAGGCGCGCGATCGACCTGCTGGGCCTCGTCCAGCTGCCCGACCCGCAGGCCACCGCCCGGGCGTACCCGCACCAGCTCTCCGGCGGGCAGCGGCAGCGGGTGATGCTTGCGATGGCGCTGGCGAACGACCCGCAGCTGCTCATCTGCGATGAGCCGACCACCGCCCTCGACGTCACGGTCCAGCGGCAGGTCCTCGACCTCGTGCTGAACGCGGTGACCACCTCGGACACGGGGCTGCTGTTCATCACCCACGATCTGGCCGTCGTGGCCAGAGTGTGCGAGAAGGTCATGGTGATGTACCACGGCGAGATCGTCGAAGCCGGTGCCACCGAGCAGATCTTCACCGACCCGCAGCACGACTACACCCGCGGGCTGCTCGCCGCCTCCGACCTGACGGCCACCGACGACGACGGCCGGCTCTTCACCATCGCCACCGCCCGCGCCTACGATGCCGCCCGGCTCAGCCGGGCACGCTTCACCCCGCCCGAGGCGCAGGTCACCGGCGAACAGCAGGTCGCCACCGCCTCGGGAACGGCCAACGACCCGGGAGCGCAGGAGCAGGCGCCGCTGATCGAGATCGAGGGCCTGCACAAGACCTATCAGCGCACGAAGTCCGGGCTGTTCAGCAGGGCTGACACCGTCGATGCGCTCACCGATGTGACGCTGAGCATCCGGGCCGGGCAGCGGTTCGGGATCGTCGGCGAATCCGGGTCCGGCAAGTCGACGCTGCTCAGGATCCTCTCCGGCCTCGAGCCGCTCACCAGCGGGTACGTGCGGGTCGGGGACTGCGAGATCGCCTCGGCCAGCCAGGCGCAGCTGCGGGCGATGCGCGAGGAGCTGCAGATCGTCTTCCAGGATCCGTTCGCCAGCCTCGACCCGCGCATGCAGGTCGCCGACATCGTCGCCGAACCGCTGGTGGCCATGGGCGTGCCGGCAGCCCAGCGGCGGGAGAAGGTCAGCGAGACGCTCGAGGCCGTCGGCCTCGACGCCTGCAGCCGCGCCCGGTATCCGCACCAGTTCTCCGGCGGGCAGCGCCAGCGCATCTCGATTGCGCGTGCGCTCGTGTGCCGCCCGCGGATCCTCGTCGCCGATGAACCGGTCTCCGCTCTCGACGTCTCCGTCCGCGCCCAGGTGCTCAACCTGCTCACCGACCTCGTCGAGGACTACGAGCTCACCCTCGTGTTCGTCTCCCACGACCTCGGAGTCGTGCGCCACCTGTGCTCCGACGTCGTCGTCATGAAGGACGGCCGGATCGTCGAATCCGGCGACGTCGCCTCGATCTACGACCACCCGCAGCACGAGTACACCGCCTCACTCGTCGCCGCCACACCCACACTCGCCGCCGCCCTCGATGAGCGGGCCGGCTGAGAGCACGGAAGGACCGCCATGGACACCACGCTCGCCGATGCCAGCGCCGCCGAACTGCGCGCCGCCTACGCCGCAGGCCGCACCGACCCGGTCGCGGTGCTCGACGCCGTCAAGGAGCGCGTCGAGACATGCGAACCTACGGTCAACGCGCTGTGGCACACCGACTTCGACTCCGCCCGGCAGGCGGCCGAGGCGGCAGCGGCCCGCTGGCAGGCAGGCGCGCCGCGCTCGGATCTCGACGGAGTGCCGGTGACGATCAAGGAGAACATCGCCTGGGCCGGCGTCGGGATGCCCGGCGGCCACAATGCCGGCGAACCGATCGTCGCCGAGGCCAACGCCCCGATCACCGACCGGCTGCTCGAGGCCGGTGCAGTGCTCTTCGCCTCCACCGTCATGCCCGACTGGGGAATGCTGTCCTCGGGAGTGTCCTCCCGGCATGGCATCACCCGCTCACCGCTGAACCCCGAGCTCACCACCGGCGGGTCGTCGTCTGGCGCCGGCGCGGCTGCCGCGGCCGGCTACGGGCCGATCCACATCGGCTCCGACATCGGCGGGTCGATCCGCCTGCCGGGCACCTGGCTGGGACTGGCGACCCTCAAACCGAGCTTCGGACGGGTGCCGCTCTCAGCTCCCTACCTGGGCCGGTGCGCAGGCCCCCTGGCCCGCCGCTTCAGCGACGTCATCGACGCGATGGAGGTGATCGGCCGGCCCGATGACCGCGACTACTCCCAGCTGCCGGCGACCGCGGACAGCTACCGGGATGAGGACTTCGACGTCGCCGGGCTCAAGGTCGCGGTGCACACCGATGCCGGGTGCGGCAGTGCGACCGATCCCGAGGTGGCCGCCGCCGTCGATGCCGCCGCTGCGGCCCTCGAGAGTGCTGGGGCCAGCGTCGAGCGGATCACCCCGTTCATGGACCAGGAGCTGCTCATCGATATCGACCGGTTCTGGCGGGTGCGCTCCTGGGCGGACTTCAAAGCCCTCGACGATGCCGACCGGCGCAGGATCCTGCCCTATGTCGCCCAGTGGTGTTGGGCCGGGGCCGATATCTCAGCGACCGAGCTGCTGCGCTGCTACCACGCGATCCAGGAGATGCGCCGGCGCACCGTCGAAGCCACCGCAGGCTATGACTTCGTGCTCTCACCGGTCGCACCGATGGCCGCGTTCCCGGCCGACTGGCCGATGCCGTTCAACGACGCGACCCAGCCGATGCAGCACATCTCGTTCACCGTGCCCTACAACATGTCCGAACAGCCCGCCTCCTCCGTGCCGGCCGGCTACACGGCTGATGGCCGGACGATCGGGCTGCAGGTCGCAGGCCGCCGGTTCGACGACCGCGGGGTGCTCAGCCTCTCGGAATGGTTCGAATCCGCACTCGAGGTGCCCACCGCCTCGCGCACGGTGGGTGTCTGAACCATCTGCTCAGGTCGGTGACCAGCCGGATTCGAGGCCGGTGATGATGAAGCCGATCTTGCGTTCGAGGTAGCCGCGTTCGGTCGCCGAGGGCTCGGCCATGAACGGTGAACTGCCGGTGGCATGCTCGGTGCTTCCGGTGTCCTTCGGGCTGCGCATCGCAGTGATGCTCATATGCGTGGTCGCGACAGTGTCGCCGAGGAAGTCGAGAGCGAAGACGACGGTCTCACGCGACAGCGGGCAGCCGGAAGCCTGCACCGCATCGGCGAACCGGCTCAGCTGCCTCCACACCTCAGCATGCAGGTGCGGGGTGCCGATGACGGCCCGCGGCATGCCCGGGTGGGCTTCGCACAGATCCCACAGCGCCTCAGCGAAATCGCGCAGCTGCTGCTGCCACGAATGCTCGGGATCCGGCGGGCGCATGTCGGCTGCGACAGCGGCGAAGCTGAGCCGCAGCAGCTCATCGCGGCTGCTGACCACCCGGTAGAGCGCCGGCGGTGTGACGGACAGGCGGGCTGCGACCTGCGCCATCGTGAACTGGTCGATGCCGAGGTCGAGCGCTGCCGCCACCGCATCGCCGATGCTGAAGCGCGGGGCTGGACCGCTCTTCTTCGTCATGCGCACCAGGGTATCGGGTTCCCGTCCGGTCATGCGCGCGTGCCGGTCATGCGCGCGAGTCCGTCAGCCGCACGGCCGGTCACGCGCGCGGGCCGGTCAGCCGCCAGCCTGCGGCCTGTCTCCGGTGATCCCAGTAGCGGCGATAGGCGCCATCTGCGGCGTAGAGCTCGTCGTGTGTGCCGGTCTCGGCGATCGTGCCGTGGTCGGAGAGCGCGATGATCTGATCAGCGCGGGAGATCGTCGAGAGCCGGTGTGCGATGACGATGACCGTCGAGCGGCGTCGCAGCGCATCGATGCTGGCGAGCACATTAGCCTCATTCTGCGCATCGAGTGCGCTCGTGGCCTCGTCGAACAGGACGATCGGGGCCTGCTTGAGCAGCGCCCGGGCGATCGAGACGCGCTGACGCTCCCCGCCGGACAGTGCTCGCCCGCCCTCGCCGACCCGGGTCTGCCAGCCGCCGGGCAGCCGCTGAGCGATCTCGGTGACACCAGAGAGATCGGCGGCCTCGCGCACCGCTGCCTCGTCTGCATCAGGACGGCCGATGCGGATATTGGCTTCCAGCGTGTCGTCGAAGAGATAGACGTCCTGGAACACGATGCCCAGCTGGGCCATGAGCTGCTCGGTCGTCTGCACGTGCAGCGGTGTGCCCCCGACGGAGACGGTGCCGCTGTCAGCCTGCCAGAATCCGGCGATGAGCCGGGCGACCGTCGTCTTCCCCGAGCCCGATGGGCCGATGATCGCCGTCATCGTCGTCGGTGCGGCGGTGAAGCTGATATCGGTGAGCACCGGAGTGCCGGGCCGGTAGCCGAAGCTCACCTCGTCGAGGCGGACCTCGCCTGGCACCGGCAGGGAAGCTGCGGCCGGCGGTTCTTTCCGCACCGGAGTCTGCATGATCTCCAGCGCTCGCTCCATCGGCGGCATCGCCTGGACGACGGCCATGACGCTGTCGGCTGCGGACTGGAGGTTCTTCGTGAAGCGCAGGGCGAGTCCGACGAAGGTCACGGCTGCGGCTGCGGTGAGGAGATCGGCAGTCAGCAGCCAGGCAGTGGTGACGATGAGCCCGACGGTGATGACCTGCAGGGCGATATTGCTCAGCAGCACGCCGGCGGTCAGCAGCCACAGCTCGATGATCCGGGCGCGGTCGTTCGCGGCACTGGCGCGCATGAGCGGGGTGAAGGATCCTGCTCGGCCGGCTGCACGCAGTGCCGGCTGGCAGGCGGCGAACTCGACGATGCGGGAGGAGAGCTCATTCGTCGACGGCGCCTGGACGCGGTGTGCCCTCCGTGAGAGTCTCGTACCCCACCACAGCAGCAGGACCGCCAGCGGTGCGCTGATGAGGAAGACGAGACCCAGGCGCCAGTCCCACAGCCAGGTGCCGGCCGCGACCGCGACGACGGCCGTGCTCTGCCGGATGAGGGCCGTGACGGTGTGGGCGAGTGCCGAGGCGACGGTCATGAATTCGCTGGTCGTCAGGCGTGAGAGCTCACCGGCGCGCTGCCGGGTGAACCAGCCGATCGGAAGCATCGCGAGCCGATCGCCGAGCAGCCGGTGGGCGTTGCGGATGAGGTCACCGGCACCCAGGTAGCCGATGGTCGCCTCCACATAGCGGGTGATCGCGCCGGCCACGGCGACACAGGCCAGCACCCACAGCCATCCGGTGAAGCTGAGGCCGGCTGAGGCCGCGCCGGTGAGCAGCGCAGTGATGAGCGGCAGCAGCACGAGCAGTGCCGCGGCCTCGCACAGGCCGGCCAGAGCCGAGAAGAGCATCGCCCACGACAGTCGGCGCCGCCCGGCTGGCGTCATGAGATGGCGGGCAGAGCGCAGGAACGGGATCAACGGGCACCTCCGGAGGCCATGAGGGAGACGACGGCATCATCGGTGACGGCGCTGCCCGTCAGCCGCTCGGCGATGCGGCCGCGATCGAGCCGGATGATCTGGTCGACCCCGAGGACCGATTCGGGGCGGTGGGCGATGACGAGGACGGTCCGGCCGGTGACGAGGCCGGTGAGTGCCTGCTGGATCTCCGCCTCGGAGTCGGGGTCGGCGGCACTCAGCGCCTCGTCGAGGATGAGGATCGGCGCGTCAGCCAGCAGCGCCCGGGCGATCGCGATGCGCTGCTGCTGGCCGCCGGAGAGCTCCGTGTCACGCCCGATGACGGTGTCGAGCCCACCGGGCAGGGCGCGGATCTCTGCAGCGATCTGCGCCTGCTCAAGCGCCTGCCAGATCGCGGTGTCCCCGGCATCGGGGACGGCCAGACGCACATTCTCGCGGATGGTGTCGGTGATGAGCTGCGGGCTCTGCAGCACGAAGGACACCATGCGATACAGCTGCCCCGGCGGCAGCGAGCGGATTTCGCGGCCGCCGATGCGGATGGCGCCTGAGGTGGGATCGTAGAAGCGGGCGAGCATGAGGGCCAGCGTCGACTTGCCCGACCCCGACGGGCCGATGAGCGCGGTGACGGTGCCCGGCTCCAGCGTCAGGGAGACATCCGCGAGGGCGAGCGGGGCCTCGGCGTCGGCGCCATAGGAGAAGGACACGCCGTCGAAGCAGACGGTGCCCGGCACCTCGGGTGCAGGCGACCCGGCTGCGGGCACTGCAGAATCCGCAGGCGGGACGGCGGCGAGCTCCTCGGTCTCCAGCAGCGCGGACAGGCGCAGGGCAGCGGCACCGGCGGTCTGGTAGTGCCATACCGTGGTGCCCAGTGTCTGGATCGTGGCGGGCAGGATGAGTGCGATCATCGTGGTGGCGATGACATCGGCGGCGGTGACCGCCCCGGACGTCACGAGCAGTGAACCGAGCCCGGCGTTGAGGAGCACGAGGACCGGCACGCTGATCGCCGCTTCGCTGATCGCGGAGATGCGGATGAGCGGGCCGACCCAGGCCATGTAGAAGACACTGAAGTCGTCGGCGGCCCGGCGGTAGCGCTCGTGGGCGGTGCCGGTGCGGCCGAAGGCCTTGATGACGCCGATGCCATCGCAGAACTCGACGATCGCCGAGGCGACATGGCCGAGCTTCGTGTCCATCGCTGCGGTCTTGGCGCCCATGCCGCGCATGGTGAAGGCCTGGATCGCGAGGTAGACCGGGACCGCGGCGACCGCCAGCAGCCCGAGCCGCCAGTCGATGATGAAGGCGTAGACGGCAAGTGCGAGCGGAGTGACGACGGCGAGCATCTGCTCGACCGGGGCGTGTGCGACCAGCGTGTGCAGCGCCTTCGTGTCATCCTGCACAGCTTTGCGCACCTGGCCTGAGGTGTGCTCGCCGAACCAGGACAGCGGGGCACGGGCGATCCGCTCGATGATCCGCCGCCGCAGGATGACCTCCAGGCGCAGGTCGGCGAAATGGGTGATGAGCAGTGCGGCGAAGGTCAGCGTGGCCTGGAGGCTGACGCCGGTGAGGATCCAGACGACGATGGCGCTGACGCGTGCGGCGTCGACCGGTGCGCCGCTGAGCGCTGGCAGCACGGCGCGGCCGAGTTCGACGAGCGCGACGTAGGGGGCGACGGCCACGATGCCTGCCAGGGCACCGAGCAGGCGGCCGGTGAGCAGGCGGCCGCGCACCGGTGACAGCAGCTGGGCAAGGGCGGCACGGCCGCGTCTGTCCTTCTCGGCAGGGGATTCTTCAGGTGCGGGGATATCGGCGGCGGGGGTGGCCTCGGCAGCCGAGCTGCCGGGCGAAGCCGCCTCGAGGTGAGCGGTCATCGTCACTCTTTCTGGTCGGGTGAGCCTAACCTAACACTTAAGGGTGTTCACTGTTAAGTGAAGGGGCGCGCATGCGTGCTCATCCGATGGGCGGCGGCGGTGGCACGGGTGTGCAGACAGGCGACCCCCGCCTCGGGAGCGGTGACTGCCGCACGGGCAGGGTGCGAGCCGGTGGTGCCGGCGGTCAGCGCAGGAACAGCTTCTGCAGCCTCGTCGACGTCAGTGCCAGACCGATGACGATCATGCCGGCGAAGTAGACGATGTGGATCCAGGCCGAGCTGGTCGCTGCCCCGAGGATCGACAGGCGCATGAGCTCGACGCCGTGCCACAGCGGCAGCGCCTGGACCACCCACTGTACGGCGGCCGGGTAGACATCGATGGGGTAGAAGGTGGCGGAGAACAGGAACAGCGGCTGCAGGATGACGAAGATCCAGTCGAGCTGGTACCAGCCGGAGAAGAAGCTCGTGATCCCCATGCCGATTGCGGCGAACGCGAAGGCCATGAGCATCGCGACACCGAGTGCGGTGAGCGACCATGGGGAGGCGAGCAGCCCGAGGGCGAACATGACGGCGACGAAGCCACAGGCGTAGAGGAAGCCGCGGAAGACTGCCATGAGGATCTCACCGAGGGCCACGTCGAGCGGGCCGAGCGAGGTGGTGAGCATCGCCTCGTAGAGCCGGCCGTGCTTGAGGCGGAAGAACACGTTGACCGTTGAGTCCATGACCGCGCCGTTCATCGCCGAAGCGGCCAGCAGGGCTGGTGCGATATAGGCGGCATAGGAGATCGTGACGCCTGCGTACTTGACGCGGCCGATGAGCGAACCGAGCCCCAAGCCCATCGCCAGCAGATAGAGGATCGGCTCAAGCACTCCGGAGGCGACGAGGATGGAGTTATTGTGCCGGAAGACCTGCAAGCCGCGGGCGACGACAGCCCGGGCGTTGCCGGCGTAGAAGGCCCGCACCCGGCCCGGGCGCGGAGCGGCCAGTGCGCTGGCAGCAGTGCTGCCTGACGGTTCGCCGTCGGCTGGCAGGGCCTGCGTGTGTGGGCTGCGCGGACTGTGCGGACTGGGCGGGCGCTGTGGGCTGGGCGGCTGCGTCATGACGTCAGCCTCTGGGTGAACAGGCGCATCGCGACGAGCAGGCCGACGGCGCTGGGGATGAAGATGCAGGCGAGGTGCACGGCGATCATGACCCCGGGCATCGGCTGGTGATAGGACAGCAGCCGGCCGAGTTCGGTGGTGTGCCACAGCGGGGACAGCCAGCCGATCCACTGCACCGACAGCGGCAGGTTCGCCAGTGGGAAGAACGTGCCGGAGAACAGCATGAGCGGCATGACGACGACGCGCTGGATGAGCGCGAACTGACCGGAGTCGCGCGTGAGCGTGGCGGTGAAGGCCATGACCGGGAAGCCGAGCGCAGTCCCGCCCACGGCGGCCAGCGGGATCATGAGCCAGCCGGTGAGCGGGTTCGGCACGGCGTCGAAGACGAAGGCGATGATGAGGAAGTAGATCGTCGTGATCACAGCGACCCGGATGGCCGTCGCCAGGGCCGCGCCGAGCGCGATCTGCGCTGGGGTCAGCGTCGTGGCGGCTGCCGCCCAGTAGCCGCGGTTCCACCGGAACCCGGCCATCACCGGGTAGGTGGATTCCTCGACGGCGAACATCATCCCTGCTGTCGCCAGCATCGCCGGGGCGACGAAGAGCAGATACGGCACCCCGCCGACGCCGTCAGGCTGGGCGGAGTCGACGACCGTGCCCAGCCCCAGACCGAGGGAGAAGATGTAGAACACCGGGGTGAGCACCGTGACGGCCAGGGCCGTCTTGATGAACCGCAGGGAGAACAGCAGCTGCTTCTCGGCCACCAGCCACGGGCCGACCCGGCGCACCCTCTGGTGCTGGCCGGCATGCGTGCCGGGTGCGTCGATGCCGGTGCTCATTCGATGAGGCTCCGTCCGGTGAGCCTGAGGAACACATCCTCGAGGCTGGAACGGCGCACGAGCGCAGTCAGCGGAGCGAACCCGGCCTCCCGGATCGCGGCGAGTGCGGCGTCGCCGTCGCCGCTGTAGAGCAGCAGCCGGTCAGGCAGCACCTCGATGCGCTCGCAGTACCGTTCGAGCGCCGGGGCCTGCTCTTCGTTGCGGTCGATGCCGAAGCGCAGCTCGAGCACCTCGCGGGTCGAGTAGCGGCGGATGAGCTCGCTCGG
Organism: Brevibacterium gallinarum; assembly: GCF_014836885.1. Lineage (GTDB taxonomy): Bacteria > Actinomycetota > Actinomycetes > Actinomycetales > Brevibacteriaceae > Brevibacterium > Brevibacterium gallinarum. The sequence continues at coordinate 23,772 of NZ_JACSPY010000017.1, forward strand.
CGCTCCCTCGGCCATGACCCGGCCGTGGTCGACGACGATGAGCCGGTCGCACAGCTGCTCGGCCTCATCCATGTAATGGGTCGTGAGCACGAGTGTGACGCCCTGCTGCTTGAGCCGGTAGAGCCGGTCCCACAGGATGTGCCGGGCCTGCGGGTCGAGCCCGGTGGTCGGCTCATCGAGCATGAGCAGGCTGGGATCGTTGACCAGCGACCGGGCGATCGTCAGCCGGCGCTTCATGCCACCGGAGAGCTCATCGACCCGGGCGCTGCGCTTTTCGCGCAGATTGGCGAAGTCGAGCAGCTCATCGGCCTTCGCCTTGGCGTAGGCGCGCGGGTACCCGAAGTAGCGGGCGTAGAAGACGAGGTTGTCGAAGACCGAAAGCTCCTCGTCGAGATTGTCCTGCTGGGGGATGACGCCGAGCCGAGCGCGGATCTGCGGGCCGTTGACGTTGGGATCGAGGCCGAGCACACTCAGCTGTCCGCCGGTGCGCGGCAGCGTCGCACCGATCATGCGCATCGTCGTCGACTTCCCGGCCCCGTTCGGGCCGAGAAGGCCGAAACTCTCACCAGGAGTGACGGTGAAGTCGATGCCGTCGACGGCGGCGAAGTCGCCGTAGCTCTTCGCCAGGCCCGAGGCGGAGATGACCGGCTCTGGTTCGCTCACCTGGCCGGCCGGGGACGTGTCTGCACTCACAGTCCACGACTGTACCACCGCCTCGGCGCCGGTCAGCCGGAGTCGAAACAGCTGACCTGACCGGCGATGTCGCAGGTCAGGTCGGCTGTGAGGGGTGCCAGGTCAGTAGAAGTCGACGGTGAGCTTGTCGCCGTCCATCTTGACCGAGCCGTTGGTCTCGAAGTCGACGGTGCCGTCCCAGCGGTAGCGGCCGTCCTTCGACTTGGCCTTCATCTTCATCTTCCCGACCTTGTCGGACTCGGTGTAGAAGGAGCCGCCGGAGCCGTCGGGACTGAGCATCGTGCGGATCGAGGGCATCTTCTCGATTGAGCGTTCGATGGTCTTCTCGTTGACCTTGTCGGCGGCTTCCTTGCCCTTGTCGTCATTCCAGCTGATGTTGACCATCGGGCAGCCGTCGACGGAGGTCTTCTTCTCCTTGGCACACTCCTTGACTTTGTCCTCGACCAGCTTCTTGACGTCGGTATCGAAGGCATCGGTGGCCTCGACGGAGAGCTTGACGGTCGCAGCCTGCGGGGCCTCCTCATCGGCGAAGCCGACGGTCGCATTGCCCTCAGCAGAGGTGATGTACTTGCTCTCCGGGGTCGAGACGTCGTAGCGGCCCGGCCAGACGGCGTACTCGACCCGGCCGGCCTCAGGGGTGAATTCCTGGCCGTTGATCGTCGAGCCGCTGATCGGCGGCACTTCGAGGGCGATCGTCGGCAGCACCGGCGGTTCGAGCTTCCACTTGTCGAAGAACATGCCCTGCCGGCCGTCCTTCGTCGCCGTGAGCACGAGGTCGTAGGGCTGCCCGCCGAGGGAGTACTGGGTGTGGATCTTCGCCGAATCGCCGTTGCGGGTGGTCTCGACGACCTTGGTGTCGGTGATCTTGTCCTGTGAACCGTCGACGATCGGCTGCACGAGGAGCTTTTCGCTGGCGCCGTCAGGGGCGGTGGCCTTGGTGATCTCGTTGGCCTTGTCCATGTTGCCGGCCTCGATCGCGGCGAGGTACTCCTCGGCGACCGTGTCCGGGCCGTACTTGTTGTTGTTCACGCTGCGTACGACGAAGAAGCCGACGAGCACGAGGATGAGGACGAGAGCGACAGCGCCCAGCGACAGGAACAGCGGCAGCTTCGACTTCTTCCCCTTCTGCTGCCCATCCGCCTGGTGCGGGCCACCGGGGCCGGGTGCATAACCGGGGGCAGGGGCCGGCTGCGGGACACTGCCGCCTGCCGGGCCCGAGGCGGCACTCGCCCCGCCCGTGGGGTTCGAGCCGATCGGTGCGGCGCTGTAGGTCGGACCCGTGTCCTGGGAACCACCCGAGTAAGGCCCCTGCGGGCTGCCGGAGTAAGGTCCCTGCGGTCCACCGGAGTAGGGCCCCTGGGGGCCGCCGGAGTAGGGCCCCTGGGGGCCGCCGGAGTTAGGGCCGGGTGCGCCGGCGCCGGACGAGCCGCCGGGACCGTGCGGCGGCTGAGGGGGCATCGGCGGGGGAGTAGGGCCGGAGTTCATATGCTTCGCAACCTTGTCTTCAGCGCTGGTGTACGACAATGACGCGGTCGGCGGTCAGCGCCGACGGTCACCGCGATAGTGGCTCACGCTACCACTTTAGTCGCAACACCCGGTGTGTCGGTATTCCGTGTCCGGCGGCCACGTCGGGCACCATAGGGGAAGTGAGCTCCCCACCTGACAGCAGCGGCCGCGGGTCCCGGCATCTCGGACGCCACCCAGCGGTCATCGGCGTGCTCGAAGCCGTGCGGATCCTCCTCGTGCTCATCACCATCGCGTTCGTGCTCGCAGCGATCGCCTGGTTCATCGGCATCGCCGAACAGTGTCCGCTCGCCGCGATCCCCGGCTGGGCGTTCACCGGCCTGGCTGCCGCCACCGGGCTGAGCGTCAGGCCCGGTGAGGCGCTCATGAGCTTCCCGCCCAGTCTGCTGTGCCTTATCGTCTGGCTGCTGCTGCGCAATTCCGCCTCCCGCACCGCCACCGCGCTCGACGCCAATGCGCGCCTGCAGCACGCCGGCCAGCTCACCGCCCACCGCGCTCCGCGCACCAGCGCCTACCTGTCGATCGCCGGAGCGTTCCTGCTCATCGCCGTCGGGCTCGGCTTCGCACTCGGGGCCGCGACGCCGAGCCTCATCGGCTTCACCCGCGTCGCACTGCTCAGCGGCACCGCGATCGTGTTCGGCGCCGGACTGTACCCGCAGGCAGCCGCCGCGGACTCCCGCCTGTCCGCCAGACTCGGCCAGCAGTGGACCGCAGCCTTGGAGGACGCACACCGCGTGAGCGTGCGCGCCGGCTGGTGGCTGGCCGGGCTGGCAGCACTCAGCGTCGCCGTCGGACTCGCCGTCGAGTTCGAGGAGGTCAAAGACGTCGTCGACCTCTACAGCGCCCCGGTCGTGGCCGCCATCGGACTGTCGGCGGTGCAGCTGCTCTACCTGCCCGGCATCCTCGCCGTCGCCCTCGCCTGGCTCAGCGGTGCCGGCGTGAACCTGTCTGCAGCCGAGACCGCCTCGGCGTTCTCAGCAGCCGATGGGCCGCGCCCGGCGGTGCCGCTGCTGGCGATCATCCCGGAGGACCCGCCGGCCTTCCTGGCCGCGGCACCAGTACTGCTCTTCATCATCGGCGTGCTGCTCGTGACGCTGCGCCGCAGCTGGCAGCACGTCGACCTGCCGGTCATCGCCGTCGCCTCAGCGCAGCTGCTCGTGCTCATGTGGATGTGGGGGCTGTTCTCCACCGGTGGGCTCGGGCCCGGCGGCCTGGAGGTCTTCGGAGTGCCGGCGCTGCTGTTCCCGCTCATCACCGGCGGACTCGTCATCGCCGGTCTGTGGGCCGGCTATGGGCTCATCCTCGCCGCCCGCCGGGCGCAGCCGCAGGACTGAGACGGCACACAGGGCAGGCAGACTCAGCAGCGGTCACTGATCAGCCGGCGCCGAGGTCCTCGAGCATCTTCGTCAGCTGCGAGCGGTGCTCGGTCTGGCATTCGACTGCGGCCTGCTCCGTCAGCGCGGAGGCGACACAGTCCTCGTAGGCCTTCTGCTGCGGGTACAGCACCGCCATGCCGATCGCCTGCAGGATCATCCAGCCGGCCGCCAGCGCCCCGAGCACACCCATGACGATCCAGCCGCCGGCCTGCTTCGAGCGCACCCCGGCGATGAAGTAGCGCACCGCCCACACGAGGGCAGCGATCGCGAAGACGCCGGAGAACAGCTTCGCCGGCAGCGGATACAGCGAGGCCAGCAGCGCAGCGCCGAGCAGCAGCGTGAAGATCATTCCCTCACGGTTGCGCTTCATCACCAGCTCCTCATCGCCGCTGGGCTTCTCGGCAGAGGGTCGCTGGTCGTTCTGGCTGGGCTTGTGCTCGATCGGACTCACCGCAACAGTCTGACATACAATGACAGCCGTGCGCCTCGTAACCCTCGCCTCCGGATCCGGGTCCCTGACCCAGGCTGTCATCGACGCCTTCACCACCGCCGCACCCGCCGCCGATGTCACGCTCGCTGCGGTCGGCTCCGATCGGCCCGACGCCCCAGTCCTCGACCGTGCCCGAGGCGCCGGTCTCGACACCTTCGTCGTCGCCCCGAGCGACTTCGCCTCCCGTGACGAATGGAACCGGGCACTGGCCGAGGCGGTGGCCGACTATCAGCCCGACTGGGTCGTCTCGGCTGGGTTCATGCGCATCCTCGGGCCCGACTTCATCTCGCGATTCCCACAGCGCATCATCAACACCCACCCGGCCCTGCTGCCGTCCTTCCCCGGCGCGCACGGAGTCCGCGATGCGCTCGCCTACGGCGTCAAGGTCACCGGCTCGACGATCCACCTCGTCGATGAAGGCGTCGACACCGGCCCGATCATCGCCCAGCAGCCGGTCCTCGTCGAAGCCGATGACACCGAGGACACCCTGCATGAGCGCATCCGGCAGGTCGAGCGCCGCCTGCTCGTCGACGTCCTCACACACCTGGCCAGTGGGGATCTGCACGTGGCAGGCCGTCGCGTCACCGGATTCTCCGGCCGCGATAGCATCGACTGAACCAGCTCACCTCTCATCACCTGTCCGACTCCGTCATCACCTGTCCGCCTCCGCCCATTCCGTCCGAAGGAGCCTGCTGTGGAAGCTCACCGTCCGATCCGCCGCGCACTCATCAGCGTCTACGACAAGACCGGCCTGACCGACCTGGCCCGCGGGCTCGCCGAGGCCGGGGTGTCGATCGTCTCGACCGGCTCGACGGCCAAGCAGATCGCTGCGGCGGGAATCGACGTCACCCCGGTCGAGGACGTCACCGGATTCCCCGAATGCCTCGAAGGCCGCGTCAAGACCCTGCACCCGAAGGTGCACGCCGGGATCCTCGCCGATTCCCGCAAGGACGACCATCGCGCACAGCTGGCTGAGCTCGGCATCGACGCCTTCGACCTCGTCGTCGTCAACCTCTACCCGTTCACCGACACCGTCGCCTCAGGTGCGGACTTCGACGCCTGCGTAGAGCAGATCGACATCGGCGGCCCGGCCATGGTCCGCGCGGCGGCGAAGAACCACCCGAGTGTCGCGATCGTCACCGACCCCGCCCGGTACGGCGATGTCGTCACCGCTGCGCAGACTGGCGGCTTCGACCTGACCTCCCGGCGCCGGCTCGCAGCCGAGGCCTTCGCCCACACCGCCTCCTACGACGCCGCAGTCGCCGGCTGGCTGGCCGGACAACTCACCGACGGCGAGGAGCCCGGCGACATCTTCGGCATCACCGCGAGCAAGAAGCACGGGCTGCGCTACGGCGAGAACCCGCACCAGGCCGCTGCCGTCTACCAGACCGCAGCCGGCGGCGGCATCGCCGGGGCCCAGCAGCTCGGCGGCAAGGAGATGTCGTACAACAACTACCAGGACACCGACGCCGCGATTAGGGCCGCCTACGACTTCGACGCACCTGCGGTGGCGATCATCAAGCACGCCAACCCGTGCGGCATCGCCACTGCGGCTGATATCGCCGAGGCCCACTGCAAGGCCCACGCCTGCGACTCGGTGTCGGCCTACGGTGGGGTGATCGCCGCTAACCGCGAGGTCACCGTCGAGATGGCCGAATCCGTCAAGCCGATCTTCACCGAGGTGCTCGCAGCCCCCTCGTTCGCCCCCGAGGCGCTGGAGATCCTCAGGACGAAGAAGAACCTGCGCCTGCTCGAACTCGGCGACTGGAAGCCCGATGCCCAGGAGTTCCGCCAGATCTCCGGTGGTGTGCTCATCCAGGACCGCGACAGCTTCCAGGCCGACGGCGACGACCCGTCAAACTGGACCCTGGCCGCTGGGCAGGCCGTCGACGAGGCGACGCTGCGCGATCTCGCCTTCGCGTGGCGGGCCTGCCGGGCGGTGAAGTCCAATGCGATCCTGCTCGCCGCCGACGGGGCCTCCGTCGGAGTCGGCATGGGCCAGGTCAACCGGGTCGACTCCGCGCAGCTGGCCGTCCAGCGCGCAGGCGACCGGGTCGCGGGATCGGTGGCCGCCTCGGATGCGTTCTTCCCGTTCGCCGACGGGCTCGAAGTGCTGACCCGCGCCGGTGTCACCGCGATCGTGCAGCCGGGCGGATCGATCCGCGATGAGGAGGTCATCGCAGCCGCCGAGCAGGCCGGAGTGACGATGTACTTCACGGGAACCCGCCATTTCTTCCACTGAACCCCGACACGCCGCGTCCCGGCGGCCGGCCGACCGAGCGCCGGCTGCTGGGCCGACGGCAGCTGGGCAGCCGCCGCGCCATCAGCGCCGGCCCCTGCCGCGCGGGCGCGGACGCAACTGGTTCTCCAAACGCTGGATCTACTGGAAGCGCCGCTACTCCAACCCCACCCGCCGCGACTGGGTGCTGCTGGCCAGCCTCATCTGGATCTTCCTGTCAGCAGCCGTTGCGCTGCTGAGCTTCCGGCTGGGCGGATTGACCTTGGCCGCCGGCCTGTTCCTGCTGGCGGGCCTGCGGATGCTGCCCGGCCCACTCGGGGAGATGTGGGTCAACCGGCCGCGCCGGGCCGACGTCATCACCATCCTCATCCTCGCCGGTGCACTCGCCGGGCTCAGCCTCGTCGTCCCCGGCCACTGAACCACCGCCGCGGCCAGGCACCGGCGGCTGCGTGAAGACGGCGTGAACACCGCGTTTCCACTCGCGCGGAAGTCTTTACAGCCGGACGCTGACCTGCAAACGTGGAATCCACAGCCGGTCACCTGACCGGAACGCGATGTTGAGAAGGAGTTTGACATGGGACTCGGAGACCTCGGCAACAAGGCGAAGGACGCCATGAACTCGGACAAGGGCGAGCAGGCCACTGACAAGGGCCTCGACCAGGCGACGCAGAAGGCCTCGGACGCCTCCGGCGGAAAGTTCGACGACCAGATCAACAAGGGCCGCGATGCCGCAGACGGCAAGCTCGGCAACGAGTGACGTCTTTCTGACCGACACGCAGACCACGGGCTGACACACAGGCCCCAGGCTGACATTCAGGCCACAGACTGACACGCAGGCCCAGCACCGCACGGTGCTGGGCCTGCGTCGTGCTCACCGCGCCCGAGGCGGTTCGGATCCGTCAGAGCTTCTCGACCGGGGCATAGCGCATGAGCAGCCGTTTGGTGCCCAGCGACTTGAAGTCGACGACGGCGACGGTCTTGTCACCGCTGCCCTTGACCTCGATGACGGTGCCGAGGCCGAAGGAGTCATGCGAGACCCGGTCGCCGGCAGCGACCTGGACGACCTCGCGGTTGGGCCGGATGCGGTTGGGGAACCCGGTGCCCGGTGACTTCGACGCCGCACGCGACGACGAGCTGCGCCCGGCCGCCGAACTGGAGCGGAACGAACTCGACCCGCCGGTGAACCCGCCGCCGTAGGAGCCGCCGGTGAACCCGCCGCCGTACGAACTGCCGAAACCGCCGGCACCATGACCACCGGAGGCAGCGGTGAGGGCCTCAGCTGACAGGGTGCCGGTGCTCTCCCACTCGATGAGCGAGGCGGGGATTTCGGTGAGGAACCGGCTGGGCGGGTTGTACTGCGGCTGCCCCCACATGCTGCGGGTCTCCGCACGGGTGAGGATGAGCCGCTTCTGCGCACGCGTCAGCCCGACATAGGCCAGCCGGCGCTCCTCGGACATCTCTGACGGATCGTTGAAGGAGCGCTGGTGCGGGAAGCTGCCGTCCTCCATGCCGGTGAGGAACACGGTCGGAAACTCCAGGCCTTTGGCCGTGTGCAGGGTCATGAGCGTGACCTCCCCGGACTCCTCATCCGGGATCTCGTCGGCATCCGAGGACAGCGACACGAGCTCGAGGAAGTCATCGAGTGTCGCCCCCTCACCGCGGGCATCGAAGGCCTCGGCGACGGCGACGAGTTCGGCGAGGTTGTCCACCCGCGACTCGTCCTGCGGATCCGTGCTGGCCTGCAGCTCGGCCAGGTACCCGGTCTGCTCGAGCACCGATTCGAGCACGCGGGCGACCTGCGCGCCCTCCGCCGTCGACTGCAGGTCTGCGAAAAGCGCCCGGAACTTCTCCAGCGGGCCCTTCGCCCGGCTGGAGAGCCCCGGCACCTCGTCCGCGCGTTCGAGCGCCTCGAAGAAGGTCACCCGCTCGCGTTCGGCGAACGCACCGAGCATCGCGACCGTCCGGTCGCCGATCGAGCGCTTGGGCACGTTGATGATGCGGCGCAGGTTGACGTCATCAGCCGGGTTCGCGAGCACCCGCAGGTAGGCAAGAGCGTCCTTGATCTCCTTGCGCTCATAGAACCGGGTGCCGCCGACGACCCGGTAGGGCATGCCGGCGCGCACAAGCGCATCCTCGATCGCACGGGACTGGGCGTTCGTGCGGTAGAACACCGCACAGTCGCCGTAGACGGTGTCGCCTTGGTCGATGAGCTCATCGATCCGGTCGACGATGAACTGCGCTTCCGCCTGCTCGTTCTCCGCCACCCAGCCGACGACCGGCGCACCGTCACCGGCAGCCGTCCACAGCCGCTTGTCCTTGCGGCCCTCATTGTTGGCGATGACCGCATTCGCGGCAGAGAGGATGTTCTGCGTCGACCGGTAGTTCTGCTCCAGCAGGATCGTGCGCGCCTGCGGGAAGTCGTTCTCGAACTCGACGATGTTGCGCACCGTCGCCCCGCGGAAGGCGTAGATCGACTGATCGGCATCGCCGACGACGGTCAGCTCCGCCGAGAGCTGATCGGCATCAGCCCCGGCCAATGCTCGGATGAGCGCATACTGGGCCGGGTTCGTGTCCTGATACTCATCGACGAGGATGTGCCGGAACCGGCTGCGGTAGTAGGCGGCGACGTCGGCGAAGGCGCCGAGCAGATGCACCGTCTCCATGATGAGGTCGTCGAAGTCGAACGCATTGGCCAGCCGCAGCCGCTCAGCGTACCGGCGGTACACCTCGGCGACTGCCTGATCGGCCGGATTGTCCATCCGCGCCTGCCCGGCATAGTCTTCAGCGGTGATGAGGTCGTTCTTCAGCGCCGAGATCCGGTGCTGCAGCGACTTGGGGGTGAAGCGCTTGACATCGACATCGGCCTCACGGGCGACCTGCGTGATGAGCCGCAGCGAATCCTGCGCATCGTAGACGGCGAAGTTCGACTTCATGCCCAGCGTCTTCGCCTCCCGCCGCAGGATCCGCACACACGCCGAATGGAACGTCGACACCCACATGCCGCGCGCCTGCGGGCCGATGAGCGCGCCGATGCGCTCCTGCATCTCCTTGGCGGCCTTGTTCGTGAACGTGATCGCCAGCACCTGACCGGGATGAGCGCGCCCGGTGCGCAGCGCATAGGCGATCCGGCGGGTGAGCACCGTCGTCTTGCCCGAACCGGCACCGGCGACGATGAGCAGCGGCGACCCGGCATGGGTGACCGCAGCAGACTGTTCGGGATTGAGCCCATCGAGCAGCTCGGCCGGGTCACCGGCGCCGAGGCGGTGGGCGCCTGTCGCCCCCGTCTCACCTGCCGCCTCGGGCACGGGCATCTCCGGCAGCGCAGCGTGCGGCGGAGGAGAATCCGGGGCAGTGTTGAGGAACTCGAAGAGTGAAGACATGGTCTTAGCAATCTACCAACCGGGCCAGACACGGCCAAGGTGCCGACCGCCTCGGGCGCGGGGGAGAAGACGACGATGCCGGCACCCCGTGGCGGGGCGCCGGCATCTCCTTGAGCGGCAGTCGGCTCAGACGTTGACGAACACGGCGACGAGCACAGCCAGCAGGGCGAGTGCGAACGTCGCGTGGGCGAGGCCGGCGCTGGGCTCCGGGCCGGTCGCAGCGGCCGGTTCGCCGGCACCTGCGGTAGCGTGGGCGCGCTTCTGCTTGCGGTTGCCGATGAACGCGGTGACGGCCACGGCGATCGCGAGCAGCGCCTTGATGCCGACCTTCATGTGGAAGGCGGCAGACGGGTCACCGGCCATCTCGATGACGCCGACGAGCCCGATGCCGGTGATGAGCTGGAGGTAGGCGGCGTGCAGCATGCCGGGCATGACATGGGGCCGGCGGATCGTGGCGAAATAGCCGCCGATGATGATCGCCATGCCGAGCAGGTGCAGGAACAGGAGAATATCGCGAAGAATTTCCATAGGCTTCATTCTAGTGGCAAGATTGTGCCCGAGTAATCGCGGCCCCGGGGTCTGCGGGCGGCCGGGACTGCATGATCCGCCCTGGTGTAATGGCAGCACGCCGGCCTTTGGAGCCGTGCAGTATAGGTTCGAATCCTATGGGCGGAGCGCGTCGACGATCCGGCCACCCGGATGAAGGAGTGAACATGACCGTCAACCGCCCCGCAGCCGTCATCGTGCTGGCCGCCGGCGAAGGCACGAGAATGAAATCCGCCACACCGAAGGTCATGCATCCGATCGGTGGGCGGTCGCTGCTCCACCATGCGATCAATGCCGCCGCCGGTGCCCAGCCCCAGCATCTCGTCGTCGTCCTCCGGCACGCCCGCGAGCAGGTCGCCGAGCATGTCTCGGCCATCGCCGAGGCGATCGACCGGCAGGTGCTCGTCGCCGACCAGGACGACATCCCCGGCACCGGACGCGCCGCCGAATGCGCGCTCACCCAGCTGCCCGAGGACCTCACCGGCACTGTCGTCGTCACCTACGGCGACGTGCCGCTGCTGACCGCTGAGACGCTTTCGGATCTCGTCGGCTTCCACGAGCAGCGCTCCGGCGCGGTCACCGTGCTCTCCGCGGAGGTCGCCCGCCCGCACGGCTACGGGCGCATCGTGCGCGACGCCGGCGGCAACCTCGAGCGCATCGTCGAGGAGAAGGACGCCAGCGACGAGGAGAAGCAGATCACGGAGATCAACTCCGGCATCTACGCCTTCGACGCGACCGTGCTGCGCGAATCCCTTGCCCAGGTCTCGACCGACAATGCCCAGGCGGAGAAGTACCTCACCGATGTCATCGGCATCGCCCGCGCCGCCGGTGGGGCTGTCGCCGCCCGGACGATCGAGGACTTCTGGCAGGTTGAGGGAGCCAACGACCGAGTGCAGCTCGCCCAGCTGGGCAAGGAGCTCAACAAGCGCGTCATCGAGAACTGGATGCGCGCCGGCGTCACCGTCGTCGACCCCGACACCACGTGGATCGATGCCGATGCGGTGCTCGCCGCCGACGCGACCATCCTGCCCGGTGTGCAGCTCTACGGGGCCTGCGACATCGCCTCGGGTGCGGTCATCGGACCCGACACGACGCTGACGGACACCGAAGTGCGCGCCGGCGCCCAGGTGGTGCGCACCCACGGCCAGCTGGCCGTCATCGGCGAGAACGCCAACGTCGGGCCCTTCGCCTACCTGCGCCCGGGCACCGAACTGGGCACCGAGGGCAAGATCGGCACCTTCGTCGAGACGAAGAACGCCAAGATCGGCACCGGCTCGAAGGTCCCGCACCTGTCCTATGTCGGCGATGCGACGATCGGGGAGTACACCAACATCGGCGCTGCCTCCGTGTTCGTCAACTACGACGGCATCAACAAGCACCACACCACCATCGGCTCCTACTGCCGCACCGGCTCGGACACGATGTTCGTCGCCCCCGTCACCGTAGGCGACGGCGCCTACTCGGGTGCGAGCACCGTGATCCGCAAGGATGTTCCGCCTGGGGCGCTGGCCATCACGGTCGCACCTCAGCGTAATGTTGAAGACTGGGTAGTGAAGAATCGTCCAGGTACGCCTGCCGCCCAGGCTGCCGAGGCTGCTCAGCAAACGCAGAAGGAGTCGGAGTAGTGAATAAGATTACGGCAGCCGGTGAGAAGGAGCTCGTCCTCGTCACCGGCCGGGCGAACATGGAGCTTGCCGAACAGGTCGCCGAATGTCTGGGCACTGAACTGCTGCCCACCGACATCTACAACTTCGCCAACGGTGAGATCTACGTCCGCTACTCCGAGTCGGTGCGCGGCTCGGACGTGTTCGTCATGCAGTCCCACTGCGCGCCGATCAACGACTGGCTGATGGAGCAGCTTCTCATGGTCGATGCGCTCAAGCGCGCCTCGGCCAAGCGCATCACCGTCATCGCCCCGTTCTTCCCCTACGCCCGCCAGGACAAGAAACACCGCGGCCGCGAGCCGATCTCCGCGCGTCTGGTCGCTGACATGTACAAGGCCGCCGGCGCCGATCGGCTCATCGCCGTCGACCTGCACACCGCGCAGATCCAGGGCTTCTTCGACGGACCGGTCGACCACCTCGTGGCCCTGCCGATCCTGGCCGACTACGTCAAGCAGAACCATCCCGGCGAACTGGCCGTCGTGTCCCCGGATGCCGGCCGCATCAAGGTCGCCGAGAACTGGTCCTCAGCTCTCGGCGGAGTGCCGCTGGCTTTCATCCACAAGACCCGCGACATCAACCGGCCCAACCAGACGAAGGCCAACCGCGTTGTCGGCGACGTCGAAGGACGCACCGCAGTGCTCGTCGATGACATGATCGACACCGGCGGCACCATCGTCCAGGCAGCCGATGCCTGCATGGAAGCCGGTGCGAAGGGCGTGGTCATCGTCTCGACCCATGCGGTGTTCTCCGGCCCGGCTGTCGAGCGGCTGAAGAACTCGTGCGCCTCCGAGGTCATCGTGACGAACACGCTGCCGCTGGAAGACTCGCAGAAGTTCGACAAGCTCACCGTGCTCTCGATCGCCCCGCTGCTCGCCCGCGCCGTGCACGAGGTGTTCGAAGACGGCTCGGTCACCAGCCTTTTCGAGATCGAATGAGCTTCGTCTGAGTCTCAGGCTTCCTGCGGCGTCCCGGCACCGGCCGGGGCGCCGCAGTCGTTTTGCCGCCGAGGTGCGCAGTCGTTTTGCCGCCGAGGCGCCAGGCGAGTATCCTTGATGAGTTACCTCGGCGAGGGAAACCCATGTTTCCGTGATCGACGCGGTTCTCGTAAGCCCCCTTCTCCGGCGCACAGCGCCACCGCCACCACCTCGGTGCCGGCCCGGGAGCGACCACGAGGCTCGTCCGCCGTGGTGCTCACACCACGAAGGAGAAGAAAATGGCTGACTTCAAGCTCATCGCAGAACGCCGCGAAGACTTCGGCAAGGGCGCTGCCCGGCGGCTCCGCCGCGCAGACAAGGTTCCCGCTGTCCTCTACGGCCACGGCGAGGACCCCATCCACCTGGCACTCGACGGCCACGCCACCATGATGGCGATGAAGATGCCCAACGCCCTGCTGGAGATCGAAAGCCCGGACGGTTCGAAGAACCGCCTGGCCATCGCCCGTGACATCCAGCGTCACCCGGTGACCTGGAACATCGAGCACCTCGACCTCATTATCGTCAAGCGCGGCGAGAAGATCGAGGTTGAGGTCCCGGTCGTCGTCGAGGGCGAAGCCGCGCCCGGCACCGTCGTCTCGGTCGACAACCAGGTCATCCGCCTGCTGGCCGAAGCCACCAGCCTGCCGGAGTCCGTCGAGGTCTCCATCGAAGGCCGCGAGGTCGGCGAGCACGTCTACGCCTCCGATGTCACCGTCCCGAAGGGCACCGAACTCGTTGACGATCCCGAGCTGCTCATCGTCAACATCTCCGCTGAACTCTCCGAAGAGCAGCTCGAGGCCGAACTCGAGTCCGATGCGGTGGATGAAGAGGTCGCTGCAGCCACCGGTGCTCCGGCTGAGGACGACGCCGAGGCCCAGGGCGGCGACGCCGAGGCTGAGGGCGACGACGAGGAGTGATCCTCTCACTCAGCTGAGATGCCGGGCAGAGCGCCGGCTCACCTCTGAGCATGCAGCGGCAGGTTCCCGTCCGGGGGCCTGCCGCTGCGGCATTCACCCCACCACCGCCTCGGGCCCGGTCAGGCACGACAGGTAAGCCTGATCTAAGCCACGCGAGGCTCACTCACTCGCTACCGTAGACATGACCGGCAGGATCGAGGCCGGCGATGACGAAGGAGGACGGCGATGGCCGATGAGACGTGGCTCGTCATGGGGCTGGGCAATCCCGGGGCGCGGTATGCCCCGACCCGGCACAACATCGGCCAGATGACCGTCGACGAACTCGCCGACCGGATGAGCCTCAACCTCACCAAGACCAAGCACGGCGCGCTCGCGGCGATGGGCCGGCTCGGCAGCATCGGCGGGAGGCCGGGACCGCGCGTGGTGCTGGCGAAGTCGCTCGGCTACATGAATGTCACCGGCGGGCCGACGCAGGCGCTGCTGAAGTTCTACTCAGTGCCCGCGGCCAACCTCATCGCCATCCACGACGACGTCGACCTCGACTTCGACGCCATCAAACTCAAACGTGGCGGGGGAGAAGGCGGGCACAACGGGCTGCGTTCGATCACCCAGGCACTCGGCACCAAGGACTACCTGCGGGTGCGTGCCGGGGTGGGCCGCCCGCCGGGCCGCATGGACACCGCATCGTTCGTGCTGCGGCCCTTCAGCACCGATGAGAAGAAGACTCTGCCGATGTTCATCAGCGATCTCGCCGATGCCGTCGAGATGCTCGTGACCGAAGGGCTGACGGAGACCCAGCAGAAGTACCACTCCCGCTGAAGGGCTGAGACTGCGCCTCAGGCCAAGGCCGCTGGGTAATGTGGGCCGCCGTGAAAGTTAGAAAAGTTGTTCATGGTTTCCGGCGCCACAACCATGAACAACCTTTCTGACCTTGGTCAGCTCTGCGTTTGGCTCAGCCCTAGCTCTTCTCATCAGTGATTTTGCTCAGCGTTAGCCCTGCTCAGCTGCAACGGGCTGCATGCTAGGGAGAAGCTTCACTCGGCAGTGGGCGGGTATGAGAACGCGGCCCTCAGTGCAATCGGCTTCACTATAGCGAAACAGCGGCGAGGCCACCTTAGAGGATATCCATTCCCGCTCACCGAATCCGATGGGCAGTAGGCGGGCTGCTGCTGTGCTTCCCTGGCAGCTGAAGAAGGGCCAGGTCGAGCTATGCGGCTGAAGAAGGGCCAGGTTGAGTTATGCGGCTGAAGAAGGGCCAGGTTGAGTTATGCGGCTGAAGAAGGGCCAGGTTGAGCTATGCGGGTGTTGTTGCCGGCTAGTGGAGTCGCTGGGAGGATGCCCCGGGTATGGGGTCGGAGCAGGGGACGCGCAGCTGACTCATCACGGCGGCGTATCCTGCTGATATGACCGACCTCAGCATCACCGATGATCGTGCGCTGACCTATTTTGCCGAAGTTGTCAGTGCCGGGTCGATCCGAGCTGCTGCCAGGCGCCTTTTCATCGGTCCTCCGGCTTTGAGCCGGACGATCGCCAGCCTGGAACAGCGCGTAGGTGAAGAGCTGCTGCATCGGCACGCCACTGGAGTGCGACCGACTCCGGCAGGCGAAGCACTGCTTCGGTACGTGCGGGCCCGGGAGGATTTGGACGCCACACTGGCAGATGAACTATCTGCCGCCCGCAACGAACTCTCAGGCAAAGTCCGAATCGCTGTAGGCGAAGGGTTCCTCACCGGTTTGATAGAGGAAGTCCTTCCCAGCGTTTTCGCTGAACATCCTGCCGTATCCGTCGAGGTGCTCAACGCCGGCACGAGTGATATTCGCCAGGCTGTGATTGATGCCGATGTCGACTACGGAATTGGCGCGCATGTGGTTCCGGATGCCGCGCTCAGCGTGATCGCTGAGAGCACGGACAGTCTTGCCGTCGCGGTCAGCCCCGATCACCCGCTTGCTGAAGTCTCGATGGTCACCTGCGCGATGCTAGCCGAGCATGCAGGTGCCTTCCTGCTTCCGGGTTTCGGTCTGCGCGCACTGACGGATGACTTACAACGTGATGAAGGTACAGCGTTTCGAGTACGGATGGAGACTGGGTCGGTGAACGCACTTGTTGCGTTTGCAGCTTCCGGCGCGGGCTACGTTCTGCTGCCGGGTTTCGTTACCCGTCCGTATGCCAACCTGGTTTCTCGCCCACTTTCGGCCGCGAGCGTCAGCCAGGTTACAGCGTCGTTGCTTGCTCAGGTTGGTCGGCCGGTGTCGCTTGCCGCAAGTGAATTGGAAGCGCGTCTAAGCCGTTACGTGCAGGATCTCAACGCCAATTAACATCTGCCGGACGGCATTTTCCATCTTGGCGTTGCCTGTGAGGGCAACCGCGTGATGCAGATTTTGGGTACTACTGCCCATCCGGGTCCGTTGTTACGTTCGAAGGAACTCAACAATCATCGACCAATGGGGGCGCGATGCGACTGCAAGAACTATTGTCACCGCGATTGCATGCGGCGGCGCTCATAATCGTCGTGCTAGCTCAGCTCATCGGCATCGTAGATATTCCCGTAGGGCTCGGCAGCATCCTGCTGTTGCCGCTCCTCTTCGCCTTCGCATTCGGTCTGCTGACGAATTCCAACATCGTCGGACGCACAGTTGGTTTACTGAAAACGCGTCACATCACGGCTGCATCGTCATGCGTAGTGGTGGCGATCATTCCATTCATCGCGAAGTTCGGCACAACTGTCGGACCTGCGCTCGGCGATATCATCGCCGCCGGGCCAGCTCTCCTTCTACAGGAGCTCGGAAACCTATTCACGATCGTGTTCGCGCTGCCAGTGGCGCTGTGGGTGCTGAAGATGGGCCGTGAATCCGTCGGAGCGACTTTCTCGGTGGCCCGAGAACCAAGCTTGGCGATCGTCGCGGACCGATATGGGCTAAAGAGCCCTGAAGGTGCCGGAGTGATGGGAGTCTACGTCGTCGGCACACTGGTCGGAACCATCGTATTCTCGGTGCTGGCTTCTGGACTGGCCTCGACTGACGTCTTCGATCCGCGGGCACTCGCAATGGCGTGCGGTGTCGGCAGCGGTTCGATGATGGCTGCGTGTTCAGGGGCGTTGGCTGCAGCCGTGCCAGCGCAGGCAGACACTCTCATCGCTCTCGCCGGTGCGAGCAACCTTCTGACCTACGCGACAGGCATGTACGCCAGCCTCTTCATCGCACTTCCCCTCGTTGAGTGGATCTATCGACGCTTCAGCCCTGAAGCTCGTCGAGGAAAGGCAATGACATGAGCCAGCAAGTCGCCGTCGCGGAACCAACCGAAGCGCTTAAGTTGAGCCACGAAGTCACACTACTCGCACTGGTCACTATTATGTGCATTCCGTTGCAACTGATGGCGACTGATCTTGGAATCGGACAGATCATCGGCGGTCTCACCGTGCTCGCGGGCATTGGCGTTGCCGGAGTCGTAATCGCCCGTCTGCTGCCGATGCTCAAACTACCTTCTGTAGCCTGGGTATCAATCGTCGGAATTGCCGCGACCATTCCCGGGACACCCTGGGCAGGAGCGGTCCTCCGTTGGGTTGAGAACATCGATTTCCTTGCGCTGACTCCCCCGTGCCTGGCGTATGCAGCGATGGCGATAACCGCTCGTGAGATCTCCATTGCTCGTACGTCTGGCTGGAAAATCCTCATTGTCGGTGTCCTCGTCCTGCTCGGTACCTACATTGGGTCCGTCCTCATCGCCGAACTCATGCTAGGAGTTTCATGAATCAGTCCCCAGCAGTTGCCGTCATTGGTCTTGGCCGGATGGGCGCCGGAATGGCTGCCACGCTCCTTCGCCACGGCTATCACGTCTACGGTGTCGATCCCGTCGGAGTGAGTGAAGATCTCCAGGCTGGTGGGATCATCGCCAGTGAACTCGAGGATGTCGCGCAGCAGGCCCCAACGGTGGTTCTCTCGCTGCCGTCAAGCGACATCTCCCGTGAAGTGCTGATCGGAGCCAACGGCATTGCCGAAGATCTGGCTGCACGAAACGGGTCGAACAGTGTTGTCCTCGATATGTCGACAGGAGATCCGCGAGTTGCGCAGGAGCTTGCGCGCCGGCTCGACGACCTAGGAGTCGGATTCGTCGATGCACCGGTCAGTGGAGGTCCGAAAGGCGCACGTGGTGGAACGATGACGGCATTCGTCGGCGGCAGCGCGGAATCTGTCGCGCGTGCCACTCCGGTTCTCACTGCGCTCACCAGTCGCTGCACCGAGGTGGGAGGCCCCGGCAATGGTCAGCTGGCCAAGCTCATCAACAATGGGCTGTGCGCCGTCCATCTGGCTGCGGCCGGAGAAGCCTTGGCTCTGGCTGAAGCCTGGGGCGCACCTCCGGCGAAGATCTTCGAAGCAGTGAATGCGGCTTCCGGTCGCAGCGCCGTTACAGAGCTCAATGTGCCCGAGTGGGTGCTCTCTGGCACCTTCGACAGCGGGTTTTCCACCGGTTTGATGGCCCGGGACGTCGGGCTCGCAACAGGGACTGCGGGGGTGCTGGGCGTAGATGCTCCACTTCTCAATGCCGCGCTGCTGCAATGGCAGAGAGCGCAGGAGGCATTCGGCGCCGACGCAGACTTCAATCGCATCGTCACATCAAACAGAGCTGTCCAGGAGGAAACCCCGAATGACTGACCATCGTCCTGATATGCCAGGTGCCCCTGCAATCGGCGTCTCCACTGGGGACGAGGTGGTACTCGGTGAAGGCAGAGAGATCAGCATCGACGATCCGGCCACGGGGCAGAGCCTCCTTCGCTATCGAGAGCCTCTGCGAGCTCAGGTCGACGCGTGTGTCGCCCGTGCAGTCGAATCGCAGCGAGAATGGATCGGGCTAACGGCCGCAGAGCGGGGCCGACGTCTGCACGCGGTCGGTGGTGCAGTGCGCGATGCCCTCCCCGAACTGGCGCGGTTGGAAGCACAGAACACCGGGAAGCCGATCCACGATGCGCGGGCTGAGGTGCAAGCTGTCGCAGAGATGTTTGAATACTACGCCGGCTGGTGTGACAAGCAGACCGGTGACGTGCTCGCTGTACCGACGACGCATCTCAATTACACCCAACGAGTGCCCTATGGAGTGGTCGCTGCGATCACACCGTGGAATGCTCCGATCTTCACGTGCGGGTGGCAGGTGGCCCCAGCTTTAGCTGCTGGGAACGCAATCGTGATCAAACCATCCGAACACACGCCGGTGACCTCAACCGCTCTTGCCGGGCTGGCTCACGCAGCAGGCCTGCCGGCAGGCCTCTTCAGCGTTGTTTCCGGCACTGGGCTGACCTCGGGCGAGCCGCTCGTCGAACATCCCGAAATCCGCAAAGTGATCTTCATCGGCTCGCCACACACGGGCGCCATCATCGCCGCGAAGGCCGCATCGCACCTGAAGCCTTGCGTTCTTGAACTCGGTGGGAAGTCTGCGAACATCATCTTTGCCGACGCGGATCTCGAGCGTGCAGCGCGTGGGGCAGCAGGAGCAATCTTCTCTGGGGCAGGACAGAGCTGCGTGGCCGGTTCCCGACTGCTCATCCATGACGTTGTTTACGATGAGGTGATTCGCAAACTGCGTGACATCGCTGCACAGGTTCGGGTCGGCAACCCTGAGGATCCCGATGTCCAGATGGGCCCACTTCAGAACAGGGCTCAGTTCGAGCGGGTGAAAAGCCTCCTTGATTCGTACGACGGCAAGACCGCGTTCGGCGGTTACGGCCCGACGACCACTGGGGCGGATGAAGCAGGATTCTATATCCGACCGACAATCCTGGAACCATCGTCCAACGATGCTGAACTAGCCAGAACCGAGATTTTCGGCCCGGTCGTCGCGGCGTTGCCGTTCTCGGACGAGACGGAAGCGGTCAACCTCGCAAACGACAGCAGATTTGGGCTTGCTGGCGCTGTGTGGACCTCCGATGTTGCACGTGCGCACCGAGTAGCAGGAAAACTGACCGCCGGGACCGTATGGGTCAACAGTTATAAGACAATTCACGTCATGTCGCCCTTCGGCGGATTCAAAGACTCGGGATACGGGCGCTCCAGCGGACAAGAGGGGCTCTATGAGTACAGCCAGCCGCGTTCTATCTGGGTCGAAACGTCAGAACATCCGAACCCGATCGGCGGATACTGAGATAAACGAGACGATGCTGGCCCTCAGTACAGCCCGCCGGTGCGGCGCGGGGCGGTGGTCTCACCGCTGAGGGAGTGCCAGCGCGGCTGCCCGGCCATCCAGGCAGCCAGCCCGCCGCCGATCGCCCCGAAGAGGTGGCCCTGCCAGGAGATGCCGGGGAACAGCGGCAGCACCCCAGTGATCATCGAGCCGCCGTAGAGGATGATGACGAGCAGGCCGATGACGCCGAACATCAGTCGGCGCAGGATCGAATCGGTGAAGACCGCGCGCAGGATGAGGTAGCCGAAGTAGCCGAACACGAGACCCGAGGCGCCGACGGTCAGCGTGCCGGGAAAGTTGACCGCCCAGGCGCCGAGCCCGCTGACAACGGCGATGACGGCGGTGGCGAACCAGTAGCGGCGGACGCCCTCGGCAGCGACGAGCAGCCCGAGGACGAGGAACGGGACCGTGTTGGCGATCAGATGCGGCCAGCCCGAGTGCAGCAGCGGAGAGAAGACGATGCCGATGAGACCAGTCGGATTCCATGAGCGGACTCCGAAACCGTTGAATGAACCCGGCAGCACGAAGTCGGCGGCGGCGATGACCCACATGAGCCCGAGCAGCACGATCGGCTGCAGAAGTCGAGCCCCGACATTCGAACCGGACAGGTCGAGATCGGACCGGATTCTCGATCCGGTCCGCCGGGCAGGCGTGCGGTTGAGGTCAGAGGGCTCGAAGCTCATGGGCGCATTCTCGCAAGCGAAACTGAGAGGGCCCTCCACAGCGGAGCCGGGCAGCGCGGGCCGCAGGTTCCGCACTGGTGTCATGAGCCTCACCGCCGGAGCGGGCCCGCCGGACACGGAAGCCGAGTAGACTTTACGGCGTGTCTGTGACCGGAATCTCCCGCCTGCTGCAAACCAACTCCGCCTACAGTGCTGCCCTGGCAGCGCTCGCCGACACCTCGGCGGCAGGCGGTTCGATCAGCGCGATCACCGGGCTGTGGCCCTCGCTCATGTCCGAGGCCGCCGCAGCCGGGCCGCTGCTGGCCGTCACCGCCACCGGCCGGGAGGCCGACCACCTCGAACGCGCGCTCGCCGACTACCTGCCGGTCAGCTCTGTGGCGGTGTTCCCCAGCTGGGAGACGCTGCCGCACGAGAAGCTGTCCCCGCGCTCGGACACCGTCGGGCGCCGACTGTCGGTGCTGCGCCGCCTCAGCCACCCCGGCGATTCACCGCTGAGCGTCGTCATCGCACCGATCCGGGCGCTGCTGCAGCCGCTTGTCACAGGGCTCGGCGACCTCGAACCCGTGCAGCTGAAAGTCGGTGACGAAGTCGAAATCGCCGACCTCGCCGAACAGCTCTCCGACCTCGCCTATTCACGCGTCGACATGGTCTCCCGGCGCGGTGAGTACGCGGTGCGCGGCGGCATCCTCGACATCTTCCCGCCGACGGACGACCAGGCGCTGCGCATCGAGTTCTTCGGCGACGAGGTCGACGAGATCCGCCCGTTCTCCGTCGCCGACCAGCGCTCCCTGCCCACTGTTGACGACGCCGTCTACACCCTGTGGGCCCCGCCGTGCCGCGAAGTGCTGCTCACCGCCGACGTCCGCGCACGCGCCCGCACCCTCATCCCACAGCTGCCGCAGGCCGCCGAGATGCTCGAGAAGATCGCCGACGGCGTCGCTGTCGAAGGCATGGAATCCCTCGCCCCGGTGCTCGCCGGAGAGATGGAGACCTTCGTCGACACCCTGCCGGCCGGCACCCGGATCCTCGTGACCGCCCCCGAGAAGGTCGCCGCCCGGGCTGAGGACCTCGTCGCCACGACCGAGGAGTTCCTCGCCGCCGCGTGGACGTCTGCCGCTGCAGGCGGGAAGGTGCCGATCGACCTGTCGCCTGCCAGCTTCCGCACCCTGGAGGAGACCCGCGAGGCCGCCGCTGCGCGCAGCCTGCCGTGGTGGGAGATCGGCGGATTCGCCCGCGATGCCGAACTGGCCGAGTCCACCGGTGAGACCGTGCTCGAGGTGCCAGGTCGGCAGCCGCGCGGCTACGCCGGCGACGTCGAAGCGATCCTCACCGATGTGCGCGCCCTCGTCCACGACAGCTGGGACGTCTTGGTCCTCACGGAAGGCCGCGGGCCCGGTGAGCGGATGGTCGAGGTGTTCTCCGAAGCCGATGTGCCGGCCCGGTTCGTCGACGATCTCACCGAGCCCACCACCTCGGGCGCGGTGACCGTGACGACGGCCGCGGACTTCGGCGGGTTCGTCATCGACGAGATGACGCTCGCCGTCCTCACCGAGGCCGATGTGCTCGGCCGGGCCGCAGCCACCTCGACCCGCGACATGCGCCGGCTGCCGGCCCGCCGCCGGCGCCACCAGGTCGACCCCCTCGACCTCAAACCCGGCGACTACGTCGTCCACGAACAGCACGGTGTGGGCCGGTTCGTCGAGATGGTCGCCCGCACGATGGGCCGCGGGCCGCAGGCCCACACCCGCGAGTACCTCGTCATCGAATACGCGCCCTCCAAGCGCGGCCAGCCCGGCGACCGCCTCTACGTGCCCTCTGACTCCCTCGACCAGGTCACCCGGTACGTCGGCGGGGAATCACCGTCGGTGAACAAGATGGGCGGTTCGGACTGGGCGAAGACGAAGTCCAAGGCCCGCAAAGCGGTCAAGGAGATCGCCCGCGAGCTCATCCACCTGTACTCGGCCCGCCGCGCCTCCTCCGGGCACGCCTTCGGCCCGGACACCCCGTGGCAGCGTGAGCTCGAAGACGCCTTCCACTACATGGAGACCCCCGAC
This sequence comes from Brevibacterium gallinarum, assembly GCF_014836885.1. GTDB lineage: Bacteria > Actinomycetota > Actinomycetes > Actinomycetales > Brevibacteriaceae > Brevibacterium > Brevibacterium gallinarum. The sequence goes on from NZ_JACSPY010000017.1 coordinate 46,480, forward strand.
CAGCTCACCACCATCGACGAAGTCAAAGCCGATATGGAGAAGCCGATCCCCATGGACCGGCTCATCTGCGGTGATGTGGGCTACGGCAAGACCGAGGTGGCGGTGCGTGCAGCGTTCAAGGCGATCCAGGACGGCAAGCAGGTCGCCGTGCTCGTACCGACGACCCTGCTCGTCCAGCAGCACTTCGACACCTTCTCCGAACGCTACTCCGGCTTCCCCGTCACCGTCGGCAAGCTCTCCCGCTTCCAGACCCCAGCCGATTCGGAGAAGACGAAGAACGACCTCAAGGACGGCAGCCTCGACCTCGTCATCGGCACCCACCGGCTGCTCTCCGGTGAGGTGCAGTTCAAGAACCTCGGGCTCGTCATCATCGACGAGGAGCAGCGCTTCGGCGTTGAGCACAAGGAGACGCTCAAGGCGCTGCGCACCAATGTCGACGTGCTCGCGATGTCGGCCACCCCGATTCCGCGCACCCTGGAGATGGCGGTGACCGGGATCCGCGAGATGTCGACCCTGGCGACCCCGCCGGAGGACCGCCACCCGGTGCTCACCTACGTCGGCAGGTACGAGGACCGGCAGGTGACTGCGGCGATCCGCCGTGAGCTGCTGCGCGAAGGCCAGGTCTTCTTCATCCACAACCGCACCCAGGACATCGAGAAGACCGCCGCCCACCTAGCCGAGCTCGTCCCGGAGGCGCGCATCGCCGTCGCCCACGGCAAGATGAGCGAACAGCGCCTCGAGCAGGTCATCGTCGACTTCTGGGAGAAGCGCTACGACGTGCTCGTGTGCACGACGATCGTCGAGACCGGCATCGACATCTCGAACGCCAACACCCTCATCGTCGACCGTGCTGACCGGATGGGCCTGTCCCAGCTGCACCAGCTGCGCGGGCGGGTCGGCCGCTCGCGCGAGCGCGCCTACGCCTACTTCCTCTATCCGGCCGACATGACGCTGACCGAGACCGCCCACGACCGGCTGCAGACCGTCGCCGCCCACACCGAGCTCGGCGCGGGCATGCAGGTGGCGATGAAGGACCTGGAGATCCGCGGGGCCGGCAATCTGCTCGGCGGCCAGCAGTCCGGGCACATCGAAGGCGTCGGCTTCGACCTCTACGTCCGCCTCGTCGGCGAGGCGGTGGCGAACTTCCGCGGCGAAGGCGAGGAGGAGGTCGCGGAGATGCGCATCGAGCTGCCGATCGACGCGCACCTGCCGACCGACTACGTCGAGCATGAGCGGCTGCGGCTGGAGGCCTATCGCAAGCTCGCCGCGGCCACCGATGATGCCGAGATCGCCGAGGTGCTCGCCGAGCTCACCGACCGTTATGGTCCCTACCCCGAGGCGGTCGAGGTGCTCGCCGAGATCGCCCGTCTGCGCATCCGCGCCCGTGCCTCCGGCGTGCAGGAGATCCTGTCGGTGGGCAACACGATCCGCTTCGCGCCAGTCGAGCTTGCCGATTCGCAGATTGTGCGTCTCAAGCGGCTGTACCCGAAGTCGCTCATCAAGCCGGCGCTGCGGGCGATCCAGGTGCCCAAGCCGCAGTCCGGGGTCGGGTTCGACAAGCAGGACCTCGTCGACCGGGAGCTCATCGACTGGGTGCACCAGTTCCTCGATGCGATCCTGCCCGCTCCCGAGGCGGAGGCCGGGTCGGCAGAGAAGGCCGGGTCAGAGGAGAAGGCCGGTGCAGGGAAGAAGGCCGGTGCAAAGGTGGAGACGAACGCATGAGCACTCCGCGCTGGCAGCGTCCGGACACCACCGGCATGACGGCGGCTGAGGCCGTCGCCTACCTGCTGGCGCGCTGCCCGTGGGGTGCCGCCCAGACCCACACCGGGCTGCAGAAGCACCTCATCGAGGAGACCCATGAGCTCATCGGCGCGCTTGACGACTACGCCGCTGACCCGGATGAGCGCACCGCCGCCGAGGTGGAGGTCGAGCTCGGCGACGTGCTCTACCAGGTGCTCTTCCACGCGGCCATGCTCGACCGGCAGGCCGCCGGCGGGCAGGCACTCGCCTCGATGCGCGACCACGAGGATCTGCCCGGTGAAGCCCTGACGCCAGCGGCGATCCGGCGCGTCGATGCACGGCTGACAGAGAAGATCATCCGCCGCCACCCGCACGTCTTCGACTCGACTGCGCCAGTCGACATCGACGAAGTCGAACGCCGTTACGAAGCGATCAAGACGGCCGAACGCGCAGCCACCCGGCAGCTGGCACCCGACCCCGATCCCGCTGGGGAGCACGCCGCTGGTCGGCAGGCCGCGGCCGCCGCCCGCGCCTCGTTCGACTCTCTGCCCGCCAGCGTCCCCGCCCTCACCCGCGCCCAGGCGGTGCTCGGCCGAATCGAACGCCTCGCACTCGACCAGCCGGACACCTCGGGCCCCGACACCACTGGCCCGGACACCTCGGGTCCGGACACCATGCCAGGCCAGGCGCCCACCGCCTCGGGAGCGGAAGCCGAACTCGGCCGGGCGCTCTTCGCGCTCGTGAGCCAGGCCCACGCGCAGGGCCTCGACGCCGAGGCCGCGCTGCGTCGGGTAACCTCCGAAGTGGAGGACGCAGCCGTCGAGCAGGCCCGCAGGCAGGCCGTGGAGGGTGGAGATGACACAGCAGATGCACGTCGCTGAGCGGATTCCGATCCCGGGCACGTTCAACTTCCGCGACATCGGAGGCTGGCCGACCAGCCGCGGCACTGTTGCCCGCGGGCTGCTGTACCGTTCCGACGGCCTGCACAACCTCACCGACACATCCCGGGCAGCGCTGCGGGAGCTGAACCTGCGCACCGTCATCGACCTGCGCGAAGAGCGCGAATCCCACCGCGCCCCCGATGCCCTCGACGGGCTCGACGTCGAGCACATCTCACTGCCGGTCTTCGACAACCGCTACTATCCGCTCGACCCGAACGCCGCGCGCGTCGAACTGCCCGATCACACCCTGCCGACGATCTACCAGACGATGATCGACGAATTCGGGCCTCGCCTTGCCGCCGGTGTCGAGACGATCGCCTCACGCGTGCGCACCCCGGTGCTCATCCACTGCTCAGCCGGCAAGGACCGCACCGGCGTGCTCTCAGCCTTCGTGCTCAGCCTGCTCGACGTCGACCGCGAGTACGTCGTGACCGACTACACGATGACCGAACGCTACCTCGGCGCCGAATTCGTCGCAGCCCTCGGCGCGAAGTTCGCCCAGGCCGGGATCGTCGCCGACATCTCGAAGACCGCCACCCAGGCACCAGCCGGACTCATCACCGCAGTGCTCGATCGGCTCGACGACGAGTACGGGGGAGTAGCCGGCTACCTGCGCACCCACGGCATGAACCCCGAGGCGGTCGACGAGCTGCGCGCCGGTCTCGTTCGCCCCGCGCGTGTCGACTAAGCTGATTCGCGTAGACCCCGTTCCCGCCCCACAGCCGATGCATCAGGCTTGAAGGAGACCACAGTGGCTGAAATCATTGCTGCCAATGCCCGCGAGATCCTCGACTCCCGCGGCAACCCGACCGTCGAGGTCGAGGTGCTGCTCGAAGACGGAGCCGTCGGACGCGCCGGCGTGCCCTCGGGTGCCTCGACCGGCGAGTTCGAAGCCGTCGAGCTGCGCGACTCCGACCCCGAGCGCTACCTCGGCAAGGGCGTCCAGCAGGCCGTCGATGCCGTGCTCGACGATCTCAACAACGCCATCGCCGGCTTCGAAGCCGAAGAGCAGCGCCTCATCGACCAGGCGATGATCGACACCGACGGCACCGACAACAAGTCCCGGGTCGGCGCCAACGCCATCCTCGGTGTCTCACTTGCGGTCGCCCGCGCCGCCGCCCAGTCCGCGGACCTGCCGCTGTACCGCTACCTCGGCGGCCCGAACGCCCACATCATGCCGGTGCCGATGATGAACATCCTCAACGGCGGCTCGCATGCCGACTCGAACGTCGACATCCAGGAATTCATGATCGCCCCGATCGGGGCTGCCAGCTTCCGCGAAGCCCTGCAGTGGGGCACCGAGGTCTACCACGCGCTCAAGGCTGTGCTCAAGGATCGCGGCCTGTCCACCGGCCTGGGAGATGAGGGCGGCTTCGCCCCGAACCTGGAGTCGAACTCCGAGGCCCTCGACCTCATCATCGAGGCCATCGAGAAGGCCGGCCGCAAGCCCGGCAAGGACATCGCGCTCGCCCTCGACGTCGCCTCCAGCGAGTTCTTCAAGGACGGCGCCTACCAGTTCGAAGGCGAGAAGAAGACCGCCGCCGACATGACCGCCTACTACGCCGACCTCGTCGAGCGCTACCCGCTCGTGTCCATCGAGGATCCGCTGGATGAGAACGACTGGGACGGCTGGATCGAGCTCACCCGCGAACTCGGTGAGAAGGTCCAGATCGTCGGCGACGACCTGTTCGTCACCAACCCCGAGCGGCTGCGCCGCGGCATCGAATCCGGTGCCGCGAACTCGCTGCTCGTCAAGGTCAACCAGATCGGCTCGCTGACCGAGACCTTCGATGCGGTCATGCTCGCCCAGACCAACCGCTACACCTGCATGATCTCCCACCGCTCCGGTGAGACCGAGGACACCACGATCGCCGACCTGGCCGTGGCCACCCAGGCCGGCCAGATCAAGACCGGCGCCCCGGCCCGCTCGGAGCGCGTGGCGAAGTACAACCAGCTGCTGCGCATCGAAGAGCAGCTCGCTGACGCCGCCCGCTACGCCGGACGCTCGGCCTTCCCGCGCTTCCGCGACTGACACCGGCCGGCCACCGGCCGCACTCCCAGCCGCGGCCCGCCGCGGGTGTGCGCGGCTGAGGCGACCCGCTCCCGAGGTGGGGTGCACGACAGCGTGTGCACCCCACCTCGTGCGTGGGGCGCGAGGCGTGGGTTGTGGGGCGCGAGCCGCGGGTCGTGGGGCGGCGGCGGGGGTGCGCATATGCGCATCTCGCAACTGTCCGTGCGAACACGCCGCACCAAATGAGGGCTGTCGGCTGCAAGGCCAGGCAGACTTGATGCCACACACCTTTCTTCCCCCTGATCAGCTCATGAGGTGGCAATGGCTCCGACGTCATCTGCAGCACAGCGCCGCGCCCTGGCTGCCAAGCGGAAGTCCGCTGCCTCCCGCAAGCCGAAATCCGCCAAGGCCCAGGCGCCTGCTGCCCGCACGCGCAGGGCCCAGCCGGTCGTCGACCTCTCAGGCACCGACATCGACGCGACCGCGGCCGGGCGCCGTCTGCCGGCACGCACCATCATCCTCGGCGTCATCGCCGCGATGCTGCTGACGATGTTCCTGCCGTCGATCTCGACCGGGATCGCCCAATACCAGCAGATCGCCGCGTTGGAGCGCGACATCGAAGTCACCGAGCAGGAGGTCGCCGACCTCAAGGAGCGCCAGGAGCAGCTCAAGGATCCCGACTACCTCGCCCAGCGCGCCCGTGAGGACTACCACTACGCCAAGGACGGGGAAGAGGTCTACATCGTCATCGACGACACCGGCGAGGAGGCCGCTGCCAAGACCGCGGCCGCCGGGGCAGGGGAGAAGCGCACTGTGCGCAAGCAGCCGTGGTACATCGAGCTGGTAGATTCTCTCAAGGCCGTCGGTTTCGCAACAGAAGAGAGCCCATGATCACCGAATGCACCCCAGCGGACTTCGAGACGATCCGCGCCCAGCTCGGCCGGATCCCGCGCGGCGTCGTCGGCGTCGCCGCCCGCTCGAAGACCGGTGAGCCGCTCGTCGTCGCGACCGCGCCCCGGCTGGAGGACGGCACGCCGTTCCCCACCACCTTCTACCTCACCCACCCGGACTACGTCACCGAATGCTCCCGGCTCGAAGCCGCCGGTGTGATGGCGCAGATGAGCGAACAGCTCGCCGCCGACGAGGATATGCAGGCCGCCTACCGTACAGCGCATGCCGCCTACCTGGCCGCCCGCCGGCAGATCGGCATCGACGCTGGCGTCGGCGAGGTGCCGGAGATCGACGACTTCTCCGCCGGCGGCATGCCCACCCGCATCAAGTGCCTCCACGCGCTCGTCGGCCACGCCCTGGCCGCTGGGCCCGGCGTCAACCCGGTCGGCGATCTCGCCCTGTCGATGATGGACGGGGTGCCGCCCGTCGCCGAGGTGTGAGTCACCTGAACCGGCAAGCTCCCCTGCGGCGTCTAAGCTGGGTGGCATGACCCGAGCTGCTGCCTTCGACTGTGGAACGAACTCCATCCGCCTCCTCATTGCCGACATCACCGCACCCGCTGACGGCGGGCCGCTGCAGGTGCGCGATGTCGTACGCGAGATGCGCATCGTGCGCCTCGGCCAGGGCGTCGATGCCACCGGCCGGTTCGCCGACGAAGCCCTGGAGCGCACCTTCGCCGCCTGCGAGGAGTACGCCGAGCTGATCCGCGCGCATTCACCTGAACATGTGCGCTTCGTTGCGACGTCTGCCAGCCGGGATGCGGCCAACCGCGCGGAGTTCTTCGCCGGTGTCCGGGAGCGCCTCGGCGTCGAGGCTGAGGTCATCACCGGCATCGAAGAAGCGCAGCTGTCCTTCACCGGCGCGACTGTCGGCGTGCAGGCGGCCGCCGACCCGGCACCGGCCGGCCCGTTCCTCGTCATGGATCTCGGCGGCGGCTCCACCGAACTCGTCACCGGGGCAGTCGGGCCCGCCGGGGCTGAGCTGACCGGGGCGCACAGCATGGACATCGGGTGCGTGCGCCTGACCGAACGGCACCTGCATTCCGATCCGCCGACCGAGGCTGAGATCACCGCGACCATCAGCGACATCGACGCCGCCTACGATGCCGCCCGCACCGATGTCGACGTCTCCGGTGTGCGCACCGTCATCGGTGTCGCCGGCACGATCACCACCGTCACCGCCGCGCTGCTCGGACTCGAAGCCTATGAGCCCGAGGCGATCCACGCCGCCCGGCTGGAACCCGAGGAGCTGCGGGCCACCTGCCAGAATCTGCTGCACATGCCGCGAGCGGAGCGGGCCGCACTGTCGTTCATGCACCCCGGCCGCGTCGACGTCATCGGTTCCGGGGCGCTCATCTTCGCCACGCTCATCGCCCGCATCACCGCCGATGCCCAGCAGCCTCCGGCGATCTTTGCAAGCGAGACCGACATTCTCGACGGCATCGCTATCGGCCTCATCCAGCGAGCCGGCACCTGAAGGTAGCTGTCATGACCACCGTCGACCGAGACGCCACGGGCCACCCGCGTGCCCGGGGAGTCAGGGCTGCCTGGGCTGGAGGGGCTGCCGGGCAGAAGCTCGCCGCCGGTGCCGCGGCTCTCGCGCTGGCCACCGGTGCGGCACTGGCCGAGGCGACCCTCACCTCGGGCCCGGCCAGCGCGGCCGAACCCGAGGCAGGACCCGGCCAATGGTTCATCGACGACTACGGCATCGACGAGATGTGGCAGACGACGACCGGGAAGGGCACGACGGTCGCCGTCATCGACTCCGGCGTCGAAGCCACGCACGAGAACCTCACCGACACCGTCGTCAAGGCCAAGGACTTCTCCGAAACCGGTGCGGACGGCACCACCCCTCTCGGCGACGGGTCGATCATCCACCACGGCACCGCCGTCGCAGGCGTGATCGCCGGCAACGGTTCCGGGCCAGGGCCGATGGGCGTGGCTCCGGACGCCGACCTCCTCTCCGCCTCGATGTGGCTGGGCAGCAACCGGCCGGAGAGCTCTCCACCATCCCGGCAGCAGGCCGCAGCCGCGCTGCGCTGGGCCGTCGACGAGGGCGCGGATGTCGTCAACATGTCCCTCGGCTGGGACGACCCGACCTGGGATCCCGACTGGGACGAGGCCTTCGCGTATGCATTCGAGCACGACGTCGTCGTCATCGCCTGTGTCGGCAACCGCTCCCAGGGTGCGCGCAAGGCCTGGGCGCCCTCGACCGTGCCCGGCGTCGTCGGGGTCGGGGGACTGGGCGCCAACGGGCAGGTGCGCGCCGAATCGACAGCCCCCGGCATTGCCGTCGATCTCATGGGACCAGCCGAGGACATCCCCGTCCCGCTGCCCGGCGGCGAATACGGCACCGGCGACGGCTGCTCCTTCGCAGCCCCGGTCGTCGCCGGAGTCGCAGCCCTCATCCGCAGCGACGACCCGGACCTGTCCGCCGATGAGGTCGTCGCCAAGCTCTACACCACAGCCACCCCTGTCGACGGGCACACAGGCGTGACGACTCCCGGGCAACCCGACCCGGTCGTCGGCCACGGCCGCCTCGCTCCTCTCGCAGCGCTCAACGCCGAGGTGCCCGCAGACGTCCCGCAGGCCAGGCAGCAGCTCGCCGACTGGGTGACGATGCACCGCCGGGCACCGGCGACCTCCGAGCAGGCCGAACCCGGGGACGATTCCGGCAAGGAAACCTCCCGCGAAGGCCAGGCGCAGGTCACACCGGCCACCGCCTCGGCGGCGGGCCCGGCCGTGCTCATCATCGGGGGCCTGGCAGGTGGTGGGCTCATCGCCGCCGGGATCGCCCGGATGCGGCGCACACCGCGGTCTGATGCGGATCCGCCAGCACCCCCGGAGTGAAAGTGAAAGTTTTCACAAACCTTGGGGCGGTCGCTAGTATGGGGTCATGGCACTGATTCGAAACAGCAAACTGCGTCCTCGTATTCTCATCGTCGGAGGCGGCTACCTCGGCCTCGTCACCGCCCAGAATCTGCTGAAGAACCTGGGTCGCGGCGAAGCGACGGTCACTGTCGTCGACCCCAACCCCTACATGACCTATCAGCCGTTCCTGCCCGAGGTGGCAGCCGGCTCGATCGAGCCGCGTCACGCCGTCGTGCCGCTGCGCCGCAACCTCAAAGGCGCGGAGGTCGTCACCGGCTACGTCCGGTCGATCAACCACTCCGACAAGTTCGTCACCGTCGAACCCGAAGGCGATGAGCCCTTCGAGCTCGACTACGACCAGATCATCCTCGCCGCAGGCTCGGTGGCCCGCACCCTTCCGATCCCGGGTCTGGCCGAAGAGGCCATCGGGCTCAAGCGGATCGAAGAGGCCGTCGCCCTGCGCGATCACGTGCTCAACAACATCTCCGAGGCCTCCCTGCTCGAAGACGACGAAGAGCGCCGCCGGCTGCTCACCTTCGTCTTCGTCGGCGGCGGCTTCGCCGGCATCGAGATCCTCACCGAACTCGAGGACCTCGCCCGCGCGGCCGTCGCCCAGTACGAGACGCTGACCGAAGCCGATCTGCGCTTCGTCCTCGTCGAGGCGATGGGCCGCGTCATGCCTGAGGTCGGCGAGGCACAGGCCCGCTGGGTCGTCGAGCACATGCGCGAGCGCGGCATCGACGTCTACCTCGAGACCTTCCTGCAGGACTGCACCAATAAGCACATCCAGCTGTCCAACGGCGAAGAGTTCGACTGCGACACCGTCGTGTGGAGCGCCGGCGTCAAGGCCAACCCGCTGCTCGTCGACTCCGACCTGCCGCTTGATGAGCGCGGCCGCGTGACCGTGCGCGCCGACCTGCGCGTCGAAGGCGATGAGGGTGTTGTCGAAGGCGCCTGGGCAGCAGGCGACAACGCCGCAGTGCCCGACCTCTCCGGTGGTGGCGTGGGCGGCTACTGCGTGCCTAACGCGCAGCACGCTGTGCGCCAGGCCCCGGTGCTGGCCGCCAATGTGCTCGCCGCGCTGCGCGGTGAGACCGAGTTCCGCCAGTACTTCCACAAGACCATCGGCTCGGTCGCCGGTCTGGGCCTGTACCAGGGTGTCTCGCAGATGGGCGACTTCGAAGCCCGCGGCGTGCTCGCCTGGCTCATGCACCGCGGCTACCACGGCTACGCCATCCCGACCATCGACCGCAAGGTCCGGGTGTTCGGCAACTGGGCGCTCAACTTCGTCCTCGGCCGCGACGTCATGCCGCTCAAGGACCTCGATGTGCCGCGCAAGTCGTTCGTCGACGCTGCACACTCGAAGCCCGCTCCCAAGAAGGAGCCGGCCAAGGCCTGACCATGACGCTCACCTGAGCTGACGTCAGCACTCGTGGGGATCCCATTGGGGTCCCCACGAGTGTTTTCGTCTGCAGCTGTCTGCACCTGTGCTCCTCCGCGTCCGAGGTGGTGGGGCTGCGGCTAGGATCGAATCGAGGGCACAGGCTCGCGGGGAAGGTGATGGCAGTGCGCAGGGGATACACGCTGGGGGCGGAGGGCGTTGGGCGGCGCTGACTCGGTTAGACTGTCAGCCGTCGCCCCTATAGCCCAATCGGCAGAGGCAGTCGACTTAAAATCGATTCAGTGTGGGTTCGAGTCCCACTGGGGGCACCAATGTCCTGAGTCGGGACATCGTTGACAGATGAGTCTTGACATCGGCGACAGAAGGCCCGGAGTCTTTTTGATTCCGGGCCTTCGTGATTCAGCGGCCGGGACGGTCGTCTGAGGGTTCACCTCGCGTCGCGAGCTTCCGCAGGAATCTGAACTCCAGCAGCAGGGCGCTCCACCGTGTCTTGTCAGGCCCGAAGGAGCGAACACGCACCGGGCGAAGACGGAATCGTCTGCGACGCATTCACGGCTGCAACCAGCGCGGATCCGGCATACCGGCTCTGGACCGGAGTCATGTCAACGATGTCCCGACTCACCTGTCAATTATCACTCCCGTAGAAGTGTCAACGATGTATCGACTCACCTGTCAACGATCATCGAGGCGTTCCATACGCAATTGGTGTCAACTATGTCCTGACACAAGACAGGCTGCGCGCCGTCGGCGAACTGGGAATCGCGGCTGTTGGGCCTCCAATCGCGGTCGGGGTCGAAGAAGTCCTCGGTGAAGGGTTCGGGCTGGCCCGCTGCGGTCAGCCCTTCCTGGTGCCCGAGGCCGTCCGCGTGGCCCGCGCCTGGAGCTCAACGCTGTACTTCCTCGGTGCTGCCATGCTCCTCATCCGCCCGTGGGATCAGAGCCTCTACCAGACCCGGGGCGAACCAGGATGAACGGCCCAGAAGCCGTCCCAGGCAGAGCGGCGCCCGGACGAAAGCGGCATCACCATCGGGTGATAGCATCGTTCTATGGCGATGAAAGCTGATGTGACACCGATTAACGAAGCGGCCACGACCGCGTACGCCCACCTGTTCCAGGCGCTGGCCGAGCCGACGCGCCTGGCGATCGTCCAGCACCTGGCCTCCGGCCCGCATCGGGTGCGCGACCTTGTGGCGCACATGGGCCTGGCGCAGTCGACGGTGAGCAAGCACATCGCCTTCCTGCACGAATGCCGGCTGCTCACCGCCCGGCCCGAAGGCCGCGCCACCTGGTACGCACTGGCTGAACCCGAGCTGCTGCGCGGGCTCATCACCGCAGCCGAACGCGTACTGACCGCCACCGGCGCCCACGCGGTGCTCTGCCAGCACCTGCACGCGTCAAAGCCGCACCAGCCGGTCGCCGGCTGAACCGACAGCCGACCACAGCACCAGGAGAGGAGGAGACCATGGGAGCACACCACAGTCACAGCCACGGACCCAGCGCCGCCGAAGCCGCGCACTCACCGGGCATGCGCCGCCGGCTGCTCATCGCCTTCAGCCTCGTCGCCTCCATCGTCGTCGTCCAGCTCATCGGCGCCTGGCTGTCGGGCAGCCTCGCCCTGCTCGTCGACCTCGTCCACTCCTTCGTCGACTCCTCCGGCCTGCTCATCGCCGTTGTCGCCGTCACCCTCATCGCCCGCCCGCCGTCGAACGAGCGTACATGGGGCTACCGGCGGCTTGAGAGCCTCGCTGCACTCGCCCAGGGCCTGCTGCTGCTCGGGGTGAGCATCTACGCGATCATCGACGGCATCCGCCGCTGGGCCGCCCCGCCCGAGGTGGCCGCCGGCCCACTGCTCATCGTCGCCGCACTCAGTCTGGTCCTCAACGTCGCAGCGATGCTCGCCCTGGCAGCCGGGCGGAACACGAGCCTGAACATGCGGGCGGCGTTCCTCGAAGTCCTCGTCGACGCCCTCGGCACGCTGGCGGTCATGGTCTCGGCGATCCTCATCCTCACCACCGGCTACACCCGTGCCGACACGCTGGCGGCCTTCCTCATCGCCGCCCTCATCATCCCGCGCGCGGTCATCCTGCTGCGCGATGCCGTCCGGATCCTCATGGACTTCACCCCGGCAGGCCTCGACCTCGATGAGGTCCGCCGCCACATGCTCGCCGTCGATCACGTCATCGACGTCCACGACCTGCACGCCTCGACCGTCGCCTCCGGGCTGCCGACACTCAGCGCTCATGTCGTGCTCGACGACTCCTGCTTCAGCGACGGCCATGCGATCGAGATCCTCGACGGGTTGCGCCGCTGCATCGCGGAGGACTTCGAGGTCTCGATCGAGCACACGACGTTCCAGCTCGAAACCGAGGACATTCGCCGGCGTGAGAGCCGCGACACAGTTCATCCGTAACGAGAGGGCCCAGCGCGGCATCACAATTCGGTAACGTCGGCCGAGCGGAGAAGTTGCGCACGCCACACTCAGTCCTCCTGCCAGCGGCGGAGCGTTGAGGGTATGTCTCAATCCCGTCATGTGCGGCACGAGACGATAACACCGGCTGATTCGCAGCGTTCACTCAGCTAGCCTTGTCACTGAAGCGGCATGCGAAACGCCGCACCAGGCCCACTGACTCCCATGCACAACTGCGAACCTGCCGAAGCCGAAAGAAGCACGATGCTCAAAGAGCTCATCATCCGGTTCCTTCTCGTGGCCGCCCCCGCCTGCGCCGTCCTCTGGATGTTCGCCTTCACCTCTGGGGAGCTGCGAACGCCCGCCGGACTCACCCACCACCTGACGATGACCGCCACCCTGCTCGGCATCATGGCAACACTCTTCGGCATCATCTTCCTCATCGCAGCCCTCACGAGCCGTCTCACACCACGCCCGGTGCGCGTCGAATCCCAGCCGCTTGGAGTCCCGGCGACCCCCGCCCCGGCGACCCCCGCCCCGGCGACCCCCGCCTCGGCGCCGGCACCGGCGACCTCAGAGACCGTCGAACCTGCCGAGACGCGGCTCATGGCCGGCGCGCAGCAATAGCCGACACGGCCGCCGTCAGGCGGCACGCACCGCCCCGCGCCCCTGCGCATATGCGACACTGACATCAGGATGAGCGAGGCGAGGAACACCACACAGACGCGTCACACCGCGGTGCCGCCGAGTCGTTACCAGCGGTGGCAGCAGCTGACCGAATGGCCGATGGCGATCGCCGCTGTCATCTTTCTGGGCGCCTACGCCTACGTCGTCATCGGCAACCTGCGGCCCTCGGAGATCATGTGGCCTCAGCGCCTCATGCTCGCCCTCTGGGTCGTCTTCGCCATCGACTACATCGTCAGCTTCATCCTCGTGTCCCGCCGCTTCCTGTGGCTCTGGACCCACCTGCACGAACTCGCCCTCGTGATCTTCCCGTTCCTCAGGCCGCTGTATCTGTTGCGTCTCACCACGCTCATCCGATTCATCCACCGCACCGCCGGTGCGCGCCTGCGCGGTAAGGTCACCCTCTACATCTGCACCGCCTCGGTCGTGCTCGTCTTCGTCGCAGCACTCGCCGTCCTCGACGCCGAGAACTGACCGGGCGCCCACATCACAAGCTTCGGCGATGCGCTGTGGTGGGCTGTCGTGACGATCACGACGGTCGGCTACGGCGATCACTTCCCGATCACCGCGCTCGGCCGGATCATCGCCGTCGGGCTCATGATCTGCGGCATCGCCCTCATCGGTTCGGTGACCGCGACGCAGGCCTCGTGGATCGTCGACACGGTCTCCGAGGACGAAGAGGCCGAGGCGCGGCACCTGAGCGATGACGCGGTCGCGCTGCACGAGCGCCGCGGCCCGGCTCATGCCGGTGAGCTGTCGGACGCGGATCCGGGAGTGCTGCGGCCCAGGCGGCAGCGGCTCGACCTCTAGGTGTACTTCCCGGTGAGGTTGTGAACGCGGTCTGCTGGTGAGAGTCCCCCAATCGCGGTGTGGGCTCGATGGTGATTG
>NZ_JACSPY010000018.1 GCF_014836885.1 Brevibacterium gallinarum
AGCATCGAGCCCACACCGCTATCGGAGGCCTCACCCCAGCCGACCGCGTTCACAACCTCACGGGGAACTACATCTAGCGCCAGGAGCGGCAGGCCGTCGGTGTGGAGGGTTGCAGAGACGGCCCAGCCGACGATTTTGCGGGTGCACACATCAGTGATGAACGCGACGTAGCAGAACCCGGCGAGGATCCGCACGTAGGTGATGTCTGCAACCCACAGACGGTGCGGTCGGTCTGCAGTGAAGCGGCGTTCGACGAGGTCTGGGCGGGCATCGGGCACCTGGGCAGGTCGTGTGGTGACTGGTTTGCGGCCACGCCTCACTCCCTGCAGGTCAGCTGCTCGCATGAGGCGGGCGACCTGGTCACGGCCCACGTCCCAGCCGGCGCGGCGCATCGCGTGGTGCATCTTCGGCACCCCGTAGACGCTGTAGTTCTCACTGTGGGTCCGTCGGATCTCCGGCAGGAGCACTTCATCCCGCAGCGTCCTGGCAGAGGCTGGACGCGCCTTGGCGGCCCGGTAGCCGCGGGAGGTGATGAACCCACATTCTGTCGCGCTGAGCACGCGACAGACGGCCTCGACCCCGAACTGATCACGGTGCTCGTCGATGAACCGGATCATCTCGTCGTGGGGCGGTCGAGTTCCGCGGCGAAAAAGCTGAAGCCTTGCGCAGGATCTCGCTCGCGCGGCGCAGCTCGAGGTTCTCCTTGCGCAGCTTCGTGATCTCCTCGGCCTCAGCGGTGCTGAGTCCTGGGGCTTCGCCACGATCGATACGTCCCACCGAGGGCTTCGCCCACGGCGGTGCAGGCGACCCAACCGGAGCACTGCTCGGTACGGATGCGCTCTTTTGTGAGCTCCAGGGCTCGGGTCTTGAACTCAGGACTGTACTTCTGGGGCATGTTCCGATTCTCCTTGAGGAAATAGATCGGAACAAAACCCCGGACGCTTCAATTCGGCGAGTTATTTCGTTTGTGTCTCCGCTGCTCTCAGCGCGCAGCTGGGCTCACTCCTGAATGCATTGACCGGCCGGAGGAATCCCGGCCGGTCAGTCGTCACGCACAGCTCAGCTGGTGAAGCCGAAGCGTCCGCGCATGCGGTTCAGGGCATCGTCTGCGACCTCGTCGAGCCGGTTGCCCGGGTTGAAGGTGTTGTCCGGCCACGGCCACTCGAGGCCGCCGCCATCGTCATCGTCGTCGGTCGGCTCCGGTGACGGAGTCGGGGTCTCGGTCGGCTCCGGCGGGGCCTTGGCGATCGTGATGGTGATGGTGGCATGCTGCTCGACCTCCTCACCGGCATCGGCGCTCTGCCTGAAGACCTTGCCCTCTTCGTGATCGGCGGTCTCCTCTTCCCTGACGTCGCACTCCAACTGGTAGTCCTCGCTTTTGAGCGCGTCGCAGGCCTCCTGCTCGGTCCTGCCGAGCACATCGGGCACATCGATCCGTCCGGTCGAGAGCACCAGGTCGACGTTGGAGTCCTTGTCGACCTCGGTGCCGGCCTTCGGGCGCGTCTCGATGACTGTGCCGGCTTCGACGTCCGGTGAGTTCTCGTCGATGTTGTTGCCGGCCTTGAGGTCGGCGTCGTTGATGCGCTGGCGGGCCAGCGACTCGGTCTCCCCGGACACGTCGGGCACGGAGACCACGTCGGGGCCGGTGGAGACGTAGACCTTGATCGTGTCGCCGTGTTTGACCTGGGAGCCGGCCGGAGGATCGGTCTTGACGACGTTGCCCTCCTTGATCTCATCATCGGCGATCGGCTCACGATCAGGTGTGAGGTTCTGGTTGATGAGGTAGCTGTCGGCATCATCGGCTGAGCGGTCGCGCAGATCCGCCAGCTCGAAGGTCACCGGCTCCCGTTCTTTCGTGGCGTTGTAGACCCACAGGCCGAGCCCGGCGAGCACGACGGCGACAAGCGCAGCACCGATCCACATCCAGGTCTTGCGCTTGCGCTCCTTCTCCTCATCGACACCGTCCTCATCCTCCGGCACGGTGGCGACGGCGTTCGTCATCGGCGCGGTGTTCATCGCCTGAGTCGGCACACCGGTGGCGTAGGCCGACTGCGGGGTGCCGAGGCCGGCTGCGGCTGCACCGAGCCCGGCACCGGCCAGGGCGGCCGGCGGGCTGAACATCTGGGTCGCGTCATCGGCATCGCCGTCGAGCGAAGTCGGGCGGCCGTCGCGCACGGCCAGCACGTCCTCGCGGAAGGTGAAGGCATCCTGGTAGCGGATGTCGCGGTCCTTCTCCAGGGCGTGCATGAGCAGCCGGTCGAGCGCAGGCGGCACCTCGGGGTTGAACTCCGAGGGAGCCTTCGGTCGCTCGCCGACGTGCTGGTAGGCGACCGCGAGCTGCGAATCGCCCTGGAAAGGCGGCCGGCCGGCGACGAGTTCGTACAGCAGGCAGGCGGTGGAGTACAGATCCGAGCGGGCGTCGACGATCTCGCCGCGCGCCTGCTCAGGTGAGAGGTACTGGGCGGTGCCGACGACCGACTGGGTCTGGGTCAGGCTGCCGGTGTCCTCCAGGGCGCGGGCGATGCCGAAGTCCATCACCTTGATGTCGCCCTCAGGGGTGAGCATGACGTTGGCGGGTTTGATGTCGCGGTGGACGATCCCGTTGCGGTGGCTGTACTCCAGCGGGCCGAGCACACCTGCGGTGACGTCGAGGGCCTCGCGGATCGTCAGGCTGCCATGGGTGGAGATCACCTCGCGCAGCGTGTGCCCCTCGACGTACTCCATGACGATGAAGGGCACCTGCATGGTCGAGCCGCCGGATTCGGAGAAGACCTCCTCACCGGAGTCGTAGACGGCCACGATGCCGGGGTGGTTGAGACCCGCGGCCGCCTGCGCCTCGCGCTTGAGGCGGGCATGGAAGGACGGGTCGCGGGCGAGGTCGGAGCGCAGCAGCTTGATGGCAACACGACGGCCCAGGCGGGTGTCGAGGCCCTCATGGACCTCGGCCATGCCGCCCCGTCCCAGCAGCCGATGCACTTCGTATCGGCCGGAGAGTATCCGCGGTTCGCTCATGCTGTTCCTTCTCGTCTGTCAGTTTCCGCCGCGGCCGGAGTTCTGTCCCGGTCCGCTGCCGTTGTTGCCACCGCCGTTGCCGTTGCCGTTGCCGTTGCCGCCGTCACCGCCACCGTCGCCACCATCATCGCCGCCGTCGTCCGGCGGCTGGGTGGGCTCAGGTTCGGGTTCCTGCGTCGGCTGCGGGCTGCGCGTGGGCTCACGTTCCTGCGTCGGCTCCGGGGCGCGGGTCGGCTCCTGGCGCTGCGGTCCTTCCGACACTTCGATCGTGACGGTGTCACCAGGGGCAAAAGTGTAGCCGTTGCTGCCCTCGCGGACATCGACGACCGTGCCGGCAGGCTGATCGGAGGTCACCATCGTCGACTTGACCTTCAGCCCCAGCTGCTCGAGGTTCGAGGTCGCCGAGGCTTCGGAGAGGCCGATGTAGTCGCTGGGCTTGATGGTGATCTCCTCCTGCGTCGGCGTGGCCGTCGCCGTCGGAGCAGGAGCCGGTTCGTTGTCCTTGGGGCCGAAGAACAGCCAGCCGATCCAGGCGAGACCGGCCAGCAGCAGGATCACCAGGATCGTGACGATGATCGCCGGGGCCTTCGACTTCTTCTCGTCCTCGTCGGCCTCCGGGTCCTCGGCCAGCTGACGGTCGGACCCGTACGGGGCGACGGCAGCCGCACCGGTATGGCTGCCCGGCTGATAGGCGCGGGTCTGCTGGGTGGCCGGCATGACGCGGGTCGAGGAGTCCTCAGGCTGGCTGAACACACGGGTGACCGCCTCGGAAGCGGCTGCGGCAGCCGCTCCAGCGGCGAGCATCTGCGGGACCGCCGCCTCGGCTGCGGGCACATCGCCGTTCATGAGAGCACGCGCTGCAGTCGCCAGAGCGGCACCGGAGGCCGGGCGCTTCTCCGGCTGCTTCGACAGCAGCGAGTCGACCAGCCGGCGGACCGGTTCGGAGACCGTCTCCGGCAGCGGCGGGTGCTGGCGGTTGACCTGCGCGATGGCGATCTCGACCTGCGAGTCGCCGGTGAACGGGCGGTTTCCGGCCAGCGCCTCGTAGGCGATGATGCCGAGTGAGTACAGGTCCGACTTCGGTGTCGAGCCCTTGCCGGTCGCTTGCTCTGGGGCCAGGTACTGGGCGGTGCCCATTACCTGGCCGGTCTTCGTCAAAGGCGCCTGGTCAGCGACCCGGGCGATGCCGAAGTCGGTGATCTTGACCCGGAAGTCCGGGGTGATGAGCAGGTTGCCGGGCTTGACGTCGCGGTGGACGACCCCGGACATGTGCGCTGCATGCAGCGCCTGCGCGGCCTGCGCGACGATCGAGAGCGTATCGGCCTCGCTCATCGGGCCGCGGTCGAGCAGAGCGGCCAGCGACTCACCGGGCACGAACTCCATGACGAGGTACGGTGAGCCGTTCTCCTCGCCGTAGTCGTACACACCGGCGATGCCGGGATCGGACACAGCACCCATCGAACGCGCCTCGGCCCGGAAGCGGGCGAGGAATCCCTGATCGGACAGGTACTCGTCCTTCATGATCTTCGCGGCGACCTCGCGTTCGAGGACGGTGTCGCGTCCGCGCCACACCTCGCCCATGCCGCCGACGGCGATCCGGCTGGTGAGCTCGTAACGGCCGCCGAGCAGCGTGCCTGGTTCTGGCCTCATGAATCCATCACCGCTTCCATGACTGATTTTGCGATCGGGCCCGCGACGCGTCCACCGGAGGCCTCATTGCCGGCATTGCCGCCGCTTTCGACGACGACTGCCACGGCGACCTGCGGGTCGTCTGCCGGGGCGAAGGAGGTGAACCATGCATGCGGTGCCCTGCCCTTCGCGTGCTGTGCCGTGCCGGTCTTCGCTGCGACATCGACACCGGGGATCTTCGCGGCTGTGCCGGTTCCCGAGTCGACGACGTTGACCATCATGTCCGTCAGCTGACCGGCGGTGTCGCTGCTGATCGGGTTGGAGAAGGTCCGCGGCCGCGGCTCCTCGATGAGATCGAGGGTGCGGGCATTGCGGATCTGGGAGATGAGCTGGGGCTGCATGAGCTCTCCGTCGTTGGCGATCGCCGAGGCGACCATCGCCATCTGGATGGGGGTGGCGCGCACCTCGAACTGGCCGAGCGACGACTGGGCGAGCTGCGGTTCGTTGACATCGGAGGGGAACGACGAGGCAGTGACCGCCAGCGGCATGTCGAAGCTCTCCCCGAACCCGAACTTCTTCGCCTGCTCATTCATCGCATCAGCACCCAGGTCCATGCCCAGCTGCGCGAAGGTCGTGTTGCACGACTTCGTCAGCGCATGGTCGAGGCTGGCAGTGCTGCCATTGCCGCAGGAGGCACCGCCGGCGTTGCGGATCGTCGCCGAGGTCTGCGGCAGGTCGAGAACGGTCGGCGAGGGCAGCTCGGAGTCCTTGCTGTACTGCCCGGATTCGATGGCGGCCGCGGCAGTGACGAGCTTGAACGTCGAGCCCGGCGGGTAGAGGTTGCCGCCGATCGCCCGGTTGTAGGCCGGGTTGGCGTCGTTGTCGATGAGCGAGTTGTACGCATCGAGGGCGGCGTCCCGGTTGTGGGTGGCCAGCGCGTTCGGGTCCCAGCCCGGCGTCGAGACCATGGCGAGGACCTTGCCGGTCTTCGGGTCGAGGGCGACAGCGGCGCCGCGCTGGCCGCTCAGGCCGTCCCAGGCGGCCTTCTGGGCCTTCGGGTTGATGGTGAGTTCGACGGCGGCGCCGGCCGGCTGCTGGCCGGTGAGCAGATTGGAGACCTTGTCGTAGAACAGCGCATCGTCGGTGCCGGAGAGCAGTCCGTTCTCGGTGCGCTCGAGCCCAGAGGTGCCCGAGGTGATGGAGAAGTAGCCGGTGAGGCTGGCGTACATCTCCGCCGACATCCCCTCGGCACCGTATCTGCGCTGGAACTTGTACGGGTCGTCGACGGGCTCGGAGTAGGCGATCGGGGTGCCGTCGACGAGGATCGGCCCGCGGTCGCGGGAGAGCTCGTCGAGCAGCGTCCGGTTGTTCAGCGGATTGTCCTTCAGCGACTGCGCGGCGAAGTACTGCACGTAGCTCGTCGAGCCGAACAGTAGCGCGAACATCACGAAGCCGACGACGGCCAGATGCTTGAGCGGGTTCTTCACTGGTTCTCACCTCCGCGCTGGAAGTTCGTCGTCGGGGTGTCATCGGCGTCGATTCCCGCGCCCGAGGCGGGGGTGGGGTGCTGCTCGCCGGTCGCGTACACCTCGGGAGGGGTCACCGGTGCGTCATCGGGACGGCGGACCTTGCGCTTGGAGCGCAGCCGGCCGAGCGTCGAAGCGAGCGCCGATTCGTGGGCCTCGTCCTCGTCGACGGGCTTCTGGATGGTGAGCACGCCGGTCTGGAACTCCTCGGCCGGGCGGCGGGCGTTGTCGCTCATTCGCAGCATCAGGCCGATGATGATCCAGTTCGCGATGAGCGAGGAGCCGCCGTAGGCCAGGAACGGGGTGGTCAGGCCGGTGAGCGGGATGAGCCGGGTGACGCCGCCGATGACGATGAAGCACTGCAGGGCGATGGTGAAGGACAGGCCGGTGGCCAGCAGGGTGCCGAAGCCGTCGCGCAGCTGCTGGGCGATCTTCATGCCGCGTTCGAAGAGCACGACGTAGAGCAGCAGGATCGCGAACATGCCCACCAGTCCGAGCTCTTCGCCGAGGGAGGCGTAGATGAAGTCGGATTCGGCATAGGGCACGATGTGGGGCCGGCCGTTGCCCAGGCCCGCACCGGTCAGTCCGCCCTTGGCCATGCCGAACAGGCCCTGCACGAGCTGGTAGGACCCGCCGATCTCACGGTTGTACATGTCCGGGTTGAGCGCATCGAGCCAGCCGTCGAGACGCTGCTGGACGTGGCTGAAGATGCGCGAGGCGATGAGCGCACCGGCGGTGAACATGCCCAGGCCGAGGAAGATCCAGGCCTTCTTGCCGGTGCCGACGTAGAGGACGGCGACGAAGAGGCCGAAGAACAGCAGCGAGGTGCCGAGGTCGCGCTGCAGGACGAGGATGCCGACGCTGGCGATCCAGGCGATGATGATCGGCCCGAGGTCGCGTGGGCGCGGGAACTGCATGCCGAGGAACTTGGGTCCGGCGAGCACGAGCTGGTCGCGGAAGCTGACGAGGTAGCCGGCGAAGAAGATCGCCAGGCAGATCTTGGCGATCTCACCGGGCTGGAAGGACATGCCGCCGATGCCGATCCATATGCGGGCGCCGTTGATGGTCTTGCCGAGGCCGGGCACGAGCGGCAGCATGAGCAGCACGAGGGCGGCTAAGCCGGTGAGGTAGGTGTAGCGGCGCAGCATCCGGTGATCGCGCAGGAACGCGATGACGAGGGCGCACAGGATGATCCCGAGGGTCATCCAGATGAGCTGGGAGACGGCGGCATTCGATTCGCGTCCGGCGGCGGTCTTGGCGACGTCGATGCGGTAGATCATCGCCAGGCCGAGTCCGTTGAGCAGCACGGCCAGCGGCACGAGGACCGGGTCGGCGTAGCGGGCCCGCCACCACACGATGAGGTGCAGGGCGAGGGCGAGGGCTGCCAGCCAGCCGGCGTACTGGTAGACGTTGGCCGGCACGGTCTGTTCGCTGCCGAGGCCCACGAGTGCGTAGGCCCCGGCGGAGATGACGACGGCCAGCGCGGTCAGCAGCAGCTCGGAGATCCGCAGCGCCTGCGGGCTCCGGTGCCGCTGGGACGTCGTCCCGGCCGGGGAGAGTGCGGGAGCGTCAGGTGCGTAGCTCATGCTCACCCGCCCGTGCCCGAGGGCCGTTCGGGCACGCCCTGCCCTTGCTGGTCGGTGCTGTCCGGGTTCGGTTCGCCGGTGTCCTCCGGCGGCGGTGCCGGGTCGGTTGAGGCGTCGGCGGCGCCGGCGCTCATCTTCTTCGCGGCGTTCTGCTCGGCCTCATCGCGCAGGTTGCCGATGAGTCTGTCGGCATCGGCGCGTGAGCTGGCCGGGATGGTCTGCTCGATGCGGCGCTGCGAGTACGCCGAGAGGTCATCGACGCGCACATCGGTGGTCTCGTCGAGTTCGGAGAGTTCGATCGGCCCGAGCTTCTGGGCGATGCCGCGGTAGACGGCGACATTGCCGGCATCGGCGGCGACGTAGTACTGCCCGCGGATGAAGGTGTAGCCGACGACGCCAGCGAGCACGAGTGCTGCGAGCACGGCGATGGTGACGATGATGCCGAGCAGCGGGCGGCGCCTGGGCCGCTCGTCGTCGTCCCAGTCCTCGTCGTGGCGGACGATCTCCTGGGTCTCAGCGGCGGTCGCGGTGCGCGTGCCGCGACCGCGGGCAGCTGAGCCGGCGGTCCCGGCGGCGGAGGCCCCGGCGGGGCCAGCGGCCGTGCCCGAGGCGGTGCTCGCCGCGGCAGGTGCGCCGTTGTCGGGCCGGTCGACGATGTCGAGTGGGCGGGTGTCGGTGTTCTCCTCGCCGATGGTGTCGAACTGGCCGGTGTCGATGAGCTCGGTGGGGGTGTCCTTCTGGCCCAGCAGCGCGAACTGGGGGTTGTCGCGCACTGAGCCGACGGATTCGCCGCTGATGGTCTCAGCGCTGTCGTCGGCCTCGACGACGTCGCCGATGACGACGGTGATGTTGTCCGCGCCACCGCCGTCGAGGGCCATCTCGACGAGCCGGTCGCAGCAAGCACCGGGATCGTCGACGGTGGCCAGGGTGTGCTTGATCTCGTCGATGTCGGCGAAGCCGGTCAGACCGTCCGAGCACAGCATCCAGCGGTCGCCGAGGCGGGCCTCGCGGATCGACATGTCGAGGTCGGGGGCCGCGCCGACGTCGCCGAGCACGCGCATGACGACCGAGCGCTGCGGGTGCTGTTCGGCCTCTTCGGCGGTGATGCGGCCTTCGTCGACGAGCATCTGCACGAAGGTGTGGTCGTGGGTGACGAGATCGAGTTCGCCGTCGCGCAGCAGGTAGCCGCGCGAGTCGCCGATGTGGGCCAGCGCCAGCTTCGAACCGGCACGCAGCAGCGCGGTGACGGTGGTGCCCATGCCGGCGAGTTCGGGCTTCTCGGTCACGGAGTTGGTGATGCGCTCATTGGCGTCGAGGATCGCGGTGCGCAGGGCTTCGGAGGCGTCGTGTTCGTGATCGTCGGCATCGAGGTCGGCGAGCCGGGCGACGGTGATCGCCGAGGCGACGTCACCGCCGGCGTGACCGCCCATGCCGTCGGCGATGAGGAGGAAGTTCGGCCCGGCATAGCCGGAGTCCTGGTTGTTCTTGCGCACGGCGCCGACGTGGGAGCGGGCTGCTGAGCGCAGCGTGATGGGATGGGGACTGCTCACGAACGTAGCTCCATGGTGGTGTGGCCGACGGTCACGGCGGTGCCGGGGGAGATGGGGACGGGGCTGGACA
Organism: Brevibacterium gallinarum; assembly: GCF_014836885.1. GTDB lineage: Bacteria > Actinomycetota > Actinomycetes > Actinomycetales > Brevibacteriaceae > Brevibacterium > Brevibacterium gallinarum. The sequence goes on from NZ_JACSPY010000018.1 coordinate 9,374, forward strand.
GGCGCTGTTCGCCGATGAAGGTGCCGTTGGTGGAGCCGAGGTCCTCGACGTACCAGCGGCCGCCGGAGGGGACGAACCGGGCGTGGTGGCCGGAGGCGAAGTCGTCGTCGAGGACGACGGTGTTGTCATTCGAGCGGCCGAGCGTGATCGGGCCGGTGCCGAGTGCGATGACCATGCCCTGCATGGCTCCGGAGGTGATGACGAGTGAGTGCGGCGGGCTGGCCGCCGGCGGGTGGCTGGCTGCCGCCGGCTGCGGGGCCGGGCCCGGCGCGGGAGCGGGGGAGGGGCCGCTGCGGCGGCCGCGTTTGGAGGCGCGGTTCCTGCTGCGGCGCGGGCCGAAGAGGTCTTGGCGCAGGACACCGGCGATGAGGAAGACGAAGAGCCACAGCAGAACGAAGAATGCCAACCGCAGCACCAGGACGGTGAACTCGCTCATCAGCCTCCCATTTCCCTGTGCCTGAAGAGCACCTCGGTGTCCCCGGCAGTGATCCGGGCGCCATCGGTGAGTGTGACGGAGGTGATGCGGCGGCCGTCGAGCAGCGTGCCGTTCGTCGACCCGAGGTCGGTGGCCGTCGCGTGGCCGTCGCGCACGGTGATCTCGAAGTGCCGGCGCGAGACACCGGAGTCATCGAGGACGATGTCGGCGCTGTTCGAGGAGCGGCCGAAGACGGTCGTGCCCTCGCCGAGGCGGTAGCTGCGGCCGTTGATCTCGGCGCTGCACTGGATGTTCGAACCCGGTCGCGGATGACCGGCGGCACTGGAGCCGGCACCGCCCGGAGCCGCGGCACCGGGGCGAGCCGCGCCTCGGGGGCGGCCCATCGCCGGGGCCGGGGCGCCGGCGTAGGCGGGCGCCTCGTCGTAGCCGGATGCCTGCGGGGCGACCTGCGGGTTGGGGCGCGAGGAGGTGTGCCCGGAGCGCTGCTCCCATTCCTCGGCGACGATGGGGTTGGCGCGGCTCTCGGGGTCGTAGCCGCCGCGGTTGGGCGGCTGCGCGGCCGGCGAGCCGTCCGGGCGCAGGGTGTTCGAGCGCACCCGGTAGATGCCGGTGTCGAGGTCCTCGGCGCGTTCGAAGCCGACGTTGATCGGGCCGACGAAGCTGTAGCCCTGTTCGACGGCGTGGTCGCCGACGACCTGGCGCAGGTCGCGGCGCAGCTCGGCCTGGATCGGCTCGAGGCGCTCATAGTCCGAGGCCGAGAGTTCGATGGTGTAGCTGTTGGCCGTCAGCGTGCGGCCGCGGGAGACGACGGCGGCGCGGTTGTCGGATTCGGTGCGCAGCGCCCCGGCGAGCTCGACGGGCTCGACCTGGGAGCGGAAGGCCTTGGCGAAGGCACCGTTGACGACGCGTTCGATACGTCTTTCGAAGCGGTCGAGTACGCCCATCGGTGCCTCCTTCCTGGTGCGCTGCCGAGGCATCTCGGCTGGTGGTACAGTCTGTGGCCGTGCGCGCACGCTGAGGGGCTCAGCGTGCGAGCTGTCAACACTCCATGCTAACGCGATCGCTTGTCAATCACATGCCATCGGCTCTGTATATCTGCCCAGAAAGGCCTCAGGGTGCCGTGCCTGAGCTTCTGACCTGGGATTTCGCCGGTGGCGCGGGGCGATTGGCGGGGTCAGAGCGCCGTCTCACGGGGCCGGCAGATGTGACTCGAGTCGCCGGATTGGAACTGTCGCGTCAGTGGTGTTAGAGTTTCCTGGTGCTGCTCGCGCGAGTGGCGGAATTGGTAGACGCGCTGGCTTCAGGTGCCAGTGATCGCAAGATCGTGGGGGTTCAAGTCCCCCCTCGCGCACGTTGTGAAAACAGCCCCTCACCAGGCATGATGCCGGTGAGGGGCTGTTGCGTTCCGGGCTGGTCGGCCCGGCGAGCAGTGCGACTGTGGTGCCCGACTCTGGCCCGTGACCCTGGTCCGTGCGGCCCAGGTTCGGGTGGCCCAGGCCTGAGGGGTCCAGATCCGGGCGGCTCAGGGCCTCACGGTTCAGGCTGTCGCGTCCGTCGCCTCTGGCGCGTCGGGCTCCAATAGCGTCGGATCGGGCTCATCGGCGCCGATCGGCTCCGGCCGGCGGATCCCCAGCGCGACGAGGTAGGCGATGAGACTGCCGAGCATGCCGAACACCGCATACGGCCATGAGGAACGCCCCGTACAGCGCCAGCAGCCAGACCGGGATGCCGGCGATCGCCGAAGCCCACCAGATGAGCGCCGAGATCGAGGTCATGCCCGACTACCCGGTCACCGTCAATGACGCGACCGAGACCGCGTACGCCTGCCGGGTCATCGAGGCGACGTTCGGGGAGGGTGCGTGGACCGAACTGCCCGAACCGCTGACCGGATCTGAGGACTTCTCCCATGTGCTCGCCGAGGTCCCGGGCACCTATGCGCTCGTCGGCACCGAACCGTACGGAGACGCCAACGAGACGAACCACTCGCCGCGCGCCTCCTTCGGCGACACGGCGCTCGACGACGTCGCCGAGTTCCTCGCCAATGCCGCCTGGCTGCGCGGACGGGTGTGAGCGTTAGCTGCGTTTCAATCCAGGCCAGCACCGATCGGATCACGCAAGGTGTGGGCTGGGCGCCTCAGAAGCGATTGCGATGGCTGCAGCCGCAGCGGGAATCTTTTCGGCGCTCAGTGCCCCGACTGTGACACGTATGAATGGTTGTTGCCGTTTGATGCGTGTGAGCTCCGACGAGGTAACCGCGTAGCCGTGCGCCGCGAGCACGAGCTGGGCCCCAGCGTCATCACGTACCGGTAAAGCCATCACAAGGCCGTCGTGTGAAAGCGGTGTGACGCCGTGCTCAGCTAGGGACTCGACGAGCGCTGCGCGTCGATCTGAGTAGGCGCGCCGTGCGTAGTCGACTGCTTTGATCGAGTCTTGATCCGTCAGTAAGAAGGCCAGCGCATTCTGTAAGATGCGGCTCACCCACCCCGCTCCATAATGCAAAGTGTCGCGAGCCAGCTCTATAGGACGTGGCTTGCAGCTGCCGATGACTCCGATGCGCAAGTCAGGGCCATGCGACTTAGAGAAGCTTCGGATGAGGACCGTCATTTCCGGTAGGAGCTCGCCCAAGCTGACGAGCGGTTGTTCTGAAATGTCGCCCGATCCGTCGTCTTCGATGATGAGCGTTTCGTGACGAGCCAGAACAGTTGCAAGCTCCTGCCTGCGTTCCGGGGTCATGGAAACACCGAGCAACGCGCTGCAGCGAGGCTCGCAAATGAACGCAATAACCCCGCTGGAAAGTACCTCTGCGGCGGAGGAAGGCAGCGGTCCTCGAGAGTCAGTCGCAACGGGGACTGGCCGAAGCCCACACCGGTCGAGGATGTCGAGGGTGCGGGGTGAGGCTGGATCCGCGACTGCAACACGGTCGCCTGGTGAAGCGAGGCCTTGCAGTAGGAGTAGAAGGCCCTCGTACCCACCGCTGACGGCTAGCCAATGTCTTGCTGGGAACGGCCAGAGTTCGAGTAGAGCTTCCCTCAGTGCCGGAGTGATGTCCTGGCGGGAGTAGCTATGTAGGTCGGGATCAGCTTGTGTCGCGAACGTTAGAGCTGATGACAGATCCGGTAGGAGAGCCGGATCGGGAGTGGCGTAAGTCAGGTCGGCCGTGCCCTTAGGCCAGTAGCCGGAAATGTGGTCAAACCGCCTCGGGCCGACGTTTGGCGCAGACGACGAGATCCAGGACCCCTGCCGTCCTGCTCCTTCCACGTAACCGCGAGTTCGGAGCGTCTTCCAAGCGGCGGAAACAGTCGCGCTACTGACGTGGAGAGCTCTGGCCAGGTCCCGAACTTTTGGCAACCGAGCTCCAGTCGAGACTTCCCCGTTTCGGATCATCTGAGTGACGGCTGCGGCGATTCCCGCTGCGGAAGCCTCGCGAGTGCGCGTCATGACCATCTCCACGGTGATCGCAACTGGTTCGGACGCCATGGGCCCCTCTTTCATTGTTCAGAATCAATAGTAGCTATTGTTTCTCAATCATACTGAACTTAATGTTAACCACACCACATCGTCGAAAGGTCTAAAAGTTGTCAGAGCCACTTAGAGTCGGAACTCGCCAGTGGGACCACGTTTTTCCCATCGCTATGGGGGACGTGGGAAGCCCGTCTGGACGTCAGGTGAACCTCACGAGACTGGATCACACCCCTGATCTCTGGACAGACTCGGCCTATGTTGCCGGCGAGACCTCACTGAGCCGTTACATTCGCCGTCGTGTAGCCGGGGATGACTCGGTTATCGCACTTCCGATATTCCTGATGCGTGGGTTCCGGCACCGGTGCATAATCGTGCCCGAGTCGTCAGAAGCAAGGGCGATTCCCGACCTAGCGCGAGCCAGGATCGGGGTCACCGGGTGGCCAGACTCGGGCAACACGTGGACCCGAGCTCTACTCACGGAGTCGGGCATCGAGCTGTCTAGCGTCGAGTGGACGGTAGGACGGTTGACGCCGCAGCATCCGGTGACCGATCGGTTTGATGGCGTGAGGCCACGGAGCGATCTTTCCGTCCGGACCAGCGACAAACCGATGACCGAGATGCTTGCAGACGGTCAGCTTGATGCAGTTTTCAGCCCGTTCCTTCCTCCAGGGTTCCGTGACCCCGATAGCGGGATGCGACTGCTGTTCGACGACGTGACACGTGAAGAACAGAAGTTCCTTCAGAAGCACGGTTATGTTCCGGGGATCCACGTTTTGGCTGTCAGAGCCGAAGCCTTGCGTACCGATCCGACTCTCCCCAACGAGCTCGGGTGCATGTTTCGTCAGTCCGAGCAGGTCGCGGCAGCACGGCATCGCAAGCTGTTGGACGTCACGCCGTGGCTGAACAGTGCATTCGATCTGCTTGACGCTACAGGATTTGGAGAGCCCAATCGCGTTGGCGTCGGAGCAAATCGCACTATGCTTCACGACTTCTTAAGGCATATGTCCACTCAAGGTCTCATTTTGGAGTCGCCGAGCCTGGACCAGTTATTCCCGTACGACTTGACCGAGGAAGGTGAGATGCGATGAGCGGAGATCCCAATACAGAGATCAAGGTAGCTGTCGGCCAGTTCCCCGTCGCTGAAGACTGGCAGACCAATATTGATATGGCGGGGTTCTTGATGGACAGAGCAGAGACTGCGGGGGTAGACCTCCTTGTTCTACCAGAGGGGATCATGACCCGGTTTATCGACCGCAAGGAACTGATTCGAGACGCCGCTCAGGCACTTGATGGCCCCTTTGTCACAGCAATGCTCGATCTCTCCCGCGACCGTCGTGTGACCGTCATCTTCGGTATTCATGAAAGCTCAGCTGAGCCGCGCCCGTTCAACACCCTCGTTGCGATCCAGAATGGGGAAGTGCGAGGGGTCTATCGGAAGTTGCATCTCTACGATGCTTTTGCGGCGGTCGAATCCGAGAACGTCCGATCTGGTGATGAACGACCGCCGATAATCGATGTTTGTGGCTTCAACGTCGGGCTCATGACCTGCTACGACGTTCGATTTCCTGAGCTAGCGCGCGACCTAGCGGACCGGGGCGCTGAAATTGTCGCTTTGCCAGCGGCATGGGCGGCTGGCAGAACAAAAGAGTTTCAGTGGGCGACCTTGGTATCGGCGCGCGCACTCGATGCAACGGTCTTCGTGGCCGCATCAGGTGAGTCTGGGCCAGCTTGCGTTGGCGGCTCACGGATCATCGATCCGCTTGGCATGCCGCTCGCGACCTGCACGCAGGAGACCGATCTTGCCACTGCCACGTTGAGCAAGCACCAGTTGAAAGAAAGTCGCATAAAGCTGCCGGTGCTGCAACACCGTCGGTACGAGTTGTCATTTAAGCCCGAGCACACCGTCGCCTGATTGCCATTCACAGCCGACGCTCCGAAAGTGAAGAGTTAGGAATAGTCATGAACTCCACCATCAAGTCGAAGCCGATCTGGACAGCGATCGCGATGAGCGCCGCGCTCACCTTGACCGCGGGCTGCACAGTGGATGAGTCCGGTGACAAGGACGAACCCGGAGGCGATTCAATCGAGGTGAAGAAGCAGGAACTCAACCAGAAGCTCCACGATCAGCTGCCTGACAAGATCAAGGACGCAGGATCCGTGACGTCTGTGAACACCGGTTCATTCCCTCCATACACGATTGTCGACGGAGAGAACAAAGTTACAGGCGCAAGCGCCGACCTCGCTGAAGCAATGGGTCAGATGCTTGGAGTAGACGTCGAGCATCAAACAATCGATGGCCTGGCCAGCGTGCTGACGGGTATGGAGGCTGGTCGGTACGACCTCAGTATCGGCCCGACCGGCGACTTCCCGGAACGACAGGAGCAGGCGACGTTCATTGATTGGGTGCAGGAATATGTGGTCTTCGCCGTCCAAAAGGGTAACCCTCAGGATATCGACGGTCTCGATACGACGTGTGGTCGGAAAATTGCTGTTCAAGCAGGCGGATCCGCCGAATCGGTGATCAAGGAACAGTCTTCAACGTGCGAGAACGGGGGCAAAGAGTCAATCGAGGTCCAGTCCTATAAAGACCAGCCGAGTGCCATCCTCTCGGTGCAGTCCGGGAGAGCCGACGCGTTCTTTTCCTCGCGGGCACCCCTGACCTATTTCGTCAACGACTCCGGCGGCAAGCTGGAACTTGTAGGCACCGAAGACAAGAACGGCTTCGATGACCTCTACCAAGGGATCATGGTGCCTAAAGACTCTGAGATGACTGATGTCCTGTTGGCCTGCCTCGAGGAACTTCACGCTAACGGCACCTACGACGCCATCATGGACAAGTGGGATCTAGACGCCAACAAGCTCGACACCCCTGGTATCAACCTGGCGAAATGATGATGACTGAACGCACTGAACACCTGGATATCAGCAACGCTCACAGGAAGAGGCACCCGTGGCAGATCGTTGGAGCGGCTGTTGCCCTGCTTCTTGCTGGGCAGGTCGTCTATCTACTTTTCACAACGCCAAACTTTGGCTGGGATGTAGTCGCGACCTATCTTTTTGAGAAGTCGATCATGCGCGGTTTGGGCATGACGCTTCTCCTGACTGTTATCGCGATGACCATCGGAATCATCCTTGGTGTGATCCTTGCGCTTTGCCGTATGTCAGACAACCCGGTACTGAAGCCACTAGCTGCCTTCTACATCTGGTTCTTCCGAGGTACGCCGACGCTGATCCAGCTGATCTTCTTCTACAACCTCTCAGCGCTGTTTCCAGTTTTGGCGGTTGGTGTTCCCTTCGGTGGGCCGACGTTTGCGGAGGCTCCTACGAACCGGATCGTGACAGCCTTCCTGGCAGCGATCCTGTGTTTGGGCCTGAACGAGGCGGCGCTGATGGCTGAAATAATCCGAGGCGGCTTGATGTCGGTAAAGCGTGGGCAGCGTGAAGCTGCCGCGGCCATCGGAATGTCGCCCTTCAGGAGCTTCCATCGGATCGTGCTCCCTCAGGCTATGAGGTTCATCATTCCTCCGACCGGGAACCAGGTGATCTCGATGGTGAAGAGTACAGCGTTGGTGAGTGTTATCGCTTTGGCAGATCTGCTCTACTCGGCCCAGGCAATCTACAACCGAAACTTCGAAACCATACCGCTTCTGATAGTCGCTTGTATCTGGTATCTCGTCGTCACGTCACTACTGAATATCGGGCAGCACTTCATCGAACGGCACTACGGAAAGTCTGACCAACCGACCGGTGGAACGAGCCTCCGCACCAGGCTTTCCAGAATCTTCGCAAGTCAGAAGGAGGTGGCGGCACGTGTCTGACCAGCCGAAGAGGACGATCGAGGCGAAACAGCACACGACGGAGCCGGTTTTGCAGGCAATCGGTGTCGAAAAGCGCTTCGGTGACGCATCGGTGCTGAAGGGAATCGATCTCGAAGTCGCCGAAGGGGAATCAGTGGTCATCCTCGGGCCCTCCGGATCGGGAAAGTCCACCTTTCTTCGGTGCGTCAACCTTCTGGAACAACCTGACGGTGGGCGGATCCTTGTGAAAGGCCAGGATGTCGGTTACACAGTGAAACGCGGAAGGCTCCACCAGGTTCCGCCGCGCGAGCTTGCACGGCGTCGAGCCCAGATTGGGATGGTGTTCCAGCAGTTCAATCTCTTCTCCCACATGACAGTTCTTGAGAACATCACAGAAGGACCAGTAGGAGTTCTCGGCCGCAAGCGTTCCGACGCAAATGGCCGCGCCACTGAGTTGCTCGAATTGGTTGGGCTTGCTGGCCGCGAGAAGGCATATCCAGAGCAGCTATCAGGCGGACAGCAGCAGCGCGTTGCGATCGCTAGGGCACTCGCAATGGACCCAGCATTGGTTCTCTTCGACGAACCGACGTCTGCGCTCGATCCTGAGCTCGTTGGTGAAGTACTGGCAACGATGCGAACACTAGCTGACGGTGGTCTGACAATGGTTGTGGTGACACATGAGATCTCGTTCGCTCGTGAGGCGGCCGACCGAGTCGTATTTATCGATGGCGGAGTGATTGTGGAAGAGGGCCCGCCAGAGAAGGTTCTAGACAACCCGCAGCACGTCCGAACGCGCGAGTTCCTAGCCAGATTCCTCTGATCAAATCAAACCGACCGAAGACCCGCCGAACGACTGTTCGGCGGGTCTTCGGCTTTTGGCGCAGCGACCGTGAGTTAGCCGTGCGCCCCGATCAGATCATCTCCCACGCGTCGGTGAGCACCGAGCGGATGATCTGCTCCATCTCCTCGAACTCCTCCGGGCCACAGGTGAGCGGCGGGGAAAGCTGGATGACCGGTTCGCCGCGGTCATCGGCGCGGCAGTACAGGCCGCGCTCGTACAGTGCAGAGGAGACGAAGCCCTTGAGGACGCGCTCGCACTCCTCAGCGGTGAAGGTCTCCTTCGTCGCCTGATCCTTGACCAGCTCGATGCCGTAGAAGTAGCCCTCGCCGCGCACGTCGCCGACGATCGGCAGGTCGAGCAGCTTTTCCAGCGTCTTGCGGAACGTCGGTGCGTTCGTGGCGACCCGGGTGTTGAGCTCTTCGCTTTCGAAGATGTCGAGATTGGCCATCGCGACGTGGCAGGCAACGGGGTGACCGCCGAATGTGTAGCCGTGGTAGAACGTCTCCCCGCCCTTGCCGAAGGGTTCGAACAGACGATCCGATGCGATCATCGCACCGAGCGGGGCGTAACCGGAGGTGATGCCCTTGGCGCAGGTGATGATGTCGGGGACGAAGTCGAAGTCGTTGCAGGCGAACATCGAGCCGATGCGGCCGAAGGCGCAGATCGTCTCATCGGAGACGAGCAGCACGTCATGCTCATCGCAGATCTCGCGCACCCGCTCGAAATAGCCCGGCGGCGGCGGGAAGCAGCCGCCGGAGTTCTGCACCGGCTCGAGGAACACGGCTGCCACCGAATCGGCGCCCTCGAATTCGATGGCCTCCTCGATGCGGTCGGCGGCCCACTGGCCGAAGGCCTTCTCATCACCGGCGAAGCGGTCATCGGCCCGGTAGAAGTTCGTGTTCGGCACCTTGTGGGCACCGGGCACGAGCGGAGCGAACTGATTGCGCAGATCCGGCAGCGAGGTGACGCTCAGCGCACCGTGCGGAGTGCCGTGGTAGGCGGTGGCGCGGGAGATGACCTTGTGCTTTCCGGGCTTGCCGGTGAGCCGGAAGTAGTTCTTCGCCAGCTTGAGCGCCGACTCGACCGAGTCGCCGCCGCCGGAGGTGAGGAACACGCGGTTGAGGTCACCGGGGGCGTAGCCGGCCAGGCGCTCGGAGAGCTGGATGGCCGGTTCGTGGGTGTAGGACCACAGGGGGAAGAAGCCGAGCTTCTTCGTCTGGTTGTAGGCGGCCTGGGCGAGTTCCTCACGGCCATGGCCGACCTGGACGACGAACAGCCCGGCGAGACCGTCGATGAGCTTTCTGCCGGTGTCGTCGAAGATGTGGTGGCCCTCGCCGTGGGTGATGACCGGGGTGCGGCCGCCCTCGAAGAGGTGCTTGTGATTGGCCATGTGCATCCATACGTGATCGCGGATGCCGGTTTGAAGGTTGTGCTGTTCCACGTGGTTCTCCACTTCCTAGCGTGTGCCCCAGTTGTACTTCTGGTCCCAGAGCTTGAGGTACATCATCGTTTCGGTCGATTCGACATGCTCGATCGAGCGCAGCTGCCGCAGCAGGCTCAGCAGTTCATCGTCATCAGCGCAGACGACTTCGATGAGGATGTCGTAGACCCCAGCGGTGACGACGGTGTAGTCGACCTGCGGCAGCTGGCTGAGGATCTCGGCGGTCTCAGTGATGTCTCCGCTGACCTTCACCCCGATCATCGCCTGCCGGTGAAAGCCCAGCTGCAGGGGAGAGGTGACGGCCACGATCTGCATGACCCCGGCTGCGGTGAGCTTGGAAACCCGCTGGCGCACGGCCGCCTCGGACATGCCGATGTCGCGGCCGATCTCGGCGTAGCTGCGCCTGCCGTCCTGCTGAAGGGCCTCGATGATCGCCTTCGACTTGGCATCGAGCTCCGTATCCGGCGCAGGGGTCTCAGCGGTCATGACGCCTCCTTCAGAACTCATCATAACAATGTAATCAGTGGTTCTGACCATATCTGATTGCGAAAACAGCTTGCAAGAGTGACCAGAAGTACGAAATCAGTAGACATTGCGGGGAGGTGTCGTTACTCTGGTGAAACGCTGATGTGCCTCGCCTCACACCACGGCACCACCTGTGCCGGGGCAGGACCCCAGTTCAGCACCACCGACACGGAGGTTCGAAGACCCATGCACGTCATCAACGGGCAGCGCACCCCCGGCACAGGACCGGAGTTCGTCCGCTGCTCACCGGCCACCGGCGCAGAGGTCGCCCGCTACCGCCTGGCCAGCCCTGCCGACGTCGACGCAGCGGTCACCGCGGCAGCCGAGGCCTTCCCCGGCTGGAAGAACACCACACCCGGCGAGCGCTCCGATCTGCTCTTCGCCCTCGCCGCAGGACTCGAGGCCCGCGCCGCCGAACTCGCCGAGCTCGAATCGGCCCAGACGGGCAAGTCGATCCGCCTGGCCACCGAGTTCGATGTGCCCGGCAGCATCGACAACGCCCGGTTCTTCGCCGGCGCCGCCCGCCAGCTCACCGGACTGGCCGCAGGCTCCTACTGGCCGAACTCGACGTCGATGACCCGGCGGGAGCCGATCGGCGTCATCGGCTCGATCGCCCCGTGGAACTACCCGCTGCAGATGGCGGCCTGGAAGATCTTCCCCGCTGTGGCCGCCGGCAACACCATCGTGCTCAAGACCTCCGAGCTGACACCGGGCACCTCGCTCATCCTCGCCGAGGTCGCCGCCGAGGTCGGCTTCCCGCCCGGCGTCATCAATGTCATCGCAGGCGACGGGCAGAGCGCCGGAGAGGCGCTCGTGCGCGACGCGCGGGTCGTCATGACCTCCTTCACCGGCTCGACGGCTGTCGGCCGGAAGGTCATGGAGATGTGCGCAGCCAAGGGTGCGCGCGTCCACCTCGAGCTCGGCGGTAAGGCCCCGTTCGTCGTCTTCGACGACGCCGATGTCGAAGCCGCAGCCCGCGGCGCAGTCGCCGGCTCCCTCATCAACGGCGGCCAGGACTGCACCGCCGCCACCCGCGCGATCGTCCACCGCAGCATCTTCGAGGACTTCTGCACCCGCGTCACCGAGCTCATGAACGGCGTCATCATCGGCGATCCCGACGATGCGACCACCGACCTCGGCTCCCTCATCAGCACCGAGCACCGCGACCGGGTCGCAGGAGCCGTCGACCGCGCCCGCGAAGCCGGCGCCCGGATCCGGTGCGGGGGCACAATCCCAGCCACCGCCTCGGGCGCGGGGGAGAGCGCCTACTACGCACCGACCCTCATCACCGGCATCGGCACCGACGCCGAGGTGTGGCGTGAGGAGATCTTCGGTCCCGTGCTCGTGGCCATGCCCTTCGACGACGATGACGAGGCGATCGAACTGGCCAACGACACCGTCTATGGGCTGGCCGCCAGCGCCTGGACGACCACGACCCGCCGGGCGCTGCGCACGGCAGCCGAGATCGAGGCCGGCTGCGTGTGGATCAACGAGCACATCCCGATCATCTCCGAGATGCCGCACGGCGGATACAAGGCTTCTGGCTTCGGCAAGGACATGTCGCAGTACTCCTTCGAGGAGTACACGCAGGTCAAACACGTCCTCATCGACGAAAGCCCAGGCGCCCACCGCGACTGGCAGGACATCATCTTCACCACCGACAAGGAGCGGGCATGAGCGCGCACACCGAGACCACCGCCGCACAGCCTCCCGGCACCAGGGCCGGCACCGCGGGCACCCGCCACAGCGGCGAGGGCCCCGGGCAGCTGGAGATCCGCGGGGTGACCAAGCGCTTCGGCAGCCACACCGCCCTGAGCGAACTCGACCTCACCGTCGAGGCCGGGGAGTTCCTGTCCCTGCTCGGGCCCTCCGGCTGCGGCAAGACGACCCTGCTGCGGATGATCGCCGGCTTCGAGGAGCCGACCACCGGGCACATCCTGCTCTCCGGCCAGGACCTTGTCGGCGTGCCGGCTCACCGCCGGCCGGTCAACACCGTCTTCCAGTCCTACGCTCTGTTCCCGCACATGAGCGTGTCCGACAACGTCGCCTATGGGCTCAAGCAGAAGCGCGTGCCCAAGACCGAGATCCGCGAGCGCGTCATCGAAGCGCTGCGGCTGGTGCAGATGGACGGGTTCGCCGACCGCAAGCCCGACCAGCTCTCCGGCGGCCAGCAGCAGCGTGTCGCCCTCGCCCGGGCGCTGGTCAATCGGCCGCAGGTGCTGCTGCTCGATGAGCCGATGTCGGCACTCGATCGCAAGCTGCGCGAGGAAATGCAGATTGAGCTCAAGCGCCTGCACGCCGAACTCGGTATGACCTTCGTCTTCGTCACCCACGACCAGGAGGAGGCGCTGGCGATGAGCGACCGGATCGTCGTGCTCAACGCCGGGAAGATCCAGCAGGTCGGCACCGCCGAGGAGATCTACTCCAGGCCCGCCAACCGGTTCGTCGCAGGCTTCATCGGCAAGCAGAACTTCGTCTCCGCCACCCTCGACTCGATCGACGGCGACACCGCCGTGCTGCGCACCGCCCGCTCCCTCATCACCGTGCCGGCCGGACTGCTGGGACCAGAGGCGAAGCCCGGCGGATCCGTTGAGGCGGCCGTGCGCCCGGAGATCATCGACGTCACCCCGCTCGACGCCGCCGGCAGCGACAGCACGGCCAGCGGTGACAGCAGGGGCGGCAGCGACAGCAGAGCCGGCAGCGGCAGTGCGGCCGGCGGTGACAGCAGGGAGCTCACCGATGCCGTCGACGGGGAGGTCGTCGGGGTGTCCTTCCTCGGCGACGTCGTGCAGTACATCGTCCGGCTGCGCGACGGTCATGAAGTCCTCGCCCGCGTCCCGGCACTCACGAGCGACCACCTCGGGCCCGGCGCCCGGGTGCGGCTGTCATGGGGACGCAACCAGGCGCAGGTGTTCTGCGATGGCTGAGCGCGACCACCGGGTGCGCTTCCTCGCACCCCGCTCCGAGGCCCCGCGCATCCGCCGGCAGCTGCTGAGCGCTGCCGGTCCGAGCCGGCGGGCCTTCCTCACCGGCGTGGGGCTGGCCGGGCTGGCCGGGCTCAGCGCCTGCGGGCAGACCGGCCGGATGGCCAGCTCCCCGCCGGCCGACGGCGAGATCGAGGCGAAGCTCAACCTGTACTCATGGGGCGACTACGACGACCCCGAGATCATCAGCGAATTCAGCGACACCGCCGGCGTGCGCGTGCAGGTCGACTCCTACGGCTCGAACGACGAGCTGATGGCCAAACTCGCCGGCACCCGCGGCACCTCCGGCTACGACATCGTCGTGCCGACCGGCTCACGAGTGCAGCAGATGATCGAACACGACCTCATCCAGCCGCTCGACCTGACGCGGATCCCGAACTTTGCGAACATGGACCCGAACTTCACACACCAGGAGTTCGACCCGGAGAACCGGTACTCGATCTGCAAGGCCTGGGGCACCACCGGCTACGTCTACGACCGCACCGTCATCGACCGGGAGCTGACCAGCTGGCAGGACTTCATCGACGCCGCCGGCAAGGAGGCCTCCGGCTCGACCGCGATCCTCGAAGACCCCTGGGAGCTCACCGCGATCGCCCTCGCCTCGATGGGCGAGGACGTCAACACCGTCGACGAGGCGATCCTGGAGAAAGCCAAGACGATCGTCGTCGACGACATCGCCCCGCATGTGCGCGCCTATATGGGCAACGCCGCCCAGGGCATGACCCAGGGCGGGCTGAGCCTGCTGCACGCCTTCAACGGCGACGCCCGGCAGGGACTGCTCGAATCCGATGACCCGGACCGCTGGCAGTTCGTCTTCCCGACCCCGGTCGCCAACCTGTGGATGGACAACTGGTGCCTGGCCACCGGCGCCCCGCACCCGGATGCCGCCTACGCCTTCATCAACCACATGATCAGCCCTGACGCCGCGCTGCGCAACGTCGACTACATCGGCTACCACGTCGGCACCCAGGGCCTGAAGGAGGAAGCCGCCGACTTCGACTTCCCCGACATCATCTTCCCCGAACAGGAGATCCTCGACCGGCTCGTGCCCTCCGAAGAAGGGGCCGGCATCCAGCCGCGGGTTGAGATCTACACCGCCGCACAGACGAGGAGTTCAGCATGAAGCGCTTCGCCGCCCGCATCCTCGGCCCCGGAGCGCTCGCGTTCCCCACCTGGGCCTACGTCGTGTTCTTCTTCGTCATCCCCGTCGCCCTCGTGCTGTGGTACAGCTTCGGGTACAAGCCCGACGAATTCACCACCGTGTCGATGGAGCAGCTGAGCTTCGACCGCTACTCCGAAGCGCTGACCTCCTCATCGCTGGCGACCTTCCTCGCCACTTTGCGGATCTCGATCGTCGGCACCATCATCTGCCTGCTCATCTCCATCCCGTTCGCCTACTGGCTGGCCGTCAAAGTCCGGCCCGAACGGCGCGGACTGCTGCTGGCGCTGGTGATGGTGCCGTTCTGGACGAACTTCCTCGTGCGCACCCTCGGCTGGCAGATCATGCTCTCCAACGAGGGCTTCGTCTCCAAGACCCTCCAGGCCATCGGCTTATCCGACGGAGGCCTCGATATCCTCTACACCCGCACCGCCGTGCAGATCGGCGTGGTCTACAACTACCTGCCGCTCATGATCCTGCCGCTGTTCGTGGCCATGGACGCAGCCGGACGGCACCTGCGCGAAGCCAGCTACGACCTCGGCGCCGGACCCTGGAAGACCTTCTTCACCGTCACCCTGCCGCTGGCCATGCCTGGCGTGGTCTCCGGCTGTCTGCTCGTGTTCATCCCGCTCAACGGCGACTACGTCACCGCCACCGTGCTCGGCGGGGCGAGCGGCTCGATGGCCGGCCAGCTCATCGCCAACCAGTTCAACACCGCCCAGAACTGGGCCCTCGGCGCGGCGATGGCCGTCATCCTCATGCTCGCCACGCTCATCGTCGTCGCGCTCGGCGGGCTGCTGCTGTGGGCGCTGCGCTCACTGATGGAGAGGCTGAACTCGGTGCGCATCACCCCACCCGAGCCGGCCGTGAGCGAAGGGAGCCGCGCATGAGACGCCAGACCCGCGACCTCGGGTTCACCCTGTGGGGTGTGCTCGTCTTCATCTACCTCTTCGCCCCGATCGCCGTCATCGTCGCCTACTCCTTCAACACCGGGCGCATCCTCGCCTCCTGGCAGGGATTCGGCTTCGACGCCTACATCTCCGGCATCAACAACGACGTCATCGTCTCCTCGGTCATCACCAGCCTGCAGGCCGCCGTCGGCTCCGCGCTGCTGGCCACCGTGCTCGGCACCCTCGGCGGCATCGCGCTCGCCCGCGCCAGGCTCGGCACCTGGTGGGCCCTCGGCCTGACCGGACTGCTGGCGACCACGCTCGTGACCCCGGAGATCGTCGACGGCATCTCGTTCCTGCCGTGGTTCGTCACCCTCGGCGTGGACGCCGACCTCACCTGGTTCAACAACGGGCTTGTGCGCCTCATCGTGTCCCATGCGATGTTCTCCGTGGCCGTCGTGACCTTCATCGTCCGCGCCCGCATGGCCGGCGTCGACACCTCCCTGCAGGAGGCCAGCGCCGATCTCGGCGCGACCCCGTGGACGACCTTCCGCCGGGTCACCCTGCCGATCGCCGCCCCCGGCGTGATGGCCGGTGCGCTCATGTCGTTCACCCTCAGCCTCGACAATACGATCCTCTCCAGCTTCGTCCAGCAGCCCGGCTACACGCCCTGGCCGGTCTACATCTTCTCCGCCGTGCGTGTTGCCCTCCGCCCGGAGGTCGCCGCGATCTCGACGGTGATGCTGCTGCTGACCCTGCTCGCCCTCGCCCTCGTCGGCCTCGTGCTGCGCCGCTCGGGCGAATCATCCACCGACATCGTCAAGACCATCGTGAGGTAGCCATGCCCATCACCCCTGAGATGATCTCCGCAAGCCTCGCCGGCGTCTCGCACGTCCCGTTCTGGCTCGATGACCCCGCCAGGCCCGAGGCGGTGGACGCCCTGGCAGGCGACCGCAGCTGCGATCTCGCCGTCGTCGGCGGCGGATTCACCGGCCTGTGGACGGCCCTGCAGGCCAAGGAGCGCGACCCCAGCCGGCATGTCGTCCTCCTCGAAGGCGGCCGCATCGGCTGGGCCGCCTCCGGGCGCAACGGCGGATTCTGCGAAGCCAGCCTCACCCACGGCCACGAGAACGGCGTCAAGCACCTGCCGGAGGAGAACGACGAGCTCACCCGGCTCGGCTACGAGAACCTCGACGCGATCGAAGACGCTGTCGCCCACTACGGGCTCGACTGCGACTTCGAGCGCACCGGACTCATCCAGATCGCCACCGAGGACTACCAGATCCCCAGCCTGCGTCAAGCGCATAACCCGGAAGAAGGCGAGGTCTACCTCGACCGTGAAGCACTGCGCGAGCGCATCGACTCCCCGACCTATCTGGGCGGGCTGCGGCTCGATCGGGAGTGCGCGATCATCAACCCGGCCAAACTGTGCTGGGAGCTGCTGCGGGTGTGCCGCGAGCTCGGCGTCGAAGTGTACGAGAACACCATCGTGCGCAGCCTCACCGACAGCGGCGACACCGTCACGCTGACCACCGACGCCGGCACCCTCACCGCCGGGCGCGCAGCACTCGGCACGAACGCGTTCCCCGCACTGCTCAAGCGGGTCAAGTGGCACACCGCACCGGTATACGACTACGCGCTCATGACCGAACCGCTCAGCGCTGAGCAGTGGGCGGCGATCGGCTGGGACGGCCGGGAGGGTCTGGCCGACTCGGCCAGCCGGTTCCACTACTACCGGCGCACCGTCGACGGCCGGATCCTGTTCGGCGGCTGGGATGCCGTGTACTACTACGGTCGGCGCGTCTCCAGCAGATTCGACACCCGGCAGGAGACCTTCGAAACCCTCGCCCGGCACTTCTTCGAGACCTTCCCGCAGGCCACCGGCATCCGCTTCACCCACGCCTGGGGCGGGGCGATCGACACCTGCACCCGGTTCTTCTCCTTCTTCGACACCGCCTACGCGGGCAAGGTCGCCTACGCCGCCGGGTTCACCGGCCTCGGCGTCGGGGCCTCCCGGTTCGCCGGCACCGTCATGCTCGATCTGCTCACCGGTGAGCCGACTGAGCTGACCGAACTGGAGATGGTGAAGAAGAAGCCGCTGCCGTTCCCACCCGAGCCGTTCATGTGGGCCGGCGCGAAGATGACGACCCGCGCACTCATCAAGTCCGATGAGAACGAAGGCAGGCGCGGCCCGCTGCTCAAGACGCTCGACGCATTCGGAGTCGGCTTTGACTCATAGCGTCCGCCGGGGCTGTGTCCGCTGGGACTGTGCTCACTGCCAGGTTCTCCTGAAAGAGTAGGACCATGGCAGTCTTCACGAGTTCGCTGGTCGTTCCGTATCCTCTGCACACCGTCTTCGCATGGCATCGACGGCCCGGGGCGCTGACCCGGCTGAGCCCGGAATGGGCGATGCAGATCGAACAGGAAGCCGAGCCCTTGACGCCGGGCTCGCAGGCGTCGATGAAGATCACCCTGCCCGGCACGCACGGGCTCGTGCGCACCCCCTTCTCCGTCGAACACGCCGCCGGGCCGAGTGAGCACTCCTTCATCGACCGGCAGGTGCGGGGTCCGCTGAGCTCCTGGGAGCACACCCACACCTTCACCGAGGTGACCGGCGCTGAATCCGTCGGCTCGGCCTTCACCCGCATCGACGACCACATCGACTACAGCTTCGCTCCCGGGATCCTGCCCGGGGCGACCGAGATCGACGCGACCGCGATGGAACCGACACTGCGGGCGATCTTCAGCGCCCGCAGCGAACGGCTGCTCGCCGACCTCGCCTACCAGGATGAGCTCACCGCGATCGGCGGGCCGCAGCGGAAGAAGATCCTCATCGCCGGTGCCTCAGGCACCGTCGGCTCACAGGTCGCCGCCCTCCTGTCGACCGGCGGACACGAGGTGCGCACACTGGTGCGCGACACCCCGCGGAAGGCCTCCGAGATCAAGTGGAATCCCGACCTCGGCATCCTCGACCCCAACGCACTGGCCTGGGCCGATGTCGTCATCCACTTGGGCGGGGCGACGATCGGCACCCGCTTCTCACCGGCGGCCAAGGACCGGATCATGCGCTCGCGGCGCGATTCGACGAAGCTCATCGTGCTCACCATGGAGCAGCTGTCGGAGACCCGCCGGCCCGAGGCGTTCATCTGCGCCTCGGCGATCGGCTACTACGGCTACGACCGCGGCGACGAAGAACTCAGTGAAGACGCCGGTTCCGGCGGCGGGTTCCTCGCCGAGGTGTGCCGCGCCTGGGAAGAGGAAGCCGCCCAAGCCGAAGCGCTCGGCGTGCGCTGGGTGTCCGTGCGCACCGCCCAGGTGCTCACCGCACTGTCAGGACCGCTGCGCCTGCAGCTGCCGCTGTACCTCTCCGGCCTCGGCGGGCGGATCGGCGACGGCCAGCAGTGGATGTCGTGGATCTCGCTCGACGACATCGCCCGCATCTACGCCCGCGCCGCCGTCGACCCGACGATGAGCGGGCCGGTCAACGCCGCAGCCCCGCAGCCGGTGCGCCAGGCCGAGTTCGCTCAGGCGCTCGCCGGGCTGGCCTCGATGCCGGCATTCGTGCAGACCCCGCGCCTGGGTCCCGAGATGCTGCTGGGCAAGCAGGCCGCCCAGGAGCTCGTGCTCGCCGACCAGCGGGTGGTGCCCACCCGGCTCGGCGAACTCGGCTACCGGTTCCGGTACCCGGAGATCCGGCAGGCGATGGCCGACGCCCTCGGCTTCCCCGACACCGACCACACCGACACCTGAGACCACCAGTTGAGCCCACCGCCTGAGACCACCAGTTGAGCCCACCAGCTGAGCCCACTGCCTGAGCCCAGACCACCCGACCCCGACAGATCCACGCGCCCACCACCTCGGGCGCGGCCGAACCGAAAGGACACCCCATGAGCAGCGCAGGATACCGCGTGCAGAACCCCGCCTCCGGCGAGATCGTCGAGACCTTCGACACCGCCAGCCAGGCCGACGTCGATGCCGCCCTCGACCGCGCCCACACCGCCTACCAGTCGTGGCGGGAGATGACGATCGAAGAGCGCGGCGAGATCGTCTCGCGGGTGGCGAACCTGTTCACCGAACGCAAGGACGCACTCGCCCAGATCATCGCCGAGGAGATGGGCAAGCCGCTGCCCGAAGGCGAGGAGGAGGCCGAATACTGCACGGCGATCTTCGAGTACTTCGCCGAGCACGGCCCGAAGCTGGCCGCTGACCAGGAGATCCCGACCTTCTCCGACGGCAAGGCCTACGTCGAACGCCGCCCGATCGGCGTGCTGCTGGGCATCATGCCGTGGAACTTCCCCTACTACCAGGTCGCCCGCTTCGCCGCACCCAACCTCATGCTCGGCAACACCATCATCCTCAAGCACGCCGAGATCTGCCCGCGCTCAGCGCAGGCGATCCAGCAGATCATGGACGACGCCGGCGTGCCGGCCGGGGTGTACAACAACCTCTTCGCCAGCCACGACCAGATCGCCGAGATCATCGCCGACCCACGCGTGCAGGGCGTCTCGCTCACCGGCTCCGAACGCGCCGGCTCCGTCGTCGGTGCGCTGGCCGGCAAGCACCTGAAGAAGGCCGTGCTCGAACTCGGCGGCTCCGACCCGTACGTCATCCTCGACACCGATGACGTCAAGGAAGCGGCGCAGACCGCCTGGGAGACCCGGATGTACAACACCGGCCAGGCCTGCAACTCGAACAAGCGGATGATCGTCATGGACGACATCTACGACGAGTTCGTCGCCGAGCTCACCCAGCTCGCCGAAGGCATGACCCCCGGCGGGCCGGGTGATGACTACGCCACCACGTACACCCCGCTGTCCTCCGCCGAGGCCGCCGACCGCCTCGACGAACAGGTCCAGCAGGCCGTCAAGGACGGCGCGACACTGCGCGCCGGCGGCACACGCGGCGACGGCGCCTACTACGCTCCGACCGTCATCACCGACGTCACCAGCGACATGGAGGCCTACCGCGAGGAGCTCTTCGGGCCGGTGGCCGTCGTGTACAAGGTGTCGTCGGATGAGGAGGCGCTCACGCTGGCCAACGACACCGACTTCGGCCTCGGCGGTGCGGTGTTCTCAAAGGACAAAGCCCGGGCGGAGAAGATCGCCCAGCAGCTCGACGTCGGCATGTCGAACGTCAACACCCCAGCCGGTGAGGGCGCCGAGGTGCCTTTCGGCGGCGTCAAGCGCTCCGGTTTCGGCCGCGAGCTCGGCCCGCTGGGCATGGACGAGTTCGTCAACAAGCGCATGTACTACGTCGCTGACTGACCTCAGCGGCACAGCACAGAGCTGAGCCTGCGGGGCTCCCCTCCACCGGGAGGGGAGCACCGCGGTCGTGCGTTCGCAGCCGATGACGTATGCCGTCAGTCGATGATGAGCCGCTGGGCGCCGGCCACTTCGATCCACTGCGCGTCGACATCGAAATGCGCGGCAATCACCTCAGGGGTCAGCACCTGCCGCGGCCGGCCGGTCTCCTGCACCTGCCCGCCAGCCAGCAGCACGACGCGATCGCCGAACTGCGCGGCTGCCGTGAGATCGTGCAGCGCCACGACGACGGTGCGGCCCTCGTCGCGGGCCAGGGCGGTGAGCAGCCGCAGGATCGTGCGCTGGTGGCCGATGTCGAGGTGATTGGTCGGCTCATCCATGATGATGAGCTCGGTGTGCTGCGCGAGCACCCGCGCCAGGTGCGTGCGCTGGCGCTCACCGCCCGACAGTGTCGCCAGATCGCGTGCCGCCAGGTGGGTGACTGCCGCCTTCTCCATCGCCTGTGCGACGTGGCGGTCGTCATCGGCACTCAGCCTGCCGAAGGGCCCCTGCAAGGCAGTGCGGCCGAGCTCCACCGCTTCGCGCGTGCGGGTGCCGAGGGCGGCATCCTGCTCCTGGGTCAGAACGCCGATGCGCCTGACTCGCTCGAGTCTGGAGAGCTCCGTGAGGCGGCGACCGCCGAGTCGGATCTCACCAGAGAACGTCCGGGCGCCGAACACGCCGCCGAGCAGCGTGGATTTCCCTGAGCCGTTCGGACCCACAAGCACGGTCACCTCACCGGGAGCGGCATGGAAGCTGACATCGCGCACGAGGATCGTTCGCCCGACTGAGACCGTGACCTGTTCGACGGTGAGTGCCCCGGCGGTGCACTGCGTGCTGTTCGTGTGCTTCACAGGGTGCCCCGCATGCGTGTGATCATGAGGACGGCGAAGACGGTGGAGCCGATGATCGCAGTGATGACGCCCAGCGGGATCTCCGACGGCGGTGTGATGACGCGGGAGACGACGTCAGCCCACGTGAGGAAGGCCGCGCCGGTGGCTGCGGCGGCCGGCAGCAGCCGGCGATGCGCAGTGCCGACGACCAGGCGCACGGCATGGGGGATGACGAGCGAGACGAAGCCGATGCCGCCGGCAGCAGCCACGCCGACACCGACGATGAGCGCGCAGATGGTGATGAGCTCTGCGCGCAGCCGGCCCGGGTGCGTGCCGAGCGCATGTGCGGTGTGATCGCCGAAGGCCAGTGTGTCGAGGCGGCGCGCACGCACCAGCAGATAGGCGATCCCGCACACGAGGACGAAGACCGGCAGCAGCATATCGCCCCACTGCGCACCAGCGACCGAGCCGAGCTGCCAGAAGATCGCCGAGCGCAGCTTGCGGTCATCACCGGCTGCGATGATGACGAAGTCCGTCAGCGCTGCGAGCAGGAACGACACCGCCATGCCTGCGAGCACGAGCTTGAGCGGAGACGCTGCACCGCGTGCCGAAGCGAGCAGGATCGTGAGCGCGAAGCCGACCCCGGCACCTGCGAAGGCCCCGGTGGGGATCGCAAGGCTCAGGGCTGCGCCCGGGGCCAACGCGATCACCCCGACAGCGCCGAGCGCAGCCCCCGAAGTGCCTCCGAGGATCGACGAATCGGCAAGCGGATTGCGCACAACCGCCTGCAGTACACAGCCGACGAGCCCCAGCGACGCCCCGATGATCGCAGCGAGCATCCCGCGCGGCAGCCTCAGCTCCGCGACGAGCAGATCCCCGTCGGGCACATAGTCCACTCCCCATGCACGCCGGTAGGCGATCCCGAGCACGTCGATGAGGCTCCGCTCACCGGAGCCGACCATGCCGGAGGCTCCGAACCCGGCGACGACAAGCGCGAGCATACCGATGACAAGTGCGGCGGTGAGGGCATCGCGCGCGCGATGCCGGCGCGGTGCGCGCACCGCACGTGCGGCCTCGGATCTTCCTGCGCCGGTGGATTCGGTCCTGGCGGACTGGGTATCGGCAGGCGTGCCGGCCGCCGGGCGCAGGATCTTCATTCGCCCTGCGCACCTCGAGCGGACTCCCCGCCGGCCTGCGCATGCTCCCCGCCGGAGACCTGCGCGGCGGCCTCGGCCATCTGGATGATGCCGTCGATTGCCTGCGGGCCGGGCACGTTGCGCGAGTAGTCGAGGGTGATCACCCGGCCGTCGGTCTTCACGGCGTTCATCTTCGCCAGTGCCGGGTTCGACTTCAGATGCTCGAGAAGCCCATCGCGGACCTCATCGCCGCCACCGCCACCGGAGAAGATGATGTCGGGATTGCGGGTCGCGACGTCCTCCCACGATGGAGTGACAAAGGCCTTCTTCTCATCGGCGTAGGCATTCTCCAGACCGGCGCGGGTGAGCAGCTCGTCGGCGAAGCTGCCGCCGCCGGAGACATAGGGCTTCGAAGGATCCTGGTTGCCGTTGATGACGGCCGTGGGCGGGGTGCCGGAGGGCTTCTCAACGGCATCGATCGAGGACTTCCACTCATCGGTGAGCTTCTCACCGGCGTCCTTGGCGCCGATCGCTTCACCGATCGTGCGCACGTCGGTGAGGTAGCCGTCAACCGTGGCGTCGGGCTCGTTCTCGCAGGCCTCGGAGAGGTTGAGGTACGGGATCTTCAGCTCGTCGAGGCGCTTGACGAGGGAGCCGCCCTCGTCGTTGAACCCGTAGGCGACGATGAGGTCCGGCTGCAGGTCGAGCACCGCCTCGGCCGAGGGGAACGGGAAGGTGCCGCCGAGGTTCTCCGTCTTCTTCGCCTCCGCGGCCAGGTTCTCCGGCAGGTCGTCCGGTGCCGCGCCGAAGTACCCGGCGACCTGGTCACCGGCACCGAGTGCGAAGAGCGTTTCCGCCGCGCCGTCGAAGCCGACGATCTTCTCGGGCTTCTTCTCGATTGTCACGTTCTGGCCGCAGTTCTCGACGGTAACCGGGAATCCGTCGCCAGCTTCGGTGGAGGCATCCTGTTCGGGCTTGCTCGGTGCACAGCCGGTGAGCAGAGCCGCAGTCAGAGCGGTGGCAAGCGCCGCCGCCGAGGCGGGTGCCGGTCCTCGCAGCCGGTTGCGCAGGCGTGCGGAACGGTGGATGCGTTCGATGGCGGAGGTGTCATGAGTGTTCATTCTGGGCCCTTCTCATGGGTTGGTTGGGTGATTGGAAGAGAACCGGCGGCCAACGCCTGCAGGCGCCGGTCTGGCGTCGCCGGGAAGCTGCGTGATGGCAGACAGCTGTGGGGTGACGAGAGAGCTGTAGGCCGGGCAGCCGCAGAGCAGCTCTGCGTGGGTGCCGGCCCCAGCCAACCTCCCGGCATCGAAGACGAGGATGTGGTCAGCGAGCAGGACAGAGGACAGCCGGTGCGCGACGAACAGCACGGGGATGCGCTCGGACAGGCCGCGCAGCGCCGCATGCAGGCGGGCTTCCCCATCGACGTCGAGTTGGCTGACCGCTTCGTCGAGGATGAGCGTGCGCGGGGCTGCAAGCAGTGCCCGAGCCAGTGCGAGACGCTGTCGCTGCCCGCCGGAGAGCGTCTGCCCGCCGCCTAGGAGCATCCGGTCGAGTCCCTCGGGGTGATCGGCGATCTCCTCGATCGCCGCTGCCCGCAGCGCTGCCATCAGCTGTTCATCTGACGGATTGCGCACCCGGCTGAGAGTGAGGTTCGCACGGATCGTGTCGTGGAAGAGCGCCGCATTCTGCGCGACCGTGATGACACCGCCTGCGCGCGGGCCGCACCCGGCACTGGTGATCAGACGTCCGCCGGCCAATGGCAGATGGCCGGCCAGAGCAGAGACCAGGGTGGACTTCCCGGCTCCTGAGGAGCCGACGACTGCGGTGATGCCCTGTGCCGGGACGGTCGCCGTGACATCGCGCAGCGCGCAGGTGTCCGCCTGCGGCCAGCGGACGCTGATGTCGTCAAGATGCATCGCAGCCGCACGCCGCACATCAGCACCGTCTGCGTCCATGCAGCCCGCGCTGCGCGGCTCGGCGGCGAGCGGCTCAGCGGTGAGCACCGCATCGATCTGCTCGACGGCGCTGTTCGTCTCGCTGCTGTGCCGCGTCACGCGGATGAGGTGCTCGACCGGGCCGGTGAGTGCCCACGCGAGTGCGATGAGCGACAGCTGCCAGGCGCTCGCCGGGAGGCCGAGCGCTGGCTTGGCTGCCAGCTCGGGGAAGAGCGCAAGCCCGGCGGCCGCGCTGAGCGGCACGAGCGCCACCCACGCGGACACTGCAGCGTCCTCGAGTCCACGCAGACGGCCGATGCGCAGCGCTGCGGCGGCCTGGTCGCGGGAGCAGGCGGCGATCTGTCGGCGCGTCTGCTCGCGTCGATCGAAGGCGAGGATCTGGCGAATGGTGCCCAGCACCTCGGCGATGGTGTCCGCGAGCCTCGCACGCGCCTCAGCCACCGCCGCGTTGAGCACGGCTGCGCGACGGCGAATGACGAGGGGGATGAGGCCCCCGGCGGCCAGACACGCAGCGAGCAGCACCGCGAAGCCCGGGCTCAGCACAGAGATCGCAGCGACGCCCAGCAGCGGCACGCCGATTCCGGTGAGCAGGTAGATCGAGGTATGCGCATAGAACACTTCGAGCTTCTCGGCATCTCGCAGCAGCACCGAGGACAGGGCGTGGGGCGAGCGGCGGCCCAAGCCGTGGGGCAGCAGATGGCACAGCGCCCGCAGCAGGCGGTTGCGCAGATCCGCTGACACGTCGAAGGACAGCAGGTGCGACCAGTAGTTCTCGAGCCAATGCGCAATCGCAGCGGTGACGACGCCAGCTGCAGCGATCCACAGCAGCACATCTCCCGCCCGGGATCCTGCGGCTGCCGAACCGGAGACGGTGAAGACGGTCAGCACTGCAGCGACGGCGACCACCTCGGCGATCTGCGCGAGGACACCCGCTCCGGCAGCACCGGCGAAGGCGCGGCCGTGCCCGCGCAGTGCCCGCAGCAGGCCGCACAGACCACGACCGATGCTGCGCATATCGCGTTCAGGCAGCAGAGGGTCGGTGCTGACCGGCGCCCCTGGCAGGGGAGTGTCCGGCTGGTCGGCGGAGGGGAGCAGGGGTGGACTGAGCACCCGGTGGACGAACCCTCCTGCCACCATGAGCTCGGGAACCGAGCCGGATTCGATGACCTGTCCGGCTGAGAGGACGATGACATGGTCGGCCGCCGCGATCGTCGCCGGTCGATGGGCGACGACGATCGTCGTGCGGCCGCGGCGGCGCAGACGGATCTGCTCGAGCAGGCGTGCCTCACTCTCACCGTCGAGCCCTGAGGTCGCCTCATCGAGCAGCAGCAGCGGATGGTCGAGCAGCAGTGCTCGTGCGGTGCTCACGCGCGCCCGCTGCCCGCCGGACAGCAGCGATCCTCCAGTGCCCACCGGCGTGTCGAGCCCGCGCTCGGCGAGCAGGGGACCGAGTCCCAGCTCAGTGCACATCTGCGTGATCTGCGCATCGGTGAACCGGGATTCGGGGTCGATGTTCGCCCGCAGTGTGTCGTCGAAGAGCACCGGGCTCTGCTCGACCTCGGCGATCGCGCGCGCACAGCTGCTGAGGGGAATGCTGCGCAGTTCGACATCCCGGGCCGCATCAGTGCTGCAGACGATCTCACCGGTGTAGCGGTCGTCGGTGCGGCGCAGCAGGGAGAGCAGCGTCGATTTGCCCGAGCCTGAAGCACCGATCACTGCAGTGGTGCATCCGGCAGGGATATCGCAGCTGACGGAGCTGAGCACCGGATCCGGTTGATCCGGATAGCTGAAGGTGAGGTTGCGGAAGCGCAGCTGCGGAACATCGGCGAGCCGGTGGCCGGGCACGGCTGCGTCATCACCGGCGCAGGGGCGCTGCTCGCTGAGCGCATGCACGGAGCGCGCAGCGATGAGCCCGAAGAACCCTTCGTGCCAGCGGGTGCGCAGCTCCGCGAGCGGGCGGGAGATCTCCAGCACGATGAAGGCCGCTGGGAGCAGCAGCTGCGAAGCGGGGCCGGTCAGCCACAGAGCTGCGATCGCACCGACACCGGCGAGTGCGGTCGCGACAGTGGTGAGGGTCCACGACCCGAGTGAGACTCGCAGGTCGTGCTGAGCCGTCTGGCGCAGGGCCTCGGCACGCGCTCCGAGGCGTTCGACGATCACCCGCGTGCCGCCGGTGTCGATGATCGTCGACATCTTCTCCAGCGCTTCGGACACATCGGCGATATAGCGTTCCTGAGCCTGCCACACCGCCTGGCCCGCCCGATTGGTGACGGCTCTCCAGATCTGCTGTGCGGCGAAGGTCAGGGCGATGCCGGCCAGCACGCAGACGGCGGCAGCCAAGCCGGGCAGCCCGAGCAGCATGAGCGCAATGAGCCCCGCCGGTACGGAGAGGAGAACGGCCGCGAGCTGGGTGAGGTATTCGGCCGTATAGGCGGAGAGCTTCGCGGTGGCATCGACGACGGTGGTGACGGCAGCACCGGTGCGGCGCGTGCGGGCATGCACTTCCCCGAGGTCGATGAGCTGGTCCATGAGGCCCTGACGCAGCGCTGTGGTCATCGCTGCGGAGAAGCGCGAGAGGCACCGACCGGCCGCAGTCGAGGCGAGAAGGCGCACGCCGGTGAAGGCGAAGGCTGCGGTGAGCGCGGTGCTCCAGCCGGCGGGCAGCGCAATGACCGCGAAGCCGAGTGCCCCGGCTGCGGCGAACCCGGCCAGTGCAGCCAGTGTGCGCAGCAGGGCGGCAGCGACCCACCAGCCGGGGGCCGTGCCGATGAAGCGAAGGGCGCGCGGATCGAGCAGCACGTCTAGCCCCCTGCAACCGCAGTGAGGAAGCGGATCTGCGCGGCCGTGGCTGTCGGTGCATCCATCCCTCCCAGATCCTCGGCGGGTTGTCCATCGATGAGCGCGTGGACATAGGGCACGAGCTGTCCCTCGCGCAGCACTGCAGCGCCGAACTGCGGATGATCCGCGTTGATGGCTGTGATGATGTCCCGCAGGGTCTCGCCGCGTGCGTGCGCATCGGGTGAATCGGCGACGAATCGCCGCAGCGGTGTGGCGAACGCGATCTCGGTCATGGGGTCTGCTCCTGTTCTTCAGCGATCGGCTCGTGTCCGGCTGGGTCGGCACCGGGAATGCTGCTGTGGCTCGGGTCGGCATGCAGCGGGCGCTCAGTCGGCAGGCCGGCTGCCTTCCAGGCCGCGATCCCGCCGTGCAGACTGAATGCGGGGATGCCCGCTTCTGTCAGGATGTCTGCTGCCTGCAGGGAGCGGGCACCGGACTGGCATCCGATGATGAGCTCACGATGGGGCCCGGATGCGAGGCGTTCGCGCAGCGCAGCTGCCTGCGTGCGGTCCTCCATGAGCTCGGCGAGTGGAAGGTGCACAGCATTCGGATACGCGAGCTCGGCTGTCTCCTCATCGGTGCGGACGTCGACGAGCAGTGCCTGTCCGTTTGACAGCCGGCTGTGCGCCTCGTGCGGTGTGAGTTCGGCGACTGCGGTCTCGCAGGCTTCGCTGACTGCTTCGAGCTCTGTGATCGGACGGCGGTCTGCACGGCGGCGTACCGGAACCTCCTCCGTCCGGCCGGAAAGGGCATCGACGAGGACAAGGCGACCGAGCATCGGTTCTCCCACTCCGGTGATGAGTTTGACGGCTTCGAGCGCCATGGCTGAGCCGATCACCCCGCACAGCGCACCGAGGACGCCGGCTTCCGCACACGAAGGGGCGAATCCCGGTGGCGGCGGACTCGGATAGGCGTCTCGATAGTCCACGCCAAGGCCGTCTGGAGCACTGTCCCAGAACACCGAGTACTGGCCTTCGAAGCGCAGCAGTGAACCCCAGATGCTCGGCCGTCCGGTCAGTGCGCAAGCGTCGTTGACGAGGTAGCGGGAGGCGAAGTTGTCGCTGCCGTCGATGACGAGGTCCCACTCCCCGATGATCCGGCAGGCGTTGTCGATGTCCAAGCGGACCGGCAGCTCTTCGATCTGCACGTGCGGGCTCAAGGCAGTGAGCGTCTGCTGGGCCGACGCGGTCTTGGGCCCTCCGACGCGGTCGGCGCGGTGCAGGATCTGCCGCTGCAGGTTGCTCACCGACACGGTGTCGTCGTCGACGATGCCCAGTGCTCCGACCCCGGCTGCGGCGAGGTAGAGCGCTGCCGGACTTCCGAGACCTCCGGCGCCGATGATGAGCACCCGGGCAGCGCGCAGGCGACGCTGTGCGGTTTCACCGAACTCCGGCATTCGCAGGTGACGGGAGAACCAGGTGCGCTCTTCCGCGCTCAGCGGCGCACCAGGGGCGAGAAGCGGTGGCAGAGACATCAGCGGGCTCCTTTCGCATGATCGTCGAAGCAGGGGGCTGGATCGGATGCAGCGGTTCGTGCGGGAAGCGGTTCGAGAGCCAGGTGTTCGCTGAGGAAGTCGAGCGCTGCGTTATAGAACCGCATGCGGTTGGAGAAGCGGACGAGCCCGTGCCCTTCATCGGCGAAGCGGAGGATGCGGGCCGTGAGCCCGCGGTCGCGCAGCGCTTGGCCGATGAGGTCAATATGGGAGGAGGGCACGCGCGGATCGTGTTCGCCGTGTGCCAACAGCAGCGGTACGGCGAGGTCTCCGATGCAGTTGATCGGCGACACCGCCTCGAGGTCGCGGCGCGAAGCGGGATCCGCCGGGTCGCCGACCCGGGTCGTGAGAATCGCGCGAAGAGGCTCCCAATAGGCAGGGATTCCCTCGATGAGACCGGGCAGATCCGTCGGCGCCATCGATGCGACCGCGCAGCAGTACGCGAAATGCCCGGATCGCTGCGCGCGGCAGGCGGCGAGAAGCGCTGCGTAGCCGCCATAGGACGCTCCCATGATCGCCACGCGCTGCGGGTCGATGAGGCCGCTGCGCACGAAATGGGCTGCGGCGTCGTCGAGATCCTGTGACATCGCCCTGCCCCATTCGCGATCACCTGCGTGGAGGAATGACGTGCCGAACCCTGCCGAGCCGCGGAAGTTCACGCGGATGACCGCACAGCCGGCGGTGGTCAGCGCCGTCACCTCGGGATCGAAGTGCGCTTCATCGCGCTCCCAGGGTCCGCCGTGGACAAGGACGACTGCCGGAATGGGCTCGGTGCGGGGTCGTGCGGTCGATGTCTCAGCCGCCGGCACCGAAAGATAGCACGGCAGCTGGACGCCGTCTGCGGCAGGCACGTCGACGGCGACTGTGTGCACGTCCGGCAGCTGCGATACGCCCGGCAGCTGAGGCGGCAGCCAGACGATCCGTTCAGCGGTCGGCACCCACACGCCGCTCTGCGGGCTGGAGCGGCCGTTGTCCCGGTGCAGTGCCCACGGCACCTGGGGATCACTGCTGCGCCGGTCGATATGGATGTAGTGACGGCCGTCGGGCTCAGCGCGCATCCGGTCGATGACAGCCGCGGTGGAGTCGTCGAATGCAGTGATGTGCTGCGTGTGCCGCCCGTATTCGACGGCTGTCGGTGCGCCCGTCGCCGGGTCAGTCCAGACATCGTCGATGGAGCAGTCGGGGAATGCGGCGAGCACTCTGTGGTCGGTGATCTGCGTGCCGTTGAGGACGCATTCCAGCAGCTGAGTATGATCACTGCCGTGACAGGCGGTCATCCACAGACGCTCGGAACCGTCGACTGAGCCGATTCCCACGACGGCGCTGCCGGTTGCTTCCGAAGGGCTGGACTGCCACCGCAGCGGGCGTGCGAGCTCCTGACCGGAACGGTCCCATCGCAGCTCTGTTTCGACCCCGGCATCGGGCAGCATGCGGGTGCCGCCCCGCACCTGCCCGGCATGGTCGAGGATCCATGAGTCGTACCCGGGATTCTCGGTATGGAGTCGGGTGGATCCTGAGCGGGTGTCGAGGATGTGAAGGTCGTGCAGCTGCGGATCACGGTCGTTGAGACCGATGTACACGCTGTGCGGGTGCGTGTGGCGATGCACGTAGAGCCTGCACTGCACGCCCTCTGGGGTCACCGCCCGGGGCGCTGCCGAACCTCTGCGGTCGAGGAGCACCGCGCGAGTGTTCTCGTCTCCGTGCGGGTCGATGAGGCAGAAGATGTGCGTATTGTCGTGCAGCAGCGCGTATCCGCGCAACTCCTCTCCGGCGAAGAGCATCTGCGGCTCAGCGCTGGTGCTGCCGGCGCAGTGCGCCGCGATCGTCTCAGCCGCTGCCGGCCCCGAAGGCAGCGGCAGCCCCATGAGCGCAGGACCCTGCTCGCCGGGGTCGATCCAGGCGAGCATCCGTCCGTCAGGGGAGATCGTGACGGCGCTGTACTGGCGGTCTCCGAAGATCTCCGGCAGCCATCTCCTCATGCGCTCGCCCCCGTCGACAGACGGCGCCAGCGCGGCAGCAGCCGGACGGCGCACACGAGCAGCGCGGAAGCCCAGTAGGCAAGGTGAGTGATGAAGACGCCTGTCAGGCCGAGCTCATAATGACGGGTCAGCAGCCAGCCGAGTGGGAGGAACACCGCATATTCGGCGATGATGGCGGCTGCCATCGGGCCCCGCGTGTCCTTGAGCGAGCGCAGGCCGGCAGTCATCGCCACCTGTACCGCCATGATGAGTGCTTGAGCGAAGGCCAGCCACACGACGGTCTGTGCCGCTGCAGCGATCTGCGGCTGCGTGATCTGCCGCAGCAGCGGCGGCAGAGCGAAGGGCCCCAGGAGGACCGCGAGTGCGCCGATGCCCAGGGTGAAAGCCGTTGTCGAACGCCACACGTGCTTCCACTGGTCTGCGTCTGCCGCACCGGCGGCACGGCCGAGCAGGGTCGTGGCTGCGGCTCCGACGCTGGAGAGAATCGTGAACACGACCATGACCGAGGCGATCTCGAGGAAGCGCGCGGCTGAGAGCAGAGTGGGGGAGAAGGGCGACAGCAGCCAGGTGACGACGAGTCCGGCACCGGCGCTGGCAGCGAAGAAGACAGCCTCCGGCCATCCCAATGCCAGCAGCGAACGCAGTGCGCGCGGGCTGACGACGAGGAGCATCCGAAGCTGCGGCGGCGGGATCTCCGCACTCGTCGAGCGGCGTACGAGCCAGAGGAAGACTGCTGCCCCGGAGACCGTTCCGATCAGCGTCCCCAAGGCAACGCCGAAAGGCCCGATGAGGGCGTTGAGCGTCAGGGAGGCGAGAATGTCGACGGCGGCGGAGGCGGCTGAGGCAGCGAACAGGCCGCGGGTGGCGCCGAGTCCGGAGACACGGGCGCGCAGTGCCGAAGTCAGGCCGATGAACGGAAGCGCCAGCAGGGTGATCTGCAGATACCGGCTGGCGAAGACAGGGTCGATGGCGGCACCGCCGAGCAGTGAGAGTACCGGCGGTCCGGCAGCGGCGACGACCACGGCAGCCGCAGTGCCGATCCAGACGCCGGCCCAGATCGCTGTGCTGCTTGCACGGGCGGCGTGGTCGCGGCGGCCGGCGCCTGCTGCTCGGGCGATGAGGATCTGTGCCGAGGAGACGAGACCGGCGACCGACATCGCGAGAATCGACTGCAGGGATGAGGAGGCGACAACGGAGGCGAGCACACTGGCGGACGCGCTGCCGAGCAGTACGGCGTCATTGCTGCTGATGGTGAGGGTGACGAGGCCGGACAGAGCGATCGGCCAGGCGATCGCGAACAGCTCTCGCCAGGTGCGCAGCAGCTGCTTCGGTCCGGAATCGGTGGTCGGAGTCTCACGCGTCATGTCTGGGCCTCACGACCATCGTCTGCCCGGTCAGCGGCCAGCTGCCGGCCCACGTCCACAGCCAGCAGGTGATCCGGGACGGCTGCTGCCGCCTCGTCCCCGTAGCGATCCCAGGCCTGCTGGAGCAGCGACTGCACGGTGGCGAAGCGTATGAGGTCGGTGTCGCTCAGATGCCGGCTGCGTGCCCAGGCGGGAAGCGCATCGGCAGAGATGCCGAGGCTGCCGGCAAGCTCTGCACAGGCCTCTCCTGGGGTGGGTGCAGTGAGATCGGGTGCGGCTCCCTGTGCGAGGAGAGCGCGGACGAGTCCGGCGCGCAGTGCGTCATAGGGGAGGTCCGGGTCCTGCGGAGTCGTCTGCGGCTGTGAGGCGGCTGAGTGTGCTCGGCTGAGCAGGGTGTGTCTGAGGCGACGCAGCTGCTGGGTCGGCTGGTTCGGTTCTGCGGGTGGGAACGCAGGGTCAGCTGCTTCAGCCGGTTCGGCCAGCAGCTGCGGAAGCGCCTGCAGAGCGGATTCGGCGTCGCGGGTCTTGAGTCCGGTGCGTGCCGCGGCGAAGGACCGGAAGGCGCTGCGTGTCGTCACTGGCAGCGGCTGCAGGATCGCGTTCCAGCTGCGGTCTGCATAGAAGAGGGATTCGGCGGCCTCCACGCAGGCTGCTGCGGCTGCCGGGCTGAGCACTCCGGCGGCGACGGCGGCCTGCGCATGATCGTCGAGGTCGGCCAGCGGCACGCTCAGCGGCCGATGCTCGTCATCGGAATCGGCATGGGCGAGTGCCACGACATCATCTGCAGCGATGCGACCTGCGCGATATGCGGCTGCAATGCTGCCGAGGCCGCGTGCGCCCCACGGTTCGGTTTCCACCGCCCGCAGCGCTCCCATGCTCGAGCATCCGAAGACCCGCGCACCGGAGGAGAGCAGAGACAGGATCTCTTTGTGCCACACGGCGGGTGCGCCTTCGAAGATGCCGTCGATGATGAGGACATCACAGGCCTGACCGTGGAGGGCCTCAATGCTGCCGCAGCGCGCAGGCGGATGGAACTCGGCGGGCTGGGAGAGGCGCAGCCGTGCCTGTGCGGCGGTGATCGTGGGGCCGCAGAAGACGTGCAGCTGCCGCGTTCGGGAATGCGGACCCGTCATGAGCCGGCCTCCTCAGTGATAGCCAGCGCGCGCTTTCCGGGCAGGCAGGGGGTGCCGTACTGAGCGCCGGAGCCTTCGAGGCCGGGGGCCCAGACGCGAGTGACGGTGACCTCTGCGCCGGAGGCGCGCAGTGCGCCGAGCTGCAGGCTGAGAACTGGGTTGCCGGTGAGCGCTGTGATGCGCGCGGCCAGATCCTCCGGCCCCAGTGCGGCGAGCGCCGCTTCCGGCTCCGCTGTCAGCGCTGTCGTGTGCGGTGGTGGTGCCGAGCACAGTCGCGTGTCGAGGTCGCAGCGTGCTGCCGGGTCGAGGATCCGGTCATACTCAGCCGGCAGCAGGTCGTCACGGGCCCCGGCGATGGTGATGAGCCGGGATTGCGCGGCCTCGGTCAGCGCGCGAGCGGCGGCTGCGTCGGGGTCCGTATCCGCTGCGGTGCCCATTGTGACGGGCACCGGCCGGAACATATGCGAGTGGGCATCACTGAGCACGGCGGCCATGGCTGGGATCGCCGTATCGGAACGGAGGTCGACGAGGCGGACTCGGGCGCCGTGTGCTTCGAGCTGGTCTGCAAGTGCGGCTGTGCGTGGGCCGCATGACGCAGCCGTGACAGCCGGTGTGAGCGGGGGCAGCGGTTCCCCGACGGACTGCGCCCGTGCGGAGGCCACCGCAAGGGCATCGCGTTCGATGAGCTCCAGCAGCGCATGCCGGGCAGCTGCCGACGGTTCGAAGCCGGCACCGAGCCCCGCCGAGTCCTGGACCAGGCCGAGGGCAGACGGAGGCTGCGTCCAATCGGTGTGAACGGCGTCGAAGGGAACGAGAACCCGTTCGCCGGTGAGCAGCTCCTCGGCCTCGGTCCACCAGGTCTCGGCGGCAAGCCGGATCGGTGTGCGGTGCGGAAGGAGACGCGGATCCACGATCCGCCGCGAGGCGCGAAGCTGAAGGTATGAACCGTGAATGCACGGCGGTCGGCAGGTCTCGGCCGTCCATGCTTCGATTGCTTCCATGCTCGCGGACACTGCAGCTGCGGCAGTGGTCTCAC
This sequence comes from Brevibacterium gallinarum, assembly GCF_014836885.1. GTDB lineage: Bacteria > Actinomycetota > Actinomycetes > Actinomycetales > Brevibacteriaceae > Brevibacterium > Brevibacterium gallinarum. Next base: position 43,978 of record NZ_JACSPY010000018.1, read on the forward strand.
CCCGGCCGCTGAACACCGACAGGGAGCGGGCGGCCGGTCGGATTGCGGAGACAACAGGAATGCCGAAGGTGTCGAGGCCGGTGATCTCAGCCAGCCGCGAGACGCCGATGCGCCCGAAGAGCTCGCGCAGCTGGGCCACACGTGGGTCGTTGAGCCAGTGCGGTGAGGAGAGCAGGCTGGGAAAGGACGCCGGTTCTGAACCTGTGGTCGGCGTCGTCTCGCCCGTGGTCGCCGGCGGCGCCGGTGTCGTGTGCTGATCGTTCATGCCAGCGGCACCGGAAGCTCGTCGGGGTGTGCGCTGCGCGGCAGCGGAGCGAGGGTCGTCGGTGAGAGTGCGCGCCACACGGTCGAACCCGTGGCGGCCGTTTCCGGTGAGCGCAGCTGCACCGCCCAGACGCGGTGGCCGGCCGTACAGAGCTGTGACAGCGGATCGCACCCGCGTGGGCGCTCAGCTCGCTCCGGAACAGCGAATGCCGGATCGACCGCCTCGGAAAGGTGTGCCGCGATCGCAGCGCTGAAGCGCATATCTGCGAGGGCCAGCAGGGTGTGTGCCAGCGAAGTGCACTCGCTCGGCGGGAGGTCGAGGTAGCGGTGCGAGGCATCGGCTGCAACGCCGAGGAGCTCGGCTGGAGCAGCAGCGAGCCGGTGGAGAGCTGCCAGGCTCACGATCGCCTCCTCAGCCGCCTTGAGGCACGACGCTTCGAGATCCGGCCCGGCGGCTGCACCGACGGTGCGCCAGCCGGTTCGCGCGTCGACGGCCTGGGCGAGACAGCAGCAGCTTGTGATGCTGAAGAGCTCGACGCGGCAGGAGGTTCCGGCGGCGGCTTCGACGGCCGCCGGCGCTGTGAGGCGGACAGCAGGCAGCTCGCCGCGCCACCATCGGGTCACGGCGTCGCGTTCGAGCAGTTCCCACAGTGCGGAGCCAAGCGTGGGGTCGCCGGCAGGCGCAGACCGGCAGTCTGCAGAATCGCCTGCAGGACCCGAGGCCAGGCCAGCACTGCCGTGAGGGAACCAACCGGTCGTTCCGAGCAGGACCGCTGCGGCATCGACTGCAGCGGTGGCTGCCCAGCCCTCAGGGCGGAGTTCGCGGACAGCGGTGCGTGCACCGCTGCGCTGAGCTAAGGGGCCGAACTCCGGCGTGATATCTGTGACGCACCGCCCGGGTGGTGCCACCGGCTCGCCATGCCAGGCGGCTGCACGTTCGACTGCCTCGCCCTGCATCCGTGAAACGGCTCGAGCCGGACTGAACGCAGCCGCTCCGCTGACGGTATCGGGTGAGCCGAAGAGTGCGCCGGTGCACGTCCAGACTCGGCTTCCGGGCAGCGCGAGCCGCACCGGGTCGGGAGCGCAGGTTCCACAGCGGCTGTCGGTGATGGCGGCGCGGCCTGAGAGCTGGTCTGGAATTGCTGTCATCAGGTGTGCGGCAGGGGGAGAATCGGGGACGTGACGTCCAGCGGTTGTTCGACGAGACCGAGCTGCTGCGGCTCGGTGCACCAGCGGGAGCCTCCGCGCAGGGGGAAGCCGGCGGCGGCGTTGGAGTAGGTGCCTGGTGCGATGACACGCACGACGGAGTGCCCGGCAGCGGCGACATCCGGAGTGGTGAGGTCGACGGAGACCGGGTCGTGGCCGAGTTCTGCCAGTCGCTGGCGGTAAGCCTCATGCACATCTCCGGCGACGGGGCGAAGCACAGCCGGCGAAGCCGTCTCCTTCGGGCTGCGCAGATGGGCGACCCGCTGTTGTGCGCGGGCGTCGAGATAGTACTGCGAGTTGCAGCACAGATCCGGCATGTCTGCGAAATCGCTGCGGAACGAATCGCAGTAGTGTCTGTCGCTGCGGAATGGTTTGAGCAGAGACGCACCGAAGAGTCCGAGCTCAACTGCCTTCCAAGGTCCTCCCGCAGGATCGAGCAGCCCCTTGGAGTACGAACGCAGGCTGACCGCCTCCGCGGCGGCTTTATAAGCGGCAGAGAGCACTTCAGGGCGTGCAGCAGTGCCGACGGCGAGGATGTCGTACTCGGGGTCGAACAGAACGACGGCAACGACCGGGACCTGCCAGCGGTTGGGCACGGCCAGCACTGTGTACTCGAACTGATCGGTCTGCGAGGACAGAGCCGCGCTCAGGCCCGGCAGCAGCTCCTCCGGCACAGCGCAGGCGCTGCCGCCTGCGCGCCACCAGATCTCCACCGCATCCCGTTCGATGATCTCCTGCATGGCAGCGAGCTCGGCTTCACGGCGGCTGCGGCCAGCTGCGAGACCGGCGAAGAGCAGCGCATTCGTCCGCGGCTCGCCTGCATAGACGGTCGAGTGGAAGTTCGCGAAAACGATCCCGGCAGGAGCCAGCATCGGAGCCTCGCTGCTCATGCTCCGCCCTGCCGCCCACCTGACCCGGAGGTCGGCAGTGAAGGGGACGAAGGGGAACTCCTCAGTCGCATACTGCTCGTCGCTGTACAGCCGCAGCGAACGCGGATCGATCGCCCTCACCCCTGCGGCGCTGAGCTGAGCGAATGAGGCCTGCGGCAGCCCGGCGGGCACGAAATTCGCACAGTAGCGTTCGAGGGCCTCTCCGACCGCAGCGCGGGATGCGGCCGCATGCGAGGCGAAGACCATCCCGGTCGACATGCGATCAGCAGGCCAGTCTCCGTTGAGATTGGTGTCTGCGACATGTCCGACGGACATCGAGAAGGTGCGCGGCCATTCCGGCGGATTGGCGTAGTGTTCGATCTCTGTCAGCAGACCGGTACGACGATCGACAGCGGCTGCGGCAGTGGCATCTGTGCTGGTCGGCTTCATCGCTGAGTGCTTTCAGGCACGGTCAGGATGAGCTGTTCAGGTCGGGCAGGGTGAGCGCCGTCGGCGCGTGGAACAGGAAGCACGCGGTGATGGCTCAGCTCGCCGGCAGCGCTCACCACGGTCTCCGTGTGGCGCAGCAGATCCGGGGTGCTGTGCAGAGCCGTGCGCAGCCAGGCCGCTGCCAGCAGGCACGTGTCCTCGGCCGGGTGCGCGAGGCGGGCACCGTCGGGAGGGAACCACAGCGTGCTGAGCATCTCAGGTGCTGGGTGCGCGGCGAGGCGCCGGTCACGCAGGTCGAAGGAGCTGGGAAGGCCGCCGGGGGCCTCCGGCAGGGTTCTGAACGGCTGCGGCCACGGGCCGATGACGATCGAGCTTCCCTCAGCGCTGACGGGCAGGGGCACGCAGGAAAGCTCACGGCCGCAGGCCTCGACGTCGGCAGGGTTGGGGCGCACGGCGGCGAGGACGACGATCTCCTCAGGTGCACCGGGCCAGACCGGGATGGGGCCCTCACTGCAGAGCAGACGTTCGAGAGCGGAGCGCAGCGGGCCGGTGGAGGCCTCTGTGGTGGCAGAGATGATGCGGATCCGGGACTGTGCCGGCACCTGGGCGGAGACGACATAGCCCTCCGCACGGAGCGCTGAGAGGGCCTCGGCGGCCTGTGGGGAGATGAGTTCGCCGAAGCGGCCTGCGAGCATCCGCTCGGCATCGTCGACCGGCAGAGTGAGGCGGGCGAAGGATTCAGCTGCGTTGACGACGATGAGGACACCCGGTTCTGCCTGCCAGACGGAGACGTCTGGTGAGAACACGAGTTCAGGCTGCTCATGGTCGTGGCTGGGGTGAGTCGTCATGATGCGGGCTGTGCGATCTGCTTCCGGTGAAAGGGGCTGGGCGATGCGCTGGGCTTCCGGTTCTGAGCGTGGTGGTGGCCCAGCATGATGCCGGGCCACCACGGGGACTCACTTCCACGCCGACAGCGCAATCGGGCTGTTGTGGTTCGACGAGTGCAGTGCAACGCCGGCCGGGCGAACGCCGATCTTGCTGAAGGCAGGAGCCTCAGAGTTCTGGTTCTGCTTGTCAGCCATGGTTTCCCTCCTTCCTCTGCTGGGGGAGTGCTCGCGGGTTCGCGAACGTGGTGGCGAGTCTTCCGGCCCCGTTTTCTTATGGTCAAATGGGGATATCTTGATGGCCGCATATGTGTGTGGGGCGTCGGCTTCGGATCGGTCTTCGGCTCTGCTCGTCCTTGTCCGTATCGCGGACTCCTCGACGATGCACCGCCTCCTCAGGCCCGCTTCGCACAGGCTCGACTGCATGACTGTTGGCGGCTCGGGCCTCGTGCGGTGCCAGAACGCACCGCTACTGTGGAGACATGTCACCGCGGATCCTCGTCATCGAACACGAAGCCGGCACTGATGCTTGGCGCTTCGGCGACTGGCTCGAACGCGCCGGTGCCGAGCTCATCGTCGCCCGCCCCTACCTCGGGCCCGGCCACGCCGACCTCGGCCCGCCGCTGCCGGCCGATGCCGCAGCGCTGCGCGCAGACTACGACGCCCTCATCGTCCTCGGCGGAGCCGCCGGCCCGCTCGATGACGAGGGCAACCCGTGGTTCCCGCACGTGCGCAGCCTGCTCGCCGCCTCGGCCGAGGGTGCCTTCCCAAGCTTCAACATCTGCCTGGGCGGCGAGCTGCTCGCCGCCGCCACCGGTGGGCAGCTGCGCCGGCGCCGCGTCCCGCAGGTCGGGGCGTACATCGTCGCCGCTCGGCCCGAAGCCGCAGGCGACCCGGTGTTCTCGGCGATGCCCGCCTCGGCGCCGGCGGTCTTATGGCACCAGGAGGAGATGGGCCTGCCGCCGGGCGCGGTCCACCTCGTCGACGGCACCGACGCACCTGTGCAGGCGTTCCGGATCGGTCAGGCGTGGGGCACCCAGTTCCATCCCGAGACCACTGGATCGCAGGCGCGCAGCTGGGGGCAGAACGTGTCGATGCCGGTGTGGTGCGGCAAGGCGCACGAGCAGGTGATCGCGGAGATCACGAATGCCGAACCCGAGGTGGAGGCTGCGATGGCCCCGATCGCGGCGGCTTTCGTGGCGTATCTTCGCAGATGAGGCACCAGATTCGTCGATCTACCGCGCGGCCTGCGGGTGGTGGGAAGGTCGGTGCGGCGCGTCACGAAGCGGTGACGTTTTGACTCTGAGCATTGGATTGGCAATGACTGAGTTGTTACTCTGCACACTGGCGCCGCAGCCGAACCGACCCTTTGGCCGTACGTCTACTCTGCGCCTTGAGGCAACCCTATGAGTGCTCCCCTGTCCTTGTTCGCCGGATCTGTCGACCAGGTGATCGACGATCTCTTCGCTCCCTTTGCGACGCGACTGTCCAACGTCGTCTTCTACGAGCTCGAACTCTTCGGAGTCGGAATCCCGCTCATCGTCGTGTGGCTCATGGTCGGCGCGATCTTCCTCACGGTCTTCCTGCGTTTCCAGCCGATCACCGGACTCGGGCACTCCCTCAAAGTCATCCGCGGCAAGTTCACCCGCAAGACCGACCCCGGTGAGGTCTCGTCCTTCCAGGCGCTGGCCACCGAGCTGTCGGGCACCGTCGGCCTGGGCAACATCGCCGGTGTCGCTGTGGCGATCACCATCGGCGGGCCGGGTGCGGCGCTGTGGATCATCATCTTCGGTCTGCTGGCCATGTCGATGAAGATGGCCGAGGCGACCCTGGGCGTGAAGTACCGCCAGATCGCCGGTGACGGCACCACCTCGGGCGGTCCGATGTACTACCTGCGCGAAGGTCTGGCCGAAGTCGGCTGGCCGCGCCTGGGCAAGTTCCTAGCCGTCTTCTACGCCATCACCACCCTCATCGGCGTCTTCGGCGCCGGCAACCTCTTCCAGGCCAACCAGGTCGCAGCCATCATCGTCGACTCCACCGGCGGCGACTCCAGCTTCCTGGCCGACAAGCTGTGGATCATCGGTCTCGTCATGGCGCTCGTGGCCGGCTTCGTCATCATCGGCGGCATCAAGAAGATCGCCGACTGGACCTCGGCGATCACCCCTGCGATGGCGATCCTGTACACCGTGTCCGTGCTCATCATCCTTGCGATGAACATCACCAACATCCCGCACGCCTTCTGGCTCATGATCGAAGGCGCGTTCACCGGTGAAGGCGTGGCCGGCGGCATCGTCGGCGTGGCGATCGTCGGCATCCAGCGTGCGCTGTTCTCCAACGTCGGCGGTGTCGGCACCGCCGGCATGGCCCACTCGGCGGTCAAGACCGACGAGCCGGCGACCGAGGGCTACACCGCGATGTGGGAGCCGCTGGTCGACTCCGTCATCATCTGTACGCTCACGGCCCTGGCCATCATCACCACCGGCCTGCACGAGGCTGACGCCGGCGACGGCTCGACCGGTGCCGGTGTGGCGCTGACGAGCCAGGCGTTCGCGACCGTCTCGGCATGGTTCCCGTACCTGCTGACCGTCGCCGTTGTGCTCTTCGGCTTCTCGACAGTGCTCTCCTACGCCTACTACGGCCAGAAGGCCCTCGGTTACCTGACGAAGAACTCGGCTGTGGCCGACAAGATCTTCCAGTTCGTGTGGGTTGCCGCCGTCGTCGTCGGCTCGGCTGTCTCGCTCGACAGCGTCGTCGCCTTCTCCGATGCGACCCTGTTCCTCATGGCCGTGCCGAACCTGCTGGGACTGTACTTCCTGTCCAAGCTCGTGCGCCTGGAGATCCTGCGGCACAAGAAGAAGGCCGTTGTCGGCACCATCCGCGAGGTGCCCGAGGACCTGCAGGTCGGTCTGCGCGACCACGAGCCCACCCCTGAGCAGATCGAGCGGGAGAAGACCCGCCGCCACAAGGCGCGCGAACACCGCAAGCGGGTGCGCTCCGGCTTCCGCAGCGCCCAGCGCAAGCGCGGTGTCGACGTCGACGCGCTCGAAGACCCCGATAAGAAGGTCTGAGCCGAGCTCAGCTGAGACCGCACGCGAGGCGGGCAGACGAGGGATCGTCTGCCCGCCTTGCGGCATTCACGCACCGGTGTCCACCGCCCCGGGCACGGTTGCCACCGCCTCGGGCACGGTGGGTCAGCCGAGCATGAGGATCCCGCGCACGAGCGCGACCGCGGCCCCTGCACCGGCGAGCGTGATCGCCAGCCTGCGGGCGGCCTCGGCGGTCACGAGCTTCGCGAGCTTCCCGCCGGCGATGATGCCCAGGCCCACGGCTGCGAAGATGACCGGGAAGAGCCACCACGGCGGCAGCTGGGCGATCGTCATCGCCCCGACTGCGAGCTTCGAGCCGACCGACAGCGCCCCGAAGGTCGCGAACGTCGGCTGCATCGTGGCGGCGAACGAGCGCTGCGGCCAGCGGGCGAACTTCGCGTAGATGACCATCCCGGGCGCGGCGACGCCGGCGGAGGTGTTGAGGAACGCCCCGGCCGCGCCACCGGCGGCGGCGAGCCAGCGGGTGCGGATGTGCGGGACACGCGGGGTGCCGAAGGTCAGGGCCAAGGCGATGAGCACGACGAGGCCGATGACGATGTTGAGCCAGGCGGCCGAGAGTTCGCGGACGAGCAGGGCGGCCGGGATCGCGCCGAGGATGCCGGCGGGCAGGAAGATGAGGTAGCGGCGCCAGTCGACGTCCTTGAGCACGGCGAGCATGATGATCGTGCCCGACAGCATCGTCGTCGCATTCGCCATGAACACCCCGAGGGCTGGGCCCATGAGCAGTGCGAGCACCGGGGCGACGACGAGGCCGACACCGGTGCCTGAGAGCCGCTGCAGGGTCGCGCCGAGGAAGACGGCTGCGAGGGTGGCTGCCACGATGCCCAAGGTCATGCGGCAATCCTAGCGCCGGCCCCGGGGCCGAGGCGGTGGGCGCGTGCCGGGTTAGGCGGCGGCGGTGTGCATGAGGCCGAGTTCGGCGAAGATCGCCTGGTTGAGCCGGTAGCCGATGGCGGCTTCGTCGATGACCGCGTCCTGCTGGGCTGGGCTCAGCTCGGCGGAATCGAGGAGTGCGCGGTAGCGGTCCTTGAAGACCTTCGGTTTGGTGATGCCCTCGAAGCGCCACATCGACAGCGCTTCGGGTTCGATGCCGTAGTGGCGGCTGACGAGCCGGCCGATCGCGAGCCCGCCGGAGAGGTCGCCGAGGTAGCGCAGGTAGTGGTGGGCCAGCAGCCGCTCAGCCGGCAGCTCCGAGTTGATCCGTTTGGCCAGCGCCCGGGTGGCCGGCAGGGCGACTGGCGGCAGGCGGTCTGGGCCGGCCAGGGCGTTGAGGTCGGCGTTGATCGCCGCGGTCCGGGCCAATCCGGGATGGTCGAAGGCGCTGAGCACCGAGGAGGCGGGCTGTTCGCGGACGACGACTTCGAGGGTCGGGTAGAGCACGGCGTACTGCTCCAGCAGCGCCTGGTAGGCGCCGCGGTCGAGCCGGCCGGCCATGAGGTCGGCGATGAAGGGTTCGGATTCGGCTTCGCGGTGCGGGCGCATCGTCTCCTCGCGCAGCCGCTGGGAGAAGGTCAGGGCAGGGGGTGCGTCGGTTTCGTGTGTCGTCATGGTCATGGTGTCTCCTTGCGTGAGTGGTCAGTCTGCCAGCGCCGCCGGGAACCAGGGCCGGAAGAGGCTGAGGGGTCGCTGTGGAATCGGGTGCGCGGGCTCAGACCCAGGTGCCGGGATCGAGGCCGATCCGGCGGCGCAGCAGCCAGCCCAGACCCCAGGTGGCGGCCACGGCCGTGCCGGCGACTCCGCCGCCGAGCGCCCAGCCGCGCCAGCCGATGCCTGCGATGCCGTGGGATTCGCGTGCGTCAGCTGCCGCCGCGGCGAACGCGGTGTTGTCCTCGGTCTGGGCTGCGGCAGCCGGTGCGGTGTTCGGCCCGGCCGCGTTCGGCCCTCCTGGACCGCTGGCGGACCCGCCGGGTCCGGCTGGTGCGTGCTGCCCGCTGCCGCCGGGGGTGGTGCCGTCTCCGCCTCCGGTGTTGGCGCTGGTGCTGTAGTCCGATGCCGGCGGCTGGTAGTCCGCACTCAGGGCGATGGTCAGCGGGGCTGCCGGTTTGCGCGCATCGGCGATGCCGCCGGAGGTGTACCAGTAGGAGTGCTGGCCGGTCTTCTGGTTGAAGTCGACCCAGCTGGGCGGGAACGACCCCCAGCCCTCGACCGAGCGGTCCTGCGGGGTGCCGGTGCGGGGAGTGGCGTACTTCACCCCTGTGAAGTCCGGGTGGACGGTGAATCCGCCCTCGGCGATCGCCTTCGTGACGTCGACGCCGGAGAAGGTCGCCATCGTGATGGTCTCCGGGGTGATCTTCTCCCATTTGCTCAGGTCATCCATATCGGCGCCGAAGCCGGATGCGGTGCCGACGAGCTCACCGGTGCCGTCGGCGTTGACCTTCAGGTGCGGGTCCGAGATCGACCAGTAGGTCATGCCGGAGTAGAACACGATCGTGAACCCGCCCTTCCAGCTGGCTTCGATGCCCTTGTCGGTCGCATCGGCGGTGCCCTTGCCGATGGTGACGCGGGATTCATGCTGGGACTTCGGGTCCTTGGTCGTCACCGGTTTGCCGGTGCGGTCGATGCACTTGTTCTCCCAGGTGGCGGTGTGGAAGGTGCCGGAGGCATCCGGTTTCTCGATCCGCACAGCGCCGTCGGATGGCTTGTACAGCTTGCCCGGCTTCGTCCACACGGTCGCCCCGCCGTTGTCCGGGGAGACCCCGGCGGAGAGGAAGTTGCAGGTGCCGGGCGCGAAGCCAGCCGCGCTCGTCTCGGCGTTGACCGGCCAGTACATCGTGGCCGCGCCCGTGCCCGGGGTGTCTCCCGGGGGCGGCTTCGGTGGTCCGGGCTCCTCCTTGCCGCCATCATCGTCGTCCTTGGGCGGGGTGTCATCGTCAGGCGGGATGATAGTGGTGCCATCGAAGCTGACGTTGATGGGTGTGGTGGGTTTGCGGGGGTCAGCAGCCCCGCCGGAGGTGTACCAGTACTGCTTCTGCCCGGTCTT
>NZ_JACSPY010000019.1 GCF_014836885.1 Brevibacterium gallinarum
GTGACCAGCGCGGCAATCGCGGCCTTGACCTCCGAGAAGTACACGCTCTTCTTCGTGGCCGTGATCGAGACCAGCAGCGTATCGAGCTGACCGAGGAGGGCAGGGTCGACTGATGCTGCCTGCCCGGCGGCGAAGACGAATCGATCGAAGCTCAGCACGCCCCCACGCACCTGTGCGGTGAGCTTCGGGAGCCCGATGAGCGCCGTGGCAGCGCCGGTCACCCGTGACCATGCGGTGTTCGACGTGACGTCGAGGGCGTGGGCGAGAGCAGTCAGCGTCGGTGTGCCGATTCGATCGCGCAGCCAGGTGAGCGCCTCTGCGCGCGCTGCATCGGAAACTCCGCCTGCTGCTTGCGGTTCAACCGCGGTCTCGACCGAGCCGGCACCGGCAAGGGAGTGCAGCGCATCGACCTGCGTGTCGATGTTGTCACGGCTGTCGGCGCGCACCCGTTCGAGTACGACGCCGAACATCTCCTCATACCCCTGCAGCTGTGCCCGCTCGAGAGCGCTGAGGGACTGCTCGAAGGCGCAGAAGCGAGTCCGGTACGCCCCAGCAGGCGCCGGCACGCGAGCCTCAGCTGTCGCCGTCATCGCCGTCGCCTCCCTTCGCTGGCCGGTGCGGTGTCTCCATCACACCACGAGGCACGGACAACACAGGTTGACCAGGGACAACGCCGACCGTCGGCGCACGGAGGGCCATGAGCATCATCGACTTCCACGACATGTCCATCGCCCCTCTGCCGATCCGATTCCGTCGTGCATCTCCTGCACTGCCTCCATGACAGCACGAAGCACTGACATCGCCGGCTCACCAGGCCGAACACCCGCACACGGCAACGAGCTCGCACAGGCAGTGCACACGCAGACGACAGCGCACTCGCACACCAGTGACCGCCTCAGGAACGGTGCTCGCCGTGAGCACAGGACGCTGTGCGACATCCGGTACAATGGTGCCTTCGTGCGCACACGCGTGCGCCCAAGAGATGAGAGGAGGAGCATGGCCAAGGAACAGGGCAGGAAGACGATCGCCAAGAACCGCCGCGCCCGACACGAGTACCACATCGAGGACACCTATGAGGCCGGACTCGTCCTCACCGGCACCGAGGTCAAGTCGCTGCGCGAGGGACGTGCCTCGCTGACCGACGGCTTCGGGCTCATCTTCCAGGGTGAGGCGTGGCTGGAGAACGTCCACATCCCCGAGTATCTGCAGGGCACCTGGACGAATCATTCGGCCCGCCGCAAGCGCAAGATGCTGCTGCACAAGGACGAGATCCTCAAGATCTCGCACAAGCTCAAGGAATCCGGACGCACCCTCGTTCCGCTGGAGCTGTACTTCGACGGTTCGCGGGCGAAGGTCGAAATCGCGGTCGCGCGCGGTAAGAAGGATTGGGACAAGCGCGAGACGCTGCGCCGCAAGCAGGATGAGCGCGAGGCCCAGCGTGCGATGTCGCTGCGCCGCCAAGCCTGAGCCAGCGGAAGCGGCAGCGGTACCGTCGCGCTGTTCACATCGCTTGGTGACCTGTCGTGGTCCCGTTCCCGAGGCGGGCCATCCACAGTGCCTTCGCCTGCCTTTGGCCTGTGGTTCGGTGTGGATTGCAGGCCCGTTGTCCACAGCGCCTGGGGATACGTGTGGATAACGATTGAAATGCTGTGCATGATCAAGACCGGACTGATTCCAGGTTAGCGTAGGCCCCCACCTTGCAGGCTGCTGACCAGGGACGATGCATGATTGCGTGGGCTGTGATAGTGGCCAGTGCCGAGGTGAGGCGCAGGCAGTGCAAAGCCTTGCCCCGTCAGGAATCGGCTGGGTTTCCACAGGTTTCAACGGGGGTTGTGGACAGTGGACTGCCGTGTGGATAAGAGTGTGACCTGCGGTCGTCAGCTCCTCGGGCGGGTGCAGGAATCGAACCCGTTGCCTGACTGCCGTTGTGATCGTGGCAGCGCCATCGTGGCGGTGTCTGAGTGGCGGTGCCTGCATCGCGGTGCCGTCGTGGCAGTGTCATCGTGGCGCCGCGACGCGACGCGATGCGGCAGGCCGGCGAGCCGTGGTCAGTGATACCCGGGAATAGACTTGGGCGGCCGTGTGTTGAGCTGATAGACTCACGGTCTGCCGTTGACGGACAGCCGCCCCAGGGCGGTCCCGCCAGCGGGTTGTTTGGAAAGTGAATACGGGGATGATCGGTTTCGACGTCGTTCAATGCGTCGGGAGAAGCGGGCCGAGAATGTAGAGTCATCTCGTTAACGTTCTCTGCAAAAAAATAAGTGCTAAGTCTAACGACCGCACCGAATTCGCCCTCGCTGCCTGATTTCAGCGAGCTGCGATTCTGTCAGCCTAGAGTCGCTTCCGCTCTAGTTCCTGGCATCAGCTAGGGAGCCACTGCCGCTGGCATATGTTGGGGATGTCAGTGGAACACTCACTCAACTCCGTTCGTTGGCCACCGTGTTCGTGCGAGGGCCAGGACCTAAGAGACGTTCTCACGAACTGCGCCCGGAGAAGTCCCGATAACTTGCCGACGGACGCGGGTTCGATTCCCGCCATCTCCACTCTCGAAAAGCCCTGCGGGCCGGTGCGCTACCGGCCTGCAGGGCTTTTGTCATGTCCATTCAGCCGTCGATCTCACCGCTCCCGAGGCGCCCCTCGCCAGCCTGCCCAGCAGCACCGCTGACCTGGAGTGACGACAGGACGCAGCCACCGCCTCGGGCACGGGAAGCGCGTCGGACACAGATCCTCCCGCGCCGGGGAATGCCCTTGAACCGATGACGAATGAGATATACGTTACAGTGACGGCTTTACTGACGAGGCGGTGAATCCCCGGCCGCCTCAGGCCATCCGGCGCGGGTATGTCGCGATGGAGCGCTGCCGGCGGGGTGGACGACCCGGAAGGACGACATGCTCTCCCACACTCTCCGGCGCTGTGCCGCCGGCACGATGGCGCTGGCACTCACAGCGCTGACCGCCACCAGTCTCACCGCACCGGCGAGCGCGTCGACCGAGCAGGCCTCTGCCGACGAGTCGACGATGCGCATCGCCACCTCGGGCCAGGTCGACAACTTCAACCCCTTCACCTCGATCTACCTCACCCCCACTGCGATCAACCGCTACGTGTACGAGAACCTCGTGCAGTACGACTCCACGGACTTCGGCCCCACCGAGGGCCTGGCCGAGTCGTGGGAGACCAGCGATGACGGCAAGGAGTGGACGTACACGATCCGCGAGGGCATGAAGTGGTCTGACAATGAGCCGATCACCGCCGACGACGTCGTCTACACCTACACCCAGATGATGGAAGACCCCGCGATGGGCGCGGCGAACGGCTCGCTGGTGCAGAACTTCGACACCGTCGAAGCCACCGATGAGCACACCGTGGCGATCACCCTCAAGGAGCCGCAGGCCCCGAACCCGGGTGTGGAGATCCCGATCGTGCCCGAGCACATCTGGTCCGAAAAGGACGACCCGGCAGGTGACGACAACGACACCGAGGTCGTCGGCTCCGGCCCGTACACGCTGGAGAGCTACGAGGCCAACCAGTCGATCACGCTCAAGGCCAACCCGAACTTCTGGCGCGGGGCGCCGAAGGTCGACACGATCCAGTACGCCTACTACACCAACAGCGACGCCCAGGTTCAGGCCCTGCGCGCCGGCGACGTCGACTTCGTCACCGGCCTCAGCCCCGAGCAGCTCAAGGCGCTCGAAGGCGCTGACAATGTCGAGACGAACATCGGCGAATCCCGTCGCTTCACCGCCCTCGGCATCAACTCCGGCGCCGAGACCCCCGAAGGCGAGGCCTACGGCACCGGCGCAGAGGCGCTGAAAGACCTCAAGGTCCGCCAGGCGCTGCGCCTGGGCATCGACATGGACACGCTGCGCGAGCAGGTGATGCAGGACTACGCGACCGAGGCGACGAGCTTCGTGCCCGAATCGTTTGAGAAGTGGCATCTGCCGAAGTCGGACAGGATCGTCTCCTCCGACCCGGAGGCGGCGAAGAAGCTGCTCGACGAGGCCGGCTGGACCGAAGGCTCCGACGGCATCCGCGAGAAGGACGGCGAGAAGCTGTCGCTGCGCCTCCTCACCGATGCCCAGGAGCCGACCGAGCAGACGATCGGCGAGTTCCTCACCCCGTGGATGAAGGACATCGGCGTCGACCTCAAGGTCGAATCGAGCGACTCGGACACGATCTCCGACCGCACTACAGCCGGCGACTACGACATGTACATCACCGGCTGGTCGGTCACCCCGGACCCGGAGTTCCAGCTTTCGATCAACACCTGCGCCTCGCGTCCCGACGCGGAGGGCAACGGACCGACCTCCCAGGACGGCTACTGCAGCGAGACGTTCGACGAACTGTATGCCAAGCAGCACACCGAGCTCGACGAGTCCAAGCGCGTCGAGTACGTTCACCAGGCCCTGCAGCAGCACTACGACGACGTCGCGCAGATCACCCTGTGGTACCCCAACCAGCTCGAGGCCTTCCGCTCGGACCGCTTCACCGGCTTCACCACCCAGCCCACCGACGGCGGCGTGATCGGCAACCAGTCCGGCTACTGGGGCTTCCTGTCCGCCGAACCGGCCGCTGAGGCCGACGCCGGCGACGGTGGGGGAGGGCTCTCCCCGATCGCCTGGGTGGGCATCGGCATCGCCGTGCTCGCCGGCGCCATCGGCGTCCCGCTGGCGCTGCGCCGCCGCAAGTCCGATGACCGCGCCTGATCCGGTGGCCAGCCGATCCGATGACCGGCTGATCCGATGACCGGACGGCACCCCGTGCCCGAGGCGGTGGGCGGCACCCGCGTGCGCCCCGCCTCGGGACCGGGTACCGGTCGCCATGAGCAACATGACAGCGCTGCCGCCGGCCGGCGGCAGCGTGTGGAAGGCAGGAGACTGACGTGTCAGTGAACGCAGAGACCGAGGCGGCCGACCCGCAGTCGGCCGACGGGCGGGAGGACATCGACGCACCTCCGCCGGGGCAGTCGTTCGGCGGATACCTGCTGCGCAAGGTCGGCGGGGCGCTCATCAGCCTGCTGATGGTCGTGCTGCTGGGCTTCTTCGCCTTCCGGATCCTGCCCGGCGACCCGGTGCAGAAGATCGCCCGCGAACGCCAGATGAGCCCCGAGCAGATGGAGCTGCTGCGCGCCGAGTACGGCCTCGACAAGCCGCTCGTCGTGCAGTTCTGGGACTACCTCGTCGGCATCTTCACCGGCAACCTGGGCACCAGCTACGTCTACCGCGAACCGGTCAGCCAGCTCATCGCCGAGTACGCCTGGCCGACCCTGCTGCTGACCGGCAGCGCTGCGATCCTTGCGATCGGCCTCGGCCTGTGGATGGGCCAGCTGGCCGCGTGGAAGCGCGGCTCGCTGTTCGACAAGCTCACCACCTCGACCAGCCTCGTGTTCTGGTCGGTGCCGACCTTCTGGCTGGCACTGCTGCTGCTCATGATCTTCGCTGGCCGCCTGCAGTGGCTGCCGACCGGCGGGATGGTCTCACCCGGAGTCGAATCCGGCAGCCTCGAACACGTCGTCGACGTCGCCAAGCACCTGATCCTCCCGGTCATCACGATGACCGCTGTCGTCTACGCCCAGTACCTCATGGTCATGCGCGCCTCGCTGCTCGGCGAGATGAGCGCCGACTACCTCACCACCGCCCGCGCCAAGGGCCTGCGCGAGGACGATGTGCGCCTCAAGCACGCGGTGCCCAACGCGCTGCTGCCGACGGTCACGCTCGTGTTCATGCACATCGGCGGGCTCATCACCGGTGCCGTCACCGTCGAGACGGTGTTCTCGTGGCCGGGGCTGGGGAAGCTGACCTATGAGGCGATCTCCGGACCGGACCTGCCGCTGCTGCAGGGCACCTTCGTCGTGTTCTCCTCAGCGATCATCATCATGAACCTGCTCGCCGACCTCATCTACCGGCAGCTCGACCCGCGCGTCAGGAGGGCATGAGATGGCACACTCCAGCACCAGCCAGCCCGGCAGCAGCAAAACCAGCCCGCCCGGCCCGCCCGGCACCAGCCAGACCAGCCCAGCCACCGCCTCGGGCCCGGCCAGCCCGCGGGCACTGGCCTGGAACCGCCGCCTGGCCGCCGCACAGAAGAACTGGAAGGTCTTCTTAGAGGACCGCGCCGGAGTCGCCGGCGGGATCGTCCTCATCCTCGTCGTCCTCGTCGCCGCCTTCGCCCCGCTCATCGCCGACCGGTCCATGCTCGACGTCACCCAGAACCTCGACCAGCCGCGCTACGCCCCGCCCTCGGCCGAACACCCGCTGGGCACCGACAACTACGGCCGCGAACTGTGGGCCCGCCTCGTGTGGGGCGCCCGGGTCTCCCTCATCGTCGGCCTGGCCGCGACTGCGATGTCGATGATCATCGGCACCATCATGGGCATGGCCGCCGGCCACTTCTCCGGCCTGTTCGGCGGGCTCATCATGCGCATCATCGACTTCTTCCTCGTGCTGCCCTCCCTGCTGCTGGCGATCGTGCTGTCCTCAGTGCTCGAACGCGGCGTGCTCACGATCGTCATCGCCATCGGCATCACCTCCTGGGCCGGCACTGCGCGCATCGTGCGCGCCCAGACGCTGTCGGCTGAGTCCCGGCTCTACATCGAACGGGCCAAAGTGCTCGGCGCCGGGCACTGGCACATCATCCGCACCCACCTGCTGCCGGCCGTCATGCCGCTCGTGCTCGCCAACACGACACTGACCGTCGGCTCGGCGATCATCGCCGAATCGACGCTGGCCTTCCTGGGCCTGGGCGACACCACGCAGCAGTCGTGGGGCACGATCCTGAAGAACGCGATGGACGTCTCGGCTGCGACCTCGGGCTACTGGTGGTACATCCTCACCCCGGGCCTGGCGATCGTCGCGGTGGTCCTGGCCTTCACCCTCGTGGGCCGGGCCATCGAAGCCATCGCCAACCCGACCCTGAGGAGCCGCTGATGAGCAGAACCGACCCAGCCACCGCCTCGGGAGCCCAGCCGGCCGGCAGCCGCGCCGCCGCCGAGGCGCCGGGCACCACCCAGCAGAAGCACACCATGCAGCAGATGGGCACCACCCAGCAGAAGGGCACCGCCCAGCAGAAGGGCACCGCCCAGTCCACCGGCACCGGTGACACGGCCGCCCGCCAGGCAGGCAGCGACCTCGTCTTCGACGACGTCTCGATCCTGTACTCCTCGCGCACGTCTCGCGGCGACATCCCGGCGGTCAAGAACGTCACCCTCGAACTGCCCGCCGGCGGCACACTCGGCATCGCCGGCGAATCCGGGTCCGGGAAATCGACGCTCATCCTCTCCGCCCTCCGGCTGCTGCCGCACAATGCGACCCTGACCGGCCAGGTGCTCCTGGGCGGGACCGACATCGCGGAGCTGAACTTCGGGCAGATGCGCGCGGTGCGCTGGTCGCAGGCCTCGATCATCTTCCAAGGCGCCCTGCACTCACTCAACCCGGTCCGCCCGGTCGGCAAGCAGATCCTCGAAGCCCTCGAACTCCACGTCAAGGACGACTGGCGCACCGATGCCGCCCGCAGCACGCGCATGCACGAGCTGCTCGGCCACGTCGACCTCGGACCCGAGATCGCGAAGTCGTATCCGCATGAGCTCTCCGGCGGGCAGAAGCAGCGCGTCATGATCGCCATGGCGCTGGCCTGCGACCCGGACATCATCATCGCCGATGAGCCGACCACCGCCCTCGACGTCATCGTCCAGGAGCAGATCCTCACCCGCCTGCGCGAACTCGTCGAGGCCCGCGGCATCTCACTGCTCATGATCTCCCACGACCTGTCCGTCCTCGCTGCGGCCTGCGACCGGCTGGCGATCATGCGCGAGGGCGAGATCGTCGAACTCGGACCGGCCGAACAGGTGTGCAACGACCCGAAGGAGGAGTACACCCGGCAGCTGGCCGACGCGTTCCCCACCATCGGCGACCCGGACTCGCGGCTCAACCCGATGACCCGCAACCCCGCCCGCATCACCACCGACACTCCGCACGAGATGACCGACGAGGTGGTGCTGGCCGCCGAGAACCTCAACGTCACCTTCTCCGCCCGCGGACGGACCGTGCGCGCTGTGCGCAACGTCGACCTCACCCTGCACCGCTCGGAGATCCTCGCCGTCGTCGGCCAGTCCGGTTCCGGCAAGACGACCTTGGCCCGCGCCCTGCTTGGCCTGCAGCCACCGGATCGCGGCTCGACGCTCACCTTCCACGGCAAGCCGCTGCCCACCTCGGCGAAGGGGCTGCGCGCCTTCCGCCGGGACGTGCAGATGATCCTGCAGGACCCGTCGGGTTCACTCAATCCGGCGCTGTCGACGTACGAATCGGTCGCTGAGGGCCTGCGGGTGCAGAAGTTCACCGGCGATGAGCGCCAGCGCGTGCGCGAGAGCCTCGAATCGACCGAGCTCATCCCCGGTGAGGACTTCTTCGAACCGATCCCGCAGGAGCTCTCCGGCGGGCAGCGCCAGCGCGTCGTCATCGCCAGCGCGCTCGCCCTCGATCCCGACATCCTCATCGCTGACGAGCCGGTCGCCTCCCTCGATGCCTCCGTGCGTGGGGAGATCCTCTCGCTCATCCTCGCGCTGAAGAAGAACCTCGGGCTCACCGCGCTCGTCATCACCCACGACCTCGGCCTGGCCTGGAACATCGCCGACACGGTCGCGGTGATGTACCGCGGCGAGATCGTCGAGCGCGGGCCGGTCGAACAGGTGCTGCTCGACCCGCAGCACGACTACACCCGCCAGCTGCTGGCGGCCGTGCCGAGCTTCCGCTCCCAGCGGGCCTCGATGACCGCGCCCGAGGCGCCAGGCACCACCGAGCAGACAGGGGCCTCCCAGCAGGGCACCACCGAGCGCACGGGTGCTGCCGAGCAGAGCGCCACCGAGCGCCCGGATGCCTCCCGGCGCACCGGCGACGCCGCGCAGGTGGTGGATCCGCAGTGACCCACCCCGCCTGGCACCCCGGTCAGGCACCCCTGGCAGCTGGCGACCGGGTCTGGCTCATCGCGCCCTCCGGGCCGGCACCTGAGGGCACTGTCGAACCGGCGATCGCCTGCCTCGAAGACTGGGGTCTGGAAGTGCAGACCGGCACCCACCTGCGGTCAGTCGACCGGCGGGCGAGCTACCTTGCCGGCAGCGACGCCGAACGGTCAGCAGACCTCATCGAGGCATGGACCGACCCGGATGCGGCCGCGGTCATCGCCTTTCGCGGCGGGTTCGGGGCGATGCGCCTCATCGACAGCCTCGACGTCGAAGCCCTCGCCGCTGCTGCGCTGCGCCCAGACGGGCGGGCGAAGCTGCTGACCGGCTCGAGTGACATCACCGCCCTGCACCAGGCCTGGGCGCACCACCTGAGAATCCCGACCCTGTTCTGCCCAATGGTCGGCAACGATGTCTTCCGCAGCAGCGAGCACATCCGCACCGACGTGCATCGCTGGCTGTTCAGTCCATGGGCCGACCAGCCGGTCAGCCTCGGTGAGCACGCCGAGGCGCTTGTGCCCGGCGAGCACGTCGGCATCACCTACGGCGGCAACCTCAGCCTGCTCGCCGCCGGCCTGGGCTCCCCGGAGTTCGCTCCCGGTGCCCCGGAAGAACCGGGCATCCTCATCCTCGAAGACGTCGACGAGGAGGTCTACCGGCTCGACAACCTGCTGCTGCAGCTCACACGCGCTGGCTGGCTCGCCCGCGCCGGCGCGGTGGTGCTCGGCTCCTGGGAGAACTGCGGGGAAAAGCCCGCCCAGCGCGAACTGCTGCGCGAGTACTTCGCAGACGCCGGCATCCCGGTCGTGTGGGAGGCCGAGCTCGGCCACCACCCGCACGCCGGTTCGATACCGTTGGGAGTGCCCGCCCAGCTCACCGCACCCAGCCCAGCCACCGCCTCGGGCGCGGTGAGCCTCACGATCGCCCCGATGGGAAGGACCCGATGACCGACATCTTCACCCAGCTCGACGGGGTCGAATTCTCCGCCCGTGCCATCGACATCGACACCGGCCACGAGATCTTCAACCACCAGCCGGACCGGGTGCTCTCGACCGCCTCGATCGCCAAGATCTTCCTCCTCCACGCCGCGCTGCGGATGCGCGAGGCCGGCGAGCTGCGCCTGCAGGAGCGGCTCACCCGCACCGCTGCCGAGCGGGTGCACGAATCCGGGCTGTGGTACCTGCTCGACCAGCCGGACCTCACGATCCACGACATCGGCATGCTCATCGGCGCCTTCAGCGACAACTACGCCACCAACGTCCTCATCTCCCGCGTCGGCCTCGACCGCGTCGCCGACGAGATCGCCGCACTTGGCTACACCGACTCCGCCCTGCACGACTTCCTGCGCTGGCCGCGCCCGGCAGGCGCACCGGCTCGCCTGTCGTCTGGGACCGCCGGTGAGCTGAGCGACTACATGGCACGGCTGTCGCGTGATGAGCTCTTCGACTCCTCGACCTCGGAGATCATGCGCCGGTGGCTCGGCGCCGGAGCCGACACATCAATGGTCGCCTCCTACTTCGAGCCCGACCCGCTGGCGCACTACTACTACACGCGCGGGGAGTGGATCGTGAACAAGACCGGCACCGACGACACCGTCCGCGCCGACACCGGCATCGCCTTCACCCGCCAGCGCCGGGTGGCATACGCCGTGTTCGCCAACTGGGCGCCGGGCACCGACCGGGTGCTGGAGGTCATGCCGCTCATGCGCGCAGCCGGCGGCCTCATCAGCGACCACCTGCACGCCTGAACCGCACGCCCCAACCGCGCCGGCCCCGCCCCGTGCCTGCGCCACCGACCGAAAGGACCCCGATGACCGCAGCGCTCATCCCGATCTTCGACGGGCACAACGACCTGCCCTACTACCTGCGCGAAACCCGCGACTCCTCCGTCGAGGGACTCACCGATCCCGCGACCGCCCCGCAGACGGTCATCCCGCAGCTGCGCGCAGGCGGTGTCGCCGCCCAGTTCTGGTCGGTCTTCGTCCACTCCGATGTGATCGGCGACGAAGCCGTGCGCGTCACACTCGAGCAGATCGACCTCGTCGACCGGCTCATCACCGCCTACCCCGACGACCTCGCCTGGGCGACGACCGCCGAGGCGATCCGCGCTGCCCGTGCTGTCGGGAGGATCGGCGGGCTGCTCGGCATCGAAGGCGGCAACCAGATCAACGAGTCTCTTGGCGCACTGCGGATGTTCGCCCGCCTCGGCGCCCGCTACATGACCCTGACGTGGTCGACGACCCACAGCTGGGCCGACTCGGCCACCGACGATCCTGTCCACGGCGGGCTCAGCGACTTCGGCTGCGAGGTCGTAGCCGAGATGAACCGGATCGGGATGATCCTCGACCTCTCCCACGTCGCCCCCACCGTCATGGACCAGGCCCTGGAACTGAGCGAACTGCCGGTCCTCTTCACCCACTCCAACGCCCAGGCGCTGTGCTCGCACCCGCGCAACGTGCCCGACGACATCATCGACCGGCTGCCGGCCAATGGCGGCGTCCACATGCTCACCTTCGTCCCGTCCTTCGTCTCCGAGGCCCGCTGCGACTGGGTCAGAAACGGTGAGCAGGGCACGGCCCCGGAGGTGACGATCGCCGAGGTCGCCGACCACGTCGACTATGTGCGCGAACGCATCGGCGTCGACCACCTCGGGATCGGATCCGACTTCTGCGGCACCGACGCGTTCCCCATCGGTCTCGACAACGCCGGCACCTATCCGGCGCTCATCGACGAACTGCGCTCCCGCCGCTGGTCGGAAGCCGAGCTGACCAAGCTCGGATTCGACAACGTGCTGCGGGTCCTCGACGCCAATGACGACAACTACCGCCGCTTCATCGCCGCAGGTCAGGAGTTCGCATGACCCGAGTGCTCATGATCGTCAACGACATCGACTCCCAGCCGCGCCGGCTGCTCCCGCGGCTCATCGCCCACCACATCGACGTCGACATCCGCATCGGCCCCGGCCGGGACGGCACCTGGAATGCGGTGCCCGGGCCCGAGGCAGTGGGCGCCTATGACGGGTTCGTCTACCTCGGCGGTGGGCTGATGCCCGATGAGACCGACCGGGCGCCGTGGCTGGCTGACGAGGCCGCTCTCGCCCAGGCCGCGCTGGAGGCCGACAAGCCGCAGCTGGGCATCTGCCTCGGTGGGCAGCTGCTGGCCCACATCACCGGCGGTGAGGTCCGCGCCCAGACCGGTGCCCCCGAGAAGGGTGCGACGGCGATCACGATGCTGCCGGCAGCAGCCTCGGACCCGGTGTTCGGCCTGGTGAGCCGGCACACGCACTTCATCGAAAGCCACGTCGACCGGATCACCGCGCTGCCACCGGAGGCGACGCTGCTGGCCAGCAGCGAGCTGTGTGAGATCCAGGCGTTTCGCGTCGGCCGGTCGTGGGGCATGCAGTTCCATCCCGAGGCCTCGGCGGAATCCGTGCGCGGCTGGGACGCCGACAAGCTCGCCGCCCTCGGCTTCGACAAGGACACCCTCATCGCCGCAGCCGACGAGGTCGAAGCGGCCAGCGCCCGCGACGCCCAGGCGCTCTTCGACGCCTTTGCCGCAGAGGTCCTCCGCGCCAGCCGCTGAGATGACGGCGGGCCCGGTGACTTCTGAGAGTCACCGGGCCCGGCCGCATTCACGCAGACACCGCAGGGCGGCGTCAGCGTGCCAGGCGCTCCCGCCAGGCGGTCATGATCGCAGGATCCGTGCGCTTGGAGACGAGCGAGCCGACGACATAGGCGACGGCCGAAGCGCTGAGCGCCAGGTAGATCGCGGAGTTGGCGAACACGTCGACGAGGACCATGATGCCGATCGCGGTGGCCGCACCGGCGACCATCGCCGCGAGCACGCCGACGATGGTGCCGCGCTTCCAGATCAGCCCGCCGACGATCGGCACGAACAGGCCGCCGACGAGCAGGTTGTAGGCGACCGTGAGCGCCATGACGACATCGGGCATCGCGATCGCCAGCAGCAGGGTGACGATGCCCAGCAGCACGAGGTAGACCCGGGAGTCGCGCACCTCATCGCCGGTCTCACGCACGAGCGCACCGGCCAGCTGGCCGCCCAGGCCGCCCTCGGCACCGGAGGCGGCGATGCGGCGGCGTTCGAAGACGGGCTCGATGACGTCCTGACGGAACACTGTCGAGGCCGCCAGCAGCGCACCCGAGGAGGTCGACATGACCGCCGAGAGGGCAGCGGCGAGCACGAAGCCGGCGATGAGCGGTGACATCGTGGCATCGACGACAGCGGGGAAGACGTCGTCGCGTTCGGCGATACCCGGCACGATCGCCTGCGCGGCCACACCGACAAGCGCACCGGCGAGCGCGTAGAACAGGCAGTAGACGCCGGCCGAGACACCGCCCCAGCGGGCCACCCCGGGGGTGCGGGCGGTGAACACGCGCTGCCAGATGTCCTGCCCGATGAGCAGGCCGAGGCCGTAGACGAGGAAGTACATGAGGATCGTGTCCCAGCCGGTGGCCAGCGGGTCGAACATCTCGGCAGGCAGCTCAGCGGTCAGCGTGCCGAAGCCGCCGGCCTTCGTCAGCACGATCGGCAGCAGGATGAGGAAGATGCCGACGGTCTGGATGATGAACTGCACGAAGTCGGTCAGGGTGATCGACCACATGCCGCCGAGCATCGAGTAGATGATGACGATCGAGCCGCCGAGCAGGATCGCCGGGACCTTGTCGATGCCGAACAGGGCGTGGAAGATCGTGCCGTAGGCGACCGTCGAGGTCGTCGAGATCATGAGCCCGTAGGCGGTCATGATGATGCCGGAGACCATGCGTGAGCCCTTGCCGTAGCGCAGTTCGAGCATCTGGGAGACGGTGTAGATCTCCAGGCGCTGGATGCGCGGGGCGAAGAGCAGGGACAGGGCGATGATGCCGAAGCCGATGAAGAAGACCAGCCACATGCCGGAGATGCCGTTCATGTAGCCCAGCCCGATGCCGCCGACGGTCGAGGCGCCGCCGAGGACGACGGCGGCCATGGTGCCGGTGAAGAGCAGGGGACCGAGGCGGCGGCCGGCGACGAGGTATTCCTCCTGGTTCTTCGCCCGCATGCGTCCCCAGACGCCCACGGCGAGCATGCCGATGAGATAGAGGACGACGACTGCAATGTCCATGATGAGTCCTTTCTGTGCCCGCAGGCAGCGGGTCGGTGGTGCGTGGCGTGCCCGCAGGCAGATGGTCCGCGCCGGGGGATGAGGTGCGAACCGGGATGCGCCGGTGTCGAGGGGTGGGGTGCTGGGTACCCGAGGGGCGGGGAGGTGGGTACTCGAGGGGGTGTCTCAGGCGCCGGGCAGGGTGACCCGGATGACGGCCGGCCGGTCGCCGGCCAGGGTGGTGCGGATCGCCTCGGCGAGCTCAGCGTCGATGGCATCGGCGCTGATCGTCATACCGCGGGCGCACATCGACTCGCCGAGGGCGGCGAAGTCGGGCCGGCGCAGCCTGACGGCGAAGGGGTCCATGTCCCGGTCCTCCATCTGGTGTTCGATCTCGGCGTAGCCGCCGTTGTCGACGATGACGAAGGGGATCGGCAGGCCGAGTTCGACGGCGGTGACGATCTCCTGGATGGAGAACATCGCCGCACCATCGCCGACGACGCACACGACCGGCCGGGCCGGGTCGGCGAGCTTCGCCCCGATCGCTGCCGGGATGCCGTAGCCCAGGGTTGCGAAGCCGGGCATGTACAGCAGCTGGTCCGGGGTGTGGGCGGTCAGCGCGTGCACGGTGCCGTCGTAGGTGACCTGCGAGGAGTCGCCGGCGATGATGACATCGGCACCGGCGGCTGCGGTGATGACCTCGTGCAGGTGCACGTTCGTCGATGCGAAGTCGAAATCGGCCTGGTAGGCCTCCGTGAGCGCCGTCACCCGGTTCTGTCCGTCGCGCTCGCCGGCAGCACCAGGCAGTGCCTCATGCGCCAGCAGCGCGGTGAGGAAATCGGTGCAGTCGGCGAAGGCGTGGATGTCCCCGCGCAGGTTCTTGTTCAGCTGATCGGGGTCGATATCGCAGCGGATGACCGTCTGCCCGGCCCCGGAACCGGCCCCAGCCTCAGCGCCGCCGGAGGCGCTGTCGCCGCCGGCGGCGCTGTCGCCAGCGGCGCCGATGCGCCCGCCCCACAGGTCGGAGTCTGCCAGCTCGGAGCCGAGCACGAGCAGCACATCGGCCTCGGCTGAGGCGCGCTGGATGGCCGGGAACCTGACGTTGGCGCCGAGTGAGAGCGGGTGGTCCTCATCGAGCACGCCCTTGCCGTTGGCGGTCGTGACGACCGGCGCGTCGAGCGCCTCGGCCAGCGCCCTGACCTCGGCGGCAGCCCGGCGCGCTCCGCCGCCTGCGACGATGAGCGGCGTCCGGGAGCCGGCCAGCGCCTCGGCGGCGGTGGCGACCATGTCCATGTCGAGCACCGGGCGGCGCGGGGCCTGCGGGGCCGGGACGGCACCCCACCACTGGCCTTCGAGCACGTCGAGGGGCACTTCGATGTGGACCGGTCCGGGGCGTTCGGAGGCGAACAGCGCGAACGCATCGGCCACCGCCTGCGCGGCGCCTTCGGCCGTCCGGGTGCGGCGCGAGGACACCAGCAGATGCGACAGCGCCCCGGAGGAGTCCTTCGTCTCGTGCAGCATGCCGATGTCGGCGCGCTCCAGGCCGATCGGCACACCGGGGGAGAGGATGAGCATCGGCCGCGATTCGGCGTAGGCGGTCGCCGCGGCGGTGATGACGTTCGTCAGCCCCGGTCCCGAGGTGGTGATGACGACTCCGGGTTTGCCGGAGACGAGGAAGTAGCCGTCGGCCCCGTAGCCTGCGCCCTGTTCGTGGCGCGGGGTGATCGCCCGGATCCCGAAGTCCGGCAGGTGCCGGTAGAACTCCAGGTTGTGGGTGCCGGGGATCCCGAAGATCGTGTCGACGCCGTGGGCGGCCAGCGCTGCGACGACGGCCAGGCCGCCGTTGTGGAAGCGCTCATCCGTCGCCGAGGCGGTGGTCGCCGCGGCCTGTGTGGTCTCCTGGGTCATGCGTCCTCCTTTCCGAAGCCGAGGCCGGTCGCGGCCGGGCCGCTGGGTTCGCTGTGTCCGCCGGCATCGGCGGCCCACAGGCTCAGCAGCTCGTAGCCGAGCTGGGCTGCGGCCAGGCCGGTGATCTCGGCGTGGTCGTAGGCGGGGGCGACTTCGACGATCTCCGCGCCGACGACGTTGAGGCCCTGCAGGCCGCGCACGGCGTTCATGAGCTCACGGCTCGTCAGCCCGCCGGCTTCCGGGGTGCCGGTGCCAGGTGCTGCGGCCGGGTCGAGGACGTCGATGTCGATGGAGATGTAGACTGGGGCGTCGCCGAGGCGGCGGCGCATCCGGGCGACGATGTCGGAGACCGGGGAGAACTGGAAGTCATCGGAGCGGATGATCTGGAAGCCGAGCACCTCATCGTCTTCGAGGTCCTTGGCACCGTAGAGCGGGCCGCGGATGCCGACGTGCATGCAGCGCTCCAGGTCGAGCAGGCCCTCTTCGCTGGCGCGGCGGAACGGGGTGCCGTGCGTGTACGGGGCACCCATGTAGGTGTCCCAGGTGTCGAGGTGGGCGTCGAAGTGCAGCACGGCGATCTTGCCGTGCGTCTTGGCCACCGAGCGGATGTTCGGCAGGGCCAGGGTGTGGTCGCCGCCGAGCGTCAGCAGCTTCGCCCCATCAGCGCGCAGCGCATCGGCGTTGTTCTCGACCGTGGTGATGGCCTCTTCGATGTTGAAGGGGTTGACGCCCAGGTCACCGCAGTCGGCGACCTGCTGGGCGGAGAACGGGTGCATGCCGGTGGCCTGGTTGTATGGGCGCAGCAGCTTCGAGGACTGGCGGATGTGGGCCGGGCCGAAGCGGGCACCGGGCCGGTAGCTGACACCGGCGTCGAAGGGCACGCCGAGGACCTTGACGTCGATCGGTGCGCCGGGCCGGGCGGCTTCGACCTCGTCGATGCGCGGCAGCAGCCCGAAGGTCGGCGGTCCGGCGAACCGGGGTGTCAGGCTGTAGTCCGCTGGACCCAGCGGGGTGGTCTCGTTCGTCATCGCGAATCCTCTTCTCGTCTCGGAATCCTCGGCCGCGTGTGCAGGCAGCTCTGCCCGCTCACGGCAGACCCACCCTACGGGTACGTGCACGAGCACCGATATGTCCATCATGGCAGGGTGTGGGCAATCACAGTCCACCACGGATAGAATCAGCTGTGTGGTTACCCTTGGACAGCTGCTCTCCCTGCCCGAACTGCGCCTGCAGGTCGTGTCCGATCCGCCCGGCTGCCGCAGCGCACCGGTGACGATCGTGCACTCCTCCGAGCTGCCCTCAGTCGATCAGTGGCTGGCTGGCGGCGAGGTGCTGCTCACCATCGGCGCGCTGCAGGACCTCGACTCCCCGGACGCTGCCGACTACATCCGCCGCGTCCACGCCGCCGGGGCCGTGGCACTGGGCATCGGGCTCGGCGAGCACCTGCCGAACGTTCGTGCTCCCGAGCAGCTCATCACCCACGCCCGCGCGGTCGGGCTGCCGCTGTTCATGGTGCCCGAGCCGGTGCCCTTCGTCGCTGTCGTCGAGGCCTTCACCCGCCTGCGCGAAAGCGAATCCGCCCATGAGGTCTCAGCCCTTGTGCGCACCCAGCGCCGGTTCGCCACCGCCCTGGCGGCCCGCGGCACGAACGCCCTGCTGGCCGAGATCGCACGCGCACTCGGCGCCCCTGTCGCGCTGGCCTCACCGACCGGCCGGCTGCTCGGCACCACCGAGCGGCTGCCGGCCCGCCCGGGACTGCCCGGCGTGCTGCGGTCCGAGCTCATCTCCGCTGCCGCCGCCGGTGGGACCGCACCCCGGCTGCTGCGGGCCACCGCGCCCGAGGTGGTGGCCGGTTCGGACCTGGAGGCGATCCCGGTCGGTTCGGAGTCGGTGACCGGCTGGCTGCTCACCCCGGTCGCCGGCACCCGGCCCGGTGGGGACCGGCACAATTCGCGCACCCTGCTCCTGGCGACCGCGGCAGCGCTGCTGGCGCTGCAGGACACCCGGCTGGCTGATCGCCGGGAGCTGGCCGCCCAGCTGTGCACCGGGCTCATCGGTGCTGACGAGCTCTCAGAGCGGTTCGCCGCAGTCACCGGCTCCAGCGTGCCGGCACAGCTGAGCTTCGCGATCGCCGGCGGCGGCCGGGCGTCAGACACCGGGGCCGGCGACGAGGCGGGTGCGCGCTTCGATGCCCTCATCACCGATCTCAGCCCGGTCGTGCTGCACCATCCCAGCACCTCGGGGACGGCGCTCATCTGCCCACCGGGTCTGCGCGGTGTGGTGGAGGCCACCTGCCGTGCGCTCGGCATCCCGGTGACCGACTGGTCAGACGGCACCCCGGATCAGGTGCATGATCGGTGGCATGAGTGGCGCTACGGTGCCGGTAACCGGCGTTCACAGCTGGGTCAGCTGCTGGCGTCTGTCAGCCCCGAGACTTCCGCCGATTTCGTCCAGCGCACCCTCGGCCCGCTCTCTGCAGCCGATGACGACGGGATCCTCATGCGCACCTTAGAACATTTCGCCTCGGCTGGCGGCAGCCGGGACGCCGTCGCCCAGGCCCTGGGTGTGCACCGCCACACGGTGCGCGCCCGGCTGGAGAGGATCCGCCAAATCCTCGGCTATGACCCGCGCGAACCCGGCCACCTTCAGGCGATCGGCATCGCATTCCTGCTGCGCGAGACCACCACAGCCCACCGCTGAGGCCCGGCTCCGGTCGTGCTCAGGCGGCTGGGCGGGCGCTTCGTCACCAGGGTTTGGTGTCGCTGCCGCTGCTGTTGTCGCCCCGGTCGTCCTCATCGTCGCGCTGACGCTGGTCGGCTTCCCGGTTGCGCTCTTCGAGCTCACGCTGCTTGCGTTCGGCTTCGGTCTCTTGGCCGCCGCCGTCGGTGCCATCGCCGCCGGAGCCTTCGTCCTCGCCGTCACCGGGCTCGCCGCCCCCGCCGTCGCCGGAATCGTCTCCGCCGTCGCCGCCTTCGTCGTCACCACCGGAGCCATCGCCGCCCTCGTCGCCGCCGTCTCCGCCGTCGCCGGGGTTGTTCATGTCCTCCTGGGACTCATCGATGCGCTGTTCGGACTCGTCCATCTGCTGGTCGCTTCTGCTGCCTTCCGGTCGGCACTCCTCAGGAGCCTCCTGCAGGGTGGTGCGTGCTAAGTCGAACTTCTCATTGGCCTCATCAGTGCTCTCAGCGGACTTGAACTCCTCGGCCTGCTGCTCGTAGACATAGGAGAGGTTGACCCGCACAGCGCACTCATCGCGCACCGGCGTGAGGTCGAGGGCGCGTTCGAGCAGCGGCTGGGCATCGTCGTAGCGGCTTTCGGCGGCTGCCACGGTGCCGATGTTGAACGGCGGCTTGTGATGTTCGAAGAGGCTGATCTTCTCGAACCGCTCCGAGAGCCGGACGGTTTCGTCGTAGTCCGCCTGCTTGTAGGCCCGGGATGCGCTGTGCAGCGTCCAGACGCACACAAGACTGTAGATGCACACGAGCGCCAAGGCAGTGCCCAGCGTCCCGCGGATGAGGTGCGGCCACAGCCGGCGGCGCGGCTTCTTCTCCGGGTTCGCGGTCGGCTCCGCCTGTGCATCAGCCTTCGTTTCGCCCGGTTTCGCCTGCGCGGTCTGTACCGGCTGCTGTGCAGCTGGGTCTTTCTTCGGGTCCTGCGGCTGCCGGTCAGTCGAATCGTTCACCGTGACCTCCTCAGCAGTGCGTAGAGCCGGTTGAGGGACCGGAACTGGCCCAGGGATCGCCCGGCATCGACGGCTAGCAGCGCGATGACGCCGAGCAGCGGAATCCAGAAGTAGTCGCTGCGGCCGTCGGCGACGTGCTCGTCGTTGTGCTGCTCTTCCAGTTCCGGCATCGTCACCGCGGCCTTGAGCTCGGTGCCAGCCGTGCGGTGCGTGTACTCGACACCGAGGTCCTTGGCGATCGCCTTGAGCTGGTCCTCATCGATGACCGACAGAGCATCCTTGCCGGTCTCCGGGTCCTGGATGTACTCAGGCGGCTCCGGATCGGTCGTGCTGCCGTCGATCGACCAGTCGAAGCCGGCGGTCTCCAGCATCCGCCCACCAGCAGAGGTGCCGTAGCCGAACACCCCGCCGCCGTCGATGCGGTCGTCGATGTCGGCCAGCGACTCGGGCTGCTGATCGGAGGTCTGTTCACCGTCGCCGAAATAGAAGACGAACCGCTGGTTGTTCGGGTGGTTCTCCTCGCTTTTGTCCAGCCGGGAGGCCAGCTCGCCGCGGGCGGCGGTGACCGAGCTGCCGGTCGACGAGGTGGTCCGCTCCGGTCGCATTACCTCGAAGGCGGAGCGCACGGCGGCATGATCGGTCGTCAGCGGCACCCGCACGCTGGCACGGGAGTCGAAGGTGATGACGCTCACGCGCGCACCGGGCAGCTGTTCGAGCAGCGCGTCGACATCGGAGCGCACCCCCTCGAGCCGCGGTTTGTCGCCGTCCCAGTCTTCGGCCACCGCCGAGGCGGTGGTGTCGACGAGCAGGAACACGTCGGCTGCCGCGACGGGCACCTCGGTGGTGGCCTCGGTCGGTACGCCCGGTCGCAGGCATGCGGCCACGAGGAGTGCGGCAGCGACGGCGCGCAGGATCCAGGCGATGCGCCGGCGGCGGATGAGGATCGCCAGGGTGATGCACCCGCCGATGAGCAGCACGGCAAGCACGGCCAGCAGCGGCCATGGCATGATCGGGGCGAAGCTCATAACCGGAACCTCCATGCGAAGACGAAGGCGATGATGACGCCGATGAGTGTGAGGGTCAGCGGCACGACCGGCCGGTCGTGGACAAGGGTGACCGGGGTGGCATCGGTCAGCTTGGCCTCCTCTTCCTGGATCGAGCGCACGATGCCGTCAACGGCGGACTGCCCGCCGAGTGAGTAGTGCTCCCCACCGGTGCTGTTCGCGGTGTTCTTCAGCTCGTCCATCGGTCCGGCGCCGAGGAAGGAAAACGGCGGGGCGAGGGTGTAGACGCGGATATCACGTTCGACAGCGAGCTCGGTGGCCTCGTTGAGTTGGTAGATGGGCACGCCGGCCAGTTCGTTGTCGGTGGCGAAGATGATCGAGCGGGAACGCTCCTCGTCCTCCTTCTTGTCGAAGGATCCGATGCAGGAGGCCAGGCCGTCGCCGATGAGTGAGGATCCGCTGACGTTCGGGTCGATGGTCCCGGCCATGAAGTCGGTGCCCTCGGTGCCCCAGGACTCGAAGCCGGCCTTGGCCTCTTCGAGGAATTCGCGGACCATGTCGTAGTCGTCGGTGAGCGGGAAGACGGTCACAGCGGTGGAGTTGAAGACGGTCATGCCGATGCGCTCGCCTTGGAAGGAGTCGAGCATCTGGATGTAGGAGTCGACGATGTCGGCGTCGTAGGTGAGCATCGAACCTGAGGCGTCGAGGCAGAGCACGACGTCGCGGCGGTGCTGATCAGGGGTGATGGTCTGCACGGTCGAGGGCCGGGAGACTCCGACAAGCGCGCTGAGCAGCGGCAGCAGCGTGACGAGGAAGACAGCGAGTGCGCCGAGCAGCAGCCGTTTGCGGCCGCGGGCGAAGGCCGGCAGGGCGGTGAGCCGGCCGATGTGGGCGACCGGGACGCGGCCGTGGCGCTCGTGCTTGCGCGGCCGGGAGAGCAGCCAGATGAGCACGGCCAGGACCGGCAGAAGGGCCAGGGGCAGCCACCAGAATGTCAGGACCATCGGTCGACCAGCCCCCTCACACGCGCAAGCTGAGTGCCGGCGTTCGTCGGCTCCTCGCGGGCGAACTCATCGGCATACAGGCGCTCGACGACCTCGGCGACGGTGCCCAGCCGGAAGGCCTTGAGCTCGCGCAGGGTCATGTGCCGGATGTTGAGGTTCCAGGCATCGCGGGCGAAGTCGCGCACGATCTCCGAGAGCCGGTGGGCGACCTCGCGGTCGGACAGCTCGCCGGCCTGCCAGGACTTCTCGACCTCGTCGACGGTGACGAGGTACTTGTGCCGGACGCGCTCCGGGACTCGGGCAGTGCCGTCACCGCGCAGCCCGGCGCGGTAGATCCGGGCACCCAGTGGCCACAGCAGCAGCACGGCAGCGGCCAGCGCGGCGAAGACGACGGCGGCGTACCACCAGTCGCTCGGTCCCAGTGCCGGGTGCAGGCTAGCGGCGGAGAGCATGCTGTTTCCTCATGAGCCGGCGCAGCTGGCGCAGCGCGTGCCGGGAGTCGTCGACACGGACATGGGCGATGCCGGCCGAGCGGAGGAATCCCTCGGTGCGGTGCTTGCGTTCGGCCTCGGCGTGGGCGTACTGCTCGGCGAGCTCTTTGCCGCCGAGCAGCTCGTGCGGGATCGGCAGGTGCCGGTCATCGGAGATGTCGAAGGGCACCGCGCCCCGGCCGAAGCCGGTCAGCTGCGCATCGGAGACGGTCAGCCACATCATCTCGTGCTGGGCGCTCAGCCGGCGCAGCAGCGGCATGTCCTCTCGCACCAGGCCGATGTCATCGGCGATGACGAGGATCATCATCCGCCTCCGCAGGTGTTCAGCCGCCCAGGTCAGCTGCCTGCGCACATCCGAGGCGCGCCCGCGCCCGCCGGCGGACTGGATGCCGCGCAGCAGCTGCTCGAGGTGGGCTTCGGTGCCCTTGAGCCGGCTGGGCGCGGTGTGCTCGGCATCGCCGTGCATGAGCATGACGTCGTCACCGTGGCGCACCGCGAGATACCCAGTCATCCCGGCCAGCAGGATCGCCAGTTCGCGCTTGCTCTCCCCGCTGGCGGCGATGGCATCGAAGTTGCGCCCGGAGTCGACGATGATGCCCAGGGCGTGCCGGCGGTGGGCGACATAGCGCTTGACTAGGGGAGAGGTGTGCCGGGCGGTGGCCTTCCAGTCGATGTCGCGGATCTCGTCGCCGACGACGTATTCGCGCAGGTCATCGAAGTCCATGCTGTGGCCGTGGTAGATCGAGGCGTACTCGCCTTCGAGCAGCCCGCGCATCTTCCGATGCGCGTGGATCGTCATGTTCGCCTTGACCTTCGTCAGCAGGGCTGTCATCACGGAGTCCTGATCGCAGCGAGCAGGTCGTTGATGATCCGCTCGACCTTGATGTCCTCGGCCACGGCCTCGAAGTTCAGCAGGATGCGGTGGCGCAGCACCCGGTGGGCGATGTCCTTGACGTCTTCGGGGATGACGTAGTTGCGTCCGCGGATCATCGCCAGGGCGCGTGAGGCGTTGGTGAAGGCGATCGAGGCGCGCGGGGAGGCGCCGCACTCGATGAATCCGGCCAGCGGCCCGATGTAGCGGCCGGCTGAGCGGGTGGCGGTGACGATTTCGACGAGGTAGCGGGTGATCGCCGGGTCGATGTAGATGCTGCGCGCATAGCTGCGCAGCATGTGCACGTCTTCAAGTGAGCACGCCGGCGGCATCTTCGCGGCCTTGTCGAACACCCCGGCATCCAGGCGGCGCAGGATCTCCATCTCCTGGTCCGGGTTCGGGTAGTCGAGCAGGTCCTTGAGCATGAACCGGTCGAGCTGGGCCTCGGGCAGCTGATAGGTGCCCTCCTGCTCGATCGGGTTCTGGGTGGCCATGACGAGGAACGGCTCAGGCAGCGGATAGGTCTTGCCGCCGATCGTCGTCTGCTTCTCCTGCATCGCCTCGAGCATCGCCGACTGCGTCTTCGCACTCGAGCGGTTGATCTCATCGAGCAGCACGAGGTTGGCGTGCACCGGGCCGAGCTGCGTTTCGAACGCCCCGGTCGAGGAGTTGTAGATCTGCGAGCCGATGATGTCACTGGGCAGCAGGTCGGGGGTGCACTGGATGCGGTTGAACGAGGCCTCGACCGAATCGGCCAGCGCGGCAGCCGCCGTCGTCTTCGCCAGTCCCGGCACGCTCTCCAGGAGCAGGTGCCCGCCGGTCAGCAGTCCCAGCAGCAGGGTCTCGCGCAGCCGCACCTGGCCGACGACGAGTGAGTCAAGGTACTTCTGGATCCGTGACAGGATCGCCTGTGCCTGGGTGATCTCCTGCGTATTGGCCGGACGCTCATCGGGTGCCATGGTGCTCCTCATGTTGCCTGCCCGGGCCCGGCCCGGCGCAGCGGGGTCATCTGCGTAGTGCCCACACTATCGGCCGGCACTGACGTCTGGCTGACCGTGGTGTGACAGGCCTGCCACATGTGTGGCATGGTCGGTTCCCGGCTTGTGCGGCGGGCACCGTCGTCGAGCCGGGCGGTACCTCGGCAGCGGACGCGTGTCCGGCGGACGGAAAATAATTCTGAGGAATTTTCGGCTGTGGATAGCAGCCGATGGAGTGGGGACTTCCTGTGGGGGGCTTCCGCCGGGCGGATCGTCCTTGCCCGCATGGTTGCTGGCCAACGAGTTACACAGGTGTTGTTCGCATGATGTGGATAGCGGGGACCTTGGTCGTGCACGGGTTGTGCAAAACACCTGACACGCAGCAAATCACACTGGTGTAACACATGATCTAGGGGTACGCTGGTGGGCAGACACAACATCTAGTGGTTGAACTGCCGGCGCGGGTCTATGGCCCCGATCACCGCCAGGACGGGGAGAGCACCGGATGACCGCCCACCAGAACACCGCATCAGACACCGAATTCCTCTGGAGGATGACGCCATGATCACCGTGTACACCAAGCCAGCATGTGTGCAGTGCAACGCAACTTTCCGCGCGCTTGACTCGCGGGGAATCGACTACCGTGCCGTCGACCTCACTGAGGAGCCCGGCGCACTCGATGTCGTCAAGGCGATGGGCTACATGCAGGCTCCGGTCGTCGTGACCGACAACGATCACTGGTCGGGCTTCCGCCCGGACAAGATCGCCACCCTCGCCGGCAGCGGCTCGACCGCCTCGGTCGCGGCGTCGTGATGCAACCGTGCTCGTCGTCTACTATTCGGGCGGATCGGAGTACACGCACAAATTCGTCAACAAGCTGGACCATCCGGGCCTGCGACTTCCCCTGCTGACAAAGGATCCGACTCCGATCGTGAGTGAGCCATTCGTGCTCATCACCCCCACCTACGGTGCGGGCAGGAACCGCGGAGCCGTCCCCAAACAAGTCATCAAGTTCCTCAACGTCGAGGAGAACCGCAATCGTCTCGTCGGCGTCATCGGCGCGGGCAACACGAACTTCGGTGAGTACTACTGCGCGGCAGCCTACAAGGTCGCTGCCAAGTGCCAGGTGCCGCTGCTGTACAACTTCGAGTTGCTCGGCATGCCCGAGGACGTCGAGAAAGTCAACAAAGGATTGGATTCACTGTGTCAACAACCGTTGAAGACCGCGACCTAGAAGCGATCATCCGCGAGGAGACCGACCTCGACTACCACGCGCTCAACGCGATGCTCAACCTCTACGATTCCGAGGGACGCATCCAGTTCGCACGCGACCGTCAGGCGGCCCGGCAGTTCTTCCTGCAGCACGTCAACAACAACACCGTCTTCTTCCACGACCTCAAGGAGAAGATCGACTACCTCGTCGAGCACGACTACTACGAGAAGGAAGTCCTCGACCAGTACTCCTTCGAGTTCATCGAGAAGCTCTCGAAGCAGGCGTATGCCAAGAAGTTCCGCTTCCAGACCTTCCTCGGCGCGTTCAAGTTCTACACCTCGTACACGCTCAAGACCTTCGACGGCAAGCGCTACCTCGAGCGCTTCGAGGACCGCGTCGTCATGGTTGCGCTGTTCCTCGCCCGCGGCGATGAGCAGCTGGCCACCCAGCTGATGGAGGAGATCATCTCCGGCCGGTTCCAGCCGGCCACCCCGACCTTCCTCAACGCCGGCAAGCGCCAGCGCGGCGAGCTCGTCTCGTGCTTCCTGCTGCGCATCGAGGACAATATGGAGTCGATCGGCCGCTCGATCAACTCCGCTCTGCAGCTGTCCAAGCGCGGCGGCGGTGTGGCGTTCGCGCTGACGAACATCCGTGAGTCCGGTGCCCCGATCAAGAAGATCGAGAACCAGTCCTCGGGCGTCATCCCGATCATGAAGCTGCTGGAGGACTCCTTCTCCTACGCCAACCAGCTCGGCGCACGCCAGGGTGCCGGCGCCGTGTACCTGCACGCCC
This sequence comes from Brevibacterium gallinarum, assembly GCF_014836885.1. Taxonomy (GTDB): domain Bacteria; phylum Actinomycetota; class Actinomycetes; order Actinomycetales; family Brevibacteriaceae; genus Brevibacterium; species Brevibacterium gallinarum. The sequence continues at coordinate 25,991 of NZ_JACSPY010000019.1, forward strand.
ACCACCCGGACATCTACAGCTTCCTCGACACCAAGCGCGAGAACGCCGACGAGAAGATCCGCATCAAGACCCTCAGCCTCGGCGTCGTCATCCCGGACATCACGTTCCAGCTGGCGAAGAAGAACGAGGACATGTACCTCTTCAGCCCCTACGACGTCGAACGCGAGTACGGGGTGCCGTTCAGCGAGATCTCGGTGACCGAGAAGTACTACGAGCTCGTCGACAATCCGCACATCAAGAAGAAGAAGATCAACGCCCGCGAGTTCTTCCAGACCCTGGCTGAGATCCAGTTCGAGTCCGGCTACCCGTACATCATGTACGAAGACACCGTGAACCGCGCCAACCCGATCGACGGCAAGATCATCATGTCGAACCTGTGCTCGGAGATCCTCCAGGTCTCCTCGCCGAGCACCTACCATGCTGATCTGTCCTACGCCGAGGTCGGCAAGGACATCTCGTGCAACCTCGGTTCGCTCAACATCGCCATGACGATGGACTCGGAGGACTTCGGCCGCACCGTCGAGACCGCCATCCGCGGCCTGACGGCAGTGTCGGAGGCCTCGAACATCGACTCGGTGCCCTCGATCGCCCGCGGCAACGACATGTCGCATGCAATCGGGCTCGGGCAGATGAACCTGCACGGCTACCTGGCTCGTGAGCGCATCCACTACGGCTCCGACGAGGGCCTGGACTTCACGAACATGTACTTCTACACCGTCGCCTACCACTGCGTGCGCGCATCGATGCTGCTCGCCAAGGAGCGCGGCCGCGCCTTCGAGGGCTTCGAACGCTCGAAGTACGCAACAGGGGAGTACTTCGAGAAGTACATCAAGGGCGACTGGACGCCGCGCACCGAGCGCATCGCACAGCTCTTCGCCGACGCCGAGGTGCACATCCCGACCCCGCAGGACTGGGAGGAGCTCAAGGCGCAGGTCGCCGAGCACGGCATCTACAACCAGAACCTGCAGGCCGTCCCGCCGACCGGCTCGATCTCCTACATCAACAACTCGACCTCGTCGATCCACCCGGTCGCCTCGCGGATCGAGATCCGCAAGGAAGGCAAGATCGGCCGCGTGTACTACCCGGCTCCGTTCATGACGAACGAGAACCTGGAGTACTACCAGGACGCCTACGAAGTCGGTTACGAGAAGATCATCGACACCTACGCTGAGGCGACTCAGCATGTTGATCAGGGCCTGTCGCTGACGCTGTTCTTCAAGGACACTGCGAGCACCCGCGACGTCAACAAGGCGCAGATCTACGCATGGCGCAAGGGCATCAAGACGGTGTACTACATCCGCATCCGTCAGCTCGCCCTGCAGGGAACGGAAGTCGACGGCTGCGTCTCCTGCATGCTGTGAGTCGGCACAAGGCAACCTCACCACATCTTTGAGTTATCAGGAGTGAACATGACCGAGCAGCTCAAGCTCGTGTCCCATGTGGACGCAATCAACTGGAACCGCATCCAGGATGATGTCGACCTCGAGGTCTGGGATCGGCTGACAGCCAACTTCTGGCTGCCGGAGAAGGTGCCGCTGTCCAACGACGTGCAGTCGTGGGCAACGCTGACCGAGGACGAGAAGACGCTGACAATGCGCGTCTTCACCGGACTGACCCTGCTCGACACGATCCAGGGCACCGTCGGCGCGGTCTCCCTGCTGCCCGATGCCCGCACCCCGCACGAAGAGGCCGTGCTGACGAACATCGCGTTCATGGAGTCGGTGCACGCCAAGTCGTACTCGTCGATCTTCTCGACGCTTGCCAACACCCGCCAGATCGACGACGCCTTCCGGTGGTCGACGGAGAACCAGTCGCTGCAGAAGAAGGCGCAGATCATCCTCAAGTACTACCGTGGGGACGATCCGCTCAAGCGCAAGGTCGCCTCGGTGATCCTGGAGTCCTTCCTCTTCTACTCCGGGTTCTACCTGCCGATGTACTGGTCGAGCCGGGCGAAGCTGACGAACACCGCTGACCTCATCCGCCTCATCATCCGCGACGAGGCCGTGCACGGGTACTACATCGGCTACAAGTACCAGCGCGGAATCGCCGAGGTCGACGACGCCCGCAAGCAGGAGCTCAAGGACTACACCTTCGAGTTGCTCTTCGAGCTGTACGAGAACGAGGTGCAGTACACCCACGATCTCTACGACTCCGTCGGACTGGCCGAGGACGTCAAGAAGTTCCTGCACTACAACGCCAACAAGGCGCTGATGAACATGGGCTACGAGGCGATGTTCCCGTCATCGGTCACCGACGTGAACCCGGCGATCCTGTCTGCGCTCTCACCGAATGCCGATGAGAACCACGACTTCTTCTCCGGCTCCGGATCGTCCTACGTCATCGGCAAGGCCGAGAACACCGAAGACGAAGACTGGGACTTCTGAGACTTTCTAAAGACAGATGTCCTGAGTTGTCGCCGTAAGGCCTGGTAAGGGGCCCGGATCCGCAGGTTTCTGCAGGTCCGGGCCCTTTTTCGTGCCTCCTCCTAACGAACACAGGAGGACGAGTATGCACACCAGCAGCCTTACGCAGTGGCACGAAGGTGGCACGCGCACACCTTCCGGGTGCAAGCAGAGCGGACTGCGAGCCCTATTTTGGCTCAGTGACCCCGTCAGTCTCGTGCCACAACGTGCCATAGAGAGTTCCCGGAATGACGGGAAACCCCTTGTCAGGCCCCGTTTCAGAGCCTATTCGAGACCTAGTGGCACGAAGTGGCACGACGGTCCGCTCCAGTCCATCCGAGACCTGGGGAGGACCCGATGACGGCCACGACAGAACGGAAGACACGCTCACGACGGGAAGGCTGGGGGAGTCTGCGCAAGCTCTCCTCGGGCCGGTGGCAGGCAAGGTACCCCGGGCCAGACGGTCAGACATATACGGCCCGGACGGGTCTGCTGAAGGTTTGGTTGAGTCCATGACCGCATGATTCCTGGGCGGGGTCGTGCTGGAAGGATGGCAATCGTGCCGAAGAAGTATTCCGATGAGTTCAAGCGTGACGCTGTGGCGATGGTCGCTGCGGGCTCGTCACAGAAGAAGGTGTGCAGAGACCTCGGCATCTCGAAGACCGCGCTGCAGACGTGGGTGCGAGATGACCGATTCCGCTCACACGGGATGACACCATCGACCGATCCCGACGAGCGCCGCGAGATGGCGGCAGCGTTGCGGCGGATCCGGGAGTTGGAGATGGAGAACGAGGTGCTCCGGCGTGCTGCGGCGTATTTGTCACAGGCTCATATCTTGCCCCCAAAATGATCTTCCCGCTCGTCCGTGAGATGGCCGCGGCCGGCGCCCCCATTCGGGTGCCGGTCGCGGTGGCGAGCAGGGTTCTGGGATTCACCGAGCAGGCGTATTACAAGTGGCTCAAGAACCCTGTCAGCGCGCGTGAGATCGAGGAAGCGCATCTGATCGGGGTGCTCCGGGAACTGCACGAGGATGACCCTGAGGGCGGGTACCGGGTCCTGGCCGACGACATCACAGATCTCGGCTATGTCCTGTCGGAGCGGCGTGTGTGGCGGCTGTGTCACGTCGCGGGGATCCGCTCGACGATCACGACCCGCAAACGCTGCTATCAGAAAGCGGGCCCACCCGTGCACGACGATCTCGTCAACCGCGACTTCACCGCCGACGGGCCGAACCAGCTGTGGCTGACCGACATCACCGAGCACTGGACCGGTGAGGGCAAGCTGTATCTCTGCGCGATCAAAGACGTGTGGAGCAACAAGATCGTCGGCTACTCGATCGACTCACGGATGAAGGCACGTCTGGCCGTGAACGCGCTGGAGATGGCCGTCACCCACCAAGGATTCCCCGAAGGGGTCGTGGTTCACAGCGATCGCGGGAGCCAATTTCGGTCCAGGAAATTCGTCAAGGCGCTCAAGCGTCACAAGCTGCGCGGATCGATGGGGCGTGTCGGCGCGGCCGGCGACAACGCGGCCATGGAGAGCTTCTTCAGCCTGCTGCAGAAGAACGTCCTCGACCGGCACCCCTGGCCCACCAGGCTCGAACTCCGCCTGGCGATCGTGCACTGGACCGAAGGGATCTACCACCGCAAGCGCCGGCAACGCCGACTCGGGAAACTGACCCCCATCGAGTTCGAGACCATAATGAAGGATGTCGCCACCCTGGCGGCATAAACCCCCGACTCAACCAAAGCCTCAGCAGACCCCCATGAAGTTCTTCTGGATCGGTCCCATCAGCCTGTTCCTGCTCGTCCGGGAACGTATCTGCGAAGCCACCGCAGCCCGCCGCACCGAACCTGCCACCACAAACACTGCGGGAGAGTCTGAGCAACTGGCTGGTGCCCGCACATGAGGGCGTTCATCTACACGCGCTATGCCGAACCCAACCCCGCACAACGACACCGACAGTACGAGCAGTGCAAGACCCTCGCCGAACAACGCCGCTACCAAGTGATCGGCACAGCACACGACGATAGCCACCACCGTTCAGGACTGGCCACACTCATCGAGGGACTCCGTGCCCGCGACATCGACATCGTCCTCATCACCGACTACGCCTGCCTGGGACCCACGATTACTTCCTTAGCCGCGATGATGGACGAAATAGACCGCGCCGATGCTCGACTGCTCGCCTGCGCCGAACCTCTCCTGCCGCCCACCATCCTCGACATGCTCCTAATGCTGGTTCGGCGGCAAGGCCTATCCGGCGAGATCGAGAGTAGCTAGTGGCCTCGATATCAGAGATCTGAGGTGTTCAGACCAGCCCCATCCCAACCAGCACAAGAATTACGAGCCTCCCCGAAGCGCCTGGGAAAGAACTGAAACATCAAAGGCCGGGGGAGCTACCTGGACCGTAGGCTCCGCATTCGCTGCATTTTCCTTGTCTATTTCACTTCACGCTTTATCGTGGCACCTGAAGGGCCCCGGCGCGTAGCGAGAGTCCAAGATGCCAATGACTTAGTTTCCTGGCGAGACGCTCCATTGAGGCTAATAAATACTTCGAGAACACTCAGCAGGTCCTTACGCGTCAGCGACTCGTCTGAAGACTTGCGTAACTCACTGAGCGCTTCGTGAAGGAGGCTATCCGTGGGGCGAAGCTGAGGGCCGGTCCAGAAGTTCTGAAGGGTGAAAAGTAGCAGGATCACCGGTCCCAGAAGCGGCAGGAGATAGTGCAGAACGACATCACTCAAGAACCTGGTAAAGACAATCCCCGGGGAGGCGTAGTCCATGTAGTTCTCTGCTCCGGAATAACGATCTACAAACCAGCAGCGAAGGCTGGCGATGATAGCGATCAAACCAAGAGCGACAAGCACGACAAGGACCGGCCAGAGAGTATCAGCGGCTTCGACAGCGCCGGCGATACCGAGATAGCTCAAAGCTCGAAGACCCCATTTTCCCGGACGTCCAACGGCGAGCCCACACGTACCGGCAGACAACAGGATAAAAAACCATACTGCCCAAGGTGAATCAATGGTGGACCAAACTCCTGTGTTGACGTCTACCAGAGGGTTTCCCGGCAGCCCTGCCTCAACCCAGAGACTGCCGAACCATGAGGCAGGTCCCTCCCAGTGTGCATCAGACTGGTCGTAGGCCGGGATAGCTTCGAAGAAGAGCCAGATGCTCAGCAAGATCCAGATGATGTGCTCAGTGGCTCGGCTTAACCGGATGCCAAGCAGCTCAGCAGCACCAGTCTTAGCGGTGTCTTCGTTTGTCTCGGTCATTGTGGTTCCTCTCAGTAGATGGGCTCGATATAGAGAGTGAACCAGCAACGACTGACACAGATCGGGGCTGGCGGAGAGAACCTACTGGCTTCGTGGAATTAGAGGTGGTTCACCCAGAAGGTGCGGCGCGGGCCCGAAGTTCTGACCATGGCACACTAGGCCCCGAGTTCCTGCCGACCAGGACCTTCGGCCGTAGCGCCCGTCGTTGGACCTCATATCGGTTGCGATCCCCGGAGCATTCACGGTCAGATACTCCCCGACGGAGCCATAGTCGCCTTGGGCAACCCTCTTATCGATGTACTTCTTGAGCTCATCGGGAACGAAGACGCTGATGGAAGCACAGCGCGGCGGTGATGGGAGGCGATGTAGCCGAGCATCCGTTCCAGGTCGGGGCGGCCGGAAGAACGGGCGGATTCCTCGGCGTGAACGAACTCCACCACAAATCCGCCCCCCAACGCCTCAGCCTTGCGACCGTTGGCTTGGCGTTGCGCGGGGATGGAGGACCCCTCTCGATCTGCTCGTCGGTGAGTTCGACTGCGAGTTGGTGGAGAACGTATCGCTCCCACCGGTCCGCCGTCCACCGGTGAGGACGAACGTGCATGTTGGGAACGGCCCGTCGCTGCGGCAGATCGGGACGGTTTTGCGAGTCTTCCGATTCACCCGCCGTTCCGCCTTCATACGCTCCAGGGCCTCCTCAACGACCTAGTGTAGTTCTGCGACCGGATAGCCGGTTCAGAGATAACGAACGTGGTCGGGTATCGGCACGCCCGTCGGGCCCTTGAAGATCTGCGCATGTTCGGCCATAGGGTTCTCTCGATTCTCTCTTTTCGCTCGTTGTCCCTCGCGGACGCCCGCGACCGGATCCATGCGTGTCGCAAGTCTTGTACCCATTCGAGCATGGATAGCATCTACTCAGAGCACAGTCTGAGTGGAGGGGTGATGTGGATGACCCACGACGAGAGCCGTCTGCGGATTTCCCTCAAGAACTCCGATCAGTTCCTCGCGCTCTTTCACCCGCCGCTGCTTGACCGGCACAAAGTTGCACCGAAGGTCGATCTCTCGCTTTTCGTTCTGAAGATCGACGGCGGCGAGTTCGACTATGACAACCTCTACAAGCAGCTTGGGAATGCTTCGTACGCATACGTCCTCTCGCGAGTGAAGTTCGCTGGCCTCGAGCAGGGCAACGTGCACGAACTCACGAAGGCGGTTCAAGGGAGCTTCCGCGCCGTCCGTATCAACGACGGCGAGGGTGGCGAACTCTTGCTCTACTGCTTCCTGGAGTCCCACCTCGGTGCGCCGAAGCTGTTGTCTAAGATGGAGCTCAAGACTGACAATAACGACTACGTCAAGGGCGCGGACGGACTCCATCTCCTGCAGGTTCAACCAGGCGAATTTCACCTCATCTACGGCGAATCGAAGATGATCGCGGACTCGACGGAGCGCGGGTCCAGCTTCCGGAAGGCTATCGCGGACGCGATCTCCTCCGTGAAAAAGCTCCGGACAACCGGGCTTTCGAATGAGGTTAATCTCGTCGACTCGAACCTCATGAAGGAAGCCTTTTCCGGAGCCGAGCTTGCGTTCTTGAAATCTGTCTTGGTGCCGACCCGAAATGGTCCCGCCAAGGAATCCGCGTTTGGGCTCCTTCTCGGGTTTGAGATCGACACGGGCGACTGGCCGCTCATTGAGATGACTGCTGGGCAGTTTTCCGAGCGTGTTCACACCGAAGTACAGGCGATGGTCGAGGCGCGCTTCGAGTACATCAAAGACCAACTCGTCAACGCCGGCCTCGAAGGCTTCCACTTCTACATCTGGGCAATCCCGTTTATCAAGAACGGAGCAACAAATATCGACTCGGTGCGGAAATCGATTGTGGGGTACATCGCGTGACCCTCGCACAGGAGCTCGTGGCCGATGTGTGGGCGAGCGAATACTTTCTTGAACTGCAAGATCGGCTAGAACGAGACGTCGCGCAAGCGTTTGTGCGGCAGCCGTCCGCTGAGGGATTGTCTCCGGCAGAGGTCAATGATCTACTGAGGTTCGCAGATCTACTTTCATACGGCGACACCGCCGACGATCGGAACATGGCCTATCGGATCATCGCGCAAGTTTCGCAGTTGCATGCAATCGACTTCGAGCTGCGTGCCTACGCAACGGCGATCCTCTCCAAGCTCGGGAACTTTCCAGGGCTCGAGTACCTCCGAGAACTCGGCGGCGAACTGCCGGTACTACCCATCGAGCGTGAGATCGAGCGCCAGGCGAAGCTCCTTACGCAGAGCACGTCGGACGGCCAACTCGTGTTCACCGATGCGCAGTACGAGATCCGCCGTTCATTGGCAACATCCGACTTCTTCAGTTTCTCGGGACCAACCTCAATCGGTAAGTCGTTCATCCTGAAGGACTACATCAAGAGCTTGCTCGAGACAGAGGAGCTTGCGGGCAAGGCGATCGTCGTACTCGTGCCGACCCGGGCGCTCATCACTCAGCTGGTCGATGACTTCCGACGAGAAATCACCGACTCCCGTGTCCACGTCGGGGCGTTCCCACAGACAAGCCCGCTGTTGCAGCGACGGTTCGATCGCTCGGTGCTCGTGCTTACACCTGAGCGCTTGATCCGCTACCTGTCGAGCGGCAACGTGCCAGTGCGCTACCTCTTCGTCGACGAGGCACAGAAGATTGCTGCGGTGAAGGACGAGCGCAGCTCGCTGTATTACCACGCGATTTATGAAACGACTCGGCGGTACGCCACTCAGTTGGTATTTGCGTCTCCGAACATCCCCAATCCAGGCATCTTCCTCGAGATCTTCGGGCATACGGGGGAGGTGAGTCTGTCGATACAAGACCGGACTGTGTCTCAGAATCGGTACTACGTCAACCCCCATACTCAACAGGCGTCCTATTTCAAAGCTAGCTCATCGGGCGGTTCGCTCGAGGAGCACGAGCTCGAGCACCAACTTCCTGGAACCGTGAACGGTGTGCTGGCGACGCTCGGGGCGCAGGCCTCCAACCTGGTGTACTGCAATGGCACGGGTCCCACGGTCGAACTTGCGCTCGCCTTCGCGCTGAGCCGTCCGCTCGTCGCGCTAACGCCAGCGCTCGAATCGTTGATCGAGTTCGCATCGACTTCCGTGCACGTGGATTACTACTTGATCACGTGCCTGCGTCACGGCGTCGCGTTTCACCACGGACGTATGCCTCACGAGGTGCGTGCGCGCATCGAAGCGATGTTCCTCGATGGCTCTAGCCCGCTGGACTTCATCTTTTGCACGTCAACCTTGCTTGAAGGCGTGAACCTCCCTGCGAAGAATATTTTCGTTCTAACTGAGAAGCATGGAAGTGCACCTTTTGAGCAGGTCGACTTCGAAAACTTGGTCGGTCGCGCAGGCAGGCTTACGCGCGAGTTCACTGGCAACGTGATCTGCGTTCCCGTGGACAAGTCTCGCTGGACCGACAAAACACTCATCACCACAACCAGGCCATCGGAAGCGGTCAGCTTTCTCGTTGATAGCAACAAGCGTCGTACGAGCGAGTTCAACAACATCGGGCGGGTGCTCGCGGGAGAGGAAATCGCAAGTGGTTTCACGGTCGGGGCCCGCTCGAACCTCGCCACCTACGGTTCGCTGATCTTCCTGCACCATCTTGAGAACAATGAGTCGCCCCTGGTTGCGAAGTTCCTTGAGAGGAGCACGAGCGGTGCCGATCAGTTGGCGGCGGCTACAGAATCGACTCGTGTTCCCGCGGCAGTGGTCCGGGCATCACCGTCGATCAAGCTGAACTATCAACAGCGTGCGCTGGAGTACATTGAGACTCATCGTGAACGCACGCAGCTCTTTCCTGACATTGAGCAGATTGAGATCGGGCCGATGCTGGAGCTCTTGTACGACCTCTACGGCTGGGAGAAGGAGGAATCGGGCGGAAGAGACCCACTCATACCACCCGGTTTGATTCGGGCGGGATACGGCACCTCGCAGCTCAAGTACTGGGCGATGGTTGCAAACCACTGGGTCAAGGCTGAGCCGCTGAGCCGAATCATTAGCTACTCAATCCATTTCCACCAAGACCGTGGGTACATCTGGTTCAAGCTGAACGGCGTGCCGACGAAGGAGGATTTCGTCCGTTCGCCTCGCCACATCAACATCATCATTGAGCAGGTGATGACCGATATCGAGAACGGCCTCCGACACAAGATCTTCCGCTACCTCCAAAATTTCTTTGACTTAAGTCGCCATGTCCTGGGAGATGCAGCAGCCCCAAACTGGGCGGAACTGATCGAGTACGGCACGACCGATCAGCGCTCGATATCCTTGCAAAATTCGGGCTTCTCACGCGCGGCCGCAAAGCTGATCATCGAAGAGTACATCGACTTCGTTTCGTTTGACGCGCGACACGAACTCGATGAGATCGACATCGATGCCCTCCGCACAGCACTGCCCGAAGGCAACGAGCTCGCAGAGGAAATCCGCAGTGTCATCGCGGGATTCGTCGAACTGGCGGACCCATAGTCGCTGTTGCAGTGGTGAGCGCATCGCGCCAGCACGTGCTTACCCTTCAAGAGACCGGATCTCGTACGCCTTCTTCCCGAATCCTGGCGACCGCCGCGCCCCGGAAGCAAAGTTTCGGGGTTGTGGTGGTTGACCTCGCGGCGCAGCCGAGCCAGCTCTTCGAGATCATCGGTGGTGGGCCCAATCTCCTCGCCGGCATCCCGGCGGGCCTGCTTGGCCCAGTTGTTCATCGTGTGCGCCGAGACTCCCAGCTTCTGGCCGACAGCCTCAGCGGCAGCCTACCGGGAGGATTTGGTGATCCTCCATCATCCGCGCCGCCCGGTCCTTGAACTCCGGGGTGGAGAAACTCCTGGCCCCGCTCATTGTCCGATCCTCCTGAATCAAGTAGGTCGGAACAAAACCCAGGACGGTTCACCTGAAGCCCTACGGACTACAGGCCAAAACCCCTATCCTGTACACACAAAATGAGCATTAACCCCCGCTTTCGTCATTCACAGCAGGGTCAAAGCTGTTGGCCCAGTCAGTCCTTACCAACACTTAAGAGAGTAAGTGTTGGTCAAATCGGATCATGGCATCAGCAGCGGAGATGGTCATTCCTGTCGTTCCGGTCTCATCCGAGACTCTCGACTGGGTGCCTCGTGCGCCCGGTCTGTACTCCCGTGCCGAGGTGCGACGGCAGACGGGCCCCTATGAGGCGACCGTCTCGGCGGCCATCACCAGCTGGGCGCCCCACCTCACCAGTGAGATGACAGCCGACATCGAGGACGCACCGCGGCATCCTCGACGTCCTTGACGACTATGCCGCCGGGATCCGCCGCATCGCCGCCCACTGACCGCACACATGGCTCTGTCCGCATTCCCCTCAGCAGCGAACCGCCACTAATCTGGACACCGTGCCTCCCACGCAGACGACGACCAGCCCGCGGGCAACGGCGGCAGATCAGCTGCCGAACGCCCGTGCCGCCGTGCCCGTCATCGTGCTCACCGGCTACCTCGGCGCCGGCAAGACCAGCGTGCTCAACCATCTGCTGCGCCACCCGGCCGCCCGCATCGGGGTCATCGTCAACGATTTCGGCGAGCTCAACGTCGACGCCGGACTCATCAGCGGCCAGGTCGACGAACCGGTCTCGATCTCCGGCGGCTGCATCTGCTGCCTCACCGACGCCGGCGGTATGGAGGACGCTCTCATCGCCATGGCCGCACCCACTCTCGCCCTCGATGCGATCCTCGTCGAGGCGAGCGGATTCGCCGAGCCCCTCATCCTCGCCCGCATGATCTCCCGCTGGGGTCGTAGCCGCTTCCGCCTCGGCGGGCTCATCGACGTCATCGACGCCTGCGAGCACTTTACCACCATCGACGACGGCGACCTGCCGCCGGTCCGCTACGCCGCGGTCACCCTCGCCCTGGTCAACAAGCTCGACCTCGTTCCCCAAGCCGAACGCGAGCCCCGCCTGGCCCTCATCCGCAAGCGGGTGCACGCCCGCAATCCACGGGCCGCGGTGCTGGGCACAGTGCTCGGCCGCATCGACCCGCACCTGCTCTTCGACGGGGCTCCCGCTCCCGAGGCGCCGGGCACGTCTGCAGACCGGTCACCTGACGGCGAAACGGGCTGGCAGCAGGGGGAGCTGCCGCTGCACGAGCTGTTCATGGAGGCCTACACTGCCCGCGACGATGCCATGTTGGCCGAACTGGACACCCCAGTCTACGACCACATCCATGCGCACGCCGTCACCGTCGAAGTCCCCGGTGCCGTCGACGCCGATGCGGTGCTCGACCTGCTGGAGAACCTGCCGGCCGATGCCTACCGGGCCAAGGGCGTCATCGCTGTGCCGACAGGTCGCGGGACGCGCTCGTATGTGGTTCAGGCTGTCGGCCCGAACGTCTTCGCCGCCGCTTCAGACCGGCCGACTGAGGGCAGTGCGCTCGTCATCATCGGCGCAGAGCTGGATGAAGAGGCGGCTCAGGCCGCGGCGACTGCCGCACTGGCCGAGCTGCCAGCGGATGGCCCGGCGACACCGGGATTGGAGCGGATCCGCTCGCTCATCCGGCTGCACAGTTGAGCGGACTCACTCCTCTTGGAGCATGCCACCGAGCACACCGAGCATCTGGGTGCGTGCCGCACGGCCGCGCTCACCGCGATGCTCGTGGAACACGTCGATGAGATTCTCGATGAGCAGCATGAAAGACGCCCGCGAGGTGTGCAGCAGCTCATCGTGGAAACTGTCGCTGTCAGACGGCAGCAGCAGAAGCACGTCGGCAAGATCGGCGACGGGGGAGCCGGCAAACGATGTCAGCGCGATTGCCGTTGCCCCGCTGTCGCGTGCACTGCGCATCGCTTCGACCGTCGAACGATTGATCCCAGAGCCGGAGATGACAACGCAGACTGAATCTCTGCCGAGCTGGCGGGCGACAATCTGCTGAGCAACCGGGTCGGCGAAGTGCTCGGCTGAACGTCCGGCCGCCGTGAGCCGCAGAACGAGGTCGAGCCCGAGGGGGCTGGAGAGACCATTGGCGACGACGAGCACCCGGTCGGCGTTGTCGACGGCGGTGATGAACTGTTCCACCGCTTCCTCAGTCAGTGCCGAGACCGCATGCGGCAGCTGGGCGGCGAACCGCTGAGTCCGCGCACGAAGCTGGTCGAGTGCAGAGCCACTTGTCACCTCGGCTCCAGCGTGGGCCGAGGAACCGAGCGCGAGCTCTTGTGCGAGAGCGACCCGCAGCTGCGGATACCCGTCATAACCGAGTGTCTGCGCTGTGCGCACGACGGTTGAGCGGCCGACGCCGACCCGGGTCGCGAGTTCCTGTGCGGTGTTCTCGATGCAGGCCGCCGGGTCAGCGCGCACCGCTTCGGCGACCTGTCGCTCGGTCGGGTGCAGGGAGGGCGCCAGCGTCATGATGCGCACGCTGGGCAGGGTGTCAGGAGCTCCGTTCCATGCCACGAGGTTTGGCTCCTTCCATGATTCGGCGGCGAATGGCACCGGAAATGGTGTCCATGAGCATCGTCGCCAGGACGACGACGATGAGCAGCATGCCTACAGTGTCCCACTGCCTGTAGTTGGTGTAGTTCGACAGCATGCTGCCGATGCCGCCGGCACCGATGAGACCGAGCACCGCGGAGGTTCTGATGTTGATCTCGAAACGATAGAGTGCAAAGGACAGCAGTGATGCCTTCGCAGCTGGCCAGAGTGCCCAGCGAGCCACCTCCGCTGTGGATCCGCCGGCGGCTCGAACCGCTTCAGCGGAGCCGTCCTGCACTGATTCGATTGTTTCGTAGACCCATTTGCCTTGGGTGCCGATGCCGGCGATGCCGAGCGCGAGTGCACCGGTGAACGGCGTCAGGCCGGTGACGGCGAGCAGCAGAAGCGCGATGATCACCTCGGGTACGGCGCGGATGACGGCGAAGAGGCCGCGCAGCACGAACCTCAGCCAGGCCGGGCCGATGCCGTGCGCGGCGAGCATGCCGAGCGGGATTGAGATGACCACGCAGATGATCGCCCCGACCCATGCCATGGAGATCGAACGCCACGTCTCTTCGAGCGCACGCGGCAGCTTCTCCCAGTTTGGCGGGCCGAACATGAGCTGCAGGTAGTGCACGACCTGCGCGGGCACCCGGCCTAGATCTGTCCAGTCGATGCGCAGACCGGAAGCAGCGGCAAGGATGATGGCGCCGACGATGACGGTGATGATCGTCTGGCGGCCACGGCTGGGGCGTGCCGGTGCCTCCGGTGTGGCCGTGTGTGCGGCGGGCTGGCGTGCGGTGGTGGTTGGAGCGCTCATACCAGCCTCCGGCGCAGCAGGTTCGAGATGACTTCGATGATGATGACGACGACGAGGATTTCGAGGATGATCGCCGATACATCGTCATAGCGGAAGAAGGAGCGTCGTTCTTCGATGAGGCGGCCTATGCCGCCTGCGCCGACGAGCCCGAGGATCGCGGAAATGCGAACGTTGAGCTCGAGGACGTAGAGCCATTGATTCGCGAACAGAGGCATCACCTGCGGCAGGGCCGTCAGCCGGTTGATCTGCAGCTGGCTTCCCCCGGCCGCTCGCCCGGCCTCCATGTACCCGTGCTCCGAAGAATCGATGGCCTCGGAGACGAGCTTGACGATGATGCCGATGTCGAAGAGGAAGAGCGTAAGCACACCAGGCAAGGCGCCGGTGCCGACCATGACAACGAGGATTGAGGCGTAGACGAGGTCTGGAATCGAGCGGATGACATTGATGACCGTGCGTACGAACGTGCGCACGGGCCAGGACGGGTTCGTTGGTTTGGCGGCCCACAGGGTCAGTGGCACTGAAACGAGCGCGGCAGCGAAAGCGCCGACGATGGCCATCTGCAGAGTTTCCAGCATCGGGCCGACGGTCCGCGGCAGAAACGCGAAGTTCGGCTGCAGCAGCTGAACGAACTTGTTCCAGCCGTTGCGCCAGTGCTGGACGAAGGCGCCCAGATCGATATCGACCCCGCCGATCCCCGGTGTGCAGGCAAGCACGGTGAATGCGACGAACGCCGCGGCGATGAAGGCTGTCCGAACGTGGTTGCGCGGCTTCGGCGGCACGGTTGGCGTCGAACGCGCTGACGGCGCCGAAGATGCGTTTGCCGGGGCTGTGGCGGGGAGCTGGGAACTCATGGATGCTCTCCCAAAGAGGCGGCGTCGACAGGGTCGTCGCCGAGGGTGTCGCGGGCCTGGATCGGACGATCGTAGATCTCTTCGAACACCGCATCGGTGGCGTCTGCGGTTGGACCGTCGTAGACGATCTCTCCAGCGCGAAGCCCGATCATGCGGGTCGTGTACTGGCGGGCGAGGTCGATCATGTGGATGTTGACGAGCACGGTTAGGTGCCGCTCGGCGTTGATGCCCTGCAGATCGGCCATCACCGCATGCGCGGTGGGCGGATCGAGGCTGGCAACCGGTTCGTCAGCGAGCATCACCTGCGGTTCCTGTGTCAGCGCGCGGGCGATGGCCACCCGCTGCTTCTGCCCACCGGAGAGCGCGCCGGCGCGACTCCATACCTTCTCCAGCATCCCGACCGAGTCGAGGGCGCGCAGTGCGAGGTCCCGGTCCGCTTGAGTGTGCAGGCCGAACAGGCTGCGATACCACGGCGTATAGGCGAACCGTCCGACAAGTACGTTGTCCATGACGGAGGTGCGCTCGGCGAGATTGAAGCCCTGGAAGATCATGCCGATTCCGCCGCGCGCTCGACGCAGGGCCGAACCGCTGATGGAGGTGATCTCGTGCGGACCGACGTGCACGGTGCCCTCTGATGCGGCGACGAGACCGTTGATCGTGCGGATGAGGGTCGACTTGCCCGATCCGGAAAGACCGACGATCGAGACGATTTCACCGGGGGCAATGCTCATCGACACATTGCGCAGCCCGCGCGTGCCGTTTGGATACGTCACGGAGACGTTGTCGAGTTCGATATGCCACGGTGCGGCGGCCGGATTGCTTCCGGTCGCCGCACGGCCCGCATCAGAGTGCATGCAGAATGCCCTTCTTCAGGTGCCGAGTCTGGGACGGCAGAATGATCACTGCGAGAACTCCTCGAGGATCTCGCCGTAGCGCTGAATCTGGTCTTCTTCCAGCTCAGTGGTCCAGTCGGAGAGGTTGACGAGATCCTGCATGACGGTCTTGGCCTCATCGGAGGAATCCGCGTAGTTGTCCATCAGATCGGTGAGATTCTTCTTGAGGTCCTCTGGCAGATCCTGGGCCACAGCAACTCCGCCGTTGGGAATCATGTCCGAGTAGGCGAAAGCGACCGCCTTATCGCCGATGTCCGGGGTCTCCTGGAGCACCTCTGAGCGGGCGTCCCAGAAGGCGAACCCGACTTCGGCGTCTCCGTTGGCCACAGCGATGACGGCGTTGTTGTTGCCCTCGACCGGGATCTGCTCGATATCGGAGTCAGGATTGAGGCCCTGTTCCTTCATCGCAACGACCGGGTACTGGTAGCCCGCTGGCGAGGTGGTGGCCTGGACTGCGACCTTCGCACCCTTGGCCTTCTTGAGAGCTTCGAGACCCTTCGGTCCCTGTCCCGAGGCGCTGGAACTGGCCTCTTCGAGGCCGTTGCAGTACGTCAGCTCGGCATCTGCCGCCTGGTACGTCGCCTTGACCGGCTCGTCTTCGCAGTACTTGTCGGGTTCGTTGGTGACGGCCATCGAGGCGTAGGAGGTGGCTCCGAACCGGACGTCGCGAAGGATGAGCTCGGCGTTGTACTGGTTCATGGCGTTGTAGATCGAGCCAGCATCGGTGATGATGACCTGCGCCTGGTCCGAGCCGAGGGCTTCGACGGTGGCGGCGTAGTCGTTGGCGACGACTCCGTTGACCTCAATGTCGAGCTCTTCGCTGAGGTACTTCGTCAGCGGGTCGAGGGCTTCAGCAAGATCTTCACCCTGAATGGAGGGGACGAGCGAGATCGTGATGGAGTCGGGGTTGTCGGATGCGCTGGAGGCTGAACCGCAGCCTGCTGCGGTGATGGCAAAGGCGAGTGCTGCGGTGGAAGCGAGCAGAGGACGGATCATGACAGCCTGCTTTCTTTGGTTTGCAGTGGAGTGGAGGAGACTGACGCGGAGTGGGTCTGAGTCCAATGGAGGATTCCATCGCGCAGATCTGCCAGCGAGCTTCCGCGCATGGTGACGGGAGCTGCACTGTCGAACGCGGTCGCCCCGACGAGGGCGGTGTCTGCGCCCATCGCCCAGGCGGGCGCGAGATCGAACTCGACGATGTCGCCGATGGCGAGTACAGGACCGCGCACATAAGCATGCCGGGCGATGTCGACGAGCCCCAGGGGTTTGCCGACGTTGAAGTGCACGGCGTCGAAGCGCTCGCGCACTCCCCAGGAGTCGAGCACCTGATGGATGCTCTGCTCAGGGGCGTTGGTCGCCAGGATGAGTTCGGCATGCGGTGCGAGCGCGGCCAGGAAGCCATCGAGGTCCTCGATGGTTCTCACGGGTGCATCGGTGGTGCCGAGCTTCACCCGACTGCGTCGATACGCACCGGACAGCGTGTCCTCATCGACTCCATCAGCTGCAGCCAGCGAGCCGACGATGTCATAACCGTCGCGGTAGGTGCGGTCGCCGGAGTCGAAGTCCGCAAGTGCTTCATCGACGCGCGAGCGAAAATCCGCGCCGGCGAATGCGGCGGCTTCGTCGGCGTAGGCCAGGACAGGGCCATGCCCGATCGCCAGAGTGCCATCGAAGTCGAAGATGATGCTTGCTGCCACGGGGCTCCTTTGGGTTGTACGACCACAGCTGTGGACGTGCCGTCCACGATAAATAGACTGTATGAACGGAGCGACCACAGGAAGGTGAATTTGCGGTGACAGTGTCCAAACCGCATAGAAGTGCCCCGGCAGACGGAATCAGCCGGGGCAGGTGCAGCACATAGGAGGTGGCGGGTCAGTCCCCGCGCGCCAGCCGGCGAAGCGTCTCCTCCGTGTCATCGCTCAGCCCCGCAGCACCGGCTGCAATCGGACCACCGCGGGACTCTTCGAAGGCCAGAGCGTCGGCAAAGGTCTGTTCCAGCGGCCGGTGTGTCAACCCTCGGGCGCGTGCGGCATCAGCGCCGACGGTGCCGATGAAGGGCATGTCAGGGATCTCGGCCCACAGCGGCAGACTCTCCGGACCCATCCACATGCCCGCTCCGGCATCGGTGAGGAGCCCAGCGTCCACGGGCACGAACGCCACCTCCGTGCCGGCGGCCTGCTGCGCGGCGTCAAGCAGCTCTCCGAGAGTGGCTGTCGGTCCTGCAGCGTTGAAGATCCCCGTCGTCCGGTGCTCAGCACAGTGCACGATCCAATCGGCCAGGTCGGTGACGTCGAGCAGGCTGAGGGGGAATCCGATGTCCACCGGAACCACCACCTCGGGCCCGGTGGGATGTGCGAACCGCCACGGGTAGTAACCCGACCGACCCGTGTCATCGCCAGCACCGCCGAGCAGGCCGGGGCGGATAATGAGGTGCTGGGCAGCAAGCCGTTCGACAGCTGCCTCGCAGGCTGACTTCGCGGCACCGTAGTCAGTCGCGTCGTCGAGCTTGTCATCGGCCATTGCCGGGTGGATCGGCGCGGTCTCGTCAGGTTCGAAGATGTCGCCGCGCGCGTAGACGCTGGCCGAGGAGATGTAGATCCAGTGCGCGGCATCGACAGTGCCGAGCGCGTCGCGGACGAAGCCGGGGTGGCTCGTCAGATCGATCGCGACATCCCAGCGGCGGTCAGCCAACCGTTTCAACCCTTCAGAGGAATCGCGGTCGACGGCGATGAACTCCGCTGCCTCGGCAACGGGAGTCGTGCCGCGGCAGGCGCACGTGACGTGATGACCGGCTCCGGTGAAACCGGTGACGAGCTGACGGCCGAGCATGCCGTTGCCGCCGAAGAGAAGCACTGAGAGACTCATGCCCTCACGCTAGGGCTCGGGGCGACCAGTCACAATGCCGATCCGCTGTCAGCAGAAGGCGGGACGTGGAAGACAGGTTCATGAATGAGCAAAGCGCCTCACACTGAGCACAGTGCGGGGCGCTTCGTCGTTCAGCAGATGCGGGTGGTTCTCACCGTCCGGTCCAGCGCGGAGCGCGCTTCTCGGCGAACGCCGTGGCACCTTCGCGGGCGTCGTCGGACTCCATGACCGGGTCGCTGATGGCCGCCTGGCGGGTGAACTTCTCACCGGCCGGCCAGCCCGGGCTTTCGCTGATGATCTGCTTCGAAGCGCGCACAGCCAGCGGCCCGTTCGCGGCGATCCGCTCAGCCAGCGCGAGCGCACCGTCGAGTGCCTGGCCTTCAGGCACCAAGGCGTTGACAAAGCCGTGCTTCTCACCGAAGGCCGCCGGGTAGATGTCTCCGGTGAGCGCCATCTCCATTGCCACCGCCCGGTGGGTGCGCTCCGGCAGCGTCACGAGCCCGCCGGCTGCTGCGACGAGGCCGCGCTTGACCTCGGGGATGCCGAACTTCGCCGACTCCGAGGCGACGACGAGGTCGCAGGCGAGCATCGTCTCGAACCCGCCGGCCAGCGCGTAGCCTTCGACAGCGGCGATGAGCGGCTTGGCAGGCGGTGCCTCGGTCAGTGCCAGGAACCCGCGGCCGGGCAGGCCGGGCAGCTCACCGCGGACGAAGCCCTTGAGGTCCATCCCGGAGCAGAACGTTCCGCCGGCGCCGGTGAGCACGGCGACGCTGAGGCTGTCATCCGCATCGAAGCCGTCGATGATCCCGGCCATGAGCCGGGCCATCTCCGCAGTCGCGGCGTTCTTCGCCTCGGGCCGGTTGAGGGTGATGACGAGGACGCCGTCGCGGACCTCGGTGAGCACCTCGGGCTGTTCGATCATGAGCTGACTCCGAGCGTGGCGAGCATGTCGGCCTTGGCGGCCTCGTACTCATCGGCCAGGCGGGCGACGAGCTCACCGGCCGGCAGGGACGCATCGATCGTCCCGATGCCCTGACCCGAACCCCAGATGTCGCGCCAAGCCTTCGACTTCTCCGAGCCGCCGGAGCCGAAGTTCATCTTCGAGGGGTCGGATTCGGGCAGGTTGTCCGGGTCGAGGCCGGCGGCTTCGATGCTGCCGCGCAGGTAGTTGCCGTGCACGCCGGTGAAGAGGTTGGTGTAGACGATGTCGCTGGCAGTCGAGTCGACGATCATCTGCCGGTACCCGTCGGTCACCTGCGCCTCCGGGGTCGAGAGGAACGCCGAGCCGACATAGGCGAAGTCAGCCCCGGTAGCCTGGGCGGCAAGCACCGAACGGCCGTGGGCGAGTGCTCCGGAGAGTGCGATCGGGCCGTCGAACCAGGCGCGGACCTCGTTGAGGAACGCGAAGGGTGAGAGCATTCCGGCATGTCCGCCGGCGCCGGCGGCGACGAGGATGAGCCCGTCGGCGCCCTTCTCGATCGCCTTGTGCGCAAAGCCGTTGTGGATGACGTCATGGAGCACGATGCCGCCGTAGGAGTGCACGGCGTCATTGACCTCGGTGCGGGCGCCGAGTGAGGTGATGACGATCGGCACCTGGTGCTTGACGATCGTCTCCAGGTCAGCCTCGATGCGGTTGTTGGACCGGTGCACGATGAGGTTCGCTGCGACCGCCCCGACCGGCTTGTCCGGGTTCGCCTTCGCGAACGCCGCATTGGATTCTTCGATCTCGTGCAGCCATTCATCGAGCAGCTCGGCCGGGCGTGCGTTGAGCGTGGGGAACGCGCCGATGACACCGGCCTGGCACTGGGCGGTGACGAGCTGGGGACCGGAGGCGATGAACATCGGCGATGCGATGACCGGCAGCCGCAGGGGACGGGTGAGGACCTCGGGAAGAGCCATGTTTCTCCTCGTGAACGTCGGGGTGACCGAACGATTGTTAAGCGCTGTCGCCCACTACTGTAACCCACACCACGTGCAAGGCGGCGGACACCCGTTGGGGTGACCGCCGCCTCGGGAGCGGATGCCGGCTGTCGCCGGCGGGCCGATCAGGTGTCGGTGAAGTCCGGGTCGCGCTTCTCGACGAAGGCGGCCATGCCCTCGGACTGGTCGTTGGTCGCCAGTGCCGAGTGGAACAGGCGGCGCTCGAAGAGCAGGCCCTGCTGCAGCGTCGTCTCGAAGGAGGCGTTGACGGCCTCCTTGACCATCGCCGAGGCGATGCGGGACTTGCTAACGATCGTTGCGGCGATCTTGCGGGCCTCGTCCATCAGCTCGTCGTGCGGGACGACGCGGGCCACAAGCCCGGAGCGCTCGGCCTCCTCGGCGTCCATCATCCGGCCGGTCAGGCACAGGTCCATCGCCTTGGCCTTGCCGATCGCACGCGTCAGGCGCTGCGAGCCGCCCATGCCCGGCAGCACGCCGAGGTTGATCTCGGGCTGGCCGAACTTCGCCTTCTCCGAGGCGATGAGGATGTCGCACATCATCGCCACCTCACAGCCGCCGCCGAGTGCGAAGCCGTTGACCGCGGCGATCGTCGGCTTGCGCACCGCAGTCAGGCGGCTCCAGCCGGCGAAGAAGTCGGTCTTGAAGGCGGTGGCGAAGTCGAGTTCGGCCATCTGCTTGATGTCAGCACCGGCGGCGAAGGCGCGGTCGGTGCCGGTGATGATGATCGCCTTGACGGAGTCATCGGCGTCGAACTGCTCGGCTGCGGTCGCGATGTCCTCGAGCACCTGCTGGTTGAGGGCGTTGAGGGCCTTCGGGCGGTTGATAGTGATGACGGCGATGCCGTCGGCGGATTCGGTGAGGATCGTCTCGAAGTCGGTCATGAAAAAACCTTCCTGTCCTGTTCGGTGTTGAGGATCGCGTCGACTTCGGCCTGCTCGACCTCGCCGAGCGTGGCCGGGTTCCACTGCGGGTTGCGGTCCTTGTCGATGACCTGGGCACGGATGCCCTCGCGCAGATCCGGGCGGGCGGCGATCTCCGTGCCGGCCCGGAAGTCGCGCTCGAGCACCTCCTGCAGCGTCATCGTCTTCGCCGTCCGGATCATCTCGAAGGTCACTGCCAGCGACTGCGGGGACTTGGCCTTGATGACCTCAGCGGTCTTGGCGGCATCCTCATCGCCGTGGGCGAGGAGGGCTGCGAGGATCGCCTCGACGGAGTCGTGGGCGAAGCAGGTGTTGATCCACGCCTCAGCCTCGGCCAGCTCATTGGCCGGTGCCTCGCCGGCGAAGGAGGCCAGGGTCTCGACGGCTTTCGTGCCGTCGGCCTCGAGTGCTGAGATGAGCTCCTCGACCTTCTCCTGGGGCACGAAGGTGTCGGCCAGCCCGTAGGCCAGTGCGGCACCCGGTCCGATCGGCAGGCCGGTCAGGCCCATGTACATGCCGATCTCACCGGGGGTCTGGGCGAGCAGGTAGGTGCCGCCGATGTCGGGGAACAGGCCGATGCCGGTCTCGGGCATGCCCAGCTTCGTCGTCTCGGTCACCACGCGGTGCGAGCCGTGGACGGAGACGCCGACGCCGCCGCCCATCGTGATGCCGTGCATGATCGCGATGTAGGGCTTGGGGTAGCCGGCGATGTCGAAGTTCATCCGGTACTCCTCGGCCCAGAAGTCCTGGGATTCGGAGGTGCCGGCGACCAGATCCTGGTAGATCGCCTTGATGTCGCCGCCGGCGCACAGGCCGCGGTCTCCGCGGCCGGTGATGAGCACAGCGGCGACGGCGTCATCGTCGCGCCATGCGTTGAGTGCGCTGTCGATGGAGGCGACCATGTCGCGGCCGAGGGCGTTGATCGCCTTGGCCTTGTTCAGCTCGATGCGGCCGAGGCCGTTCACCACGCGTGTGATGACGAGCGCGTCGTCAGATGACGTCATTTATCCCACTCCTGTGCTCTTGCGGGAGATGATGACCCGCATGATCTCGTTCGTGCCTTCGAGGATCTGGTGGACGCGCAGATCGCGCACCAGCTTCTCGATTCCATACTCGTTGAGATAACCGTATCCGCCAAACAGCTGCAGGGCTTCGTTGGCGACCTCGAAGCCGGCATCGGTCGCCGCCAGCTTCGCCATCGACGCCAGCAGCGAGGTGTTCGGATCCCCGGCATCGTAGGCGGCTGCGGCCCGGCGCAGCAGGGAGCGGGCGGCTTCGAGCTTCGTCTGCATGTCCGCCAGCCGGAAGCGCAGCGCCTGGAAGCCGTTGAGCTCGGTGCCGAAGGCCTGCCGCTCACCCATGTACGTGATGGCCTTCTCCAGTGCGGACTGCCCGCCGCCGAGCGAGCAGGCGCCGATGTTGAGGCGGCCGCCGTCGAGGCCGGACATCGCGATCTTGAAGCCCTCGCCCTCCTCGCCCAGGCGGTTCTCGACCGGCACCTTGACGTTCTCCATGAACACCTGGCGGGTCGGCTGGGCGTTCCAGCCCATCTTGATCTCATTGGGCCCGAAGTCGAAGCCCTCGGTGCCCTTCTCGACGATGAACGTCGAGATGCCGCGCGATCCCTCCTGGCCGGTGCGGGCCATGACGAGGTAGATCTCCGACGTTCCGGCACCGGAGATGAACTGCTTGACGCCGTTGAGCACATAGTGGTCGCCGTCGAGCCGGGCGGTGGTGCGCAGGGCTGCGGCATCGGAGCCGGCGTTGGGTTCGGTCAGGCAGTAGGAGCCGAGCTTCTCGAAGGCCACCAGTGGCTGGAGGTACTTCTCCTTCTGCTGCTCATTGCCGTACTTATCGACCATCCACGCGACCATGTTGTGGATGGAGATGTAGGAGGCCACCGACGGGCAGCCGGTCGACAGGGCCTCGAAGATGAGAGCGGCATCGAGCCGGCCGAGTCCCACGCCGCCGGATTCCTCAGAGACGTAGATGCCGCCCATGCCGAGCTCGGCGGACTTCTGGATGACGTCGACGGGGAAGTGCTTGTTGGCATCCCAGTCAAGGGCGTGCGGAGCGATCTCGGCATCGGCGAAATCGCGGCACATATTGGACAGTTCGATCTGGTCGTCGGTCAGCCCGAATGTCAGAGCGGACGCGGTTGAGCGTGCCATCGTGGCTCCTTCTGCTGTGGGTCGTGCCGTGCACCAGCGGACGTGCGGCAGCCGCGGAGTGCACGACCGGTCTGTGTCCAGGGTAGTGAAGATTACTTGGACGTCCAACTAATTCTGCTTCGGCACCATTGTGCCATCCGCCCCCGAGGCGGTGGGCACCCAGGTGCTGCGGACTGGGGTCTGGCAGGTGGTGGCGGTAGGCTGTCGGTGCGACCGCGGTCACCCTGCCGCAGTCTGCCGGCCCCCTCTATCCCCAGAGACATCCCCGGAAGGTCATCCCCATGGTCTCCTCGCAGACTCTCAGCCTCGCCCACCGGCGGGCAGCCGCCGCCTGGGCTGCCGACTGCGCCGCGCGTGTGCTGCCCTTGTTCGAGGCCGAGACATCCGATGAGCGGATTCGCGATGCGATCGAGCGCGCCTACGCCTTCAGTCGCGGCGAGCTCGGGGCCGCCGGTCAGGTCCAGTGCCGCGTCGACGCCGTGCGCGCGGCCAGCTCCGCGAGTTCACCGGCGGGGGCGGCTGCAGCCCGGGCTGCAGCGCAGGCAGCTGCGGTGGCGCATATGGGAGCCCACGCGCTCGGTGCTGCCGCTTATGCGGCACAGGCCGCCGGGCTTGCACTGCCGGCCGATCCCGAGGCGGTCGATGACGAGGTGCGCTGGCAGCTCGGCGTCTTGACACCCCATGCCCGCACTGCGCTGCGTCAGCTGCCGCGGCTGGGCACCGACGACGGCGGGCCGCTGGGATCCGGGCTGCTGACGACCGGCGTGCGCGGTCAGGTCATCTCCATCATCCAGGCCCACTCCTGCGCGCATTGATGCGCCCGATGAGGGGCATCAGTCCCGGGCGGAGCCGTCGAGACCAGCGCGCAGAGCGCTGAGCTCACCGAGCAGCCGGCTGACATCGGCTGGTGCGAGACCGGGCTGTTCGAATACGTCCCGGTTGAGGTCGGCAGTCGCCTCGGTCACGAGCTGACGGCCGGCCTCAGTGATCTCGACGAGCGTCGTGCGCCCGTCGGCCGGATGCGGGCGGCGGGCGACCAGGCCGGCGGCCTCCAGTCTGTCGACCGAGTTCGTCGTCGAGGTCGCGTGCACCTGCAGGCGCTTGGTGATCTTGTTCATCGGCAGGCTGCCGCGACGGGTGAAGGACAGCAGGGCAAGCACTTCATAGCGGGAGAAGGTCAGCCCCAGCGGCCGCAGCGTCTGATCGACCCGGGCGAGCAGCAGCTGGTGGGCGCGCATGATGGAGATGACGAGCGTCATGCCGTCGGCAGCGTCGGTCCAGCCATGGGCAAGCCACTGCCTGCGCGACTCGTCGATCGGGTCGAACTCCCGTTCCACGTCGTTCCTCCTGCCGAATCTGCTCACCTGCGAACACTTGGCACCAGCATACTGACGTGGCACGATCAGGTTATGTGCGGACGACTGAACATGGCGACTGATCCACACGACATCGTCGCTGAGCTCGGCATCGATGTCGTCGACTACACGTTCGCGCCCCGCTACAACGTCCCTCCGGGTGCCGCCCTGCCGATCGTCGCCGAACGCGTTGAGGACTCAGGCGAGGTCATCCGCCGGCTCGAGACTGCCCGTTGGGGACTGGTGCCCGGCTGGGCGAAAGAAGAGAAGATCGGCTTCAAGGCGTTCAACGCCCGTGCCGAGACAGTGCACGAGAAGCCGATGTTCCGCCACGCCTTCGCCTCCCAGCGCTGCATCATCCCGGTCACCGGCTACTACGAATGGGAGAAGACCGAGACCGGCAAGCAGCCGTGGCTCATGCAGGCCGAGGCCGAACGCCCTCTTTACATGATCGGGCTCTTCGAGTTCCGGCGCCGGCCCGACCTCGACGGGCAGGTCGTGACCGACCCGGCCATCAAGAACGGGTGGCTCGTCTCGACCACGATCATCACCTGTCCTTCGACAGGACACCTGGCCGATGTGCATGACCGGATGCCGGTGATGGCCCAGCCTGAGGCCCTCGGCGACTGGCTGGATCCTTCACACGAAAGCGACAGCGCGCGCGCCGTGCTCGACGGTCTCATCACCGGCTTCGACCCAGCATCGGTCGAACGCGTCAAAGTCTCAGCAGCGGTCGGGAACGTGAGAAACCAGGATCCCGCGGTCGCGCAGCCTGTCGAATGAAGCTGCCAGGCGGCCATGATCGGCACCAGTAAGCCGATCCTGCGGACAGCGCGGCAGCGGCCGGACAGACCTGTGACGAAGGGCACAGCGTTCCGAGTTGCATCGGCACTCCGCAGGGGTCTAAGTTAGTACTCGTTGCCCAGCGCGACGGACGCAAGTCCAAGTGCTCTGACCAGGCAAAACGCTTGGAAAGCAGGGCAGTTCTGCTCCACGTCGGAGGGGATGGAGGCATCATCCGGAAGACGGACCAGCGGGCAGGTGAGCGAGATCGCAGACAGCGACTTGCACACCGGGTCGCAGATGGTCTAGAGTAGAAAACCGCCCGCCTCGCAGGGCGGCTGCGGAAACGCAGCGAAAGCGAGGCCACCCACACGAACTTCACGACACGGCGAAACGCCGAGTTGACAGAGTCCGAGTGGGAGGTAAGATGGAGAAGTTGCCTCGATGAGGCCGGCGCAAGCCAGGCGGAGTCGATGAGCGTCTGTTCTTTGAGAACTCAATAGCGTGTTTGTTTGTTTTTGTGATGCCAGAATTTTTTGTTTCTGGTTGAAGCA
>NZ_JACSPY010000001.1:0-336329 GCF_014836885.1 Brevibacterium gallinarum
CCTCGATCCTGGACACCCTCGACCTGTGCTTGCGGCAGGCACGCCGCCAGTCACCCCTTGGAATCAATCATCTAGGGGTGCGACCGGGGGAGGAGGGGTCTTCATATCCGGGTGGCGGAGTGCACCTCGCGGTTCGCTGATGCCCAGCGGTTGACCCCAGTACGGGTGGACGGCGCGCCCGCCGAGCCAGGCGGCCAGCTGCGGCATTGTCAGCGCGAGGCGGGGTGCTAGCGTGATCGCGAGGACCTCTATGAGCAGGCCCCAGAGGGCGAAGATGAGGAACGTCCACGGCAGCAGGCCGACACTGAGATTCAGCATCGCCGGGATCTCGCCGTCGAACAGCTCGGCACCCTGCCCGCTTACCCGGCCGCTGACGGTGACCGGCAGCAGCACAAGTGAGAGCAGCCCCCACAGCAGACCGAAGGCGACCGGCAGCTGCCAGATCGCGGTCCACGGACTGGAGACGCCGGGCTGGTGTGCCCAGCTCGGCCGGCGTGTGACGGCCGCGGCGACCGCCGCGATGAAGGCGGCCAGCAGCACGGCCAGGAGCCCGAGCCACAGGGTGCCCGGGATTGTGTCGCTGAACATGGTGACCGCTGTCGAACCGCCCTCATGACCGTCACCGGCCAGTGCGCTGCCGCTGGCACTCAGGCCGCCGAGGTGGGTTAGCGCTGCCATCATGAGGGCGGCGGTGCCGGCGAGCAGCGGCACGAAGCTGCCGTTGACATCGAAGTGCAGCGGCAGGACGAAGAAGCTGACGATGAGGAAGATCGTGCCGACGACGACGAGATGCAGCAGCGCGGTGCGTGCTGGCGCTGCGGCGTAGCGCAGCCACGGGAGCCCGGCGGCATCGCAGCCGCGGTGGTGGCCGAGGATCCGGCCGATCGTCGTGGCGATGAGGATGAAGATGAGCGGCAGGAAGAACGTCCGCGGAGTCACGGCGGAGAACTCGATGGAGGCAGAGAAGTAGTCTTCGGTGATGGTCGAGCGGGAGGCGAAGATGAGCTGGAGCAGGAACAGCACGGTGGTCAGCGCCAAGGTCGTCAGGCCGATGCGGATCCAGAATGCCGCGATCGTACGCGAGGGGTGGCGCCGTTCGCTCAGCATCGACCACCACACCAGGGCGGTGGTGAACACGGCGGTGATGAGCAGCGGGGCGCCGGCGAAGTGCACTGCCGCTGAGGCGCTGAGCTCATCGAAGGCCTGACCGCTGAATCGCAGTGCGGCTGACCCGCCGAGGGCGAGGGCGAAGAGGATGAAGGGCAGCACGAAGCCGAGCGATCCGGTCGGCAGGTCGTCAGCGAAGTCGGTGATGGCGTCGTTGATGGTGGAGACGATGATGACGGAGATGATGAGCGAGGCGATGAAGCCGGCGGCCAGCCCGATGGCAGCGGTCACGAGGCCCTCGCGGATCGTCAACCCGTCGATGGGGCTCTGGCGGGCCGGCCATGGGCCGGTGGGAAAGCTGTAGGTCCCCTGCTGCGGTTGCGAGCCTGGGTAGGGTCCGGCGGGCTGACTGTAGACCTGCTGCTGTCCGTAGGCCTGCTGCTGTCCGTAGGCCTGCTGCTGTCCGTAGGCCTGCTGTTGGCTGTAGGCCTGCTGGTGATAGACCGGCTGCGAACCGGGAGCCGGCTGCGGTCCGGTGGCCGGCTGCGGCGGTATGGAAGGGGGTGACGGGATGCCTTGCTGACCGGGGTTCGAGCCGGGCGGGTTCTCAGGTGTCTGGTCCGGTGGCGGCTGGTCGGTCATGACGGCTCCTTGGCTCAGTCGCCTTCGCCTGGGGAGGGGCGAAGCTGCTGCGACGTCGATTCAGTTCTCGTCTCCCACTGATGGCCGAGCGACCCGCGCGAGGATGAGCGGACGGCAAGGCTCCTTGGCGCCCACGATACAAGAACCTGAACGCGCTGTGTATGGTTCATAAGAGAACAGTCAGTCCATGGGTGAGGTGCCGCCGAGGACAGGAGACAGAGCCATGAGTGTTCCGCCCCAGGGAGATCCGCAGCACAACGGCTGGAACCAGCCGCAGGGCCACTGGCCTGCGCCGCAGCAGCCCCAGCAGCCGCAGGGACACTGGCCGGCGCCTCAGCAGCAGCCCCCGGCCGGCTACCCGCCCCACGCCCAGCAGCCCGGCCAGCCCTACACCGTCGGCCCGCCCTACACTGCTGGCCCGCAGCCCCCGCAGCAGCGCCGGAAGCGCGGTCCCTGGCCGGTGATCCTCGGCATCGTGCTCGTGCTGGCACTCGGCGGCGGCATCGGCTGGGGAGCCATCCAGCTGTTCGGCTCCGACGACGACTCCGATGCCACCGCCGCCCCGAGCGCGCCGCCGTCGGCTGCACCCACCGAGGATCCGACCGGCGGGGAGACCAGCGATGAGGGCGCCGACCCGACCGGCGAGGCGAGCGACGGCGCCCTGCCCGACGATCCGGCCGAGGCGCTCAGACAGCGCATCGACACCGACGCCTCGGCGGTGGCCGCCGACATCGAGGGCAGCTGGGTGCCGCAGCTGAGCTCGAAGAAGGTCGGCCTCGAAGCCGAGGGCCGGACGTGGGACGAGCAGGCGATCCTCGATGAGCATGAGCGGCTGCGCGAGGAGCACCCGCGCGTCAAGCTGCTGTGGTCCGGGGACTACGCGAGCTTCAAGAGCAAGGACTTCTACGTCACGATCGTCGGCATCACCTTCGACGACCCTGACCAGGCGCTCGCCTGGTGCGGCTCCCACGGCCTCGACGCCGACTCCTGCTACGCGAAGAAGATCAGCACCACCGGCGGCCACGACGGCACGACGAAGACGCGCTGATGAGCACCCGCAGCCAGGACACCGCCGCGATCGCCCGCGCCACCGGCCGCAGCTGGGCGGAGATCTCAGGCGCCTTCACCGCCGCCGGGGGTGAGTCGCTGTCCCACCGCGAGCTCGCCGCCGTCGCAGCGGAGCTCTTCACCGGCATCGACAATCCCGGCTGGTGGGCCCAGGGCGCGGCCGTGGCCTACGAGCAGCAGATCGGCCGCCGGCTGCCCGGCCAGCGCGCCGACGGCAGCTTCGAGGTCAGTGTGACGAAGACGGTGCCCGGCGACCCCGATGAGGCGCTGGCGGCCTTCGAGACCCTCATGGCTGCGCGCACCGAGCTGGGCGGGGTCCCCTTCGCCGCGGCGCCGGTGACCTCGCGGACCCAGAAGTGGCGCTACTGGCGGGTCCCGTTGGCCGACGGCACCCGCATCGCCGCGACGATCGGCACCCGCCGGCCCGGCGCCTCGGGCGTGGCCGTGCAGGTCAGCCGGCTCACCGGACCCGAGGCGGTCGAGACATGGCGTGAGCACGTGCGCAGTCTGCTGGCTGGGATGTGAGCGGACAGCCACCGGCACCGGGACTACCATGACGACATGACTGCCGACCCGACCAGCCCGCAGCCGCCCGCGCACGAGCCGACCGCAAGCGAGCCGACCGCCTCGGCGCCGGCGTGGGCCGAACGCGACTTCACCCACCGCGAGCTGCCCGGCGGGCTCATCATGCGCCGAGCGCGCACAAGCGATGTCACCGCGATCCGCAGGCTCGTCCAGCCGATGGTCGATGCGCGGATCCTCGTGGCGAAGGAGGCCGTCAACTACTTCGAGGGCCTGCACGAGTTCCGGCTTGTGACCGACCCGCACGCAGACGGTGGGGAGCGGGTCGTCGGCTGTGCGGCGCTGCACGTGCTGTGGGAGGACCTCGCCGAGGCGCGCACGGTGGCGACCGACCCGGACTACC
Source organism: Brevibacterium gallinarum (assembly GCF_014836885.1). GTDB lineage: Bacteria > Actinomycetota > Actinomycetes > Actinomycetales > Brevibacteriaceae > Brevibacterium > Brevibacterium gallinarum. Next base: position 3,743 of record NZ_JACSPY010000001.1, read on the forward strand.
GGGGGCGGGGGGTCGGGCGGATGCTCATGGAGCAGCTGCTCGCCGATGCCCAGGCGATCGGGGTGCAGCGGGTGTTCTGCCTGACGTTCGAGACCCGTTTCTTCACCTCGCTGGGCTTCGAGCAGATCACCGGCACCCCGGTCTCACCGGAGGTCTACGTCGAGCTGCTGCACTCCCATGATGAGAACGTCGCCGAGTTCCTCGACCTGGCCCGCGTCAAACCCAATACGCTCGGCAATACGCGCATGATGAAGCACCTCTGAGACCGGCGGACGCCCCGGTTCGGGGCCTCCCACGGCGGGCCGCTCAGTGCGGCAGGTGCAGCCTGCCGCCGGACTCGGCCGCCAGCCCGTCGGCGATGAGCGCATCGACGAGCCGGCCGATCCGCTGCCCGTCGCCGAGCTCGCGCACCCGCAGGATCGCCGCCTCCACCGTCCCAGCGGCGAACCCCGGGTCGAACCACGGGTCGGACTCCGGGTCGAACTCGGTCGCCGAGGCGGTCAGCAGCTCGCGGGCGACCGGCGCCTCGGCGGCCTTGAGGACGGCCATGATCGCACCGCGCAGCTGCCGGTCGGTGCCGTGCCAGGCCTGGGTCTTGGGCCTGCGGGCGGGGTCGTCTCCTGCCGGGCGGCCGGCGGCCAGCCAGCGGCACTGCTTGGCCAGCGGGCAGACCTCGCAGCGCGGGCTGCGGGAGGTGCAGACCAGCGCGCCGAGCTCCATCACCCCGGCATTCCACGCCACGTGACGGGCACCCGGGGCATCCGGTCCGGCGGGCACGAACTGGGCGGCCCACGCGGTCTCCGACTTCGTCAGCGCACCCTTGGGGTGGGCATGGCCGTCGAAGGCGCGGGCGAGCACCCGGCGGATGTTGACGTCGAGAACAGTGGTGCGCTGCCCGCACGCGAACGCGGCGACCGCAGCGGCGGTGTAGGCGCCGATCCCCGGCAGCGCGCGCAGGGTCTGCTCATCACACGGCACCTGGTCGCCGTGCTCTGAGGCGATGACGGCCGCGCTGTCTTTCAGGCGCAGGGCCCGGCGCGGGTAGCCGAGCGAATCCCAGGCGCGCAGCACCTCGGCGGTGGGCGCGGCGGCGAGGTCGGACGGTGCCGGCCAGCGGGCCATCCAGTCCCGCCAGCGGGGCGCGACCCGGGCGACCGGGGTCTGCTGGGACATGATCTCGGAGACGAGCACCGCCCACGCCGAGGTGCCCGGCGCCCGCCACGGCAGGTCCCGGGCGTGGGCGTCGAACCAGGTGAGGACCGCCTCGTGCGCGGCGGCGAGGTCGGTTTCGGTAGGTGTCCGGTGTGTCATCGTCGTCGCTTCCATCTGCAGCCCGTAGGCTTCAGGTGATGTCTCCTTCTGCGCGTGGTCAGGGTTCCCAGCGGCGCCGGCCGGGTTCGGCCCGCGGCGCGCGCCCGGCCGCCCGTTCGACGGCCCGGTCGGCAGCCCGTTCGGCGGCTGGTCCCGGGGGCGGCGGTCCGCGCCGCCCCGACCCTGCAGTCTATCGCCGCCGGCGCATCGTCGTCGGCGTGCTCGCACTCATCGTCGTGTGCCTGCTCGTGCTCGGCATCGTGCTCATGGTCAAGGCGATCCAGAAGGTGCGCCAGGACTCCCGCGATCAGGCCGCAGCCGAGGCGGCGGCCGCCCAGTCGCCGGAACCGACCCTCCCAGCCCCGACCGGGGACGAGGCCTCGGGCGCCTGCCCGGCCGATGCCGTGGAGATCATCGCCGGCACCGATGAGGAATCCTACGCGCCCGGCGCCTCGGCGACCCTGGAGCTGACGGTGAAGAACAACCACGACGTCGCGTGTGCGATCTCGGTGGGCCCGGAGCATCAAGTCTTCGAGATCCGCCAGGGCGGCAAGACGCAGTGGTCGACGGAGTACTGCACGCCGGGCGGGGACGAGGCGGATGAGGATGTGCGCGTCTTCGCTCCGGGCACCGAGCGCAAGTCGACGCTCAAATGGCAGATGATCCCAACGGACAAGAACTGCAACCGCACCGGTGACTCGTTCACGGCAGGCGACTACGAGCTGGTGACGAAGCTCGGCGAGGTGGAGAGCAAGCCTGCGCACTTCACGGTTGAGGAGCCATCGCCGGAGCCGACCGAAAAGCCCGAAGACGAGGGCTGAACGCAGGGCTGACGGGTGGAGTCAGGGCTGAGCGCAAGGCTGAGCGCAGGGCTGACCGACCCGAATGGAGCGCCTTCAGTTCTCGTGGACTTCCTCTTCGATCCGGTTGAGGCCCTCGCGTACGATCCGCGCGCGGTGCTCGCCGACGCCCTCGACGGATTTGAGCTCTGAGAGCTCGGCAGCCAGCAGCTCGGTGAAGCGGCCGAAGTGCTCGGCGAGCCGGTCGACGACCACCGGGGGCACACGGCGGATCGTCGAGAGCAGCCGGTAGCCCAGCGGGTAGACGTAGCGGTCGAGGGATTCGCTGGCGGCAGAGGAGCCGATGGTACGGGCGACGATGTCGATGTCGATGAGGTCGTGGCCGGGCAGCGCGGCGAGATTGTGCAGGACGTTGTCGATCGAGTCGTGCTCGGGGATCGCGTCGATGTAGTCGCGCAGCAGGTGGTGCTGGCTGTCGCTGCGGGGACCGACGAGCTCATCATGCTGCAGGGTGATGAGGCGGGCGTCGTCGCCGAGCTCGAGGATGTAGGTCTGGATCTCCTTCGAGATCCGGCGCACCATCTCCTGGCGCTGCAGGACGACGAGCATATCGGCCAAGGTGGCCCGGTCGACGATCTCCAGATACGTCAGCGTCGCGGTGACCTCGTCGAGGCGGTGCTTGTAGCGCTCCAGGGTGTCGAGCGCCTGGTTGGCGCGGGCGAGGATCCTGTCGGAGGTCTCGAGCACATGCCGGATGCTGTGCACGTAGACCTGGATGATCTGCATCGACTGGCTGACGGAGATGACGGGGAACCCGGTCTGCTTGGCCACGCGCTCAGCGGTGCGGTGGCGGGTGCCGGATTCCTGTGTGTCGATCGAGGGGTCGGGCAGCAGCTGCACGCCTGCGGTGTGGATGTGGGAGGCGTCGCGGCTGAGCACGATGGCGCCGTCGAGTTTGGCCAGCTCGCGCAGGCGGGTGGCGGAGAATTCGATGTCGATGTTGAATCCGCCGGTGGAGATCGAGTCGACGACCTTCGATGAGCCGAGCACGATGAGTGCGCCGGTGCGGCCGCGCAGGACCCGTTCGAGACCGTCGCGCAGCTCGGTGCCCGGGGCGACGGCTGCGAGTGTGGAGAGGACGAGATCGTAGCTGGTCTGGTCGACCTCGCGCTGAGCGTCAAGGAAGAGGGGATTTGTCGCCGCGCGCACCTATGCTCTCCGATCAGTATCTGCAGTCCTCTCAGTAGGCTAGCGAACCGTGTCGCGCCCCGGCGGGGAATACTGTTGCGAATGAGCAACAGTTGTGTTGCCGATCTGCCGCAATCCTCATGGCGGCAAGGGGCATTGCTGCGTTCCTCAGCGCGCGGTGTTGTTGAGTTCGAGGCCCATGGAGGCCTCGACGGCCTGCCGGATGCTGTCGCATTCGCTGACCTCCATGCCGCGCGGGACGGTGACGTTGTTCAGTCCGCCGGCAGCGACGATCGCATGGCTGACGCCCTGCCGGTACGCCTCCTCCAGCCGCTGCTCGATGCCGGGGACATTGCGGATCTCACCGGACAGGCTGATCTCCCCGATGCCGATGACCCGGTTCTCCAACGGGCGGAACTGCCAGGCGGACTCCAGCGCAAGCGCCAGTGCCAGGTCGGCAGCCGGTTCGACGACCTTGGCGCCGCCGACGGTGGAGGCGTAGACATCGCATTCGGCGAAGCTGTGCAGCATCGGCTCGCTGTTGAGCACCGCGAGCGTCATCGCCAGCCGGTTGGCATCGAGCCCGCTGACTGTGCGCCGCGGCGCCCCCTTCGTCTGCTTGTCGACGAGCGTCTGGATCTCCACGAGCAGGTGGCGTTTGCCCTCCTGCACGACTGTCAGGCACGAGCCCGGCGCGTGCCCGCTGCCGCGCGAGAGGAACAGGCCCGTGGGATCGGGCACCGACTGGATGCCGAGCTCGGTCATGTCGAAGCAGCCGACCTCATCGGTGGGTCCGTAGCGGTTCTTCACCGCGCGCAGCAGCCGCAGGCGGGAGTGCTTATCGCCTTCGAACTCGCACACGACGTCGACGAGGTGCTCCAGCAGGCGCGGGCCGGCAACCGTGCCGTCCTTGGTGATGTGCCCGACGAGCACCGTCGGCACGTCGAGTGACTTCGCTGCGCGGATGATCGCAGCCGCCACCTCGCGCACCTGCGTCACGCCGCCGGGCACGCCCTGCACCTCGGCAGAGGCCAGCGTCTGCACGGAGTCGATGATGAGCAGCTCCGGTTGGATCTCGACGATCATGCCGAGCACCGTGGCGAGGTCGGATTCGGCGGCCAGCAGCAGGTCGGGATGCATGGCGCCGATGCGCTCAGCGCGCAGCCGCACCTGCCCTGCCGATTCCTCACCGGTGATGTAGAGGGCGCGGCGTCCCTCACCTGACTCGCGCGAGGCCCGCCCGGCCACGTCGAGGAGAAGCGTGGACTTGCCGACTCCCGGCTCGCCGGCGAGCAGGATGACCGCACCTGGGACGACGCCGCCGCCGAGGACCCGGTCCAGTTCGGAGACCCCGGTGCGGAATGCGCGGGTGCGAGTTCCGTCGACTTCGGTGATCGGCTTGGCGAGCTTGCTCGCCGGCACTTCCTTGGCCTGCGTCTTGATCGCTGTTGCGCCACCGGCGGCTTCGGACTGCTCGAGAGTCCCCCATTCGCCGCAGCGCGAGCATCTGCCCAGCCACTTGATGCTGCTGTAGCCGCATTCCGTGCAGGTGTATGACATGTGCCCAAGTCTGGCATGGGCCACGGACAACACGGCCTCCGCTGTGGATAACCGCAGGTCAGGCAGCGATGTCAGTGCCCTCTCCTAGGGTGGGAGGCAGATCTGAAGGAGGACGTGTCGATCTGAAGGAGGACGTGTCGAGCACTGAAGATCAGCCGAAATCATCTCTGGACACGGCATATCAGAACGATTATAATAGAACTCAAGAGACGTTCTCCGTTTTTTGATCGCTCACGAGGGGGTGGCGGCAATGAGAACTCGGAATCCTGATCCTGCGGACACGGAGCCATTGATCGAGGCTGCCCTCCGGTCGCACATCCGTCGCCCGCGATGCAGGGGAGTTCTGCCCGGCCGGGCTGCTACGGGTCGCAGGGGTCACGGTGAGGCCGTGCGGGGAGACCTCGATGTCCGGCTCAACCGGCTGCATGCCAGCCGCGTCGCCCAAGGACTGCTCAAAGTGCATGAGTACGAGGATGTGCTCGCAAGCTACAGCGCACGCCTGGATCGTGAGCCTGAGTACCGCGAACTCGCCTGCATCGTGGACGAGTGGATCAAGTACCGGCCGGCGCGGTTCCGGCACCTGCCCCCTGCCTCCACCTCATCGGAGACGATCGAGTGGACGGTCCCCTGCACTGAGGAGCAGCTCCTGGAGTTCCTGCGAAGCCACCGGGGGATGGAAGATGCAGAAGACCACCCGCGGGAGCCGGGCAGTGAGCCGCGGGACCACGTCACCTTCGTCTTCGATCCCTCCGCGATCCATCGCATCGAGGCCGACCTCAGCTGGGATCGCGGCCTGCCCGACCTCAGCGATCCCGACAGCATCCACAGCACGCTGGTCCACCAGGGAATCGACATCGGCCTCCGCCGCAAGGACGCGGTGCGACCGCGTGCGATCATCGGCCATAGTGCGCACGGGCGGTTCTCACGCCTCGGCGCCGTCAGCGCGGATGACCGCAAGCACGGCAAGAGGAACGCGACGAGCGAGTTCCGTCCGATCGCCGACGGGGTCAACGCACAGCTCGCGGAGCGCATGGCCGCCTCGCTCGCCCAGGTTGAGGACACATTCACAAGCGAGCTGCTGCTCAGCCTCACCGAACTGTTCGACTGCACCACCCAGACAGCAGCAAGCAAGGTCAAGCGGGCAGCACGCGCCATCCTCGGCACGCCACGCCTGCTGTCGATGGTGCGCGCAGGTGAGCTCTCGTTCGATCGTCTGGAGTATGCAGTGCGTGCCGCCGGCAAGCTGCCTGCACGCAAGATGCCCGTCTTCGACGACAAGATCTCTCAATGCCGGGCGACGAAGATGGTCTATTTCCGTCGTGCGGTCAACGAGCTGATCGCCGCCCTCATGACCGATGACGAGCGCAACGAAGAAGCCTTTTCCCGGCGCCGTGTCGTCACCCATCACAACGCCAACGGCACCAGCGAGATGACGCTCATCGGCCCCACGCACTCTCTCGTGCTGCTGGAAGCGCGGCTCGCCGGCATGGCCAGGGCGATCCGGCGCGGTCAGCTCTCAGTCTTCGGTGAACAGCTTCCTGAAGGGCACGTCTCGGTCGAGGATCGCACACTCGAGCAGCTGAAGTTCGACCTGCTGGCAGGAGCGATCCTCGCCACGGGGTCCGAGTGCGCCCCTGCTGACGAGGTGGGTGCGGAGTCCATCCCCGGTGTCGAACCGGACCGTGCGCGTGTCCGCTTCACCTGCCCGACCGATACCGAATGGCTGCGCCGGCAGGCGCGCGTGAACATCACCGTGCCGATGATGACTCTGCTGCACGAGGACGCCGACATCCCCGGTACGCTCAACGGCATTCCCATCAATCCCGAGGCCGCTCGCCACATCGTCGGATCTGGGCCGAAGACCGTCTACCGCATCCTCACCGACCCTGAAACCGGGAAGGTGCGTGACGCGCAGGCACAGACCTACACCATTCCCGAGGCGATGCGCATCGCTCTGGTGGAGAAGTGGCAGTACTGCACCGCGCCAGGCTGCCACCAGCCGGCGCGCAAGGCCGAACTCGATCACCAGCGGCCCTTCGATCACAGACATCCGGCAGCCGGCGGGCTCACGACGATGAAGAACCTGCATCCGCTGTGCAAGATGCACCACCAGCTCAAAACACAGGGCGTACTGCGCCTGTCATCCTGCGGAGACAGCGAGATGATCTGCTGGGAGATGGACGGTCGCACGTGCGATCCGGTGACGATCCCCGAAAGTCTGCTCGGCGTCCTCAATGCTGAGCACTTCGCTGCCATGGCTGAAGGGCGATTGCCCAATCCCAGCCCAGAACCGGTGCTGCGCATACCGGACCGCTCCGGCGGAGACGACGACCCAGACGATTCCGCCGAACCAGCCACCGCGCGGACACACCGACCTGCTGATTCCACACCAGCAGACGATCCAGCGCGCCCGCCCCACACGCGGACCGTCTTCGACAACCTCAGAGGCGAGCCCTCAGGCGGCTGGGAGAACTCGGCCGACCCACCACCGTTCTGATCGATCGCCGCAACCCGGAACGTCGACCGCCGCAGCCCGGACACGTCGATCGCCCCGGTCCGAACTCAATGCTCGAACCGGGGCGGTGACAGCGGAGATCAGGCCAGCTGCAGCTCAGCTCGACTACAGCTCAGCTGCAGATCACAGGAACTTCACTCCCTGGGCCAGCGGCAGCTCACCGGAGTAGTTGACCGTGTTCGTCGCCTGACGCATGTACGCCTGCCACGAATCCGCACCGGACTCACGTCCGCCGCCGGTCTCCTTCGTGCCACCGAACGCGCCGCCGATCTCAGCACCAGAAGTGCCGATGTTGACATTCGCGATGCCGGTGTCCGAGCCTGCGAGGAAGCGCTCAGCCTCAGCCTGATCCTGCGTGAAGATCGCCGACGACAGGCCCTGCGGGACAGCATTGTTCAGCTCGATCGCGTCATCGAGATCCGTGTACTCCATGACGTAGAGGATCGGTGCGAAGGTCTCCGCCTCGACGATCTCCGTCTGCCCGGGCATCTTCACGACAGCGGGTTCGACATAGTAGGCATCCGGGGCGTCATCGGCGAGCACACGGCCGCCGCCGCACAGCACCTCGCCGCCCTGGGCCTTCGCAGCCTCAAGCGCTGCCTGCATGTCATCGAAGGCCTTCTTGCTGATGAGCGGCCCGACGAGCACACCGTCCTCCGTCGGCGCGCCGATGCTCAGCGTGCCGTAGGCGTCGACGATCTTGCCCACGAGCTCATCGACGATATCGGCGTGCACGATGAGGCGGCGCAGCGTCGTGCAGCGCTGACCGGCCGTACCGGCGGCAGCGAACACGGCGCCGCGCAGCGACAGATCCATGTCTGCGCTCGGGGCGACGATCGCGGCATTGTTGCCGCCGAGCTCCAGCAGCAGCCGTCCGAACCGCTGCTGCACCTTCGGCCCGACAGCCCGGCCCATCGGCACCGAACCGGTCGCCGAGAGCAGCGCGACGCGCTCGTCCTCGACGAGCACCTCGCCCACGGAGCGGTCGCCGACGAGCAGCAGGTTGAGGTTGTCCGGTGCGCCCTCCTCCTTCGCGGCCTGCGCCAGCAGCGCATTCGCGCCGAGGGCGGAGAGCGTCGAGGCCTCTGAGGGCTTCCAGATCACCGTGTCACCGCAGGCGATCGCCAGCGCGGTGTTCCATGCATACGGGGCGACCGGGAAGTTGAACGCGGTGATGATCCCGACGACACCGAGCGGATGCCAGGTCTCCATGAGCCGGTGGCCTGGGCGCTCACTCGGCATCGTCTTGCCGTACATCTGCCGCGACTGGCCGACCGCCAGCTCGCAGATGTCGATCATCTCCTGCACCTCGCCGGCCGCCTCGGACGGGGTCTTGCCCGCCTCGACGGTGACGAGCTTGGCGAGGTCGTCCTTGTGCTCCTCAAGCAGGCGGCCCCAGCGCTGCACCACCTTGCCGCGGACGGGAGCCGGCACGTCCTTCCACTGGCGGAACGCCTGCTGGGACTTCGCCACCGCCTCGGCGGCGGATTCGGGGGTGTCGACGGCGATGTGGCCGAGGACCTGGCCGGTGATGGGGGAGGGCAACGGCATCGACTGCGCCGACTCGTCGGTCAGCAGCGAATCGAAGTCGATGCCGCAGGCTGCCAGTCCTTCGCGGGTGAGCTGGATGATGGCGTCCTGGCTGGGAAAGGTCATGGATGCTCCTTCTCTTGTGGGGTGTCTTCAGTCTGTCGCAGATTGCCGGCTTACACGACGTTCATCTCGACGCGCAGCTCCTCGCGGTCGAATCGCTCGACGCTCAGACCGCTGACGTCGACGAACGGCGCGCGCCCGAGGTAGAGGTCGCGCACCACCTCGCCCACGGCCGGGCCCTGCAGGAACCCGTGGCCGGAGAACCCGGTCGCATAGATGAACCCGGGCAGGTGGGCCGCGGTGCCGATGAGCGCGTTGTGATCCGGGGTGCACTCGTACAGGCCCGCCCAGCCCTTGCCGATCCCGACGTCGCCGAGGGCCGGCGCTCGGTGCTCGATGAGCTCGGCGAGCCGGTCGAGCCAGGCGGGGTCGGTGTGCAGGTTGAACTCGCGGACGTCCTCGACCTCCGGGGCGCCCATGAGCAGGCCGCGGCACTCGGAGTGGAAGTAGAACGAGGTGGTGAAGTCGATGGTGAACGGCAGCTTCGTCGCATCGAAGTCGACCGGCTCGGTCACCGCGACGTGCCGCCGCAGCGGGGTGACCGGCAGGTGCACGCCGGCCATCTCGCCGATCCGCTGCGACCAGGCACCGGCCGCGCACACCACGTGCGAGGTGGCGATCTCACCCTTCGACGTCGTCACCCCGTGGATCTCCTCGCCGGTGGCGACGATGTCGGTGACCTCGCAGTGCTGCACGAACGTCACCCCGCGCTTGCGCGCGGCGCACGCGAACCCGCTGACGGCAGCCTCAGGTGTGCAGTGGGCGTCGTCGGGGTTGAATGCCGCTGCCACCAGGCCCGAGGTGGAGATCACCGGGGAGAGCTCGTGGGCTTCGGAGACGGTGAGCATCCGCGAGGACTGGCCGAGGGAGCGCTGCAGCTCGACATTGCGCTCGAACGCTGCGGCGTCGGCGTCGTTGTCGAGCAGGAACAGGTAGCCGCTGGTGACGAGATCGAGGTCGGTGCCGAAATCGGTTTCGAAGCGGCGGAACGTCTCCAGGCTGCGGGCGCCGAGCATGATGTTGGTCTCGTCGGAGAACTGCGTGCGCAGGCCGCCGGCGGCCTTGCACGTCGATCCGGAGCCGAGCTGGTCGCGTTCGATGACGACGATGTCCTCGACTCCCGCCTCGGCCAGGTAGTACGCGGCTGCCACGCCCATGATGCCGCCGCCGATGATGACGATCGAAGCACTCGGGGGCAGGGGAACAGTCATGGTGAACCTCCTCCTCTTCAGGCCGGCGCGGCCTGCCGGGACCGGGTGGATCCTGGCAGTCTGCGCCGGGAGCACAGGCCCGACGACTGTGTCGGGTCTCACAACTGCGTGTGCTGTCATCTTCCGCCAGTGAACCGGCTCCAGGCAATGTCCTGACAGCGATGAACTGTGAATGCAGCGTTTAGGATTGCTGAAAGGCGGCCGGTGCGGCCGATGGTGAACGTGACAGAAACGGTAGGGAGTGCCGATGGCGATGAACTGGACGCTCGTGCAGCTGCGCGCCTTCGTCGCCGTCGCCGAGCTCGGCACCATGAGTGCGGCCGCCCGCGCGCTCGGCTACACGCCCGGGGCGGTGAGCCAGCACATGGCGACCCTGCGCCGGGTCGTCGGCACCGACCTGCTCGTCGCCGCCGGCCGCGGCTTCACCCTCACCGAGGCCGGACGCACCCTGCTCGAGCGCGCCCGCGCGGTCATCGCCGCTGAGGAGCAGGCCGCCGAGGCGGTGCGCGGTCAGGACTTCGGTCGCGTCGGCGCGGTGACGCTGGGGGTGTTCGGCTCGGCCTCGGTCGTCGCCTTCGCCGCCGCGGCCAGCCGGCTGACCGGTTCAGGTGTGCAGGCGCGTGAGATCGACGTCGAGCACATGCCCGAGGCGGTGCTCGCCGGCCGCATCGACGTCGGCATCGGGATCGACTACCCGGCCGCCCCACTCGCCCCGCAGCGCGGGCTGCGGGTCAAGCGCGTGCACAGCGAGGAGTTCTCCGTCGTCTCTCCCGCCGGTCCCGCGCCCACGCACGAGGAGCTCGCCGGCAGCACGTGGATCCTGCCGCCGAGCCGGTCCCTGCAGGGCCGGGCGGTCCGCTTCGCGATCGCCGGGCTGGGATTCGCCGCCCGCGAGACCCACATCATCACCGACACCTCCGTGGCTCTGGCGATGGTCCGCTCGGGGCTGGGCTACACGCTCGGCACCCCGATCATGATGGCGCTCGCCCCGCCCGGGCTGCAGCTGGTTCCCGGCACGCAGGCAGGCGGCCGGCACATCGTCGTCATCAGCCGGGAGGAGCAGGCCGACCGGCCCGACATCACCGCAGTCACCGAGGTGCTCACCGAGGTGTTCGCTTCCGGTGCGGGGATACGATGAGGCCATGAGCTACCAGCACCAGTGGGCGCAGATGATCGCCAGGGATCCCGAGCACTCGCATCGCTACGCCGAGCGCTGGCGCAGCCTCGCCGCCGCCGGCCACGACCTCGACGGGGAGGCCCGTCTCATCGACGCAATGGCCGAACGCGACAGCCGCATCCTCGACGCCGGGTGCGGCACCGGCCGGGTCGGGGCGTATCTGGCTGCGCGCGGACACAGCATCGTCGGCATCGACCTCGACGAGGTGCTCATCAGCGAGGCGCGCGAGACCTGCCCGGCAGCCGAGTGGCACGTCGGCGACCTCGCCGAGACCGGCCCCGAACAGCTCGGCGACGGCTTCGACATCGCCGCCAGCGCCGGCAACGTCATGACCTTCCTCGACCCCGCCTCACGCGCGGCCGTCATCGCCAACCTCGCCTCCGTGCTCGCACCCGGCGGGCGGCTCATCACCGGCTTCGGCGCCGGCCGCGGCTACGACTTCGACGAATACGCCGACGACCTCGCTCAGGCCGGACTGCGCATCGAGCACCGCTTCGCCACCTGGACGCTGCAGCCGTTCGCAGCCGACAGCGACTTCCTCGTCTGCGTCTCCGCCAGGACCTGACCCCGCGGGCCGTCTGCAGCACAGCGGTGCCGTCACGACCCGATCGTGAAGATGAAGTTCCAGGTCCCGGCGGCGACCGCCGCACCGATCGTGACGGCAGCGGCGATGATCGCTCCGGCGAGAAGCACGCCGTCGCGCGGATGGAACGTCGAGATCCGCGCCCAGGTGCGGTTCTGCGCACCGAAGCCGCGGCCCTCCATCGCCATCGCCAGCCGGGTGCCGCGCCGGATCGCCTGCACGAGCAGGGCGAACGACGTCTGGAAGAATCCGCCGACCCGGGCGAACACGTTCCCGCCGGCCACACCTCGGGCGCGGCGGGCTTGGGCGAGAGTCTGCCATTCGGCGATGAACAGGGTCACGAGCCGGGCGGCAGCCAGCGCCGCGAGCACGAAGGTCGCCGGCAGCCGCAGGTGCTGGATGAGGCTGTCGGCCAGATCGGTCGGGTCGATCGTCGCGATGAGCATGACCGCCGGCAGCGCGAGTGCGAGCGCGCGCAGCGCAACTGCTGCGCCCATCGTCAGCGAGTCGCTGGTGAGCAGCAGCGGGCCGGCGTCGACGATGACCGTGCCGGTCTTCTGCGACAGCAGCGCGGTGCCCCAGCCGGCCATGAGCGCGGCCAGCGGCAGGAACCACAGCCGCTTGACGAGCATCGCCAGGTCGAGGCCGGTGAGCGGCAGCATGAGGACGACGAGTCCGAGCATGACGGCTGCGGAGACGACGTCGATGCTGAGCACGACCGCAACGGCGAGCACCGCACCGGCAGCGAGCTTGGCGACCGGGTTGCAGCGCACCAGCGCGGTCTCCCGGACGACGGGGACGAGGAGGTCGGCGTTCATGCGCGCACCGCCTGTCCGCGTCCGAAGACCATCCGCTCGGCGGCGATCACCTGCAGGAACTCCGCATCGTGGCTGACGGTCAGCAACGCGGTCCCGGCATCGAGCAGCTCACAGCTGAGCGCCGCCAGCTCCCGCCACGTGTTGGCATCCTGGCCGAAGGTCGGCTCGTCGATGATGAGCACCGGCGGGCGGGTCGCCATCATGCACGCCACCGACAGCCGCCGCTTCTCCCCGCCGGAGAGCGTATGCGGATGCGCGCCGGCCAGCCGGGTGAGCCGGAGGCGTTCGAGCAGCTCGGCCACCCGCGCCTCGGTCTCGGCCTGCGGGCAGCCGGCCTGGCGCGGGCCCAGCCGCAGCTCATCGGCGACCGTGGTCGTGAGGAACTGATGCTCCGGCTCCTGGAACACCGTGCCGATCCGGGCGACGAGGTCGGCCGCCGGCCACCGGTGCGGGTCGCTGTGGCGGGGAGCCCCGCGCCCGAGGTCGAGCAGCCGGTCCGTGGCCCGCACCCTCCCAGCCCGGGCAGGCAGCAGGCTGCCGAGGGTGAGCGCTGTCGTCGACTTGCCGGCGCCGTTGTGCCCGACGAGTGCCAGCGCCTGCCCTTCGGCGAGGTCGATGCTCAGGTCGCTGACGGCGACCGGGCCGCGGCGGGCGCGGGCGACGGCGAGCCCGTCGGCCTCCAGCAGCACCGCACCTGCCGGCTGCGGGGTGCGCGGCTGGGGGAGTGCGGCACCGGGCAGCCACACCCCGGCTGCTGCCAGGGTGCCGCGCAGCGCCGGGTCGTGCAGCACAGCAGCCGGCGAGCCGTCGGCCACCAGCCCGGTCTCACCCAGCACGATGATCCGGTCGACGTGCTCAGCCCAGATGTCGACGCGGTGCTCGACGATGAGCAGGGTCGCCCCGGACGCGGCCTGCGCGTCCAGAACCGCCTGGCACACCTCGGGCACGGCAGCCGGATCGATGTTGGCCGTCGGCTCGTCGAGGACCATGAGGCCAGGTGCCATGGCGAGCACCCCGGCCAGGGCGAGACGCTGCTTCTGCCCACCCGACAGCGCTGAGGTCGGATGGTCCCACGGCAGGTCGAGGCCGACGGTGGCCAGCGCTGCGCGAGCGCGGGCGGGCATGACAGCCGGGTCGACGCCGGTGTTCTCCATCCCGAAGCACACATCGTCGCCGAGCCGGGCGAGCACCACCTGCGCGTCCGGGTCCTGCAGGACGAGCCCGGTGGTGCCCGAGGTGGGGTCCGGTGGGCGGCCGCCGACGAGCAGCTCGCCGGTCCGGTACCCGGATTCGGCCGGCAGCACACCGGCGATAGCGTGCAGCAGCGTCGACTTCCCAGCCCCCGAGGAGCCGAGCAGCAGGACGCGCTCACCGGCCTCGATGCGCAGGTCGATGTCGCTGACGGCGGCGCGCTTGCGGCCGGAGTGCCGCCAGCCGAAACCGCGGGCCAGGACGTCGACGCCGCCGGTCGCGGCTGCCATCAGACTTCTCGCGCGCTGCGTCCGGAGGCGAAGGCGCCGAGCGCCCCGGTGCGGGCGATCGCCTTGAGTGCGAACCACGACACGAGGCCGGCCAGCACCATGCCGGAGATGCCGGCGAAGACGGTGTAGAGCGCCTTGTGCTCGAACGTCCACGCGGCGTTGTAGAGGATGTTCTCGCCGATCGCCAGCGACAGCCCGGCGCCCAGGCCGGCGAGCAGCGTGGCGATGAGGGTGTAGCGGCGGTAGCGCAGTGCGGCGAAGATGAGCTCGGCGCCGAAGCCCTGGATGAGCCCGGAGACGATGACCATGAGCCCGAAGTAGTTGCCCGGCACCGCCGAGACGATCGCCGCGAGCACCTCGACGTACAGTGCTGCGCCGGGCTTGCGGATGATGAGCCCGCCGAGCACTCCGCCGAGCACCCACACGCCGGTCAGCAGGCCCTTGGTGGGCGGGTAGAGGGCCTGGAACGGGGCGCTGATCGTCTCCCAGGAGTTCGACCAGGCCCAGAACACGATGCCGATCGCGACGGCGAGCACCGAGGCGACGACGATGTCGACGACCCTCCAGCGCATCGTGGCCGGCACGCCGGCCGGAGTGGGGTTGGGTTCGGAATCGGTGTGGCGGGTCTGGACGTCAGACATCGCAAATCCTCCTTCAATCAGGCAAGGAGGGGTGAAGAGACTCGACTTCCTCCGGCGGTATGAACCGCGTCAGGTTCGAGGGTCTGCAGCTGTGCACTCTCAGCGCTCCTCATGAGCGCTCCCCTGTCGTCGCGTCTACGGTAGCAGACCCATGTACGCCAGGGCGGCCTTGACGATGTGCTCCTGGCCGTGGTTCATCTCCGCCACGATGTCCTCGCGCAGCGCCTCATCCGGGGTCAGCCAATCGAGGCTGAGCGCATCCTGGCGCGGCGTGCACTCACCCTGCACCGGCAGGATGTAGCACAGCGCGATCGCATGCTGGCGCGGATCGTGGAGCCTGGAGGCACCCTCGGTGGGGAAGTACTCGGCGACGTGGAACGGGTTGAGCGAACTCGGCAGCGACGGGAACGCCAGCGGCCCGAGGTCCTTCTCCGCATGGCGCATGAGTGCCGCCCGCAGGGTCTCGTGGAAGCGCACCCGCCCGCCGATCACCTCGCGCACCAGCGATCCGTCGTCGCCGGTGCGCAGCAGCAGGCCGACCTTCTCGGGCACGCCGTGCTCGTCGAGCAGCACCGGCACCGCATTGATGTAGGCCATCGGCAGGCGTCTGCGCAGCCGGGCCAGCTCATCGGGTTCGAGCCAGTTCTCATCGAAAGCCAAAGCGGTGCGTGTCATAGTCCCATGGTTCCACACGCGCCCTGGTCAGGCCAGACTCCGGGCGCATGTCCGCAGTCCCCGGCGGCATCGACCGCCGGCCCGGCCCTGCGGTAGGTTCGGGGTATGAGCGATGACATGCATGAGCCGACCACCGGCGGAGACCAGCGCCTGGCCGACGAGATCAGCGCCCACTACCACCCGATCGCCATGACCCTCTTCGGGCTGCTCGACGCCGAGGACCAGATCGACCAGCCCGAATCGCAAGCCGTCGACGCCGCCGGGATCGCCGAGGTGCCGGTCGTCAGGGCCGCACTGCGGATCTGGCAGTGGGTCGCCTCCGGCCCGAACGCCCAGCGCCCGGCCGCCGAGACCGGCGAGCTGACCGGCGATGAGCTGACTGCTGTTGCCGAGCTCGCAGGTCTTGACGCACCCGGCGCGGCCGGATCTGCCGGCACACTGGCCGAGCTGCCGCTGACCGAGCGGGCCTGGGCGACGCTGCTGCTGACCGGCATGCTCGAACAGGCCGGCTCCGATGCGGTGACCGTCGGGCTGCCCGAACTCTTCGGCCCCGTCGCCGAGGCGGTGGCTGCCGGCCGTGCGGTCGAGCTCAGCGACGAGCAGGCCGGGGCGCTCGCCCGCTGGCTCAGCGTCTGGGCGCTCGCCGCAGCGAACCACTGGCAGCAGGTCAACACGCAGGTCACCGGTGCCGGAGACCTCGACATCCCGCTGTTCTCGACCCTGGCGATGTACCTCGGTGCCGGCGGTCGGGTGAGCCTGCCGGAATCCGAGCAGGTCCACGCGGTGCTGCAGGCCGATGAGCGGCTTCGGGCGCACACCGCTGAATTCTTCAGGCTGCTCGGCTACGCCCCGGAGACGATCTCCGGTGAGAGCTTCGCCCACGTCGTGCTCGCCGGCACCTCCGAGACCCTGCTGCGGATCCTCAGCGACTGGCGCGCAGGCGGCGTGCTCATCGATGCCGGGGACGGCAGGCTGCGGGCGCATCCGGGAGCGCGGCTGTCGCTCATCACCCTCGTCTCCATCATCCAGGGCGCCGAACAGACCGCACCGGGCGCCGAACAGAGCGCAGAGGACTGAGCAGACAGGGCATCGGCGCA
Source organism: Brevibacterium gallinarum (assembly GCF_014836885.1). Taxonomy (GTDB): domain Bacteria; phylum Actinomycetota; class Actinomycetes; order Actinomycetales; family Brevibacteriaceae; genus Brevibacterium; species Brevibacterium gallinarum. Next base: position 20,453 of record NZ_JACSPY010000001.1, read on the forward strand.
GGCCAGCGAGCTGCGTGCGCGGTCGAGACCGCCCCCGGTGAGCGAGGCCACACGGGCGCGTGGCATCCTAGAGAGCGTACGGCGTTTGTGCTGCCCCTGCTCATGTTTTATCTTGATATCAAGATAAAGTGTGGCGTGGCGCTCAGCCCGCGCCGCTCATACAGTTGAATGCAGCCCGCGAACACCTCGGGCACTGACGGTCAGCGTCGCCGACACCTCGGCTGCCGACGTCGAGATAAGGAGAATCTCCATGATCAACCATGAAGTCCGCACGTATAAGAGCTCGGAAAACCTCCCCCGCGAAGATCAGCTGGCCTGGAAGATCGCAGAAGTCGCATCCGATCCCGTCGCCGTCGACGCTGAGGTGACCGACATGGTCATCAACCGCATCATCGACAACGCCGCCGTCGCTGCCGCCTCGGTCCGCCGTGACGCACCGACCCACGCCCGCGAGCAGGCGCTGCCGCACACGTCGAAGCCCGGTGCCACCGTCTTCGGCCAGCCGCTCGACGAGACCGTCTCCCCGGAATGGGCTGCCTGGGCCAACGGCGTGGCCGTGCGCGAACTCGACTTCCACGACACCTTCCTCGCCAAGGACTACTCGCACCCCGGTGACAACATCCCGGCCATCCTCGCGGTCGCCCAGCACCTCGGCGTCGACGGCAAGGACCTCGTCAACGGCATCGCCACCGGCTACGAGATCCAGGTCGACCTCGTCAAGGGCATCTGCCTGCACGAGCACAAGATCGACCACGTCGCCCACCTCGGCCCCTCGGCTGCAGCCGGCATCGGCGCAATGCTGCACCTGCCGACCGAGGTGACCTTCCAGGCTGTGCAGCAGGCGCTGCACGTCACCACCGCCACCCGCCAGTCGCGCAAGGGCGAGATCTCCTCGTGGAAGGCCCACGCGCCGGCATTCGCCGCCAAGATGGCCGTTGAGGCCGTCGACCGTGCGATGCGCGGCGAAGGCGCCCCGAGCCCCATCTACGAAGGCGAGGACGGCTTCATCGCCTGGATCCTCTCCGGCCCCGAGGCCCGCTACACCGTGCCGCTGCCGGCCAAGGGCGAAGCCAAGCGCGCGATCCTCGACACCTACACCAAGGAGCACTCGGCTGAGTACCAGGCGCAGGCGCTCATCGACCTGGCCCGCAAGATGGGCAAGGAGATCGACGATCTGACGAAGATCAAGAAGATCGTCATCCACACCTCCCACCACACCCACAACGTCATCGGCACCGGCGCCAACGACCCGCAGAAGATGGACCCGAAGGCCTCGCGAGAGACGCTGGACCACTCGATCATGTACATCTTCGCCGTCGCCATGGAGGACCAGGGCTGGCACCACGAGGACTCCTACGCCCCCGAGCGCGCCGCCCGCCCGGAGACCGTCGCACTGTGGCACAAGATCGAGACGACCGAGGATCCTGAGTGGACCCGCCGCTACCACTCGACCGACCCGGAGGAGATGGCCTTCGGCGGCCGCGTCGAGATCGAGTTCGAGGACGGCTCGACGATGGTCGACGAGATCGCCGTCGCCGACGCCCACCCGAACGGCGCACGCCCGTTCGTGCGCGAGAACTACGTCGAGAAGTTCCGCACCCTGGCCAAGGGCATCATCGCCGAGGAGGAGCAGGACCGCTTCCTCGACCTCGTCCAGCGCCTGCCGGAGCTTACCGCCGATGAGGTCCGCGAGCTGTCCTTCGTCGTCGAGGGCCTGGAGCACACCGGGTCGAAGGGGATCTTCTGATGCTCGGCGCCACCACACCAGCAGCTGAGCGGCGCAAGCGGTTCCGCGAACTGCTCGCCGGCAGCGAGATCGTGCAGTTCCCGGGCGCGATCAACCCGATCAACGCCCAGATCATCGAACAGCTCGGCTTCGAAGGCGTCTACATCTCCGGCGGTGCGTTCTCCGCAGCGCAGGGGCTGCCCGACATCGGGCTCACGACGCTGACCGAGGTCGTCGCCCACGGCCGGAACATCTCCCGGGTGACGAACCTGCCGACCTTCATCGACGCCGACACCGGCTGGGGCGAGGCGATGAACGTCGCCCGCACCGTCCAGGAGTTCGAGGACGCAGGCCTGGCGGGCATGCACCTGGAGGACCAGGTCAACCCCAAGCGCTGCGGCCACCTCGACGGCAAGGAGGTCGTGTCGACCGCCGAGATGGTCAAGCGGATCTCCGCAGCCGTCAAGGGCCGCCGGGATGAGAACTTCGTCATCTGCGCCCGCACCGACGCCCGCGCCGGTGAGGGACTCGACGCCGCGATCGACCGCGCGAAGGCCTACGCCGACGCCGGGGCGGATCTCATCTTCCCCGAGGCCATGCGGGACCTGTCGGAATTCGAGGCCTTCGCCTCGGCGCTCGACGTGCCGATCCTGGCGAACATGACCGAATTCGGCAAGAGCGAGCTGTTCACCACCGAGCAGCTCGCCGGCGCCGGCGTGCGGCTCGTCATCTACCCGGTGACGACGCTGCGCATCGCGATGGGAGCCATCAAGCGCGGGCTCGAGACGATCCGCGCCGAAGGCACCCAGGAAAGCATCGTCGAGGGCATGCAGACGCGTGCCGACCTGTACGAGACCATCGACTACGGTGCGTACAACGACTTCGATGCAGACATCTTCAACTTCTCACAGGAGGGTCACCAGTGACCGAGACCGACATCAAGAAGGGCCTGGCAGGCGTCGTCGTCGACACCACGGCTGTCTCCAAGGTCGTCCAGGAGACCAACTCGCTGACCTACCGCGGCTACCCCGTCCAGGAGCTCGCCGCGAACTGCAGCTTCGAGGAGGTCGCCTACCTCATCTGGAACGGCGAGCTGCCCAGTGCTGCCCAGCTGGAGGAGTTCACCGCCCGTGAGCGCTCCCAGCGCGCCGTCGACGACAAGCTCGTCGACCTCATCCTCGGCCTGCCGAAGGACTGCCACCCGATGCACGTCGTGCAGACCGCCGTCGCCTACCTCGGCTCCGTCGACCCGGAGGCAGACGTCGAGGGCGAGGAGGCCAACCGGGCGAAGGCCGAGCGGCTGTACGCGCAGCTGCCGACGATCGTCGCGATTGACCACCGTCGCCGGCACGGCCTCGACCCGGTCGCCCCGACGACCGATCTGCCGTATGCCGCGAACTTCTTCAAGATGGTCTTCGACGAGGTCCCGGCCGACGAGGTCGTGCGCTGCTTCGACATCTCGATGATCCTCTACGCCGAGCACTCCTTCAACGCCTCGACGTTCACCGCCCGCGTCATCACCTCGACGACCTCGGACCTGTACTCGGCCGTCGCCGGTGCCGTCGGCGCCCTCAAGGGACCGCTGCACGGCGGTGCCAACGAGGCCGTCATGGCGATGCTCGAAGAGGTCGGCACCGCTGACAAGGCGGAGGCCTGGATCGACAACGCGCTGGCGAACAAGCAGAAGATCATGGGCTTCGGCCACCGCGTGTACAAGAACGGCGACTCGCGCGTGCCCACCATGCGCGCCGCCTTCGAGGATATGGTCAAGGTCAAGGGAGCGGACGAGCTGCTCGCCCTCTACAACGCCTTCGAAGAGGACTTCGTCGGCCGCAAGGGCATCTACCCGAACCTCGACTACCCCTCAGGTCCGGCCTACCACCTCATGGGCTTCGACACCGAGCAGTTCACGCCGATCTTCGTGATGAGCCGCATCACCGGCTGGACCGCCCACATCATGGAGCAGCAGGCGTCCAACGCACTCATCCGCCCGCTCTCGGCCTACGACGGCGAAGAGCAGCGCGAAGTCCCGGCTGACCGCGGCTGACATGAGCACGCTGGACCAGCTGCGCCGGTCCATCGAGAGCATCGAGGGTTTCGGCTTCACCATCACCGGTGGAGTCGGGACCCTCGTCCTCGATCGGCCCGAGAAGCGCAACGCCCTGTCCCGTCAGATGTGGCAGGCCCTGCCGGACATCCTCGCGACCATCGACGCCAGCGATGAGCTCTCGGTGCTCATCCTCACCGGCGCCGGCGGGCACTTCTCAGCAGGCTCCGACATCCACGACCTCGATGTGCCGCTGGCGGACTTCTGGGAGACGAACTCCACCGCCGAGGCGGCACTGGCCTCGGTGTCGATTCCCACCATCGCCGCGATCGAGGGCAACTGCGTGGGCGGGGGCACCGAGCTGGCTGCGGCCTGCGATGTGCGGGTGGCAGCTCCCGGGACCATCTACGGGGTGACGGCCGCCAAGCTCGGGCTCGTCTACCCGCCGGGGCCGACGAAGCGGCTGGCGGCGATCATCGGCGATGCGTGGGCGAAGTACTTCCTGCTCACCGCCGAGATCATCGACTTCGACCAGGCGCTCAACCTCGGCTTCATCCACACCGTCAGCGAGGATCCGCTCGCCACAGCGCACGAGATCGCCGCGACGATCGCCAGCCGCTCGCCGCTGTCGCAGACCGGGGCCAAGCAGATCCTCTCAGGCGCGGTGCCCGATGTCTCCGCCGGCTCCTGGCTGGCTGAGGCGTATGCCACCGAGATCGTCGAGGGGCAGGAGGCGTTCTTCGCCAAGCGCCGGCCCGACTTCTCCTTCACCCGCCAGGACTGGCAGGACTGACCCGCTCCCGAGGCGGTGCTTCCGTCCCAGCCACTGACGCCCCCGCATCGATGCGGGGGCGTTCTTGCATCTGCCTGCGTTGAATGGTGTACTAGTTGAGTATGTAACCAAGGAGGAGAGATCCATGATCGAAGAAGGCCGTGCGCTGTTCCTGCAGATCGCCGAGAGCATCGAGAACAGCATCGTCGACGGCTCACTGGCAGAGGAGTCCCGGGCGCCGTCGACGAACGAGCTCGCCGCGTTCCACCGCGTCAACCCGGCCACCGCCGCCAAGGGGCTGACGATGCTCGCCGACAAGGGCCTGCTGACCAAGAGGCGGGGGATCGGCATGTTCGTCACCGCCGGTGCCCGCGAGAAGCTGCGCGCTGAGCGCCGCGCAGTCTTCGCCGCTCGCTTCGTCGAGCCGCTCATGGTCGAGGCCGCCACCATCGGGCTCAACGCCGGAGAGGTCATCGCCATGGTCAAGGACCGCGCCGCGGCAGTCGGAGCGCAGTCATGAACCCCGTCGTCCGCGTCCGCGACCTCGTCAAGGCCTACCCGTCAGGCAATGCGCTCGACGGCGTGAGCTTCGATCTGGAGGCGAACACCATCTACGGCTTCCTCGGCCGCAACGGCGCCGGCAAGTCGACGACCATGTCGATCATCACCAGCCAGCTGTTCGCCACCTCGGGAACGGTGCGCGTCTTCGGTGAGGATCCCTACGAGAACCCGCGCGTGCTCGGCCGGATGTGCTTCGTGCGCGAGAACCAGAAGTATCCCGAATCGATGACCGCCGCGCACGCCCTGCGCGCAGCCAGCCTGTTCTACCCCGGCTGGGACCATGACGTCGCCGAGCAGCTCGTGGCCGACTTCCGGCTGCCGCTGAAGACGAAGGTCAAGAAGCTATCACGCGGTCAGCTCTCGGCGGTCGGGGTCATCATCGGGCTGTGCTCGCGGGCGGAGATCACCTTCTTCGACGAGCCCTACCTCGGACTCGACGCGGTGGCCCGGCAGATCTTCTACGACCGGCTCATCGCCGACTACGCGGAGCACCCGCGCACCATCCTCATGTCCTCGCACCTCATCGACGAGATCGCCGGCCTCATCGAGCGCGTCCTCGTCATCGACGGTGGCCGCATCATCATGGACGAGACCGTCGAGGAGGCGACCTCGGCGCTCACCCGTGCGACCGGACCCACCGCCGCACTCGACCGCCTCGCCCGCGGCCACCGGGTGCTCGAGCGCAGGACCATGGGCAGCGCCGGCGCGCTCGTCTTCCACGGCATCCCCAGTGAGGCCGCATCCGAGACCGCCTCCCATGCCGGCGTGCGGCTCGAGTCCGTCGGACTGCAGGAGTCGATCGTCCACCGCACTGCGGCCGCCGCGACGGCGACCGGACCGGAGCTGTCCCCCTCGAGCATGGAAGGAGCGCTGTCATGAGCCAGACTGCGCGCATCGCCAATGTCATCCGCCTGCAGTTCGTCAACCGGCATCCGTTCCTGTGGGTGCCGCTCCTCGTCTTCGGCCTCGCGGTTGCGCTGTCCCTCATCATCTACGCGATGATCCCCGAAACCGGGCCCAAGTACGGCGGCGCGGCTCAGGCGCCGATGTGGACCTTCCTGTTCGTCGGCGTATCCGCGATGACCCTGACCTTCCCGTTCTCCCAATCGGTGGGCCTGGCGCGCTGGGAGTTCTACCTCGGCAGCCTCGCTGCGGCAGCCGTCGGTGCTGCCGCGATGGCCAGCGCGTTCATCGTCCAGGGATTCATCGAACGCGCAACCGACGGCTACGGCATGAACGGCTACGTCGCCCACCTGCCATGGCTGTGGGAATCGGGCTGGTGGGCCGCGTGGCTGACGTTCTTCGTCTTCACCCTGATGGCCTTCGTGCTCGGATTCTGGAGTGCGACCGTGTTCAAGCGCTGGGGCATGACGGTGCTCGTCGCCGTGCTCGGCGTCCTCGGCGTGGCGATCGCCGGTGCGCTGCTCGTCGTCTCCCGCCGCGAAGCCTGGGGTGAGGTCATCGCCTGGTTCGCCACCGCCGGCTCCCTGCAGCTGACCGGCTGGCTCGCACTTCTGACCGCCGTGCTCGCCGGGCTGTCCTACCTCACGCTGCGCCGCGCGGTGCCCTGAGCATGCGCCTCGACCCGGCCGCCCGCGCGGCGCGGATCCGCGCCACTGGGCGGCCGGGAGCGCCGGTGCCGGCTTCGGTGCCCCGGTCCCGAGGCGGGACTCGCCTGCGCCGATGGGCGGGCCGCCTGGTGCGGCGGGCACCGGATGAGCGCAGCGGCATGTGACGGTAGGATGAATCCGTGCGTCTTGCAGTTCTCGATATCGGATCCAACAGCATCCACCTCCTGGTGGTCGATGCTCATGTCGGTGCCCCGCCGCTGCCGGCGACCTCCCACAAAGAGGTCCTGCGCTTAGCCGAGCACCTCAAAGACGACGGATCGATCACCTCCTACGGCCAGCAGCGCCTCGTCGACTTCTGCAGGGAGTCGATCACGATCGCCGAAGAGCAGGGCTCCGAGCAGATCCTCGCCTTCGCCACCTCGGCGATCCGCAGCGCCCCCAACGGCGACGAGACGATCGAGCGCATCCACCGGGAATCCGGACTCACCCTCAACGTCATGAGCGGGGAGGAGGAGGCGCGCATCACCTTCCTCGCCGCCCGCCGCTGGTTCGGCTGGTCGGCCGGCAACATCCTGCTCCTCGACATCGGCGGCGGCTCCCTGGAGATCGCCGCCGGCACCGACGAATACCCCGACATCGCACTGTCCCTGCCGCTGGGCGCCGGGCGCATGCACAGCCGGTTCCTCTCCGCCGACCAGCCCAGCGAGGACGACATCGCCGCCCTGCGCCACCTGGCCCGCAAGGAGATCGGCCGGATCGCCGGAGACGTCAACCGCGTCGGCAAGCCGGAGAAGATCGTCGGCTCGTCGAAGACCTTCCGGTCGCTGGCGCGCATCGCCGGAGCCGCGCCGAGCGGTGACGGCATCTACGTGCCGCGCAAGCTGCAGCGCAAGGACATGCCCGGCATCATCGACACCCTGCTCTCGCGCACTCCCGCACAGCGCGCCGAGCTGCCCGGCGTCTCCGCAGCCCGCTCCGGGCAGGTGCTCGCCGGCGCGATCGTCGCGGATGTCGCGTTCACGATCTTCGGCATCGAATCGATGAAGATCAGCCCCTGGGCGCTGCGCGAGGGCATCATCATGCGCAAGCTCGACCTGCTCGACTCCTCGGAGTCCGTGTCCATCCCGCGCGGCCGCCCGCTCGCCCTCGACCTGTAGGCCGCGTACTAGACTGTTCGGTGTGACACCGAGAGCATCGCGACCCCGACGGACGTTCCGCAAGGCGCTGACGACGCCGAACTCCGCGCGCGCGAACTCCCGCCGCCACCGCGAGTTCTTCGAACGGGTCCCGGTCTACGAGTTCGGCGTCAAGCACGTCTCCGACCATCCGATCCGGCTGGGCCTGTCGACCTCCTCGGTCTATCCGATGACGGTGACCACCTGCTTCGACACCGCCGCCCGCCTCGGCTACGAGGGCGTCGAGATCATGATCACCAACAGCGCCGAGACCCAGGACGTCGACTTCATCCGCTCCGAAGTGCAGCGCACCGGCCTGCCCGTGCTCTCGCTGCACGCCCCGACCCTGCTGTTCATGCCGCGGGTGATGACGAGCGATCACTGGGAGAAGCTGCGCATCACCTGCCGGATCGCCGCCGAGGTCGGCGCCCGCTCAGTCGTCCTCCACCCGCCGTTCCGCTGGCAGGGCGACTACGCCCGCAACTTCGTCACCGGGGTGCGTGAGATCAGCGAGGAGACCGGCATCACCCTGGCCGTGGAGAACATGTACCCGTGGCGGGCCGGCATCCGCGAAGTCCAGGTCTACCTGCCTGACTGGAACCCGATCGGCTACGACTACGACGCCGTCACCTTCGACTTCTCACACGCCGCGACCGCCGGGATGAACGCACTCGAAGCGGTCCAGGAGCTGTTCGGCCGCCTGCACCACATCCACCTGACCGACGGGGCCGGATCGCTCAAGGACGAACACCTCGTGCCCGGTCGCGGCCACATGCCCGTCGCCGAGGTGCTGCAGTACCTGGCCAAGGAGAACTGGTCCGGCGACGTCGTCGTCGAGGTCAACACCCGCTTCACCACCAGCTCCCGCAAGCGCGAGGAGATGCTCATCGAATCGCTCGAGTTCGCCAAGCGCCACCTCGGCCTGCGCGACTGAACCGAACCGACAGGAGGACGTCATGACACTGGCATTCATCGGCACCGGATCGATGGGGACCGCCCTGCTGGCAGGAGTGATCGCCGGCGGCTGCGACCCGGCTGAGATCATCGCGACGACGAAGTCCGCCGACAGCGCCCGCAGGCTCGAACGCGAGCACGGGGTCCGCGCCCTGGCCCTTGATGACGATCCCGATGCCAATCGCAGCGCTGCCGCCGAGGCGGACTGCGTTCTCCTCGGCGTCAAACCGTGGATGGTCAAGGACACCGCCGCCGAGGTGGGTGCTGCGATGGCAGCCGACGCGGTCCTCGTGTCGATGGCCGCAGGTGTCACCCTCGAGCAGCTGGCAGCCGCCTCCGGGCGCGAGGCGGTCGTGCGGATCATGCCGAACACGCCCTGCCAGATCGGCTGCGGGGTCATCTCACTGTCCCCGGCTGAGGCGGTCAGCCCGGACAGGGTCGAGACCCTGCGGCAGCTGCTGTCGGGTGCCGGTGATGTCGTGCCCCTTGACGAAGACCTCATCCCGGCGATGACCGGGATCTCCGGTTCGGGTGTCGCCTACTTCTTCCTGCTCGCCGAGGAGATGGTCAAGGCCGGTGTGGCGATGGGACTCGACGAGGAGACCGCTGCCGGCATGGTGGTGCGCACCGCGGAGGGCGCCGGCCGGCTGCTGGCGAAGCACCCGGACCCTGAAGCGCTGCGCACCGCGGTGACGAGCACCGGCGGGACGACCCACGCGGCGATCACAACCTTCCAGGACGCCGGATTCGCAGACCTGGTCGAACGCGCGGCCCAGGCCGCCGGGCAGCGGGCCATCGAGATGGCCGACGAGTACTGAGCCGACGAGTACTGAGCCGGCGCGCCGGTCAGCCGGCGCGGTCCTCCCGCTCGATGTGGCTGCGCGCGTGTGCGACTGCGGCGTCGAGGTCGTCGAAGAGGTGATTGGGGTGCCGCAGAGCCGCTGACAGCCCGCCGGTGCGGGCCAGCCGCTCATGGCGGGCCTGGATGCCCTTGACGAGCACCGTGATGCCGCGGCGCTCGAGGGTGGTGACGAGTTCGGTGATGACCCGGGCGCCGGTCGAGTCGAGCATCCGGATCTGCGACATCCTGAGGATGACGACCGAGACGTCCTCAATATCGGCCAGCTCGGTCAGCAGCCGGTCGCCGACACCGAAGAACAGCGCCCCGTCGAGCCGGAACAGGGCGATGCGCTCATCGCCGGGCTGCGCTGTGCCCGGCAGCTCCTCCCGCGTCGTCGTCGACTGCGCCGACAGGGTGCGCAGCGCGAAGAACGCAGTGGCGACGACGCCGATGCCGACCGCGATGATGAGATCGAAGGACACGGTGATGAGGGCGGTGAGCCAGAAGACGAGCGCATCGGCACGGGAGGCGCGGCACACCTCGGCGGCCACAGGCACATTCACCATCCGCACTGCCGTCAGCAGCAGCACCCCGGCCAGCGCGGCGAGCGGGATCTGGGAGACGAAGCGGGCGGCGAAGAGCACCACGCCGATGAGCACGAGAGCGTGGACGACGGCCGCCAGACGTGTCTGCGCACCGGAGCGGATGTTGACGGCCGTGCGCGCGATCGCACCGGTGGCCGGCATGCCGCCGAAGAACCCGGCGCCGATCGACGCCAGCCCCTGGCCGACGAGCTCGCGGTCGCCGTTGTAGTGCCCGACCGGGCTGAGCGTCGACGCGACGCGGGCCGAGAGCAGCGACTCGATCGCCGCCAGGGCTGCGACCGTGAGCGCGGGACCGGACAGGGCGGCGATGAGGTGCAGATCGAAGGCCGGCAGGTGTGGCATCGGCAGCGTCTCAGGCAGGGTGCCGATGCGCTCAAGCGGAGCGTCGAGCCAGGCGGCGAGCAGCGCGGCGACGATGATCGCGATGATCGAGCCGGGCAGCTGCGGGTGGATGAGCGGGGCCAGCAGCATGATGCCGATGACGAGGCCCACGGTGCCCAGCGTCCAGCCGAGCTGCGGCCAGCTGGCCCCGGCAGCGGCCTGCACGGCATGGACGACGGCGTTGCGGGACTGCCCGGTGTCACTGCCGAGGGCAGCCGGGATCTGCTGGAAGAAGATGATCGTCGCGATCCCGAGCGTGAAGCCCTCGATGACGGGAAACGGGATGAACGCGACGCTGCGGCCCAGCCGCAGCAGCCCGGCGAAAACGACGAGGACACCGGCCATGAGGGCGACGACCGGGATCGCGGCAGGACCGTGGGCGGCGGCGATCGGGGCGAGCACGACGACCATCGCACCGGTCGGCCCGGACACCTGCACGTGGGAGCCGCCGAAGACCGCGGCGATGAGACCGGCGACGATCGCCGTGACGAGTCCGGCCTCGGCGCTGAGCCCCGAGGAGATCGCGAATGCCAGCGCCAGCGGCAGCGCGACGATGCCGACGGTGAGGCCGGCGAGCAGATCCCGCCGCCAGGTCTGCGGCAGCCGGCGGTAGTCCGCGGCATTGGGCAGCAGTGAGGCGCGCGGCAGCAGCGCGCGCAGGCGGCTGGGCTCAGGCGGCACAGGCACCATTTCACCTCCGGCAGACGACACGCGATCCCACAGCGGCCCGCTGGGGACAGCGGCCCGCTGGGGGCGAGCATCCTCATCCAAGCATGCCTGCGGCCGCGGCGGGGGCAGTGTCAGGAAGCTGAGACCGCCGGGCTCAGCGCGTGGGGTTCAGGGGCGGCCGGCGAAGCGGCCGAGCAGCTCGACGTGGCCGGCGACGATGAGGACGTCCTGGCTGCCGACGCGGGAGGATGGCTCCGCATAGGTGAAGTCCCGGCCGGGGCTCTTGATGCCGACGACGGTGACGCCGTAGGTGTCGCGGATGCCGGATTCGGCCAGCGTGAAGCCCTGCACCTCCTTCGGCGGGCGCATCTTGACAACGGCGAAGTGGCCGTCGTCGAACTCGATGTAGTCGAGCATCTGTGAGGACACGAGGTGGGCCACGCGCGCCCCGGCCTCGGATTCGGGGAACAGCACATGCTCAGCGCCGATGCGGCGCAGGATCTTGCCGTGGGAGTTCGAGATCGCCTTCGCCCACACCTGGTCGATGCCGAGGTCGACGAGGTTGGCCGTCGAGAGCACACTGGCCTCGATCGAGGTGCCGATGCCGACGACCGCGGTCGAGAAGTCCTGGACACCCAGCTGGCGCAGCGCCTCGATGTTCGTCGCATCCGCCTCGACGACGTGGGTGAGGCGGCCGGACCACTCCTGGACCATCTCCGCATTGCGCTCGACAGCCATCACCTCGCGGCCGAGCTTGATGAGGTTCTCAGCCGTTGAGGCGCCGAAGCGGCCGAGGCCGATGACGAGGATCGCATCGTTCGCGGGTTTTCCCGACTGCTTAGCCAATGATCGGCCTCTCCTCCGGATAACGGAACAGACGTTGCTGGTGTCTGGCGGACAGCGAGGCCGCCAAGGTAATCGTACCGAGCCGGCCGAGGAACATGAGCGCACTGAGGACGTACAGCCCGGCATCGGGGGACTTCTCCGTCACCCCGGAGGACAGCCCGCAGGTGGCGAAGGCGGAGATGACATCGAAGACGACATCGTCGAGCGGCAGCCGCGTGATGTGCAGCATCAGCAGGGTGCCGACGAAGACGAGTGCGGCACCGGCGAGCGTGATCGAGATCGCCACGCGCACCGCCGCCGGGTCGATGCGCCGGTGGAAGACAGTGACATCCCTGAGCCCGCGCGCCTCGGCGAGTGCGGCGAGGACGAGCACCGCGATCGTCGTGACCTTGATGCCGCCGGCGGTCGAGGACGAGCCGCCGCCGATGAACATGAGGACGTCGATGAGCAGGTGGCTGGTGCCGTACATCTCGGTGACGTCGATCGAGGACATGCCCCCGGACCGCGGCATCGCGGCCATGAACAGAGTGTTGGCGATCGAATCGCCCAGGCTCAGCCCGCCGATCGTCTTCTCGTTGCCGGACTCGAAGATGTACAGCAGCACGAACGACACGAGCAGCAGCACACCGGTCGTTGCCAGCGTCAGCTTCGTGTGCAGATCCCAGCCGCGCGGGCGATTCCACGTGATCGCCACCATGAGCACCACCGGGAAGCCGAGCGAGCCGATGAGCATCGACACCATGAGGACCATGAGGATCCACGGGTCATCGGAGAAGTACTCGATGCCTCGGTTGTGCAGCGTGAACCCGGCGTTGTTGAACGAGGTCACGGCATAGAACAGACCGTGCCACAGCGCTTCGCCCAGCGTGTCGCCGCGGATGAGGAAGCGGGGGGTGAGCAGGGCCATGATGACGGCTTCGACGGCGAAGATCGTGATGAACACCGCCCGCAGCAGCGTGCCGACCTGGCCGATCTGGAAGGTGTTCGTCGCCTGCGCGGCGATCAGCCGCTGGCGCACACCCAGCCGCTTCGACACCGCCATGCCCAGCAGCGAGGCCAGCGTCAGAATGCCCAGGCCGCCCACCTGCATCGCCGCGACCATCACCCAATGGCCGAACGCCGACCAGTACTCCTCGGTCACGACCGGGGTCAGGCCGGTGACGCAGACGGTGGAGACGGCGACGAAGAGGCTGTTGGCGAACGAGTAGTCGGAGGTGTCAGCGTGGGCGACCGGCAGCGACAGCAGCACGGTGAAGATCGCGATCGCGATGACGAAGGAGGCCATCGCCAGCCGGGCAGGCGAGGCCTCGGCGACCTCGTCGAGGACATCGCGCAGCCGCCGGCCGGGGCGGAATACCCGGTCGGAGAAGGTCGTCTTCGGTCGCTGATGAGCCACAACGTCAGTGTAGCCGTGGGCCGGCGGTGCAGCCGTGACGTCGGCGGGCAGGCGTGGGGCCGCTGAGGCGGGGCCGGGGTGCTGTTCCGCAGCTCACACCGAACCAGTAGAGTGTGGCCATGGCCAAGCGAGAGACAGAAGTCTTCGTCATCTGGGACGAATCCTTCACGCAGTACAACTTCGGACCGACCCATCCGATGAACCCGCTGCGCCTCGACCTGACCGCCAAGCTGGCCACAGAATTCGGGCTCTTCGACCACCCGCGCATCCACATCTCCGGCGTCGGCGGCGTCGACGAGGACGCGCTCGCCGCCCTGCACACCCAGGACTTCATCGACGCGGTCAAACGCGCCGAGACGACCACGGACATCGACCCCGAGGATGCGCAGACCTTCGGCGTCGGCACCGAGGACGTGCCCCGCTTCGACAGGATCCACGAAGCCTCCGGGCGGATCTTCCAGGGCAGCCTCGAAGCCGCCCGCGCCATCACCTCGGGACGCTACGAACGCGCCGTGAACTTCTGCGGCGGGATGCACCATGCGATGCCGGGCAGGGCCGCCGGGTTCTGCATCTACAACGACCTCGCCGCCGCCATCCAGCACTTCCTCGACCACGGCTACGAGCGGGTCTGCTACATCGACCTCGACGCCCACCACGGCGACGGCACCGAGCGCTTCTACTGGGACGACCCGCGGGTCATGACGATCTCCGTGCACGAGAACGGCCGCTTCCTGTTCCCCGGCACCGGCTTCGCCAACGACATCGGCGGACTCGACGCCGCCGCCTCAGCGGTCAACATCGCCCTGCCCCCGCGCACCGACGACCACGACTGGCTGCGCGCCCTCGACGCCGTCGTCCCGGCCGTCATCCGCGAATTCGACCCGCAGGTCATCGTCAGCCAGCACGGCTGCGACGGCCACTCCGCCGACCCGCTCACCCACCTGCGGCTCAGCGTCGACGCGATGCGCGTGGCCACCCAGTGGGTGCGCGACCTCGCTGACGACTACGCTGACGGCAAGTGGCTGGCCACCGGCGGCGGCGGATACGCCCTTGTCGAAGTGGTGCCGCGCGCCTGGACGAACCTCGTCGCGATCGCCGCCGGAGCCGACATCGACCCCACCACCGCGCTGCCGGAGCGCTGGCGGACCTACGTCGAGGACGTCACCCGCATCACCGCCCCGCACATGATGACCGACGGCCACGACGGCACCTTCGACCCGTGGGCCAACGGCTACGATCCCGAATCCGACCTCGACCGCACGGTCATGTCGACGCGGAAGAACATCTTCCCCTTCTACGGCCTCGACGCCCACTTCGACTGACATCCGACCCGCCGCGCAGGCGGCCTCCTTGACTCGAGTGCGCAGTTTTGGAATAACTCCCGGCAACGATAGAATTGAGCGGTTACGTCTGACAGGCGAACGAACAGTGTTCGCCCCGATCGCCTACCCGTGAGGATTTATCTATGGGCTCAGTCATCAAGAAGCGCCGCAAGCGGATGTCGAAGAAGAAGCACCGGAAGCTTCTGCGCAAGACCCGCCACCAGCGCCGCAACAAGAAGTAAGCGGCTGCGTGCGTCCCCGTCGTTTCGAGCGGCGGGGTTTCGTGCTGATAAGGCCCCGGCACGCAGGCCGACAGCGAGGAGGATGACCGGATGAGCGTCGAGCTGACGTTCCTCACCCGCCCCGGATGCGGGCTGTGCGTCACCGCCATGGACGTCATCGAGGACACCCTCGGCGAGCACATCGCCGCAGGCGACGTCACGGTCACCGCCGTCGACATCGAAACCGACGCCGACCTCCTCGCCCAGCACGAATGGGACATCCCCGTCGTGCTGCTCAACGGCCGCAAGCACGCCAAGCACCGCATCGACGGGACCCGGCTCAAGCGCACCGTCGAGACACTGCTCGCCCGCGGCTGAGACCGCCGGCGGGCCACACACCATACGGCATCGTGACACAGACAGGGGGTGAGGTCGTTGGTGAGCACCGCTTCGCAATCCGGCGGCACCGGACTGACCTCCGTGCCCGCCCCGGTCGTCGCCCGCATGCCCGGCTACCTGCAGGCCCTTGACGAACTCGCCGCCGCCGGCCAGCAGACCGTCTCCAGCGAGGAGCTCGCCGGCCGCTGCTCCGTCGGCTCGGCGATCCTGCGCCGCGACCTGTCCCACCTCGACTTCGCCGGCCGCCGCGGCGTCGGCTACGACACCGCCGCCCTCGGTGCCGCGGTGCGCCGCTTCCTCGGCCTCGACCGCACCCGCCGCATCGCCATCGCCGGTGCCGGCCGCCTCGGCTCGGCGATCGCCGACTACGCCGCCGTGCGCTTCAGCGGATTCGAGCTGACCGCCGTGTTCGACACCGCGCCCGAGGTGGTGGGCGCCACCGTCGGCGCCGCCCCTGTCCTGCCGGTCGAGCAGCTGGCCTCAGTCACCGCTGAGACCGGCATCGAGATGCTCATCATCGCCGTGCCCGCCCCCGCCGCCCAGGCTGTCGCCGATGCCGCGGTCGCCGCCGGGATCACCGGGCTGCTGAACTTCGCCCCCACCCCGGTCACCGTGCCCGAGGACGTGCACGTGCGCCATGTCGACCTCGCCACCGAGCTGCGGGTCCTCGCCCACTACACCGCTCCGGCCCGACCGGCCGGAATCGACTCGACCGACCTCCGCAACACACGTCCTAGGGAGCATGCACTGTGACATTCCTCGTGCTCGGGATCTCACATCGGTCCGCACCGATGTCCGTCCTCGATGCCATCGCCCTCGACTCACACGGAGTCGAGGCATTGGCCTCCGGGGTGCGCGCCGGTGACTACGTCGACGGCGCCTGCGTGCTCTCGACCTGCAACCGGCTCGAGGTCATCGCCGACGCCTCGGCCTTCCACGGCGGCCTGGCCGACATCGGCTCCGCGCTCGTCGACGCCACCGGCCTGGACTGGACGCGACTGTCCGAGCACGTCTACGTCTACTACGACACCAAGGCCGTCGAACACCTCCTGACACTCGCCTGCGGCCTCGACTCGATGGCCGTCGGCGAAGCCCAGATCCTCGGCCAGCTGCGCAGCGCCTACGTGCACGCCCAGCAGGCCGGTCAGCTGACGAAGGAACTCGGCATCGTGCTGCAGCAGGCGCTGCGGGTCGGCAAGCGCGCCCACGCCGAAACCGAACTCGACTCCGTCTCCCAGTCCCTGCTCGACAAGGCGCTGACCTCCGCCGAGGCGCACATCGGCAGCCTGGAGCGCGCCCGCGCCCTCGTCGTCGGCGCCGGCGCGATGTCCGGACTGACCGTCGCGACCCTGCAGCGGGCCGGCGTCGCCCGCATCACCGTGATGAACCGGACGGTGGAGAAGGCCGAACGGCTCGTCGCCCCCGTCGGCGGCCGTGCCGTCGAGCTGACCGCCGACACGCTGACCGCCGAGATCGCTGATGCCGACCTCATCGTCTCCGTCACCGGGTCACGCGGCACCGTGCTCTCGCGCGAGGACATCATCACCGGCATGCAGGCCGACTTCGACCAGCAGCCCAACAAGTTCCTCGTCGACCTCGCCCTGCCGCATGACATCGACCCGAGCGTGCGCGAACTGCCCCACATCCGGCTCATCGGCCTCGCAGAGCTCTCAGAGATGTTCGCCGAATCCGATCTGCGCAGCCCCTCGGGCGTCGTCGAGATCGTCGCCGAAGTCCGCAGCATCATCCGCGATGAGCTCGCCGCCTACCGTGCCGAGCACAAGGCCCGCTCGGTCGCCCCGACCGTCACCGCGCTGCGCTCGCACGCCGAGACCACTGTGGCCGGCGAGTTCGAGCGACTGAGCCGCAAGATCGGCGCGAAGGTCGACGGTGAGGTCCTCGACGAGATCCGCACCGCCCTCAAGCGCACCGCCGACAAACTCGTCCACACCCCGACCGTGCGGGTCAAGCAGCTGTCCGTGCAGGACTCCGACGTCGACTATGCCGCAGCCCTGACCCAGCTCTTCGACCTGAGTGCTGCCTCCGGCCGCCGCACCGAGCCCCAGCGCATCGACCGCTCGAAGGTCTCCGTCACCGCCCCCGGTGTCGCCCCGGTCACCGCCCGGACCGACCATCACGTCGAGGCCGACGGGCTGCGCCCGGTCGCCGACCACACCCTCGACGTCGTCGAACCGGCCCACTACACCGGCCGCACCGTCAAGCTCGGCACCCGCCGCTCCCGCCTGGCCCGCTCCCAGTCGACAGCGGTCGCCCAGCAGATCGCCGCACAGACCGGCTGGCGGGTCGAGATCGTCGAGGTCGTCACCGAAGGCGACGTGAACATGAGCCCGCTGGCCGCAATGGGCGGCTCCGGGGTGTTCGTCTCCGCGGTGCGCACCGCCCTGCTGACCGGCAAGATCGACATCGCCGTGCACTCGCTCAAGGACCTGCCGACCGCCCCGGCCGCCGGCATCGACCTCGTCGCCGTGCCCCCGCGCGTCGACCCCTCCGATGTGCTCATCGCCCGCGACGGCATGACCCTGGCCGAACTGCCCGCCGGCGCCGTGCTCGGCACCGGCTCGCCCAGGCGCGCCGCCCAGCTGCGCGCCGCCCGGCCAGACATCGAGGTCCGCGGGGTGCGCGGCAACGTCGACACCCGCATCAAGCACGTCACCGACGGCCGCCTCGACGGCGTCGTCCTCGCTGCCGCCGGGGTCCGCCGCATCGGCCGGCTGGCCGAAGTCACCGATGTCCTCGACGCCGCCGTCATGCTCCCGGCCCCCGGCCCGGGCGCCCTGGCCGTCGAATGCCGGGCCGCCAACGCCGATGTCGGCGAGTTCGACACCGAGCTGCGCGCAGCCCTGACCGGCATCCACGACCCCGACACCGCCCTGGCCGTGCAGGCCGAACGCGCGATCCTCGCCCATGCCGAAGCCGGCTGCTCCGCCCCGATCGGCGCGCTCGCCGAGATCGACGGCAACGCGCTCACCCTCACCGGCGTGATGGCAGACGACACCGGCCGCCTGCAGCGGGCGACCCGCACCGCCGACCTCACCACCGCCTCGGGCGCGGATGACCGCCCGGTCATCGCCAAGGAGCTCGGCAGCGCGATCGCCGACGAGCTGCTCACCATCCTCGGTGTCGTCCCCGACACCGTCACCGGCGCCAACGCCCCGAGCGCGCACATCGACCCGCGCAGCGAACACGCCGCGGCAGCAGACCGGCAGTCCGTGAGCGAGGTGAGCCGATGAGCCGGGATTCCCGTCCCGAGGCGCAGCCAGCCGCCCGCCCGATCGTCCACTTCCTCGGCGCCGGCCCCGGCGACCCGGGTCTCATGACGTACAAGGGTGCTGAGCTGCTCGAGCGCGCCACCCTCGTCGTCTACGACGCCGGCGAACTCGACGACATCGTCGACGCCTACGTCCCGGCCTCAGCCACCCGGCTCGATTCGGCCGAACTCGGCTCGGCAGCGACCACCCGCGGCCGCAAGCTCGCCCAGCTGGCCCGCGAGCACACCCGGGTCGTGCGCATCGTCCCGCACGACGGCGTGCTGTTCTCCACCACCACCGATGAGGCCGCCGGCTGCAAGCGCAACGGCGTCGACTTCGAGATCGTGCCCGGCGTCGGGCTGACCTCGTCGATGTCGGCCTACACCGGCACCCCGATCACCACCAGCCGGGTGCGCTCGGTGCGCTTCATCGAGGCGAGCCCGCAGACCTACGTCGACGTCGCCCGCCACCGCAACACCGGCCACGTCATCACCGGCAGCGTCGACGAGGTCTCGGTGGCCATCGACAGCCTGCTCGGCGACGACTGGGATGCCGACACCCCGATCCTGCTCACGATCGAGGTCTCGACCCTCCAGCAGGTCTCCGTGGAGACGACGCTCGGGGATTCCGGCCGGCACCTGGCCAAGGCCGCCAGCCCCAACCAGCGGGTCGTCATGCTCATGGGCCAGGGGATCGACATGCGCAAGGAGCTGTCGTGGTTCGAGACCAAGCCGCTGTTCGGCTGGAAGGTGCTCATCCCGCGCACCCGCGAACAGGCCTCAGCCACCCAGGACCTGCTGGCCGAATACGGTGCCGAAGGCACCATCGTGCCGACGATCGCGATCCAGCCGCCGCGCACCCCCAACCAGATGGAGAAGGCGATCCGCGCGCTCGTCGAAGGCGACTACCAGTGGGTCGGCTTCACGTCTGTCAACGCCGTGGCCGTGGTGCGCAACTGGCTTGAGGACCTCGGTCTCGACGCCCGCTGCCTGGCCGGCGTCAAGGTCGCCGCGGTCGGCGACCAGACCGCGGCGAGCCTGCAGGAATGGGGTGTCATCCCCGACCTCGTGCCCTCTGGCGAGCAGTCCGCCCGCGGGATGCTCGAGGACTGGCCGCCGTTCGACGATGGCTACCACGCGATGAACCGGGTGCTGCTGCCGCGCGCCGACATCGCCGGTGAGGTGCTCGTCACCGGGCTGCGCGAGGAGGGCTGGGAGGTCGACGACGTCACTGCCTACCGCACCGTGCGCGCCGCCCCGCCGCCGGCCCCGGTGCGCGAGGCGATCAAGCGCGGTGACTTCGATGCGGTGCTCTTCACCTCCTCGTCGACCGTGCGCAACCTCGTCGGCATCGCCGGCAAGCCCTTCCACACCACCCTCGTCGCCTGCATCGGCCCGGCGACGGCACAGACCGCCACCGACCACGGCCTGCGCGTCGACGTCATGGCAGACGAGGCCAACCTCGGCTCCGTCGTCGCCGGACTCGTCGAGTACGCCCGCGACCGCCGCGAGGAGATGCTCGCCGCAGGCCGGACCCCGCTGCGCCCGTCGCAGACCCGCCGACGCAGCTCACGCCGCAAGAAGTGAGGATGCATATGACGCCACCCAACCCGTCCGCACACGCGACCGACCCCGCGACCGACCCCGC
The DNA here is from genome assembly GCF_014836885.1 of Brevibacterium gallinarum. Classification (GTDB taxonomy): domain Bacteria; phylum Actinomycetota; class Actinomycetes; order Actinomycetales; family Brevibacteriaceae; genus Brevibacterium; species Brevibacterium gallinarum. The sequence continues at coordinate 40,855 of NZ_JACSPY010000001.1, forward strand.
GACCGGCCGTGCGGCCGACTCCGCGGCCGCCCGCGCCATCGGGCTGGCCCCGGGCGCGATCCGCCCGCGCCGCCTGCGCACCACCCCGGCCCTGCGCCGGCTCGTCGCCGAACACCGCCTCGACCCCGCGCAGCTGATCCTGCCGATGTTCGTCAAGGAGACCCTCGACGCCCCGGCCGAACTGCAGGGCATGCCCGGCGTCGTCCAGCACACCCTCGACTCGCTCGTCACCGCGGCCCGGCAGGCCGCAGCCGCAGGAGTCGGCGGGATCATGCTCTTCGGCATCCCCGCCGAACGCGACCCCGAGGGCAGCCAGGGGTGTGCGCCTGAGGGGATCCTCAACCGCGCCATCACCGCCGTCGCCGAGGCAGTCGGAGACGAGACCGTCGTGATGGCCGATCTGTGCCTGGACGAGTTCACCTCCCACGGCCACTGCGGAGTGCTCGCCGACGACGGCAGCGTCGATAACGACGCGACCCTGGACCGCTACGCGCAGATGGCGCTCGCCCAGGCCCGCGCCGGCGCCCACGTGCTCGGACTGTCGGGCATGATGGACGGCCAGGTCGCTGCCGTGCGCGCCACCCTCGACGCCGCCGGCTTCACCGATGTCGTGGTGCTCGGCTACACCGCCAAATACTCCTCGGCCTTCTACGGGCCCTTCCGCGAAGCCGTCGAATCCCAGCTCGAAGGCGACCGCCGCACCTACCAGCAGGACCCGGCCAACGGCCGCGAGGCGATGCGCGAGCTCGAACTCGACCTCGCCGAAGGCGCTGACATCGTCATGGTCAAGCCCGGCCTGCCCTACCTCGACGTCCTCGCCCAGGTCGCCGAGGCCTCCCCGGTGCCGGTGTGGGCCTACCAGATCTCCGGCGAATACGCGATGGTCGAATTCGCCGCCCGGGCAGGGGCCATCGACCGGATGCCGGCGATCCTCGAAAGCCTCACCTGCTTCGTGCGCGCCGGCGCCGATGCGGTGCTCACCTACTGGGCGACCGAGGTCGCCGAGCACTTGAACGCCGCGGCCGCCGGCAGGGCGGGCAGGCGATGATGATGGAGCGCGACCGGGTGCGCGACAGCGAGCGGGTCCCGCACGTCTCACCGGTGACCGAGGCGCCGGATGAGCCGCGCTGGCTCAGCGAGGACCAGCAGGTCGCCTGGCGCAGCTTCCTCATCGCCCACCAGCTGCTCATGAGCCAGCTCGACAAGGAGCTGCGCCAGACCCACCGCATCGGGCTGCCCGAATACGAAGTCCTCGTCCACCTCTCCGAACAGGCGGGCCGCTGCATGCGCATGGCGCTGCTCGCCGACGATATGGGCATGAGCCGGTCCCGGCTGACCCACATCGTGTCCCGGATGGAGAAGCGCGGACTCGTCGAGCGCACCGCGATCGCCGAGGACGGCCGCGGCATCAACTGCTCCCTCACCGACGACGGCTGGACGCTGCTCAAGCGCTCGGCCCCGCTGCACGTCGAAGGGGTGCGCCAGCACCTCATCGACCTGCTCGATGACAGCGAGATCGAGACGATGCGCTCGATCTTCCTCAAAGTGAATTCCCATATGCGTGACGTACCGTAAGTGCCGCGTGCGCCCTGGCCAGCGGCCGGGCATCTGACTGTGACGAACTGCCGAAAAGGAGCTCCATGACCTCGCAGAACCTGACAGCCTCCCAGCAGCTCTTCGACCGGGCCCTGGCCGTCACCCCCGGTGGCGTCAACTCACCGGTCAGAGCCTTCGGAGCTGTCGGCGGTACCCCGCGCTTCATCGACTCGGCACAGGGTGCGACGCTGCGCGATGTCGACGGCAACGACTACATCGACCTGATCGGCTCCTGGGGGCCGATGATCCTCGGCCACGCCCACCCCCAGGTGCTCGCCGCCGTCACCGAGGCCGCGCAGAAGGGTTTCTCCTTCGGCACCCCGTCGGCCAACGAGGTGGCACTGGCTGAGGAGATCGTTGCGCGCGTCGAACCGGTCGACGAGGTCCGCCTCGTGTCCTCGGGCACCGAGGCGACGATGTCGGCGATCCGCCTGGCCCGCGGTTACACCGGCCGGGCGAAGGTCGTGAAGTTCGCCGGCTGCTACCACGGGCACGTCGACGCGCTGCTCGCCGCCGCCGGCTCCGGACTGGCGACCTTCTCCCTGCCCGACACCCCCGGCGTCACCGGCGCGAGCGCGGCCGACACGATCGTGCTGCCCTACAACGACCCAGACGCTCTGGCTGCGGCCTTCGCCGAACACGGCGCCGACATCGCCTGCGTCATCACCGAAGCCAGCCCCGGCAACATGGGCGTGGTGCCGCCGCGTGACGGCTTCACCCAGACGATCCGGTCGCTGACCCGCCAGCACGGTGCGCTCATGATCTCCGATGAGGTCATGACCGGCTTCCGCGTCTCGGCCGCCGGCTGGTACGGCTACGAATCGGCCACCGCCGGCTACCCGGAGGGCCCGGCCGACCTGTTCACCTTCGGCAAGGTGATGGGCGGCGGCTTCCCGGCTGCGGCCTTCGGTGGCCGCGCCGAGGTGATGCAGCACCTCGCCCCGGCAGGCCCGGTCTACCAGGCCGGCACGCTGTCGGGGAACCCGGTCGCCACCGCAGCCGGCGTCACCACCCTGAAGCTCACCACCGAACTCGATGTCTACACCCACCTCGAGCGCGCCGCCGACATCCTCCGCCCAGCCGTCAGCGAGGCGCTGACCGCTGCCGGTGTGCCGCACCGGATCCAGAGCGCGAACTCGATGTTCTCGGTGTTCTTCACCGACCAGGAGGTGCGCAGCTACGATGACGCCCGCGCCCAGGACTCCGCCGCCTACGGGGCGTTCTTCACCAGCATGCTCGCATCCGGCATCCACCTGCCTCCGAGCGCCTTCGAGGCCTGGTTCCTGTCACTGGCCCACACCGACGAGGTGCTCGAGCGGATCATCGCCGCTCTGCCCGCCGCCGCCTCGGCCGCGGCCAGCCACCGTGCAGGAGGGAAGGCATGAGTCAGGTGCGCATTCACCTCACCCGCCACGGTGAGGTCCACAACCCCGAAGGGCTGCTATACGGCCGGCTGCCCGGCTACGGGCTCTCGGCCTGCGGACACGAGATGGCCGGCCGGCTCGCCGAGCACTTCACCAGCCCGGACTTCGCCGTCGCGGCACTCGTGAGCTCGCCGCTGCAGCGCGCCCAGGAGACGATCGCCCCGCTGGCCGCCGCCCTGGAGATGACCCCGCGGATCGATGAGCGGGTCATCGAGGCCGCCAACAGCTTCGAGGGCATGGTCGTCGACCGCTCGCACCTGTCGCAGCCGGCCAACCTCGTGCGCCTGTACAACCCGCTGCGCCCCTCATGGGGTGAGCCGTACCGGCAGCAGGTGATGCGCATGCGCGCCGCGATCGCCAGCCTGCGCCGCCGGCTCGAACCCCTGGCCGCCGGCGACGGCGTGGCCGGGGGCAACGGCAGCGTCGACGGCGTCATCGTCTCCCACCAGCTGCCGATCTGGGTGACGCGCCGGGCCGCCGAGGGCAAGCGCCTGTGGCACGACCCGCGCGAACGCGAATGCGCCCTCGCCTCCGTCACCACCTTCACCTATGAGGCAGGAGAGCTCACCGGCATCGACTACACCGATGTGTGCGCTGACCTCCAGCCGGTCAAGGCGGTGCCCGGGGCATGAGCGACCAGCCCTTCGGCCGCCGACCGCTCAGCCGCCGCGGACTGCTGACGCTGGCCGCCTCGACCGCCGGGACGATCGTGCTCGCCGGCTGCGCGAGCGAGAACGACGAACTCGCCCAGCAGGCCGGTTCCGAACAGGGATACGTCTCCGGCTCCGGAGTCATCACCCAGGTCGCCCCCGGCGACCGAGGTGAGCCGCTCGACCTCGACTTCGAGACCCTCGACGGCCAGCAGCAGTCCCTGGCCGGGCTGCGCCCCAAACTCGTCGTCATCAACCTCTGGTACGCCGCCTGCCCGCCGTGCCGCAAGGAGGCCCCGGATCTCATCGAGGTCTCCGAGACGTTCGCTGACGACACCGTGTTCCTCGGCGTCAACGTCCGCGACCAGGCAGGGGCAGCCGAGGCGTTCATCAAGAACTTCGACGTGCCCTACCCGAACATGCTCGACACCGACGGTGCGATGGTCGCCCTGCTCTCGGACATCCTGCCGCCGCAGGCCACCCCGTCGACCGTCATCCTCGACGCCGAGGGCCGCGCGGCCGCCCGCGCCGTCGGCGCCGTCGACGCCTCGACGCTGAGCGGGATGATCGAAGACGTGCTCGGCGAATGACCGAAATCGGCAACACCTTCGCCCAGACGATCCTCGACGGGCCGCTGCTCATCGCCATGCTCGTCGCCGCGCTCGCCGGCGCGGTGTCGTTCGCCTCCCCGTGCGTGCTGCCGCTCGTGCCCGGCTACATCGGGTACGTCACCGGGCTGACCGGCACCACGATCGAGGAGAAGCGCACCTCCACGGTGCTCGGAGGAGTTGCGCTCTTCGTCCTCGGCTTCGCCGTGGTCTTCGTCGCCCTCGGCACCGCCTTCTCCGGGCTCGGCGCAGCAGCAGGGGAGTGGATCGGCCTGCTCACCCGGATCATGGGTGCGGTCGTCATCATCGCCGGCATCGTGTTCATGGGCGGCTTCGGCTGGCTGCAGCGCGACCGCCGGCTGCAGAAGAAGCCCAAGGCCGGGCTGTGGGGCGCACCCGTGCTCGGAGCGACCTTCGCGCTCGGCTGGGCGCCGTGCATCGGCCCGACCCTGGCCGCCGTGCTCGCCCTCTCCACCGGATTCGGTGCCGAAGGGCAGGTGTGGCGCGGCACGCTGCTGACCTTCGTCTACTGCCTGGGCCTCGGCATCCCGTTCCTCATCGTCGCCTTCCTGCTCCACCGCGGCGCCGGCCGGCTGGCCTGGGTGCGCGAACACCAGCAGACGATCGTGCGGATCGGGGGGATCATGCTCATCCTGCTCGGCCTGCTGCTCGTCACCGGTGTGTGGAACGCCTGGATCCAGCAGCTGCAGGGCACCATCGGCGACTTCGACCTGCTGATCTGACGGCCCCGACCATCTGCCACACTTGACGAGGATATGAGTACGAAGACCGCGAAACCCGCCCCGCCCGACATCGGCGCACTCGGCATGCTGCGCTGGGCCTGGCGGCAGCTGACGACGATGCGCACCGCACTCATCCTGCTGCTCATCCTCGCCCTGGCCTCGATCCCCGGATCCCTGCTGCCCCAGCGCATCCAGGACCCCGCCCAGGTCACCCAGTACATCGAGGACAACCCGCGGATCGGCCCGTTCCTCGACGCCGTGCAGCTCTTCGACGTCTACGCCTCCGTGTGGTTCGCTGCGATCTACATCCTGCTCATGGTCTCGCTCGTCGGCTGTGTGCTGCCGCGCAGCAAGCAGCACTACAAGGCGATGCGCCAGGCCCCGCCGCCGGCGCCGCGGCGGCTGTCCCGGATGCCCGGCTACCAGGCCTTCACCGCCTCGGGTACGGCCGAGGACATGCTCACCGCCGCCGAGGCGCGGCTGAAGAAGCTCGGCTACCGCACCACCCGGCGCGGGGACGCAGTCTCAGCTGAGCGCGGCTACCTACGCGAGACCGGCAACCTGCTCTTCCACATCTGCCTGCTCGGGGTCACCGTCACGATGGCGATCGGCGCGCTCATCGGCTACTCCGGCCAGCGCATCCTCGTCGAAGGCGACACCTTCACCAACTCGCTCGTCGCCTACGACTCCTTCGAACCCGGCTCCTACTTCTCCGCCGACCGGCTCGACGACTACCGGCTGCGGCTCAACAGCTTCGACGCCAGCTTCGACGACACCGCAGCCGGGAATCAGTTCGGCCAGCCGCGCGCGTTCAACGCCGACGTCACCACCATCCAGGATGGCCAGGAGACCGACCACAGCCTGCGGGTCAACGAACCGATCCGGATCGACGGTTCGCGCGTCTACCTCACCGGCAACGGCTACGCCCCGGTCATCACCGTGCGCGACGGCGAGGGCAACGTCACCTACTCCGGGCCGGTCGTGTTCCTGCCGCAGGACGGCGTCTACACCTCCCGCGGCGTCGTCAAGGTCCCCGACGCCAGCCCCGACCAGCTCGGCTTCATCGGCATCCTGCTGCCGACCGCCTCACAGAACGAGAAGGGCGAACTCGTCTCCCAGTTCGCCGAGCTGCGAAATCCCTACCTCGTGATGAACGTCTTCGCCGGCGACCTCGGCCTCGATGCCGGCGTCGCCCAGTCGGTCTACGAACTCGACACCGACAACCTCGACCAGCTCGCCGGGCCTGATGGGCAGCCGCTGCAGCTGTACCTCAAGCCCGGGGAGACCACCGAGCTGCCCGATGGGCTCGGCAGCGTCGAACTTGAAGAGATCAAACGCTACGTCGCCCTCGACATCCGCCACGACCCCACCCAGGGGATCATGCTCGCCTTCACCATCTTCCTGCTCGCCGGCCTCGGACTCTCCCTGTTCGTGCCGCGCCGGCGCATGTGGGTCCGCGCCGCCGACACCGACGACGGCGTCGCCACCGAGGTCGCCTCCCTGGCCCGAGGAGAGGACCCGCGCGTGGTGCAGGCGGCTGAGAGCCTTGCAGTAGAATTGAACAACTCACCCAGTCGAAAGGCATGACCTCCATGGACGTCAACGTCACGCTTGCGACGTGGTCGAACCTGCTCGTCTACTCGGCGATGGCCGTGTACGCGATCGCCTTCCTGCTCTACTCCAGCGACCTGTTCGCAGGCCGCACCCTGGCCAGCAGCGGAAAGCAGACCGCATCCGGCAGGGTCGCCGCGAAGACGAACGCGAAGGCCAGTGCGAAGGCGAGCGCGAAAGCCGGAACGCCGGTGCGCACCTCACGCAACGGCTCCGTCGCCGTCCTCGACCGCGAGGACGACGCCGAGACCAGCGGCACGCGGACCGACGGCACGGAGACCGGCAGGACGGGGACGGGCGGGCCCGGTGAGGCGGCGACCACCGCCTCGGGCACGGCCGGACGCCGCACCACCGCCCGGATGGCGACCGCACTGACGGTGCTCGCCGCCGGCCTGCACGTGGCCGCCGTGCTCACCCGCGCGCTGTCGGTGACTCGGGTGCCGTGGGGCAATATGATGGAGTACGCGCTCACCGCCTCGGCACTCGCCGTGCTCGTCTACATCGTCGTGCTGTACTTCGCCGACATCCGCTACCTCGGCACCTTCGTCGCCGGTGGCGCGCTTGTGACTCTGGGTCTGTGCATCACCGTCTTCTACACTCCGGCCGCACAGCTTGTGCCGGCGCTGCAGTCGTACTGGATCTGGATCCACGTGCCGATCGCGATCCTCTCGACCGCGCTGCTGAGCGTCTCAGCGATCCTGGCGGTCTTCCAGATCCTCAAGGCCCGCACTGAGCAGAAGGACACTGTCACCGGGCTGGGCCGGATGTTCAACCGCGTGCCTGCCAGCGATGTCGTCGAGCAGCTGTCCTACCGGATCGCTGCGGTCGGGTTCGTCACATGGACCTTCACCGTCATCGCCGGTGCGATCTGGGCTGAGGTCGCCTGGGGCCGGCCGTGGGGCTGGGACGCCAAGGAGATCTGGTCATTCGTCGTCTGGGTCGTCTATGCTGCCTACCTCCACGCACGCGCGACCCGCGGCTGGTCGGCCACCCAGGTGGCGGTGCTCAACATCGTCGGCTTCTCCAGCCTCATCTTCAACTTCGCCATCGTCAACGTCTACTTCGACGGCCTGCACTCCTACTCCGGGCTGTGAGCGTGGCGTGAGCTGAATGCAGATGATCCGCAGGACCGTACGGTCCTGCGGATCATTTTCTTGTGGCTGATGAGTTCTTGCGGCTATGAGCGGCCGTTGGCGGAGTTGGCGCCGTTCTCGCCGCTCTCCGGGCGATCATCCTGGGTGTCGCGTGCCGCCTGCTCCTCGCGTTCGCGTTCGGCCAGCCAGCGCTCGAACTGCTCGTGCGGGCTCAGCTCCTCAGCAGCGGCCTCCGGCTCGGCTGCCGGTTCGGACGCCGGTCCGGTCGCCGGTTCGTCAGTGGGCTCGGGTGTCGCCGGTGCATTGATGCCCTCCTGCGGCTGGGCCCGGGTGCCGTGCGATGCGGCAGTGCTGCCGGTGGACTTGCGGCGGCGCTCGAGCTCTTCGCGGCGCTTGCGGCGCTCGGCCTGTTCGACCTCATCGGCGATCTTCTGCAGGTAGTCCGGATCATCATCCGGGGCGACCGGGCCGGCCGAGCGGCGCTGGCCGAAGCTGGAGCGGCCGAACAGGAACCACAGCAGCAGCCCGAAGACCGGGACGAAGAGGATGACGAGCAGCCAACCCCATTTGGGCAGGACTCGAATGTGGGCGCGGTCGCGGACGACGCAGTCGAAGAAGCTGTACAGCGTGACAGCGACGAGAATCAGTGCGGCGGCTACCAGAATCCTTGTCATATTGCCTATCAGGATAGTCGATCGGCGCAGGCGGACGGAAACGCGCCAGCGTCTCAGATGCGGCCTCCCAGCGCGGACTCAGGTGCGCCTCCCACGTTCGGGACGGACAGCCGGCACCGGTACACTGGTGGGCATCATGCGTGACTATCTGATGTACCTCCTCGCCCGCCTCGCTGTGCTCATGGGCACGATCGTCGTCGTCTGGTGGATCGCAGGCCCCGGCCTCATCTCGACGATCGCGGCGATCATCATCTCCGCCCTCATCAGCTATCTGACGCTCAGGCCGCTGCGCGATTCGGCGACCGGTTCGCTCATCGCCTGGCAGGAGCGCCGCCGGGCCCGCAGCGGGAAGGTCAAGGCACGCACCGTGAAAAAGGGCAGCGACGAGGACCTGGAGGACCGGGAACTCGACCGCTGAGATCCTGACCGCTGACGTCTGCGGGCCTACAGTGCCAGGCCGAGCGCCAGCAGCGCGGCATAGGCCAGTGCCGCGAGCCCCGTGTGCTTGATCGGCGGGATGAGTGCTGTGCCCTCCGAACCGGAGAGCACCACTTGCAGCGGTGAGATCGTGAGCACTAGCGACAGCGCCGCCAGCACCGCAGCCGGATGCCCGGTGAGAATCGGCACGAGCAGCAGCGCATACGGGATGAACACGAGCAGCGTATAGGCCAGCCGCGCCCGCTTCTCACCCAGCAGCACCGCCAAAGTCAGTTTGTCGGCCTGCCGGTCGGTGGGGATGTCGCGCAGGTTGTTGACCATGAGCACCGCACAGGCGAACAGCCCGATCGCGACCGCACCGGCGATCGCGGCCGCTGAGATCGTCGAGACGAGCGCATAGGTCGTTCCGAGCGTGGCGACGAGGCCGAAGAAGATGAAGACGAACAGCTCGCCCATCGCCCGGTAGCCGTAGGGCTTCGAACCGCCGGTGTAGAACCAGGCCGCCCAGATCGCGGCGGCACCGACCGGGATGAGCCACCACGCCTGGGAGATGATGACGAGGATCGCACCGGCGGCCACAGCGACACCGAAGCTGATGAATGCCGCCCGCTTCACCGCCTCGGGCGGGGCCGCCCCGGAGGCGGTCAGCCGCAGCGGCCCGACCCGCACGTCATCGGTGCCGCGCACGCCGTCGGAGTAGTCATTGGCGTAATTCGACCCGATCTGCAGGGCCAGGGACACGACGAGTGCGAGCGCCGCTTTGAGCAGCAGGAACGACAGTGAGACATCGGGGTTCGGGGCGTCGAGCACGCTGCCGATGACGAGGGCCGACAGTCCGCCGAGCACGCCGAGCGCGGCTCCGGTTCCCAGCAGCACGGGGGCGACAGCCAGCGGCAGGGTGCGCAGCCGAGCTCCCTCGACCCACTGCTGGAAGGTTGCCATCGGAGTCCTCAATGTCATTCAGATCATGCCATGGTCAGTGCGCTGGCCAGCAGTTTCGCCAGCCTGCAGACCAGTCTAGTCTGCCACTGCGACAGGCCGTTTCCCAACGCGGCGCATCACAACTCGGTTGCAGTCAGGGGCACTCGGCCAGCCCGAGACGCTCAACCAGCTGGCGGCGCAGGGCACGCCTGTCCGGTTTGCCCAGACCGGTGGCCGGCAGCGCATCGAGCTCGACCGCATAGACCGGCCGGTGCAGGCCCGGCAAGTCCGGCACCGAGTCAGTGAGCCGGTCGGCGAGCGCACGTGCGGCGGCGACGGGGTCGCTGTCAGTCGTGCCGGGGCGGTCGGTGACGATCGCGCAGGCGAGCACCTCACCCCATTCGGCATCCGGCACCCCGGTGACGAGCACCTCGCGGACGCCAGTGGTTTCGAGGGCGGCAAGCAGCGTGTTCTCGACGGTCAGCGGGCTGATGTTCTCCCCGCCGGAGATGACGACGTCATCAGCCCGGCCGAGGACGCTCAATACCCCGTCGGTGATCGTCCCCAGATCGCTGGTGACGAACCGGCGGGTCCCGTCGTCACCGGTGGTGAACCCGCTGCCGGTGACCGCCTCGGGATCGGGGAGTGCGCGCAGCCGGCCGCTGGTGACATCGACGTAGCCGTCGGCGAGCACAGCGCCGGAAAGCACCACCCGGCCGGCGTCGTTGATGCTGACGTCGACGTCTGCGAAGGGGATTCCGTCGTAGACGCAGCCCCCGCACGTCTCGCTCATCCCGTAGGTGCGCACGATGTTCAGGCCAGCTGATGCAGCGCGGGTGAGCAGGCCGGGGGAGATCGCCGCCCCGCCGAGCAGGATCGCGTCGAAGGCGCGCGCGAGCTCAGCGGCGACCGGGTCGGCCATGATGCGGGTGAGCTGGGTGGGCACGAGCGCAGTGTAGAGCGGGCCGGCCGGGCCGGAGGAGGCGATCATGTGCAGGGCCGCCTCCTGCAGTGCCATGACATCGGCGGTGAAGGACTGCGCGGTGAACGGCCCGCGGGCAGCGAACGGCACCGTCTGGGCCTGCAGCGAGCGCAGCACCACCTGGGCGCCGGCGATGTGGTTGACCGGCAGGGTCAGGTACCAGCGGCCGGGCCCGCCGAGGATCGCCTCGGTCGCCGTCGCCGAGGCGGTGAGCGCCTGAGCGGAGAGCGCCACCCCTTTGGCCGGTCCGGTGGTGCCCGAGGTGTGCACGACGAGGGCTGGGGGTCTGCGGCCGGTGCCGGCGTCGTCGTAGCGGTGCGGGTCGATGACCGAGACCTGACCGTCGCGGGTGGGCGGCAGCACGACGGTGTGTGCGCCGGCCCTCGCCCGGCGCAGCAGTTCGGCGAGTTCGGTGTGGTCCATCGAGCGGGCCCTCACCGGCTCAGTAGTACCAGGGGAACGGCGACCAGTCCGGGTCGCGCTTCTCCAAGAACGCATCCCGGCCCTCGACGGCCTCATCGGTCATGTAGCCCAGGCGGGTGGCCTCACCGGCGAAGACCTGCTGGCCGACGAGCCCGTCGTCGACGAGGTTGAAGGCGAACTTCAGCATCCGCTGGGCATTCGGGGACTTGCCGAGGATCTCCCGTGCCATCGTCAGGGCTGCGGATTCGAGCTCGGCGTGGTCGACGACCTCGTTGACGGCACCCATATCGGCCATCTCCTGGGCAGAGTAGGTGCGGCCGAGGAAGAAGATCTCCCGGGCCCGCTTCTGCCCGACCATCTTCGCCAGATACGCCGAGCCGTAGCCGGCATCATAGGAGCCGACATCGGCGTCGGTCTGCTTGAACTTCGCATGCTCACGCGAGGCGATCGTCATATCGCACACGACGTGCAGGCTGTGCCCACCACCGGCCGCCCAGCCGGGGACGACGGCGATGACGATCTTGGGCATCGTGCGGATGAGCCGCTGGACTTCGAGGATGTGCAGCCGGCCGGCACGTGCCGGGTCGACGGTCTCGGCGGTCTCACCGTCGGCGTACTGGTAGCCGGAGCGGCCGCGGATGCGCTGGTCGCCGCCGGAGCAGAACGCCCAGCCGCCGTCCTTCTCGCTCGGGCCGTTGCCGGTCAGCAGCACACAGCCGACATCGGGAGTCTGCCGGGCGTGGTCGAGCGCGCGATACAGCTCATCGACGGTGTGCGGGCGGAAGGCGTTGCGCACCTCCGGCCGGTCGAAGGCGATGCGCACACAGCCGATGTCAGTACCGTCGGCGTCGATGGCCCGGTGGTAGGTGATGTCGGTGAAGTCGAAGCCGGCGACCGCGCGCCAGCGGCTGGGGTCGAAGATCTCAGAGACAGGCATGCCTGCAAGTTTAGCTGTCGGCATGAGGCCGGCCAGCGGCGTGTCAGGCCGGTACTTCAACGCCCGGCTGCGGCGCGTCGTCGCGTTGGATCTGCCGCAGCCGCAGGAGAAGCCACTGCTGGGAGACCAGGACGGCAGCGGTGGAGAGCCCGTATACGAAGGCGGCGTCGACGACTGTTGCCGTGACCGTCAGATACGCGAAATACGCTGCAGCGATTGCTGGTCCGACCCTTCCGATTGTCACAGCGCGGCTCAGCGAATCAGGGGATTGAGTGGAGAACCCCACGGGCCGGAAGCCCTGCCGAGCACGCACCCAGAGCGCTGCTGCAGGTACGCCGAAACTCAGAGCGACGGTCGCGAGGAAGTGCCCGGCAAAAACCGGAGAGCCGAACGCGTAGCTGTCGGCACAGCTCGTGAGCATGACGGCGAGCCAGAACAGCAGCGACGGCTGGGTGACGGCTGTGGGCGAGGACAGGTTCTTCATGTCGGCTTCTCTCTGCTTACAGTGGATGCGCGGGAATCCGGCTGCCATATGACAGCGCAGGTTGCCGCGATTCGTATTCACGGTTCCAGAGAGAGTTCACCGCTGCAATTGCACCTTTGTCGTAGCGGTACGTCGGAGGAGGAGGTGCGCGACATGATCCCAGACTGGCTGGCCGAGCTCGTCACCGGCACCGACGACCTCGATGCGCTGCTGCCTCAGCGCCGCGTCGTCGAACTGCCGATGATCACCCGCTTCCGCGGCATCACCTCCCGGCAGGCGGTCGTCTTCCGTGGGCCAGCAGGATGGTCGGAGTTCTCACCTTTCCTCGAATACGCCGCGCCCGAGGCGGCACGCTGGCTGGCCGGTGCGCTCGAGTTCGGCCACCGGCCGGCTCCCGAACCGCTGCGTGATGCCGTCCCGCTCAACGGCACCATCCCCGACTGCTCACCAGACGCAGTGCCGGGTCTCATCGCCCGCTATCCGGGTGCCGGCACCTTCAAGATCAAGATCGCAGCCGGCGGAATCGCGAACCTGGACACTGATCTCGCGCGCATCCGCGCTGTGCGCGCCCACGCCCCGGCAGCCCGGCTGCGCTTCGACGCCAACGCCGGCTACCCGCTCGCCGCTGCCCAGCAGCTGTGCGTGGCCGTCGCCGCGCTTCCCGAGGCGGCCGACTGGCTGGAGTACATCGAACAGCCCGTCGCTGCGGTCGAGGACCTCGCCCGGCTGCGGGAGTGGATCGCCGACCGTGGGCTGCCCATCCGCATTGCTGCTGATGAATCGATCCGCAAGGCCGAGGACCCGTACCGGGTGGCAGCCCTCGGCGCGGCGGATGTCGTCATCGTCAAAGCCCAGCCGCTCGGCGGCGCCCAGCATGCCGCAGACGTCGTCACCGGCTGCGGGCTGCCCGCTGTCGTGTCATCAGCTCTGGAGACCGGGATCGGTCTCCGGGCAGGAGCATTGCTGGCCGCCAGTCTGCCGGTCGATGCTGCCGCCGAGGCGATCTTCGCCGGCCCGCCCGCCTGCGGGCTCGGCACGGGAGCACTCTTCACCACCGACATCATCGCGGGCGACACTCACCGCGATGGAGACGACCACCTCGGCGGCGGGCTGCTGTCCGCCTGGCGCGCCGAACCGGACCCAGAGCTTCTCGCCGCCCACACGGCAGACGCCGAGACCCACGCCTGGTGGGACGCCCGGGTCCGTGACTGTCTGTCGGAGCTGCGCCGGCAGGTGTGAGGCCGCAGCCTCCCGGACACCGGCATGCACCACACGGCATATGCACAACCTGCCGCGCGCGCCTAGGATCGCTGCATGGACGCCGTCTTCGATCCCGCACCGCATGCCGCGCTCGCCCGGCTCACCGCAGAGCAGACCGCCCGTCTTGCCACCCTCGACCCGGCCTGGGCGCCCTTGGATGTACCGCAGCCTGAGCCCGGCGACACGATCGTCGGTGCCGGTTCTGGCGCTGCCATGCCCGAGGCACCGGTCGCCCTGGCCATCGTCCGCACCCGCGTCTCCGGGCTCGACACTCCAGCCGCCGTGTGGGGCACCCGGGTGGCGCACACGATTCAGCTGCGCGTCGGCAGCGGTGCCGATGCTGGTGGGATCGCTGCGGTGCTCGCCGCTGCGGTCGCCGAGGCGCGGGCCCGGGACGCTCAGACGGCTCGCGGTGCTGGCAGCCGGTTCGGCGACGGAGAGACGATCGATGATGCGGACCGGTCGATCCAGGTTTCGATTCCCGCTCGCGAGGCGGTGATCGCACAAGCGTTGGCGGCGACCGGATTCCGCCTCGACTCCGTCGACGGACTACGGACACTCGACCGCGACGCTCCCGAGGTGCCGGCTGGGGATCTGCCGTTCACCGCGCCGGAGGAGGCTGATGAGGATGCGCTGACAGCGGGGATGATGAAGCTGCAGGCCTTCGATGCTGCGTTCATGTCCAACCTGTTGCGCGAGAACACCGAGGCGGCCATGCGCCAGTATGCGCGCGAGGCGATCGCAGCCGGCCCCGGCTGGTCGGCGATCGTGCGCGGTCGAAAGCCGGGCGCCATCGATGCCTACCTCACCATCACCCCACCGGAGGAGTCCGCCTGGGCGGCTTCCGGGCTCAGGGTGGGGACAAGCGCCTATGTCGGTTTCGCCTGGACCGAACCGCACCTGCGCGGCACCGGACTGGCCAGCCGAATGCTCGCTGCAGGCGAAGCTCACGCCCGGGCACAGGGGGTGGAGGCGCTGCTCATCGGTTATGCGGCACAGAATCCGCTCTCGGGCCCCTTATGGAATCGGCGCGGCTTCCGCCCGGTCCGCGCGCACTGGCTGCTGCGCCCGTAACCGTCGCCCGGTCTCAAACCGGGATCCGTCACCGAGGTGCTGCAGCCGGCGGTGCTCCGTGGTCGACGGCCGCCGGGTCGTCAGGGGTCGTTGGGCTGTCATGGGCCGTTGGGTCGTCATCAGGCTCATCGCTGTGTGTGCTGCGTTCGATGCGCCGCAGACGGTAGTACAGCCACTGCTGGGAGACAGCGATGAGGATCGTACATGCCCCGTAGAGCAGCGTGACTTCGATCTGCTGGGCGGCCTTCGCCAGGTACGCGAAGTAGAAGAAGACGGCAAGCGGACCGGCAAAACCGATGGTCCTGGCGCGCTGCAGCGTGGCGGGCTGCTTTGGGTTGTAGCCGACCGGCATGAAGCCGCTCGCTGCACGCCACCACAGTGCTGCTGCAGGGACGATGAACGCGATCAGCAGGCCGAGGGCGAAGACACCGAGGTGATGGAATCCTGAGCTGCCGACTTTGTAGAACTCCCCGCAGGCAGCGAGCAGGATCGTGAGCCAGAACAGCCGAGACGGGTTGGCTACCGAGAGCGGGGATGCAGACATGAGGGCTTCTTTCTGCTCCGCGCGGAGGGCGCATCCCGCAGGCGCGGGCGTTGGGGATGCCCCGATTGTATCGCAGATCACATACTGATGAGGTCTCAGCGCTTATCAGCGGCGTCCCCGCGGTGAGGCTTCCGGGCCTTCGCTGCTGCCGGCGCTGGCTCACAGGGCGCGATCGTCACATGGGTGATCTCGTCTTGGCCCCAGGTGCGGTAGTGGCGGGTGCGCCGGCCGGGCACGATCGGGTCGTGCAGGGCCCCAGCCATCCGGCCGGTGAAGTCGAGCCGGCCCTGCGCATCGGCGTGCAGCGTCGAGACCGACTCCGACAGAGGTGAGGAGATCCGCAGCTCGTACTTCTCACCCGGGTGGTACAGCGCCGGGGTGCGGATGCGGAAGGTGCCGGCCCCGTTAAGGGTGAACCCGGCGGTGGTGACCTGGCCGAAGGTCACCAGCTGCGCGCGCCTGCGCGAGATCGAGACCTCCCAGCCGTGCACGGAGAACACCGGCAGACCGGTGATGAAGGTGAACGCTGCGCCATCGGAGACCTGGCCACCACCTCGGGAACGGCGGTCGGCGGCAGCCTGAGCGGCCAGCCGCTGCGGCAGCGCGGTGATCCACTCGCCCAGTTCGCGCTGCCAGGCGAACCAGTTGTGCAGGCCGGTGGCGCGCGGCGTCCACATGTGCCTGATGCCCAGTTCGCTCAGCCGCTGGTGGAAGGACTCGCCGTGGTGGCTGACGCTGGCTTCGAGCACGTCGACGTGCTCTTCAGCCTCTCCTGGGTCCGGGTCGCCAGAGCCGGCGGTGAACCACAGATCGGTGGCAGCGAGGTTATCCGCCAGGTGCAGCGGGGAGTTGGCCAGCCATTCGGCCTTGTCACGGCGCGGGTCGCCGAACAGCGAACGCGGTTCGCCGCCCTCGCGCAGGGAGATGATGTCCATCAGCGGTACGGCGGCCAGCGGGTCGAGTGGGGAGGAGAATGCGGCGGCCGCGCAGTAGCGGTCGGGGTGCCAGGCGGCGTACTTCATCGCCGCGTATCCGCCCATCGACAGGCCGGCCAGAATCTGGCCGCCGCGTTCGGCGTTGACGGAGTAGCGGCCGGTGACGAAGTCGACGAGCTCGCCGGTGTGGAACTTCGGCCAGTCGAGCAGCGTGTCGCCGAAGGCGTGCGTGGAGTAGCTCGCCGCCCCGGCATCGGGCATGACGACGAGATACGGGCTCTCAGCGGTGATCCGTTCAGCAGCCCCGAGGTCGGTCCAGGAGCGGAAGTCATCGCCGGAGCCGTGGAAGAGGTAGATGACGTCGGCGACCTCGCTCGGGGTGCCCGGCAGCAGCACCCGCAGCCCGACGGTGCGCGATAGGGCGGGGGAGTAGACGAAGAATTCGCGCAGCCGGCGGGAGAGCTTGCGCTTCTCCCGCACATGGAAGCGGGTGGCGTCCTCGCCGGTGGGTTCGGGGCCGAGGAAGGTGAGCGTCTGGTTGCGGCCGGGGAATTCGCCGGCCCGGTTGCGGGCGGCGGTCAGGGCGCGCACGGCGCGCGCGCCGACGGAGAGCATGATGTGACGTCGCTGGATCATAAGCGTCCTCGCAGGGCTCGGCAGAGGTGGGCGCGACACGGGGTCTCACCGCTCACGATAGGACGCGTGGGTGAACGGGAGGAGACGGGCGTGCGACTCAGCGCTGGGGATTGGCTGCCCGACGGCGCTCGGTGCGCACGCTCGGCAGCAGCTGGCCCTGCCGGTGGGCGAGGAAGAGCATCGCCAGACCGGCCAGCGAGCACACCGCGACGGTGATGACCGAGCCCTCCATGCCGAGGTCCCCGCCGGTCAGCCAGTCCGGCCCGGAGAACGTCGCAGCGAACAGGCCGTCCCCGGAGCCGACGCCGGAGACCGGGGAGCTGAAGATGCCCCCGGAGAGGAAGTTCCACGTGGCGTGGATGCCGATCGGCAGCCACAGCCGGCGGGTGAGCAGATAGGCCCCGCCCAGCAGCAGACCGGCCTCCACCGCGATCGCGGTCGCACCCCACCAGCTGGAGCCGGGATTGCCCAGATGCGCGGCACCGAACAGCGCTGAGGAGATGATGAGCGCCGCCCATGAGCCGAACCACGCATCGAGGATCCGCAGCAGGATCCCGCGGAAGACGATCTCCTCGATGACACCGGCGCTGATCCCGCCGGCCAGGCCGATGAGGATTCCGTCACTGAGCTGGATGCCGGTGATCCGGTAGCCGCCGAGCAGCGCGATGATGCCGATCGCTGCGAGGATGACCGCGACTCCGACGGTGATGCCGAAGAGGAACTCGATGGTCTTCGAGCCCCCGCGCAGCCCCTGACCCGGATCACCGCCGATCCAGCCGACGATGAGTCGGTAGAGCAGCAGCGCAACGGCGGCGGCCGCGCAGGCGCTGATGACGGCGATCCAGCCGGGCCGGGCGATGGTGCCGGGATCGGTGATCTCGATCGGGCGGCCGGAGAGGTTCAGCAGCGCCCAGTCGACGGTGAGCAGCACGACGCTCGTGATGATGAACAGGACCACCCCGGCGAGCAGCTGCAGGATCCGCCGCCTGTCCGTGCGCTGCGTCTTGGGCTCCTCGGGTTCAGAGCGCAGCAGATAGGGATGCGGCGGGTAGGTCATGAGCACATTCTAAGCTGTCCCGCCGGATGCCCGGCATGCGGCGACCGGAGCGGGAACAGCTGCCGGGCGGGCGTGGTTGAATCGAGGTGATGAACACCTCTTCTGATCAGCAGCTGCAGCCCTCGACTGCGGTGGCCCGCGCCGTCGTCCGCGCCCTGACCGCCGCTGGGGTGCGCGATGTCGTCATCTGCCCCGGCTCCCGGTCAGCGCCCCTGACCTATGCGCTCGCGCAGGCCGCTGCGGCCGGCCGGATCGACACGTTCGTGCGCATCGACGAGCGCTCGGCTGCGTTCCACGCTCTCGGTCTGGCCAAAGGCCGTCGGATCGCCGGTCAGCCCCGCCCGGTCGCCGTCGTCACCACCTCGGGTTCGGCGGTCGCGAACCTCCACCCGGCGTTCGCCGAAGCCGCCTACGCCTGCCTGCCGCTCATCGCGCTCACCGCCGACCGGCCGGCCCGGCTGCGCGGCACCGGCGCCAATCAGACTCTCGATGCGCAGGCGACGATGCTGCCCGAGGCCGTGGCCGGCTGCGATATCCCCGCCGGCGCCCCCGACGCCGAGGTGATCGCCGGGCGCTGCCTGGCAGCGGCCCGCGGTGCCGGGCCGGGTGGGCGGCCGGGCCCGGTGCAGGTCAACGTCCAGTTCGACGTCCCGCTCGTGCCCACCGCCGCCGAGGCGGCAGACGGCTGGGCAGCAGAGCTCACGTGCCCGCCGGTCCCCGCGCCCGAGGCGGCCGAGGCCGCGCAGATCACCGCCGCTGCCGAGGCGCTGACCGAGGCGAGCGGGGAGACGATCGTGCTCGCCGGGGATGTCCACGGCTTCCCGCTGGCAGGGCTGGCCGCAGCTCTCGAAGCCACCGGTGTGCCGATCCTGGCCGAACCATCCTGTCCGCTCGTCGACTCCAGCGCCGCGGTGCCGGCCCACCCGCAGGTCCTCGAGGCGCACCCAGAGCTTCTCGATGGCTGCCGGCGGGTCGTCGTCATCGGCAAGCCGACCCTGTTCCGGCCCGATGCGAAGCTGCTGGCCTCCGACCGGCAGATCATCCGCATTCCCGCCGGCGCCGAGGTGGGCCTCGCCTCGGCACTCGACGCCGCACGCGACGCCGAAGGTCCTGCTGGTGCGGGCAGCTGGTCGGGCCGCTGGATCGAGGCCGGCCGGAAGCTCACCGGAACCGGCGGCAGGCGGGCGGAGATCGTGCAGGCGGCACTCACCGCTGCGCCTGCTGCGGTGCGCCCGCACGTCTATGCAGCCAGCTCCTCGGCCATCCGCGTCATCGCCGAGACCATCCACGCCGTACCGCTCGGCCGGCGCGCGCATGTGCATGCCTCGCGCGGACTGGCCGGCATCGACGGGCTCATCTCGACAGCCACCGGGTTCTCCCGGGCACTTGACCCGGCTGTGCCGGTGCGGCTCATCATCGGGGACCTGGCGATGCTGCATGAGATCGGCGGGCTGCTGCGCGAAGCAGGCGAGGAGCTGCCGGCGCTGCAGATCATCGTGCTCAACGACGACGGCGGGCAGATCTTCGCCGGACTCGAACACGGCCAGGACCACCTCGTGCCCTACTTCGAACGCTACTTCGCCACCCCGCACGGCCGGGACTTCGCTGATTTGGCAGTCGGCTACGGCTGGCCGCACACACAGGCCGACAGTGCCGAGGCGCTCGCCCGGGTGCTCGCGGCTGGCGAGCCGGGCATCATCGAGGTGCCGCTGCCGTCCGTGGCCAGACCAGCAGCCAGTTGAGTCTGGCGTCAGGCGCTGCCGCAGGAATCAGGCGCTGCCGCGGCGCTGCGCGCGCCTGCTGGCAGCAGCGATGAGACTGAGCGCCACGCCGGCGATGAGGATGCCACCAGCAGCGAGCATGATGACCGCGGCGGTGGTCGCCCCGCCGTCGGATGGGGCGAAGAGGTCGGTGACATAGCCGATGAGGAACGTCCCGGCCCCGGCGTAGACGACGATGTTGGCGACCCTGCCGAGCGCAGTGGCCGGGCGTTCGGCTGAGTCGGTGAACTCGCGGCGCGAATCGTCGTGCCGGGTGCCGCCGGAGGTGACGTCGTGCTCGGCATCGCCGTCATGGTCACCGGTGCCGTCATCGAAGGACCCGGCGACCGTGCTCGCCACCTGCAGGCCGAAGCCGGTGGCGATGAGCACGGCGGTGACGGTGAGGACGAACTCCTGACCAGCCGGCGGCCCGTCGCCCAAGAACCTGAGCAGGAAGCTGATGAGCGCACTGAACGCGACGATGACCGCACCTGCGAAGATCGCCAGATACCCGGACCTACGCATGACTTCCCTCCCGCTCAGCAGCCGTAGGTGCTGCATCCGTCGGCATGGCTGCCGCGCGCTCCTCTGCGATCGCGGCCTGCGGGTCGATGCCGAGCGCGGTGCGCATCGGCGCGAACTTCGCACCGGTCTCGACCAGCTCGGTCAGCGGATCGGAATCGGGCATGATCCCGGCCCCGGCGAAGAGCCGGATGCGGTTGCGGGCCTCGAACTGACCGCACCGCAGCGCGATGCCGAACTGCCCGTTGCCGGCCGCGTCCATCCAGCCCACCGGCCCGGAGAACCGGCCCCGGTCGGTGCGTTCGTACTCCGCGATCGTCGCGGCGGCCAGCGGCGTCGGCACCCCGCCGATCGCAGCAGTCGGATGGACCGCCTCGGCGACGGCCAGCGCAGTCGGCACCCGCCCGTCGCGAGCTGTCAGCGTGCCGTGGGCATCGGAGGCCAGGTGGATGACGTTGGCCAGCTGCAGCAGGTGCGGCTCCTCGTCGACGTGCAGCTGATCGGTCAGGCGGGTCAGCGGCGCGACGATCGACTCGATCGCATACCGGTGCTCCTCCTGGTCCTTGGCCTTGCCCAGCAGTTCGCGGGCCGCGGCGAGTTCGGCGCGCGGATCGTCCTCGACCCGGTAGGTGCCGGCGAGCACCCGAGTGGTGACCCGGCCGTCCTCGACTCCGACGAGCAGCTCCGGGGTCGCGCCGATGAGGCCGGCGACATCGAAGGTCCAGCAGCCCGGATAGGCGGTGTTGAGCGCCGCGAGCAGCGCACGCACGTCGATCTCATCGGGAGTCTCGATGAGCTCATCGCGGGCGAGCACGACCTTCTTCAGCGCCTGCGCACCGGTATGCTCCCGCATGAGAGCGCTCGCCTGGGCGACGATGTCGAGGTAGTCCGCCCCGGTCGTATGCCCGGGTTTCCGGGTCGCGCCGACCGGCCGGCGGATCGGGGTCGGGGCGAGGACGAGCTCCCCATCGTCACTGCCATCGCCGTTGCCGGCCGGGTCGGCTGTGCGAGCACCGGCACTCAGCGGTTCGATCGAGGTCAGCCACACGCGCCCATCGCGGCGGCCGAGCAGATAGCGGGGGATGTCGATGACCGAGGTGGCCTGCGACTGGGCGGAGAACGTCACCGCCGAGAAGCACGCCAGGCCCGAACCCGGCAGGCCGACCGGATCGTCGATCGTCGAGGTCGCCACGATCTGCTGCCAGGCCCGGTCGAGGTCAGCGAACCGGCGGGCACCGGTGGCTGTCAGCCGGGCTGCCCGGCCGAACCCGACGAGCCCGGAGGTGTGCCGCACCCAGCAGGAGAACCCTGCAGCCGGCAGCTGGGAGATGAACTCCTGCGGCGTCGTCGGCAGCCCGTGGGTGAAGGGCACCGGGGCATGGGGGCTGAGGCCGTCGATGAACCATGAACGCACCACAAACCGCGGCAGCCCAGGGTCGTCATCGCTCACATCGATCCTGTCCATATTCATGCCATCCTACGTGCTCACCGGCCCCGGCGGCAGGCACCTCGAGCACACTGCACCACGACACCGGGCCCCGATTGGCTCCCGGGCGGCTCAGTTGAGACGATAGGGCAATGAACCGGGCCCAGCTGGACAAACAGGCCGCCGACGTCGCGTCGATGTTCGACGACGTCGCCGAGCGCTACGACCTCACCAACGACGTCATGACCTTCGGGATCTCGCGCCTGTGGCGCATCGCCAACACCGAGGCGGTCGATCCCAATCCGGGTGAGCGGATCCTCGACCTGGCCGCCGGGACCGGCGCCTCGTCCGTTCCGTATGCGCGCGCCGGCGCCGAGGTGGTCGCAGGCGACATCTCCGAGGGCATGCTCGCTGTCGGACGGAAGCGCTACCCGGACATCGAGTTCGTCTACGCCGACGCCCTCGACCTGCCGTTCGCCGCTGAGACCTTCGATGCGGTGACGATCACGTACGGCATCCGCAACTTCCAGGACGTCGACGCGGCCCTGACGGAGATCCTGCGCGTCCTCAAGCCCGGCGGCCGGCTCGTCATCGCCGAGTTCTCCACCCCGACGTTCGCGCCGTTCGCCGTGGCGTACAAGGAGTACATCATGGCCGCGCTGCCGGCCCTGGCGAAGGCCGTGAGCTCGAACCCTGAGGCCTACGTCTACCTCGCCGAGTCGATCCGCACCTGGCCGGACCAGGACACCTTCGCCCGGCAGATCTTCGCTGCCGGCTACGACCAGGTGAAGTACCGCAACCTCACCGGCGGCATCGTCGCCATCCACCACGCCCTCAAACCCGCCGCCGGGCCCAACCCCGCCGGCGGCCCGACGGCATGACCCACATCGACGCCGACGTCGTCATCGTCGGTGCAGGACCGGCCGGCTCGACCGCAGCCGCCCACCTCGCCCAGGCCGGCTTCGAGGTCGCACTTCTGGAGAAGGCATCCTTCCCGCGCGACAAGATCTGCGGCGACGCCCTCACCCCCAGGGCTGTGCGCGAAACCCAGCGCCTCGGCATCCCGACCCGGGCCGAGGACGGCTGGCACCCCAACCGCGGGCTGCGGCTCATCGGCGCCGGCCACCGCCTGGAGATCGACTGGCCCGATGTGCCGGGCATGCCCGATCATGGGCTGACACGCCCGCGCATGAAGCTCGACGCCGACCTCGCCGGCTTCGCAGCCGCGTGCGGCGCGCGCCTGCACGAGAACACGATGGCCACCCATCCGCTCCTCGGCCCCGACGGCTGGGTCACCGGGGTCGCCGCCCGGGCCACCGATGAACGCGGCCGCAGGACCGGCCCCGAGCTGACCTTCCGCGCCCCGGTCGTCATCGCCGCCGACGGCGTCTCCTCCCGCATGGCCGTGGCGCTGGGCATCGAGAAGCGCGATGACCGCCCGATGGGCGTGGCCGTGCGCACCTACCATTCCTCCCCGCGCCATGACGACGACTACATCGAAAGCTGGGTCGAGCTCACCGCACCCACCCAGACCACCGTCTCGGGCCAGGCGACCGCCGGCGAGGTGATGCCCGGCTACGGCTGGCTGTTTCCGCTCGGCGACGGCACCGTCAACGTCGGACTCGGGATGCTCAACACCTCCCCGGCCTTCGGCCAGGTCGACTACCGGGCCGTGCTGCGCGACTGGATAGCAGCCATGGGCCACGAGTGGGACATCGACGAGACCACCGAACTGACCCCGGTGCGCTCAGCGGCCCTGCCGATGGCCTTCAACCGCACCCCGCACTTCGACCGCGGCATGCTGCTCATCGGCGACGCCGGCGGAATGGTCAACCCCTTCAACGGCGAGGGCATCGACTACGGCATGGAAGCCGCCCGCATCGCCGCCGAGGTCATCTCCACCTACGCCCGCTATCCCGAGGCCGCCCGCCGGCGCCGCCTGGCCGAGTACCCGGCCGCCGTGCGCGATAGCTTCGGCTCCTACTTCACCCTCGGACGGGTGTTCGCCGAGCTCATCGGACGCCCCGAGCTCATGAGCCTCGGCATCAAGTACGGTATGAGTAGCAGACTGGTGATGACCTTCGTGGTCAAGCTGCTGGCGAACCTCTACGACGACGGATCCACCACCGACCGGGACGCCTACGACTATGTCATCACCGCACTGACGAGGCTGACACCGGCGACGACGAACGACTGAGGGCTGACGAAACGGACATGACGAAGCATTCGACACCCATGACGGGTCCGCTGTCGCCGGTCTCCTTCACCGGCGCCGGATCCGAACTCAGCGCTGCCCTGACAGCGCGCCTGGACGAGGTCGAGGAGTTCCTCGACATCGCCGTCACGCAGACCGAGAAGCTGCCGAACGAGACGTCCCATCACCTGCTGCGCGCCGGCGGCAAGCGGGTGCGGCCGATGCTCGTGCTGCTCGCCGCCGAGTACGGCGACTCCAGCACCCGCGACGTCGTCAAGGCCAGCGCGGCCGTCGAGCTCATCCACCTTGCGACCCTCTACCACGACGACGTCATGGACGACGCCCCGGTGCGCCGTGGCGCACAGGCCGCACACGAGGTGTGGGGCAACTCGGTGGCGATCCTCACCGGTGATCTGCTCTTCGCCCGCGCCTCGCTGCTGTCTGCCGAACTCGGCGTCGAAGCAGTCGAGCTGCAGTCGCGCACCTTCGAGCGCCTCGTCCTCGGCCAGCTCAACGAATTCGCCGGCCCCCAGCCCGGTGACGACCCGATCGAGCACTACCTCAAGGTGCTGGCTGACAAGACCGGTTCGCTCATCGCCGGCTCCTGTGAGTTCGGGCTGCTCGCCTCCGGGGCCCCAGCCGAGCTCGTGCCGGTGCTGCGCGACTACGGCGAGCGCGTCGGGGTGGCCTTCCAGCTCGCCGATGACATCATCGACCTGACCTCTGATGCGCAGACCTCCGGCAAGACGCCCGGCACTGACCTGCGCGAGGGTGTGCCGACCCTGCCGGTGCTCTGCCTGCGCCGGGCTGCCGCGGCCGGTGACGCTGAGGCGCAGCGGATCGTCGAACTGCTGGCCGCCGATCTGTCCTCCGATGAGGCGCTAGAGACCGCCCGTGCGGCGCTCGCCGCCCATCCGGTGACCGCTGAGGCCCGTGCCGAAGCACGCCGCTGGTCCGATGCCGCGGTCAGCGCCCTTGATGCGCTGCCGGCCGGCTGGATCAAGGACAGCCTCGCGGCGTTTGCCGACACTGTCGTCTCCCGCGTCGCCTGAAGCTCACCCGGCTGCCGGGCCCTATGCGCGGTGACCGGCTGCCGGCGGTTCGTCTGCCTCCGGACGCTTCGCGTCCACACCGTCGGCGGCCCTCGCCTCTCCAGCCGCTGCGGCATCCGGGGTCCCGGTTGCCGCCGGTGGGGGAGGTTCGGGCCGGTTGGCCTTGCGGATCTCGCGGCGCCGCTGCGCCTGGGTGGCGCGCAGCATGTCGACGGTGAGCATGACGACGGCGATCCAGATGATGATGAACCCGATCCAGCGGGCCAGCGGCATCTGCTCGCCGAGCACCGTGATGCCGAGGATGAACTGGATCGTCGGGGTGACGTACTGCATGAGCCCCACCCACGACAGCGGCACCCGCCGGGTGGCGGCACCGAAGAGGATGAGTGGGATCGCGGTGATCGGGCCGAGCGCGAGCATGATGAGCAGATGCCCGGTGCCCTCGGTGCCGAAGTGCGAGGCACCGGTGACGGTGAGGTAGATGATGTAGGCACCGCAGACCGGGGTGAGCACCGCGGTCTCGACCGTCAGCCCCTCGAGCGCGCCGACCTTCCCGCCGACCCGGTTCTTGATGAGCCCGTAGAGTCCGAAGGAGAACGCCACGAGCAGTGCCAGCCACGGCATCTGCCCGTAGCCTACGGCGATGACGACGACAGCCAGGCAGCCGACGATGACCGCCGCCCACTGCAGCCTGCGCAGCCGCTCGCCGAGGAAGACCACCCCGATGAGCACGGTGACGAGCGGATTGAAGAAGTAGCCGAGTGAGATCTCGACGACCCGGTTGAGGCTGACCCCGAGCAGGAAGCCGAACCAGTTGATCGAGACGACGATCGCGGCCAGGGCGAGCGTGCCGAGCACGCGCAGGTCGCGCACCGCAGCCAGGACACGGCGGAACCCGCGGGCGAAGATGAGCAGGATGGTGCAGAACACCAGCGACCACACGATCCGGTGGGCGAGGATCTCGGTCGGCGTCGCCGGGGCCGCAGCGGCGAAGACGAGCGGCATCCCTCCCCAGAACAGGTAGCCGGAGAGACCGAGCAGCAGGCCCGAGCGGCGGCGGGCGGATTCCTCGTCAGTCAGCTGGCGTTCAGTCACGAACGGCAGTCTAGTCCACAGCAGGATCGCTGCTGTGACTTCCCGCATACTGGCCGCTCGAGATGTCGACATCAGGCGCGTGGACGTTAGAATCGTGAGTTGACTAGGTGAAAGGTGTGTTATGACTCGTCCTCTCCGGGTAGCCATCATCGGCGCAGGCCCGGCCGGCATCTACGCCGCAGACCTGCTGACCAAGGCTGAACGGGAATTCGACGTCAGCATCGACCTCTTCGAACGCCTCCCCGCCCCCTTCGGGCTGGTGCGCTACGGCGTGGCCCCTGACCACCCGCGCATCAAGGGCATCACCAACGCCCTCATCAAGGTGCTCGACCGCGGGGACATCCGGCTGTTCGCCAATGTCGACTACGGCACCGACATCACGCGTGAGGAGCTGCAGCAGCACTACGACGCCGTCATCTTCTCCACCGGCTGCTTCGTCGACGCCAAGCTCAACATCCCCGGCATCGACCTGCCCCGCTCCTACGGTGCCGCTGACTTCGTCAACTGGTACGACGCCCACCCCGATGTCTCCCAGGAGTGGCCGCTGGACACCAAGGAGGTCGCCGTCATCGGCAACGGCAACGTCGCCCTCGACGTCGCCCGGGTGCTGGCCAAGCAGGCCGACGACATGCTCACCACGGAGATCCCCGACCACGTCTACGAGGGACTCAAACGCTCCGAGGTCACCGACGTCCACGTCTTCGGCCGCCGCGGCCCGGCCCAGGCGAAGTTCACGCCGCTGGAGCTGCGCGAACTCGGCCACGTCAAGGACGTCGACATCATCGTCTACCCCGAGGACTTCGAGTTCGACGAAGCCTCGATGGCCCAGATCCACTCGAACAACCAGACCAAGCAGGTCACCAAGACGCTGACGGACTTCACGCTGCGTGAGCCCACCGGCGCCAAGCGCCGCCTGCACCTGCACTTCCTCCACGCCCCGGTCGCCGTGCTCGGCGACGAGGACACCGGCGTCACCGGCCTGCGCACCGAACGGCAGGAGCTCGACGGCCGCGGCGGAGTCAACGCCACCGGCACCTTCGTCGACTGGCCGATGGACGCGATCTACCGGGCGGTCGGCTACTTCGGCACCCCGCTGACCGAACTGCCCTTCGACGAGCTCAAGGGCGTCATCCCGAACCACGAGGGCCGCGTCGTCGATGCGCTCTCGCAGTCGGAGTCGGCTGATGCGCCGTGGATCCCCGGCGTGTACGCCACCGGCTGGATCAAGCGCGGACCCGTCGGGCTCATCGGCCACACGAAGGGTGATGCGCTCGAGACGATCACCCACCTCATCGAAGACCATGTCGCCGGCCGGCTGCCGGCCCCGTCGGCCCCAGGTGAGGACGCGATCATCGAACGCCTCAACGCCAAGGGCGTCGACTACGTCGACTGGGAGGGCTACCACCGGCTCGAAGCCGCGGAGAAGCAGCTGGGCGAACCGCACGGCCGTGAGCGGATCAAGATCGCCACCCGTGAGGGCATGCTCGCCGAAGCCCGCCGCGCCGTCGAGGCAGCCGACCCCGTCGCCGTCGGCGAAAGCTGATCGTGGGTGCAGCCGGCCGGGCCGAGCGCATCGCCCGCTCCGTGCGCGGGCTGCGCCGTGTGCGCCGGCCGGCCACCGCCTCGGGCCCGGAGTTCGACCTTCACTACGTCCGCCAGCCGGCCACCGGCGCCCGCCCGTCCGGCCTGCCGATCGTCATCGTCCCCGGCGGGCCGGGTCTCGGCTCCCTCGTGCTGTTCGCCGGCCTGCGGGCCCGTGCCGCCCGCGCCGGTCTCGACGTCATCATGATCGAGCACCGCGGCATCGGCCTGTCCCGCTGTGACACAGACGGTGCGGATCTGCCGCGTGAGGCGATGCGCGTGGCTGCGGTGGCCGATGACATCGCCGCTGTGCTGGATGCGGAATCCGTTCCCGAGGCGGTGCTCGCCGGATCCTCGTACGGCACCTATGTGGTCCAGGCCTTCGCCGCCGGCCATCCCGAGCGCACCGCCGCCCTCGTCCTCGACTCGGCGATGATCGACGCGGGCTTCCCGCAGCGCATCGAAGACTACAGCCTCCAGCTGCTGTTCGAGGGGCACCCGCCAGCAGAGCTGAGCGAGATCGGCCCGGTGCCCGGCATCGCCGGGTCTGTCGATCCTGTCGCTGACCTGCCCGAGACCGAGCGGGTGGCGATGAAGATCCGCGACCTCGCCGGCTCCCAGCTCATCGGGCAGCAGGACCTCGGCCGCATGGTGCGCACTGTCTTCGAGTTCGCCGGGGTCGGCACACTCGACCGGCTGCTCAACCAGATCGCCCTCGGCCGCGCCGGGTGGACGCAGGCGCTGCTGACGAAGCTCACCACCGCCGAGCTCGAATCGCGCAGACCGCACATCATGGAGTTCGACCTCGTCGGTGAGATCGCAGTGCGCGAACTCGGCTATGCGCTGCCGGGCCGCGGCAGCCTCTTCGACTCCTCAGCGGACTTCGGAGACGCAGGTGGCCGCTTCACCCCGTTCGCCGGAGAGCCCTATGATCTGGCGGCGGCGCTCAAACGGCTGCAGGCCCCGGTGACCGTGATCTCCGGGAATCGCGACCTGCGCACTCCACGCAGCATCGCCGCACGCATCGCAGCTGAGGCACCCGACGGTGCGCTCATCCCGGTTGCCGACCACGGGCACAGCGCTCTCGACACACACGCTGGGCTGTTCCTCGCCGTCGTGACCGCGCATGCCGCCGGCCGGCGCCCGCGGGCAGACGAGCTGGCTGCGGCCAGCGGCCGGCGCTCCGGTTCAGGCTCGCACCGCCTCGGCGGGATGCTGCGCGCCAGCCTGCTGGCCGACCGGCTGCGACCGGCCAGCCAGCGACCCGGTCAGCGGTAGTTGGTGAACTGCAGGTCGACGTCGAGGTCCTTGCCCTTGAGCAGGGCGATGACCGCCTGCAGGTCATCGCGCTTCTTCGAGCTCACCCGCAGCTCCTCGCCCTGGATCTGGGCTTTGACGCCCTTGGGGCCCTCATCGCGGATGATCTTCGCGATCTTCTTCGCGTTCTCCTTGTCGATGCCCTCCTTGAGGTGACCCTCCAGGCGGTACTCCTTGCCCGAGGCGTACGGGTCGCCGGTCTCAAGGGACTTGAGCGAGATGCCGCGGCGCACGAGCTTGGACTGGAAGACATCGAGCACGGCCTTGACGCGGTCCTCGCTCACCGCCTTCATCATGATCGACTCGCCGGACCATTCGATCGAGGCATCGGTGCCCTTGAAGTCGTAGCGGGAGCGGATCTCCTTCGCCGCCTGATTCAGGGCGTTGTCGGCTTCCTGCCGGTCGACTTCGGAGACGATGTCGAATGACGATTCGCTGGCCATGGATCCTCCTGGAGACGGTGACGGTTCGCACACCAGTCTAGGCGCTGAGGCGATTGGCGTTTCGGGCGCGAAGCTAGTATTCTTCCATAGGTGCTTGAGCGCGCATGCGCCTCAAGCAGACACCTGGCAGGTTGCCCGAGCGGCCAAAGGGAGCTGACTGTAAATCAGCCGGCATTGCCTTCATAGGTTCGAATCCTATACCTGCCACAGCCAAGGCCCGAGGCGTTCTCGCCTCGGGCCTTCGCCGTCGCCGGGACTATGCCGTCGCCGGGCCTGTGCGGCCGGGTTCGCAGGATGGTGCCGGCTGCGGCTCACCTGGTGCTCGGTTCGTCCTCCGCCTCGGCCTCGCTGAACGCCAGGTCCGCGATCTGGCGCAGCCCGGTCATATGCGCGTCATAGACCTTCCGGCCGGCCGGGGTGAGGCTCAGCCACGTGCGCGCCCGCTTGCCGACGAAGCCCTTGCGGACTGCCACGATCTCCTCGTCTTCGAGGGCGGAGATGTGCTTCGACAGCGTCGAATCGCTGACACCGAGCTGCTCGCGGATCGTGCGGAAATCCGCCCGCACGCAGCCGTGGAGTCCGGCGACGAGGGCCAGCCGCGTCGGGTTCGTCAGCAGCGGGCACAGCTGCGCAATCGCATTCTGATGGGTGCTCATCATCGTTCTCCTGTCCGCCGGCTCATGCGCGGCGGCGCAGCACGGCCATCGCCACGGTGGTGACGAGGATGATGAAGCCGGCGGCCAGGTCGGCGTACAGCGGGGTGGCGAGCAGGTTCGCTGCCATCGCCGCGCCGATGTAGGCGCCCACCTGCAGCACGAGCACGGTGACGAGCAGGGCGGTGTCCCGGCGCGCCCACGAGCGGGCGGCGGAGTAGATCACCGCACCGGGGAGGAGCAGTGCGAGGGAGAGCAGGATCCGCAGGATGAACAGCGGTGAGCCTCCCGCCTCGGCGTCAGCGGCGACGACGAGCGACCCGGCGGTCATTGCTGCCCCGGAGGCCAGGAGACCGGCGGCCAGGCGCAGCGTGTTGGCACGCGCCGAGGTGGTGTGCGCCTGTTCGGCTGCGGCGAGTGATGCGCGGGCTTCGGCTGGGCCGGGGTGCTGGTGGGCGTGTGCTGAGGTGCGGTCGGTCATCGTGACTCCTTCGTCTCTTCGTCTGTCGCTTTCTGCAACTGATGTCAGAGTCTCAACCACTTTCCAGGATGGCAAGTAGTTGAGGTGAGGGAATCTGATCGGCTGCGCCTCAGCTCTCCGGGGTGTCCTCTTCCGCATCGCTGCGCCGGCGGCGAGCCACGAGCAGCGCGGTGATGCCGGCGCCGATCGCCACCAGCCCTGCCGCCAGGAGCAGCAGCGTCTCCGCTCCGGTGCGCGGCAGCGGTGCCCAGCGGTCGGCCTCGTCATCGCGCGGCAGGCTGCGCTCGCCGTCCTCGGAGTCGCCTTCAGGTCCCGGCGGTGTGGTGGAGGCGGACGGTTCGGGCCTGGGCTCCTCGCTCGGATCTGCACTCGGGTCTGGGTTCGGGTCGGTGCTCGGCTCAGACGTCGGCTGCGGGTCGGGATCGTCTTCGCCGCTGAGCTGGAGGACGAGATCGAGGTCGAGGTACCGCGACTGCGTCGCATTCGGCGCCGAGAACGGAAGCACGGCCTCGGCGTCGAGACGGGCAGTGGCCTGTGGGGCGAGCTTACCGAGGTCGACTGTCAGAGGTTCGGCACGCAGCTGGCGGACGGTCGCAGAGCTCCCATTCATGCCCACCGCGAGAACATCGTCGATCGCTGCCGTGTCTGCCGGCCCGATCCAGCGCATCTGCACGCGGACGGCGATCGGCGCAGCGGTGGCATTCCGCAGCCACACCGCGTCCTCGACGCGGTCACCGGGAGAGAGGCGATCGACGCTGTCGAACAGCTGCCGGGGCAGCTTTGGCGCCCAGTGCTCACCGTCGACGGAGACGTCGATGGGAGCTGATGCCGAGGCGGTAGTCGCCGTGGCAGGCAGCACGCCCAGGGTGAGAGCGAGGGCTGCGAGGGCAGCCAGCAGGGCGCGTGCGACCCGGCGCGCGAGAGCGTGCTGTGAGGCGGAGGTCTCAGGCATCGGTGCGCGCCTCCTCGGCGTCGGTGCAATGCTCACCGGGTGCGGTCTCATCCTCGGAATCCGGGTGGTGCCGCACGCGGTCGCGGCCGGCGAGCAGCAGCTGCCAGATCGCGTAGCCGATGAGTGCCAGGCCGATGACGGTGATCGCCGCGATCTTCGCCGGTCCGTCGATGCCGAGTGCGATGTGTCCGACGTAGGGGAGGTGGTAGACGACGACGCCGCGGATCTGCTTGGGAAGCACCGCCCCCGGGTCGGGCGCGTTGTTGGCATCACCCTGGGTGGTGAAGGACTTCTCGCCGGCTCCGTTGACACTGATGCCGACGACCCGGTGCGTGACGAGTGTGTCGTCATCAGGGTTGGGCATGAACGTGATGACGTCGCCGACGGAGACCTCGGCTGCGCCCTGGACGGGTTTGACGTAGACCTGCGAACCCGGCGGGATCGCAGGCTCCATCGACCCGGTCAGCACTGTCAGCGGCACCCACCCCATGAGGCGGGGGACGACGACCATCGCGAGCAGCAGCAGCGCCAGAGCAGCGGCAACGCTCCACAGGAGCCACGTGAGGAGCGTGCGCATCACCACTGCCTCCCCGGGACGTTCGGGGCGCCGGTGAGATTTCCAGGCGTGGTGAAGGTGCTGTGGCAGAGGTACTGGTTCTTAAGCGGATCCGAGATGCCGTTCCACGACAGGTTCCACCCCTGCGCCGCAACGAATCTTGTCTGCGCGGAGTTCTTCAGAACACCGACGATGGCGAAATCACGGTGCTTCCGGTCGCCGTCCAAAGCTGGGTCGCGGATGATGGCACGTTCGACGTACACATGACGCGCTGATGCAGGGATGTTGCCGCCGGGATACTCCGGAGCCAAGACACGATCACTGGGACGCACGTGGTAGCCGTTGGTGATCTTGGACCAGGACCCGCCGGTCGGCTTGCTCCAGACTTCCCACCGGTCGATGACAGCCGTGTCGACGGCGCTGGAGCCGCTGGCATCTGGCCACCCCCACTGCAGCCGCATGTAGCCGCGCAAACTGGACATGCGTCCGGGCTGACATCCGGTAACTCCGTTTGACGTGATGGAGGGCGACGGTACTGGCTGCGGCATGCTGACGCGGTAGAGGCTTGTGACCGACCCAGATTCACGGCCATCGGTCGACAGCGTCTGAGCCGAGCCGATGTCGGTGACGGCTTTGATGCCGGCGCCGGCGAAGGTGCGCAGCAGGGTGCGGCGCTCGTCCACCGTCGACGAAGCGGTGTTGAGCGCGACGTCGATGCACATGTGGCGGGTCTCGCCGGCTGCGAGCATGAACGTCGCATCACCGGCCGGCGGAGTGAAGAGCCCATTCGCAGGTGGAGCCTCTTCGGGTTCCTTCACCGTCCAGACCTGCTCGCGTTCGCTGCTCATGCACGTCTGCCCGGCCGGGGCGAGAGCGAAGGTGATGCGGGAGTGGCGCACCGGCTCGAGTTTCGAGTCGTAGTAGTTGTAGCGGCTTGTGAGCTGGGCACGGGTGATCCGCATCTTCCGCGCGAGCGTCGAAGACTCGTTCGTGACGGTGAAGCTCGGCTGATTCCATACCGGAGGCTGTGCCGGGTTGGTGCTCTCGCTGGTGCTGGGCACATCGGCGAAGTCGAGCGTATAGCGGTCCGTCTGTGCCGAGAGCTCATCGGTGGTGAGCTTTTTGAACCATATGGCCAGAGTGGAACCCGTCGGGGTGATGGCAGTGGCGATGACGATGAGGAGTGCAGCGATGAGGCTTGCCGGGGCGATCCACTGCTGTCTCACGGTGCGTGCTCCTTTCGTATCGTCGTCATGCGTGTCGTGTCTCGTGTGTTCTCGGATACAGCTCGGCACGGGGGTGAGCTGTCACCGGCGGTGCTCCCTGCCGGTGTGCCGTGCGGGCCTGCTGTGCCGGTGGGGTGTCGAGTGCAGGCGAGGTGTTACGGCGCCTGCTGCTCGACCTGAACGGTGAGCGCGCCGAGGTCGATGCTGCGGGACTCGAAGGACACCGGCCACTGCTGTGGCGTGGTGATCCTCGAGCTCACCAGCCACTCGGCTTCCTTCAGTTCTGCGGGGTCGGATCCGGAGATCTCAGCCGGATCGCCGAGGCTCTCACCATCGCGGGTGAACTCGGTGTCCACGGTTGTGCCGTTCGGCAGCGCAGCAGTGACGTCTGCTCGATCGATGATGACGTGTGCGGTGAGGTTCGTCCCGTTCGCTGCTGCCGTGAAAGTCTCCTGGATGAGCAGCTGGTCGCCGGGCAGCAGCAGCTGCCCTTCGAGTTCAGCTGCCGTGAGTTCACGGCACGCCGCGAACCCGCTCGGTGCCGTGCATGCGGTGCCGCCGGCGAAGGTCCGCTGATCTTCGGGAAAGCGGCTGTGCAGCTGCACCGGAGCGGTGGAGCCGGCCTCAAGCGTGAGCGAGCCGGAGGAGATCTGGGTATCCGGCAGGGTGGTCTCTTCGTACCACTTCGCCAGGGTGACGCCGGTCGAGGACAGGAGGACCAGTCCCAGACCGGCGGCCACCGCGGCTGCCGCTACCCGTCGCACGGAGGCAACGGTCATCAGATCAGGGGTTGTCGTTCTGATCGAGTTCGATCTTGATCTCGGAGAGGTTGACGGTTCCGTCCTCGCCACGGTCGCCCCACCAGTTGGACTTGTCTTCGGCCGGTTCTGCATCGTCGGTCGTTTCCGGGAATCGCAGCTCGACGGACACCTTGATGGCGGTATTGTCTCCGGGCCTGACGGTCTGCTGGGTATCGGTGCCGTCACCGACAACGGTCTTGACCTTGACGATGTCCTTCAGGTCGCCGGTGACGGTCTCGGAGGTGTTGACTTTCAGCGTGGCGACGAGATTGTCGCCTTCGAGGTCAGGGGTGACGTCTGCGGTGTAGAGCAGCGTGTCACCGGGCACCATCTTGAACTGAGCCTCATCGATGGTCTGACCGCTGTTGACGTCGATCCACTTGGCTCCGTCGACAGTCATGTTCAGGTGACCTGACTGCAGGCTGCTGCCGCCGATCGAATGCTCTTCGTACCACTTGGCGAAAGTGGTGCCGAGTCCGGCGAGCAGGGCCACACCGAGGGCACCGGCTGCGGCTGCCTTGACGGCACGACGATTGGGCTTCTTCTGCGTTGGCGTTTCGGTCATGAGAGATCCGTTCCTCACGTGGGTTGTTTTGCGGCATGCTTCAGTTGCGGTGCGCCGCAAGGATGGCGCGGACGGCACCGTGGAACAGTATTCAGTTTATGCGAATTTGCAGATTCAAACAATTCAGTGCGATGCAGATGACTGCGCAAAATCTTTCTGGAGCCGCGCCTGCGCCCACATTCAGGAATGCATGCTTGAGCCACGCATTACTGCCGAGTAGAAGCAGGTGAGTGATGAGCAGGCAGCAAGCGGTCGTATGTGCAAATCCTGCGTAGAGGGCTCATGCGAGATGAATGTGAGCTGAATAAACCTCATAGAAGTGATGAACACCTCATGGCTGCACGCTTCTGCGGGGCAGACGCGGGTGCCTTCGCAGATGCGGAGGGCTCGCCTCGCCGCCCACGCGTCGCCGAACCGGTGCCCATCCGTCTCCCTCGCGCGAACTCAGACATCAACGGGGTTCGCTGTCCCTGCCGTGCGAATAGTCAGCGTGGGGCAGGAGGTGTCGGCTAGCCTGGGACCATGCAATCGCCCATTCAGCAGTACCTCGACTCCGTGCACGAGCGTCTCTTCGATGTCCACGGCGGTGAACAACCGCAGAACAACCCCTCACTCGCCGAGGCCGACCCTGATCTGTGCGGCCTGGCGATGACAACCGCTGACGGATACACCTACACCTCCGGTGACGCCGAGGTGCCCTTCAGCATGCAGTCGATCTCCAAAGTGTTCTGCTACGCCATCGCGCTGCAGGACCGCGGCTTCCGGTTCATGGACGCGAAGATCGACGTCGAGCCCTCCGGCTCCTCGTTCAAGGACCTCTCCAGTGAGGCCAACACCGGCAGGCCGAAGAACCCGCTCATCAACATCGGTGCGATTGCTGCAACCGCGCAGATTCTGCCGGACTCCGACGGCGAGGTCTTCGACAAGATCCTGCGCGTCATGTCCGGCTGCGCTGCCCGGGACCTCGAAGTCGACGAGGTCTCCTATGAGGCGGATCGCGACGGCGGCATGCACAACCGCGCGCTGTCATGGTTCCTCGCCTCATGGGGCATCATCGACGGCGACCCGCTGCCGGCCTTCGACGACTACAGCCGCCAGTGCGCCATCCTCACCAGCGCGAAGGACCTGTCGATCATGTCCGCGACGCTGACCAACCTCGGCGTCAACCCGGTCACCGGCAAGCGCGTGTTCTCCCGCCAGGTCGCCCAGCGGGTGCTGTCGGTCATGCTCACCTGCGGCATGTACGACGACTCCGGTGACTGGGTGTCCTCGGTCGGCATGCCGGCCAAGAGCGGCGTCGGCGGCGGCATCATCTCCGCTCTGCCCGGCCAGCTCGGCATCGCCACCTACGCTCCGCCGCTCGACCAGCACGGTTCGAGCGTGCGCGGTCTGGCCGCCCACCGGATCCTCTCCCGCGACCTGGAGCTGCACTTCGTGCGCACCTCCAAGGCCGGTCTGTCGACGATCCGCACGCACGACACCATCGACCATGTGCCCTCGACGACCCGTCGTCCGGAAGCCGCCGAGGCGGTCCTCACCGAATACGGTGAACGCGCCCACGTGCTCGAAGTCATGGGCGACCTGCTGTTCTCCGGCATCGAAGTGCTCTCCCGTGAGGTCGCCACATTCGACAAGAACACCGTCTGCGTCGTCGTCGACCTCTCACGTGCCGATCACATCGCCGAGGTCTCAGTCAAGGCGATCTCGCGGCTGGCCGCCGCCCTCGCCGACGTCGACACCTCCCTCGGTCTCGTCGACCCGTTCGACCGGCTGGCGAACCTTCTGGTGCCCGTCGACATGCAGGTCGAGATCTTCGAGGACCGCAACGATGCCCTGTCATGGGCTGAGGATCAGATTCTCCGCCAGTACGGCGACGAGGACTGCTTCCCCGATGAGGCGATCTCCACTCCAGTGCTGCTCGAGGGCATCGACGAGAAGATCCGTGAGAAGGTCGTCAGCCTGCTCAAGCGCGAAGAGTACGACACCGGCGATATCGTCCGCAAGGTCGGTGACGAGTTCGACGGCATCCGGTTCATCGTCTCCGGCGAGGTGCACACGCTCAATCCTGAGGATGAGGGCGGCGACGTCAACGCGCAGCTCGTCGCCGGCATGTCCTTCGGTGAGCTCGCCCTCAATGAGACCTACCATCAGCCCTTCGATGTCCGCGTCGCCGAGCCGACCGTCGTCGAACTGCTGTCGAAGTCCGCAATCGAGAAGCTGGAGAAGTCGGATCCGGAAGCCGCGGCAATGCTGTGGCGTGCGATCGCGGTCGAAGGCTACATCCGCCTCGGGCAGGTCATGCGAGGAGTCAACTGATGCTCGAGGCGTTCCTCGCCGACCACGGGTACCCGCACACCCCCGGCGGGGAGCACAAGCCGTGGGTCATCGCCCACCGCGGCTACTCGGGAGTCGCACCGGAGAACACCCTCGTCGCCATCGAAGCCGCCCGGGTGCTCGGATCCGACTGGATCGAGATCGACATCGGGATCAGTGCCGACGGGACCCCGATCGTGCTGCACGATACGACCCTGAACCGCACCACCTCGGCGACGGGAACCGCAGCGCAGATGAGCGACGAGCGGATCTCACTGGCCGATGCCGGCTCGTGGCTGGGCCCGGGCTTCATCGGCCAGCGGGTGCCGAAGCTGCGCACCGTGCTCGCCAACCTCGCAGACTTCGACGGCAATCTGCTCCTGGAGTTCAAAGACGACTGGTCGCCAGGTGCGATCGCGCAGGTCGCCGACGACATCATGGCCACCGGGATGGCCGACCGGATGATCCTGCAGAGCTTCTCTCCCGCAACGCTCACGGCCGTGCGCGACCTCATCCCCATGGTCGCCCGCGGGCTGCTGCGCATGGTTCCACGGCCGGAGGACAAGACGCTGGCCTCGGACCTCGATGTGACCTTCTACAACCCGTCGCGGCGCGGCTTCTTCCTCCGGCAGGCGCTGCTGGAGGAGTTCATGGCCGAGGGCTACGGATGCCTTGTGTGGACGTCGAACGTGCCTGCCGACTGGGAGCGCCTCATGGCAGCTGGAGTGCACGGCATCATCACTGATCACCCGGGCCGTCTGCAGGGCTATCTGAGCGCCAAATACGACGCTGATTGAGCACCCCGGAGCTGATTTTGCCCGCGGCCGGAAAGTGTGTATAGTGTTTTCTCGTTGCCCCGATAGCTCAGTCGGCAGAGCATCTCCATGGTAAGGAGAAGGTCAAGGGTTCGATTCCCTTTCGGGGCTCTCGTGCCGCTCAAAAGCGGTACTGCGGCGGGGTAGCTCAGGTGGTTAGAGCGCACGACTCATAATCGTGAGGTCGCGGGATCGAGCCCCGCCCCCGCTACCACTGAAGCAGAACCCTCACCCACCGGGTGGGGGTTCTCCTCATTGCGCCAGGTTTCCTTCCTGCAGTCGCTCTACCGCCGGGCTCAGGTGCCGCGCAGCTTTCGGCGCAGGATCTTTCCCGTCGCCGTCTTCGGCATCTCATCGAGGATCTCGATGGAGCGCGGATACTTGTACGCGGCCAGATCGGCTTTGCAGAAATCGATGAGCTCCGACGGGTTCACGGTGCGCCCCTCGTGCAGCGTGACGAAGGCGATGACGGTCTCTCCGCGGTATGCGTCTGCGGCACCGACGACGGCGGCCTCGGCAACGGCGGGATGCGTGTAGAGGACATCCTCGACCTCTCGCGGCCACACCTTGTAGCCTGAGGCGTTGATCATGTCCTTCTTCCTGTCGACGAGGTAGTACCACCCGTCTGCGTCGACGAACCCGATGTCACCCGTTCTCAGCCACCCATCGGCAAAGCTCTCCGCTGTGGCATCGGGGCGATTCCAGTAGCCCGGCGTGACCTGCGGACCGCGCACCAGGATCTCCCCGTATGTCCCCGCCTGGACATCGGCACGCTGCTCATCGGCGATGCGTACCTGCGTGTCGTATACCGGCCTGCCGACGGACAGTGCGCCTGAGACCGGATCGACCGGCGCCCGCTGCCCGCGGGGGACGAGGTGCGTCGGCGAGGAGGTCTCGCTCATGCCGTAGACGTTGTGGACATACGTGCCGAAGATCCCTTCGAGCCGGTCGGCCAGGGCCGGTGCGATCGGAGCGCCACCGGAGTAGATCGTGCGCAGGCTGGCGAAGTCGGCGGCCGTCGCCGCCGGACAGTCGGCCAGAGCCATGAGCGCAGTGATCGCACCGATGGTGAAGACAGGACGGCTGTGGCGTATCGATTCGAGCATCACCTGCGGGTGGAAGCGGTGGCTCAGGACGATCGGTGCTCCCACGCGCAAGCCCAGCAGCACATGACCGACCATCCCGGTGATGTGGAACAGCGGAGCGATCGCCAGAATCGGCTCACCGGGCTGAAGAGCCGACATCTGCACATAGGTTTCAGCATTGAACGTCAGATTTCCATGGGTGTTCATCGCACCCTTGGGCCTGCCGGTCGTGCCCGAGGTGTACGTCAGCAGCGCGACATCATCTGCGCAGACCGCACCTGGCGTGTAGTCCGACCCGTCTGGGAGAGTATCAGCAGACACGACCTCGGCGGAGCCGACACGGCCGAGCAGCTCGGGCGGCACGGGGACTGAAGATGTCTCGAACTGCTCCCCGTCCTGCCTCCACGCGGTGTGCGGTGCCAGTATGACGAGCCTGACGTCTCCGATGCCGTCTGCCACCACCTGCTGGGCGACCTGTGTCCACAGCCCAGGGAGGGCGATGAGCGCCACCGCAGCCGAGTCCTCCAGCTGAAACGCCAGCTCCCGGCCGGTGTTCATCGGGTTGATCGGCACACCGATCGCCCCGAGCTTCCATGCGGCCAGCAGCCCGGTGACGAAGATGGGATCGTTCTGCACGAACAGCGCCACCCGGTCGCCCGCCGCCACTCCGGCGCCGGCGAGAGCGCGCGCAAGGCGGTGGGCCTCAGCGTCGACCTCGGCGTACGTCCAGGTCCGGTCGAAGGCGTGGATGACCACGGCGTCAGGATCAGCCGCCAGCGCCGAAGCACACATCTGCGGCACCGTGTGATGCGGTGGGCGCAGGTGCTGTCCCAGCGGCAGCATCGGATCCGGTGGCCGGCGACGCGGAGTCGTCATCGCAGCGCCACAGGGTTGACCGGAGAGCCGGTGGCCCGGTGGATCTTCAACGGTGCTGCGACGTAGAAGAACGTGTAGCGGCGGTCTTGGGCGCATGCCTCTGCCAGAGATTCCAGATCGCAGATCTCGGTGAAGGCGACCCCGAGGTTGCGCATGAGCGCATTGTGCAGGACGAGTGCTGCACCGGAGTCCGGATCGGTCGTGACCTCGTTGGCGATCGTATCGGTGACGAGATTCGGGATCTCCATGTCGGCGAACCACTGCACAAGCTCCGGACTGTAGGTCAGCCCGGGTTCGCAGAAGTCGGTGTAGAAGTCATCGCCCTGCTCGAAGAACAGCTGAAGGTGATTGGTGCGGATGACGAGGATGTCCCGCTTGCTGATGGTGACTCCCTGGCGCTCTGCGCACGACAGCAGGTCAGTGTGATCGAAGGTGTGATTGGCCTCCATCGCCTCGACGCCGAAATGACGCGCCATATCGAGCAGCACACCGGTGCCGACGACACCGCGCTGAGCGATCGGCTCGACGCTCGCCTTGTCCATGCCCCCGATGGTCGTGCGAGCGTCATAGCCGTTCCACAGCTTCCCGTCGTACCAGACGTGGCCGAGGGCGTCGTACTGGGTCGAGCCCTGCAGGAATGCTTCGATCTTGTCGTCGGCATAGTGCAGCCCGCCGGGGAACTGCGGTGCATCATCGCTGTCCCAGGTGGCTTCGTCCATCACCATCTCACGCTCAGCCGGAGAGCGGCCCGGCCACACCGGATCGCCCTGTGGGTCGCCGATGAGCCGCTGCAGAGTATGCACCTCGCCGGTCTTGATATGAGCGGCACCGCGAAGCACCTCCTCAGCGCTGAGGTAGTTCAGCGCCCCGACTTCGTCATCCGGGCCCCACTTCCCCCAGTTCTTCGGGGCATCGGCGAGCAGAGCCGTGAGGTCGAGTGCTTCAGTCATGGCGTTCCTCCCACAGAACTCAGGATGTGCGATCTGTGCCGCAGAGCCCGAATCGGTGTGAGCGGAAGCGATCGCCGTGTTGAAATTTAAGTTACGGTGAACAAACGTTAGGTAGACGTATGCCGATCCTCGACTTCGACCTGCCTGCTGTCAATACCGCAGTGGGTATTCGGTCTGGAGGCTCCGGCGGTGGGAGAGACGGTGCGGATTTCGGTGAGCTGAGCGCTGCCCCAGGTCACGGGGCTGGCGGCATCGTTGTGAGAAAGGTTGTATCGCCTGCCGGCGCTGCTGGCTGCGATCTCATGGTTCGGCTCACAATGGACTATGGAACAGATCACACATCACCCCGAGAACACCACCCCGCCGCCGATCGACACCCTCAGCAGCGACGAGTGCTGGGTGCTGCTGGAGTCCGAGAGCTTCGGCCGCCTCGCCGT
Source organism: Brevibacterium gallinarum (assembly GCF_014836885.1). GTDB lineage: Bacteria > Actinomycetota > Actinomycetes > Actinomycetales > Brevibacteriaceae > Brevibacterium > Brevibacterium gallinarum. The sequence goes on from NZ_JACSPY010000001.1 coordinate 82,045, forward strand.
TGCCGCCGCCGGAGAGATCGAGATCTTCCCCGTCAACTACGCCGCCTACGACGGTGCCCTCTACATCCGCACCGCCGCCGGCACCAAGCTCGCGGCCGTGACGATCAGCGACCGGGTCGCCTTCGAAGTCGACCGCATCGCCGCCCCCGGCGCCCGCAGCGTTGTCGTCAAGGGACGCGCCGAAGTGCTGGAGTCCGCCGACGACATCGCCGCAGCCGAAGAGGCCGGGCTGCGCCCCTGGGTTGCGAGCACCAAGTCCCGCCACATCCGCATCCGCCCGACCGAGGTGACCGGCCGCAGTCTGCGCTTCGGACCCGAACCCGAGGCCGAACCCGACGTCACCTGCTGAGCTGAACGATCGCTAGGACCGAGCACACGGCCCTCCGTCCCGCCTCGCGGCCGCACAGCGAAGCCGGGGCGCTGGGGCAGGCGGCTGGACAGCACCGCACCGTGCTCTATGCTGTTTAGCATGGTTAAAGAAGCGGATCTGAGCGGTGCCAGCGTCGGCGGGCGCGTGAGGGCCGCACGCACGCGAGCCGGCCTGACACTTGAGGAGCTGAGCTCGCAGATCGGCGTCAGCCCCGCCACCCTGTCCCTCATCGAGCGCGAGCGCGTCTCCGTCACCGTCGAGCGGGTCTCGCAGCTGGCTGAGGTGCTCGGCCTCGAACTCGAGGACCTCATGTACTCCGGTGACTTCGAGCCGAGCGCGGTGCGCACCGGACCCGGCGGCCGCGAGCACGCCGGTGCCCCACACCTCGTGCGCGGCGCCCCCGATGCCCCGCATCCCAAGATCGTCGAGGCGATCATCGACTGCTTCGTGCGCTGGGGCTACCACGGCACCTCGATGCGGCAGATCGCACAGGCCGGCGGGGTGAGCGTCGCCGGGGTCTACCACTACTTCACGTCCAAGCAGCAGATGCTCGTCAGCCTCATGGACGAGACGATGGCCGAGCTCATCAGCCGGCTCGACGATGTGCTCACGGCGGCAGAAGGCCAGCCGGTCGAGGAGCGCTACCGGCAAGTGGTGCGCGAGCTCGCGCTGTTCCATCTGGAGCAGCGGCGCAAGGGCTTCATCGGAGCCAGTGAGATGCGCAGCATCGACGAACCCGACCGCTCCCGCATCGCCGGACTGCGTCGCGACGTGCAGCACACCGTCGACGCACTCGCGCGCGAAGGCATTGAGACCGGTGCATTCACCAACCCCGACTGGCGCTTCGCCGGCCGCGTGGTGTCGAACATGTGCACCTCGACCTCGCAGTGGTACGACCCCGAGGGGCCGGTGCCCAAAGACGCCGCCGCCGACAACCTCGCCGACTACGCCCTGGCGATGATGCGGGTGCCCGGCCTCGGGCGATAGACTCGCAGATATGGGACTGCCGCACGTCCCCGGTCAGCGGCCGGGAGGTGCCGGCAGTCTGTCCACCTGAGCCGGACGAACCCGCACGGGCACCGTGCCTGTGCCCAAGGAGGTACATCTGCCGATGGCTGTCAACACCGAGCTGCAGGGTGCGAGCTACGCCCTGCCGGAGCCCTATGAGGTCTCCCGCGAGGCGATCATCGAGTTCGCCCGCGCGACCGGGGCGCAGAACCGCGCCCACCGCAGTGCTGAGGCCGCAGCCGAGTTCGGCTACGCCGACGTCGTCGCCCCGCCGACGTTCGCCGTCATCCCCTCCCAGCGCGCCGAAGCGCTCTACATCTCCAACCCGGAAGCCGGCATCGACTTCTCCCGCGTCGTCCACGGTTCCGAGCAGTTCACCTACGCCCGCCCGATCGTCGCCGGCGACAAGCTCAACGCCGTCTGCCACGTCGATGGACTGCGCGAGGCCGGCGGGCATGCGATGATCACCACCCGCACCGAACTCACCGACGCGAACAGCGACGACGCCCCCGTGGTCACCGTGACCTCGACGATCGTCGTGCGAGGAGGAGAAGCATGAACGAGCCCGTCGAACGCGAGGAATACCGTCCCTCCGGCACCGACCTGGCGCCGAAGCTGCGCGACCAGGAGGTCGGCCGCACCGTCGTCTCCGCCCGCATCCCGCTTTCCCGCGCTGATCTCGTCGCCTACGCCGGCGCCTCGGGAGACCACAACCCGATCCACTGGAACGAGCGCTTCGCCCGCGAGGTCGGCCTCGACGACGTCATCGCCCACGGCATGCTCTCGATGGGATCCGTGCTCGCCCGCATCACCGAATGGGCCGCCGACCCCGGTGCGATCGTCGACTGCCGCACCCGCTTCACCGCCCCAGTCATCGTCGCCGATGCCGCCTCCGGCACCCCGGACACCCCGACGGCCTACCTCGACATGGCCGCCGTCGTCGGCGCAATCGATGAAGAGGCCGGGACCGTGCGCCTCGACATCTCCGTCAGCTGCGGTGAGGACACCGTGCTCGGACGCACCCAGGCGAAGGTGCGGTTGGCGTGAGCCGGACACAGCTGGCGGACTACGCGACGATGCGCGTCGGCGGCCCGGCCGCCGACCTCACCGTCGCCGGCACCCGCGAGGAGCTGCTCGACTTCCTCACCGCCCACCCGCTGACTGCTGACCGGGCGGCTGAGTCCCCCAGCAGCGGGGGAGAGGCAGCCGGCAGCGGGCAGGGACTGAACCCCGATGTGCTCTTCATCGCCGGCGGATCCAACCTCGTCATCAGCGATGACGGCTTCGCCGGGCCCGTGTGCCTCATCCGCACCAGCGGCATGGAGTTCACCGAGCTCAGCGGCGACCGGGTGCTGATGCGCGTGGCAGCCGGCGAGAACTGGGACGACTGCGTCGCCGAGACCGTCACCCGCGGGCTCTCCGGGCTCGAAGCGCTCTCCGGAATCCCCGGCTCAGCCGGTGCGACCCCGGTGCAGAACGTCGGCGCCTACGGAGCCGAGGTAGCCGACACCCTCGAATCCGTCACCGTCTACGACCGGCTCTCCGGCGACGTCATCACCCTGCCGCGCGCCGAGCTCGAATTCGGCTACCGCACCTCCCGGCTCAAGCGCACCACCGCCGAGATCGGCACCGTGCGCTTCGTCGTCCTCGACGTCAGCTTCGCGCTCACCTCCTCGGCCGAGTCCGCACCGATCCGCTACCGGCAGCTCGCCGCTGCGCTCGGCGTCGACCTCGAAGACCGGGTGCCGCTGGCCGAAGTGCGCGAGGCCGTGCTCGCCGTGCGCGCCTCCAAGGGCATGGTCCTCGACCCTGCCGACCACGACACGTGGTCATGCGGGTCGTTCTTCACCAACCCGATCGTCCCGCTCTCCACCCCGCTGCCCGACGGGGCGCCGGAATACCCGGTCATCGACCCGCTCACCGGCATGCGCGATGAGCACCGGAAGAAGACCTCGGCCGCCTGGCTCATCGACCGGGCCGGGTTCCACAAGGGATTCGGGATCGGCGAACAGCGCGCCCGCCTGTCGACCAAGCACACGCTGGCGCTGACCAACCGCGGGCAGGCACGCACCGCCGACATTCTCGACCTCGCTCGCCACATCCGCGACGGAGTCGAGGAATTCACCGGCATTCGGCTCGAACCCGAACCCAACCTCATCGGCTGCCGGATCTGAGCTTCCGGGGCCGGCAGGCGCGGTCAGCCGCGGCAGGCTCAGCCTGCGGCCTCCCAGCGGTCGATGTCACTGATCGCGGCCTGCCGGATCCGCTCAGGTGCCAGCGAGATCGCAAAGGACTGCCGGGCAAGCTCGGCGATCTCTGCCCGGGTCAGCCCTGCTTCGGCGGCGGCGACATACTGATCGACCAGCCGCGAATCGAAGATGAGTGGGTCATCGGCCCCGAGCGCGATCTGCGCACCGGAGTCGAACAGCTGACGCAGCGGCACCTGCTCATCGGTGGCGTACACCCCGAGCGAGACGTTCGAACCCGGGCACACCTCCAGGCCGATACCGGCGTCAACGATCTGGTTGAGCAGCTGCGGATCCTCCACCGCCCGCACTCCGTGCCCGAGGCGGTGGGGGCGCAGGTGCGCGATGACCTCGCGGATGTGCGCGGGTCCGAGCAGCTCCCCGCCGTGGGGCAGGGAGGCCAGGCCGGCTCGGCGGGCGATGCGGAAGGCGTGCCGGAACTCTGCAGTGTCGCCGCGGCGCTCATCGTTCGACAGCCCGAAGCCGACGACGGTGGCGGCCTCGTCACCGGCGTACTGGGTGGCAAGCCGGGCCAGTGTGAGGGCCTCGAACTGACTGCGGGTGCGGGAGGCGGCGACGATGATCGCGATGCCGAAGTCGGGTCCGGACTGGCAGGCGGCCTCATCGAGGACGATCTCCAAAGCCCGAGTGATGCCGCCGACGTAGGGGCCATAGGAGGTCGGATCGATCTGCAGCTCCAGCCAGCGCGAGCCCTCAGCCCGGTCAGCGGCCGCGGCCTCGGCGACGACCCGGCGCATGATCGTCTCCCCGCGCACGACCGCGCGGGCGGCATCGTAGAGGCGCTGGAAGCGGAACCAGCCGCGCTGGTCAGGGGACAGGTTCGCCGGAGTCGAACCGACGATGCCGCGCGGCAGCCGGATGCCGGCCTCGGCGGCGAGCTCGGCGAGCGTCTCATCAGCCAGTGAGCCGGTGAAGTGCAGGTGCAGGTGGGCCTTGGGAAGTGCGCGCAGATCCTCCCGTGTCACCATGACGACAGTCTAATCGATGCCCCGCTGCGCCTGCCGCCGGCAGCCGGCATCTGCCCTGATGGGCTGGCCTGTCACCCGGCGGTGGGCCGCTCGTATAATTGCCCGCATGGTCTCAGCTCAGCGCCCCGCACGCCGGGCAATCTCCCGCCTCGCAGCCGCGGCGCGATTCCTGGCCGCAGCCCTCGGACTGTTCCTCGCAGGCGCCCTGCTCGCTGCACCGTGGGCGGTGACGACCGCGCAGACCGAGGCGAACTTCGGCCCGCACGATGCAACCTATGCGGTCACGACCGACGGGGCGATCACCGTCGACCTCGGGCCGATCGGCGAGCTCGTGATACCGGCAGGCGACAGACTCCCGCTGGGCCTCGGCGTTGACGTCACCGTCGAGGAGATCCCGAACCATGCCGGCGTGCCGGTCTCGACGATCGACGAACTCGCCCAGGACGCCACCGCCTATGCCAGCCTGTTCGGCGATATCGACGCACTCGTCACTGTCGTGCGCAACGGCATCATCGCCGATGCGCTCACCCGCGACCTCATCGCCGCTGGTGTGATCACCGTGGTGGCCGGGGTCTACCTGCTGCACAGGCGCACCCGCCCGCAGCTCGCGATCTCCAGCGAGCGGGACCCGGCCGACGGGCCGATGACCGCGCTCGTGCTCAGCCTCGCCGCGGTGCTCATCGCCATCATCGCCGTGCCGGTGAGCGCGCCCAAGCAGATCACCCCGAACCCGGTGTTCGACCGCACACCGCTGGCCGGGTCCGAGGTGACCGGCAGGTTCTCCGGCATCATCGACGAAGTCGCCCGCGTCGTCACCGACTACTACGACGACAACGAGACCTTCTACGACACCGCCCGCACGAGCCTGGACGCCGCCTGGCTCAGGCGCCCGACCAGCCCGCGCACCACCTCGGGCGCGGACCTGGTGCCCCGGCCCAACTGGGACCAGCCGCTGGCCGGCGACCCGCCAGCCGGTGGCGACGGAGCCCAGGCCGCGACCGGGGAGGCGGCCACCGGGGAGGCCCAGGCGGGCGGGCAGGCCGGTGCACAAGAGAATGAGCCGGCCGGCGTCATCACCGTGCTCATGGCCTCCGACATCCACTGCAACACCGGCATGTCGCGGGTGCTCGCCCGCGCCGCCCAGCTGTCGGGGGCCGACCTCTACCTCGACGGCGGGGACATCACGATGACCGGCACCACCGCCGAGAACATCTGTGTCGACTCCGTGCACCAGGCGCTGCCGGACGACCTGCCCCGCGTTTACGTCAAAGGCAACCACGACTCGGCCGACACCGCCGCCCACGCCCGCTCACTGGGCTGGAAGGTCCTCGACGGACAGCCGGTGACCGCGGCCGGACTGACGTTCTTCGGGCTGCCGGATCCGCGGCGCACCGTTTTCCCCACCGGCGACGTGCTCGAACGCGGAGAGACCGGCGCCGAGTTCACCGACCGGGTCGCCGCCGAGGCGTGTGCGACCGAGGACATCGACACTCTCGTCATCCACGACCCCAGGCAGGCAGCGGCGGCCCTCGGCGAGGGCTGCGCAGGCTTCGCCATCTCCGGCCACTGGCACCGGCGGGTCGGGCCAGAAGCGTTCGGCCCGGCCACCCGGTTCGTCAACTCGACGACCGGCGGGGCACTGGCCAATGCGCTGACACCGGGCCCGCTCAAGATGCCCGCCGAGTTCTCCTTCATCCGCTACGACGCACAGACCCACGAGCCCATCGACGTGCAGGTCGTCACCGTCGACATGGACGCACAGGTCAGCTTCAGCCCGTGGATGCTCATCCCGCCGCCGGGCCCCTGGGCGCCGGCCGAAGCGGAGTGAACCGTCGTTAGACGGATGAGACATCGAACGTGTATGCTCGTACCTTGGCGGAAGCCGACCCGGGTCCCCGGGTCTGTTTCATGCCCCGGCCGTGCCCGCACGGCCGAAGGGGTGTGGCGCAATTGGTAGCGCAACGGTCTCCAAAACCGTAGGTTGCAGGTTCGAGTCCTGTCACCCCTGCTGAGAACGGCGAAGCACAACGACCCCCGAGTGAGGAAGCGTGACCGAGACACCCGCAGGAACCTCTGAGAAGCGCGGCTTCTTCGGTACGATCATGCAGTTCTTCCGCGAGGTGATCAGCGAGCTCAAGAAGGTGGTCACGCCCACCCGCAAGGAGCTCATCAACTACACGCTCGTCGTGCTCGGGTTCGTCATCTTCATGATGCTGCTCGTCACCGTCTTGGATCTGCTGTTCGGAAAGCTCTCCGGCTTCGTCTTCGGCGGCTCGCCGATCTGGCCTCTGTGGGGTTAGTCGGCTGATCCAGCCGCTGATCGGCGACACCGCCGCAGACGCGCCCGCACACGCCAGACCACGCCCCACGACCTAAGCACAAGGAGAACAGGTGTCGGACAACACCCCGGAAACCGAGAACCTCGACGCAGCCGCAGAGCCGACTGCCGATGAGGCTGTCACTGAGGAGACTGCCAGCCAGCCGGCCGCCGACGAGGCGACCGAGCAGGCGCCGGCCGCCGAGGACACCGGCGACGAGCACGATCCGGCCGAGGAGTTCAAGTCCGAGCTGCGCATGAAGGACGGCGACTGGTACGTCATCCACTCCTACGCCGGCTACGAGAACCGCGTGAAGGCCAACCTCGAGAACCGCATCATCTCGCTGGACATGGAAGACTACATCTTCGAGATCCAGGTGCCGATGGAAGACGTCATCGAGGTCAAGAACGCCCAGCGCAAGCAGGTCCGCCGCGTGCGCATCCCCGGCTACGTGCTCGTGCGCATGGAGCTGACCGACGAGTCATGGGGCGTCGTGCGCCACACCCCGGGCGTCACCGGCTTCGTCGGCAACGCCTACGACCCCGTCCCGCTCACCATCGACGAGGTCTTCTCGATGCTCGCCCCGGTCTTCGAAGAGGAGCAGGCCAAGGCCGCTGCCGAAGCCGGCGAGCAGGCGAAGGCCGCCGCTGAGGGCGGAGCCGCCTACGAGGTCGAATTCGAAGTCGGCGAATCCGTCATGGTCAAGGAGGGCTCCTTCGAAGGACACCCGGCCACGATCCAGGAGATCCGCCCCGAATCGCAGAAGCTCACCGTCCTGCTGTCGATCTTCGAGCGCGATGTTCCCGTCGAACTCGGCTTCGACCAGGTCGCCAAGATCTGAGCCGCACCACAGCGTTCGCCGGCACATCCCGGCACACAGCCGCGCCCGAGGTGAGAACCGCCTCGGGCGTGGCGGCGTCTGGAGGGCCTAGGGCTGGATTTAACAACCACGGGCTGTTCATGGAATAATGGTGTGGTTTGCGCCTGCGACATTCATCGGAGCGCGGCGCAGCACCCCTGACGCATCCCGCGCAGGGAACGACCCTCGGCAGCCGCCGAGGGCTTCATCGAAGTATTAAGGACCGAAGAATGCCTCCCAAGAAAAAGGTAGCCGGCCTGATCAAGCTTCAGATCCAGGCTGGTGCGGCCAACCCCGCACCGCCGATCGGCCCCGCGCTTGGTCAGCACGGCGTCAACATCATGGAGTTCTGCAAGGCGTACAACGCCGCAACGGAAACCATGCGTGGCAACGTCGTCCCGGTTGAAATCACCGTCTACGAAGACCGCTCGTTCACCTTCATCACGAAGACTCCGCCGGCTGCGGAGCTCATCAAGAAGGCCGCCGGTCTGAAGTCGGGCTCGGCCACCCCGCACACCGACAAGGTCGGACATCTGACCAAGGACCAGGTGCGCGAGATCGCCGAAACCAAGATGCCGGACCTCAACGCCAACGACATCGACGCAGCGTCGAAGATCGTCGCCGGCACCGCCCGCTCGATGGGAATCACCACCGACGTCGAAATGTGATGAACGGTGCCCCGGCTCGGTGGAACCGGCCGGCAACGGCACCGACATCACGTGGTAGGAGCAGCGCGCTCCCCGACACCACAACTGCAAGGAGAGAAGCAGATGGCAAAGCGCTCAAAGGCCTATCAGGCCGCCGCGGAGAAGATCGCGGCTGACACATACTACGAACCGGCTCAGGCAGTCTCCCTGGCCAAGGACACCTCTGTCGCGAAGTTCGACGCCACCGTGGAGGTCGCTCTGCGCCTCGGCGTAGACCCGCGCAAGGCTGACCAGATGGTGCGCGGCACCGTCAACCTCCCGCACGGTACCGGCAAGACCGCTAAGGTCCTGGTGTTCGCAGCCGGCGACCGTGCCGAAGCAGCCCGCGAAGCAGGTGCCGACTACGTCGGCTCCGATGACCTGCTCGAGAAGGTCGCTGGCGGCTTCACCGACTTCGACGCAGCCGTCGCCACCCCGGACATGATGGGCAAGGTCGGACGACTCGGCAAGGTGCTCGGCCCCCGCGGCCTCATGCCGAACCCGAAGACCGGCACCGTCACCATGGACGTGGCGAAGGCCGTCTCGGACATCAAGGGCGGAAAGATCGAGTTCCGCATCGACAAGCACTCGAACCTGCACTTCATCATCGGCAAGGTGTCCTTTGACCAGAGTGCACTCGAGGACAACTTCAACGCTGCGATGGACGAGGTCATGCGCCTCAAGCCGTCCTCGTCGAAGGGTCGCTACATCTCGAAGGCGACCATGACGACGACGAACGGCCCGGCCATCCCGATGGACGTCTCCGCCCTGCGCAAGTGACACCGGAGGCACGACTCAGCCGCCAGTCGGTCTGAGGTCTGCAGCCGCACCCCACAGGCCCCGCCTGCCCCCACACCGTTGGGGACAGGCGGGGCCTGTGGCGTTGAGCGGAGTCTGTCCTGCGTCCGGGATATGCGCTCGCGCCCGCATGTGAAGCTGCAGCTGGCGCAGATTCCCCGTATCACCGCCGTGCACGCACCACCGGCTGACGATCTGCAGCGCGCCAACGATGGATGGGCGCTCATCGCCGTTCCGGACCCAATGCAGGGGCGAACGTCTCCAGCGCAGTGCCGGAGCGCCCGCGAACGCGGCGCCAACCCTGATTTGGATTCTCGGCGCGCTGTGCTCTATGCTGATACTTGCCCAAGACCGTCGGTCTTCACAGGGACTCACATCTCTCCTCCGCGTGCAGCTGTGAGCCGCTGTGAACGAAGACTCGCAAGAGTGGCCAGCGCAGGTGTGTAGTGGATGACTGTCCCGGTGATCCGGCTGCTGAGCAGCCATGAGAATCCGGATGTGCAAGCGTTCCGTGCAACCTGCGCGGAACGCTTTTTCGCGTCTGACGCACCGACATATACGAAAGGAATACCATGGCGAGGCCTGACAAGGCAGCCGCAGTAGCCGAACTCAAGGAACTCTTTGAGAACGCTCCTGCTGCAGTGCTGACCGAGTACCGCGGTCTCACCGTGGCGCAGCTCAAGGAGCTGCGCCGTGGTCTCGGTGAGAACGCCTCCTACGCCGTGGTAAAGAATACGCTGACCGCTATCGCGGCTAAGGAAGCCGGCATCGAAGCGCTCGAGGGACAGCTCACTGGCCCCTCGGCCATCGCCTTCGTCACCGGTGAACCCTCCGAAGCCGCCAAGGTCCTGCGTGACTTTGCCAAGGCGAATCCGCAGCTGGTCATCAAGGGTGGTTACTTCGAAGGTAACGCCATGACCGCTGAGGACATCACGAAACTCGCCGACCTCGAATCCCGTGAGGTGCTGCTGGCCAAGGCGGCCGGTGCCATGAAGGCAAGCATGTACAACGCTGCTTACATGTTCACCGCTCCGCTGGTCAAGGCCGCGCGCACCGTCGACGCTCTGCGCGAAAAGCAGGGCGGCGAAGCGGCTGCCGAGGACGCCTGAGTTTCACTCAGACCCACAGACAATCCATTCACGGCTGAAGAACCAGCCACGTACGGAAGGACATAGCCACCATGGCTAAGCTCACCCCCGAAGAGCTCATCGAAGCATTCAAGGAGCTCTCCCTCATCGAACTGTCGGACTTCGTCAAGAAGTTCGAGGAGACCTTCGAGGTCGAGGCTGCCGCTCCGGTTGCCGCCGTTGCCGCTCCTGCTGCCGGCGGTGCCGGCGGTGGCGATGCCGCTGCTGAAGAGAAGACCGAGTTCGACGTCATCCTCGAGTCGGCCGGCGACAAGAAGGTTCCGGTCATCAAGGAGGTCCGCGGCATCACCTCGCTCGGACTGAAGGAAGCCAAGGACCTCGTCGACAACGCTCCGAAGGCCGTCCTCGAAGGCGCCGACAAGGAGACCGCCGAGAAGGCCAAGGAAGCCCTCGAGGGCGCAGGCGCCACCGTCTCGCTCAAGTGATCTTCCACCCGGCCAGGCAGCGTTCACGCGCAGCCTAGCCCGGGATCACGCAACAGCCCCGCTGCCAGCTGGCAGCGGGGCTGCTGTCATTCATCCACACACCGGTCACTGGGCAGGAAGGTCAGCGCACGCGGCCTGCCAGGAGACCGCCAGCTGATGCGCATCAGCGCGGGCATGCGCCATCGCCGCAGCGTGCCGGTCGGCAGTCAGGGGAGTGCCCTCGGCCGTCCACTGCTCCAGCGCGCGGATCGTGATCGCCTCCGGCAGCCGGCCACTTGCGTTCGTCACCCGCCACCACGCGACATTCGATCCCCACGTGGCCATGATCCTGCCGACCATCCGCGGGGAGGTGCCGACGAGCTCGGCGATCATCCCGTAGCTGACCACCTGCCCGGCCGGTACGCATTCAGCCGCCCGCAGCACCCGTTCGATCAGCAGGTCATCCATCGTGACGGGGTTCCTGCCACGTCCCCGACGGCGGGGCAGGCGGGGGCTGGGCAGGTGGTTGCCAGTTCCGTTCCCGAGGCGGCGGCTGGCCGGGCCCGCTTGGGACCTGGCCGGGCGGCCGGGGAGGAGCAGGAGGTGGTGGGCCCTGCCGCGGCGGGACGTGCGGCGGTCCGAATCCCTGCTCCGGGCCGGCATGCGGCGGGTTCTGCGGAGGCTCCTGGACTGGGCTGCCCTGCGGCTCGGGACTCTTCGGTTTGCGCAGCAGCTGCCAGATGACGACGCCGATGATGAACACGGCGATGATGACGAGGGCCAGCCACATGAGATCGCGCAGGAACCACACGATGCCGGCGCTGACACCGGCCAGCCCCCACCACAGCGCCCAGGCTCGCAGCAGCACGGCGCCGGCGATGAGCAGTGCGGCATGGTCGATGAGGAACAGCAGGGAGTAACCGGCGTGATCGGCGGTGAACGCTGCGATCGTGCCGGTGAGCGTGATGAACGCCATCGGGATGACGGTGCGCAGGTCGACGCGGACGAACTGGGCACCGGGCCCGCTGCGCACCGGCTGGCTGCGCGCGCAGAAGATCGCCCAGCCGATCGCTGCGGCCAGCAGCACATGCAGGGGCACGACGAGGCGCAGCTGCCAGATTCCAGCCAGCGCGATCATCCCGCCGACCGCGCCGATATAGGTGGCGACCTCAGCGGTGATGCGGCGCGTGAGCTGGTGCGGGAACCGCTGGGCCAGCAGCACGAGCATGAATGCCGGCATCATGAGCGTGATGCCGGCGATGAGCATCGTGAGCGAATGGAGTACCGGCACCTCTGCATCGACGAGCAGTGCGCTGATGAAGGCGGTGAGCATCGCGGCGAACGCTGCGATCAGCGGGGCGAGCGACCAGCGGGAGAATCCGGCCACGAGGTGCCGGGCACCCGGCTTGCGGTCATAGGCGACCGAGACGAACCAGTACAGCGCGTACGCCAGCATCCAGACCAGCCATGCCGCCAGCAGGTGCGCCAGTGCCGCGTCGGTGATGCCGAGTCCGGCGAGGACCCGAATCCCGTGGTAGAGAGCGAGGAACCCGAGGAGCACGACTTCGGGGACACGGGCGGCGAACGCGTGGGCGAAGGCGACGGCGGCCAGCAGCAGGAGCACGATCGCTGCCGCCAGCCGCACGTGCTCGACCGAATGGAGGCAGATGATGAGCACGCTGGCGAGGAACGCCGCCACTGCCGAGATGCTCAGCGGCAGCAGCCGCAGCTCGCTGTAGCGAAGCCCGGGCCCGGGACCGGCGGCGGCCAGTCTGCGGCTGGCCCAGTGACCGGCTGCGAACAGTCCGACGGTGATGAACAGGAGAACCGGCCCGGCGATGTAGGCGGCCTGACTGTCCTCGATGCCCAGTGTGACGATCCTGAACAGCAGCCCGAACCCGAAGAAGGCCGCGAGGATGCCTGCGGTGATGACCGCGTAGCGGGCACGCCAGGTCCGTCCGCGCCGGCGCAGACCCACCTCGGCGAGGGCCAGCCCGGCAAGAGCTGCGGCCAGGATGATGAGGTACCCGCCGGTGACGATCGGGGAGGTGACACTGGAGCCGAGGCCGAGCGCCTTCCAGATGTCACCGAGGACGTAGCCGAAGGCCAGCGCCACCGGCACAGCGCCGGTGACGAGCAGCGCATTGCGCGCCCACCATGCGCACAATCCCAGAGCCGCCACAGATGCAATGACGATGAGCGTGCTGACCGGCGAGTCGATGTCGGCGGCTGCCATCGGCGCCGGGATCAGCAGCAGGAGAGCGGCAGCCGGCATGAGCGGCGGCATGCCGGCGCGCAGCACCGTGAGGTGGCGGGCCCGGCGGGAGGTGATGGTCGAGCTGAGCCACGCGAGCCCGATGAGCAGCAGCACATGCCAGATGAATCCGGCGCTCGTCGCCACCCCGCTGGGCAGCTGGTCGCCCAGCGGCGCATCCTCCGGGCCGTGGTGCATGATCTGGTAGACGAGGAACGCCCCGACCCGGGCGGCGACGGCGATCCCGGCGCCAAGCGGCAGCAGTGCATCGGCGCGCAGGGCCGCGAACACGGCGGCACCTGCTGCCAGCAGCCCGGTGACGCTGATGAGGATCGTGGCAATGGTGCTGGCCGGGTCGGTGTAGGGCACCTCGGCGAGCACGATGCCGGTGGCGTAGAGGAATCCGCCGGCGAGCATGAGCGCGATGTGCGCAGCCGCCGCCTGTATGGCAGGTGCGGCCATGGCCGCCGGCAGCTCGGACGCCTCCGGCTGAGGGGCAGGGCCGCCTCGGCGGGCCGGGCGGCGCAGGGCAGCCTCGGTGAAGAAGGCCGCACCGATGAGCAAGGCCGCGACCGTGGTCAGCGGGCGGTTCCAGCTGGCGTGCAGGCCGATCATCTCGTTGTGGACCAACCCGCTGATGATGAGCAGGATCGCCAGCGCGAAGCTGAACCGCGCCCCGACCCCGCGAAGCGGCGAGCGGCGCAGCAGGGCGCCGACGAGGAAGTGCACACCGAGAGCGGCGAACAGGATGCCCCACTCCAGGCGGGTCGGAACCGGGTCGATGAAGACGGCGCCGGCCACGGCCAGGGGTGCGAGCACATCGCCGAGGATGATCTGCGGGCGGATGTACTTCTCGGCCAGCCGGCCGCGCAGCAGCACTGCCAGCAGCGCCAGGGGAGCGGTGGTGAGGATGAGGACGACGAAGTACCAGACCACCGGTGCCGGGGTCAGGGCGATCGCCGACATCGTCAGCGAGAACGTAAATGCCACGCTGAGCCAGGTGACGAGCTGGGAGCGCAGCACAACCGCAGCCCCCAGGTAGGCGAGCACACCGGCGGCAGAGGAGATGAACCAGGCCAGCGTTCCGGAGGTCAGCTGCCAGCCGCCGAGGCCGAACCCGGCGATCGGGATGATCGCCAGGCCGATTGCAGTGAGGGCGAAGCCGACCGGCCGCAGCTTGGAGACGAACGAATAGACGATGAGCCCGGTGCCGTAGAAGACGACGGCGACGACCCACAGACTCACAGCCTTGACGACAGTCGAGGAGGCGACGGTGATGAAGATGATCGCCGCAGTGATCATGAGCAGCGCCGCGACCCCGAGCAGGATGTTGAGGTACAGGCTCGTCCGGTCGATTGGTGGTCTCACCGGGCCCGAGGCGGTGGCTGCGTAACCGGGATGCCCGCCGCCGGCATGGGGCGGGTAGGGCAGGCGGGGCGGGCCAGGCGGTCCGGCCGATGGTCCGGTCGGTGGTCCGTTCGGCGGGCCGGCGTGCGGCATGCCGGGGCGCATCGAGGGCCCGATAGGAGGTCGCATGCCCGGTGGCGGGGGAGGAGCGAACCGGCTGCCTGGCTGCGTCGCGTGCTGGTGAGGGTGCACACCCTGCTGCGGACCCGGATGGCTGGGATGCTGCGGAGCTGACCATGGGGGTGCAGGCGGAGGCGGTCCTGGTCTGCCGGGTGTCGGCTGGCCGTCTGCCGGGCCGCGGGGAGCAGGTGCGGGCCGGGGCCGGTCTTTGACACGAGCGGTCGTCCAGGCCGCGAACCACGCCACCGTCGCATAGCCCACCAGCAGCAGTGTGAGGATGAGGCTGATGAGATTCAGTCCTGCTGCAGCTGAGGCGTTCACGGCAGACTCGCTTTCGATGGGTGCTGTGCCTCACCCTAGCGAATCTCCGCGTGCAGAACCGGTTATCCACAGCCGGGAGTGCGACATGCTGACATGCCTCCCACCTCGGGCGCGGAAGCATCCTAGGATCGGATCATGATCCGACTGCCCCGAAACCGCAGGCGCCTGGCCGCCGGTGCATTGGCGCTTGCACTGGTGAGCGGACTGTCGGGCTGTGCGCTGCTCGGCCCGGTCGAGGTCGGCACCCATGATGCCGGGATCATCGCGCGGTTCACCGATCCGCGCACCGGCTCAGCCAACCGCAGCTGGGTCATCGAAGCCGTCCCCGAACGGGCCGCCCTGCGCGTGCACGCCCACGAAGAGTTCCTCAGCTATGAACGCGTCGACCTGCCGGCCGAGGTGTGGTCCGAGGTCGCCACCGCCGCTGAGGCCGCTCAGGAGCGGACGAACTTCATCCCCGAGCAGGGCTGCGAGGGGGCGCGCGAGATCGAGGTTGAGCTGTGGCGCGGGGACAAGCAGATGAAGTCGCTGACCGCCAACAACTGCGGCAGCGACGACACCTACTACGACCTCTACATCGCCGTCACCCAGCCGCTGGTCGACCAGTTCGATGCCGGCCGGCTCAACCCCAACGTCGAGCCCGAAGAGACCCAGCCGCGCACGACGATGAGCCGCGAGGTCAGCGGGCCGCCGCGGCCCTGAGTGCTCAGCAGTGCAGCAGCTCTGCGGTTGAGCTGCTCAGCGCAGGCGGCGCACACCCGCAGGAAGGCCGGTGCTCTCAGCGAATGCGAACGGCTCGGCGCTCATGGCGGTCAGCTCATGGTCGGGATCGGCGGCAAGGGCTGCGATGTCCTCGGCCTGACGGCGGACGAACCCGGCGTCGACCGGCTGTCCGTGACCGGGTGCGAACACCTCGGCACCGGGCAGAGCCGCAAGCTCCCGCAGCCCAGCCGCCCACCGGCTCGGGGTGGCGTCATCGCCGGCCTGCGGCGCAGCACCCTCCTCGACGAGATCGCCGGTGAAGACGACATCAGCGCAGGCGAGGACGAGATCGGTGTCCGTGTGCCCGGGCACCTCGTAGGCGTGCAGCTGCCAGCCGCCGATGTAGAGGACTGCGCCGTCGGCCAGCGCCGCGACCTCGACGGCCAGCGCACTCGGGTCGGACGGCAGCTGCGGTTCGGCCTCCAGGGGCACCGAATGGAACTGCAGCCAGGCCGAACCGGCCTGATCGCGGACGAAGGCCGGGGAGCCGAAGAACTTCTCGACGCCGCAGGCGGCGAAATGGGCGTTGCCGAAATAGTGGTCCCAATGGTCGTGGGTGTTGACGACGGCGATCGGCAGCTCGCCGTCCCGGCCGGGCGTCCTGTGCTGTGCGAGCACGGTGGTGAAGACGTCGAGGATGCCGGCGGCCTGAGCGGGGCCAGCGCCGGTGTCGATGATGACGGCGCGCTCGGTGCCGATGATGAGATAGGAGTTGAGCGCAGCCGGGTCGGAGGTGTGGACGAAGATCGCCGGGGCCGGCAGGGAAGGCGCAGACATGGCCGCAGACTATCACCGGCTCACCAGGGCAGATGGGGCAGCAGAGGCGAAAACTCGGCACTCTACCACACCGGCTTGCCACACGGGGATGCGGCGACTATGCTGGTCCCTTGCGTTGCTTTGTCTTTGTGGTGCCTTCATATAGCGGTGGGCTCACGCACAGCGCCAGACGGAATCGGGGCCAGCCGACCCTCATTCACCCGGGACTCTACCAGCCACTGCGAGCTGTGTCCGGTGTGTGCGGCGGCGCGTCTCCTCTCCTTCTCAGGCAGGCGAAGCGAACTGACCAGGTGAACCACTCGGAAGGATCCCATTGGCCGCCGCCAACGAACACACCAGGACCGCTAACCCACCCACGCGCGTTTCTTTCGCGAAGATCAACGAGCCGCTGCCGCTGCCGAACCTCCTCGGCCTGCAGACCGACAGCTTCGACTGGCTGATCGGCAACGAGAAGTGGCAGGACCGCGTCGCCGAGGCTATCGAGACCGGCGATGACTCCGTTGCCACCACCTCGGGCCTGGAGGACATCTTCGAGGAGATCTCCCCGATCGAGGACTTCTCCGGCGCGATGAGCCTGTCGTTCCGCGAACACCGCTTCGAGCCTCCGAAGTACTCCATCGATGAGTGCAAGGAACGCGACATGACCTACTCGGCGCCGCTGTTCGTCACCGCCGAGTTCATGAACAACAACACCGGCGAGATCAAGAGCCAGACCGTGTTCATGGGCGACTTCCCGCTCATGACCGACAAGGGCACCTTCGTCATCAACGGCACCGAGCGCGTCGTCGTCTCCCAGCTCGTCCGCTCGCCCGGCGCCTACTTCGAGGCCGCTGCCGACAAGACCTCGGACAAGGACATCTACACCGCCAAGATCATCCCGTCGCGCGGTGCCTGGCTGGAGTTCGAGATCGACAAGCGTGATCAGGTGGGTGTGCGCCTGGACCGCAAGCGCAAGCAGTCGGTCACCGTGCTGCTCAAGGCCCTCGGCTGGACCAGCTCGAAGATCCTCGAGGAGTTCGGCGACTTCGAGTCGATCCGCGAGACCCTGGCCAAGGACACCGTCGAGACCCGCGAAGACGCCCTGCTCGACATCTACAAGAAGCTGCGCCCGGCAGAGCCTGCCACGATCGAAGCGGCAGAGAACCTGCTGAAGAACCTCTACTTCAACGCCAAGCGCTACGACCTCGCCAAGGTCGGCCGCTACAAGATCAACCGCAAGCTCGGCATCGACGCGCCGCTGTCGGACTCGGTGCTCACCGTCGACGACATCGCCCAGACGATCCGCTACATCGTCTCGCTGCACGCTGGCAAGGACACCATGTCCGGCCGCCGCGACGGCGAAGACGCCGAGATCCGCGTCGCCCTCGATGACATCGACCACTTCGGCAACCGCCGCATTCGCGCCGTCGGCGAGCTCATCGAAAGCCAGGTGCGCACCGGTCTGTCGCGTATGGAGCGCGTCGTGCGCGAGCGCATGACGACCCAGGACGTCGAGGCGATCACCCCGCAGTCGCTGATCAACATCCGCCCGGTCGTGGCCGCGATCAAGGAGTTCTTCGGAACCTCCCAGCTGTCGCAGTTCATGGACCAGAACAACCCGCTGGCCGGCCTGACCCACAAGCGCCGCCTGTCGGCACTGGGCCCCGGCGGCCTGTCGCGCGACCGCGCCGGCATGGAAGTCCGCGACGTCCACCCGTCGCACTACGGCCGCATGTGCCCGATCGAGACGCCGGAAGGCCCGAACATCGGCCTCATCGGCTCGCTGGCCTCCTACGGCCGGATCAACCCGTTCGGCTTCATCGAGACCCCGTACCGCAAGGTCGAGAACGGTTTCGTGACCGACACGATCGAATACCTCACCGCCGATGACGAACTCGAATACGACATCGCGCAGGCCAACGCCCCGCTGACCGAGGACGACAAGTTCGCCGAGGAGTTCGTGCTCTGCCGCCCGGCCGGCGGCAGCGGCGAAGCGGAGCTGCTCCCGGTCGACGAGGTCGACTACATGGACGTCTCGGCACGCCAGATGGTCTCGGTCGCCACCGCGCTCATCCCGTTCCTCGAGCACGACGACGCCAACCGCGCGCTCATGGGTGCGAACATGCAGCGTCAGGCGGTGCCGCTGGTGCGCAGCGAATCGCCGCTGGTCGGCACCGGCATGGAGTACCGCTCCGCCGTCGACGCCGGCGACGTCATCCTCGCTGAGCACCCCGGAGTCGTCACCGACGTGTGCGCCGACTACGTCACCGTCATGAACGACGACGGCACCACCACGACGTACAAGGCCGAGAAGTTCCGCCGCTCCAACCACGGCACCTCCTACAACCAGCGCATCCTCGTCAACGAGGGTGACCGGGTGGAGGCCGGTGCGGTGCTCGCCGACGGACCCTCGACCCAGGACGGCGAGATGGCACTGGGCAAGAACCTCCTCGTGGCATTCATGTCGTGGGAGGGCTACAACTACGAGGATGCGATCATCCTGTCCCAGCGCATGGTGCAGGACGACGTGCTCTCCTCGATCCACATCGAAGAGTACGAAGTCGACGCCCGCGACACCAAGCTCGGTGCCGAGGAGATCACCCGGGACATCCCGAACATCTCCCCGGATGCGCTTGCCGATCTCGACGACCGCGGCATCATCCGCATCGGCGCCGAGGTCACCGACGGCGACATCCTCGTCGGCAAGGTCACCCCGAAGGGCGAGACCGAGCTGACCCCCGAAGAGCGCCTGCTGCGCGCGATCTTCGGTGAGAAGTCCCGCGAAGTCCGCGACACCTCGCTCAAGGTCCCGCACGGCGAGTCCGGCACGGTCATCGGCGTCAAGGTCTTCGACCGCGACGAGGACGACGAGCTCTCGCCCGGCGTCAACCAACTGGTGCGCGTCTACGTCGCCCAGCGCCGCAAGATCACCATCGGTGACAAGATGGCCGGCCGCCACGGCAACAAGGGCGTCATCTCGACGATCCTGCCGGTCGAGGACATGCCGTTCCTCGAAGACGGCACCCCCGTCGACGTCATCCTCAACCCGCACGGCGTACCGCGTCGTATGAACATCGGACAGGTGTTCGAGGTGCACCTCGGCTGGATCGCCAAGCAGGGCTGGAAGATCGAAGGCAACCCCGAGTGGGCCACCGAACTCCTCGACCACGGCTTCGCCGCCGAGGTGGAGGCCGGCACCAACGTCGCCACCCCGGTGTTCGACGGTGCGCACGAAGAGGAGCTGCGCGGACTGCTCGAAGCCACCCACCCGAACCGCGACGGCGACCGCCTCGTCGACACCTCGGGCAAGGCGCGCCTGTTCGACGGCCGCTCCGGCGAGCCGTTCCCGTACCCGATCTCGGTCGGCTACATGTACCTGCTCAAGCTGCACCACCTGGTCGACGACAAGATCCACGCGCGTTCGACCGGACCGTACTCGATGATCACCCAGCAGCCGCTGGGCGGCAAGGCGCAGTTCGGCGGTCAGCGCTTCGGTGAGATGGAGGTGTGGGCACTGGAGGCATACGGTGCCGCCTACACCCTGCAGGAGCTGCTGACGATCAAGTCCGACGACATCCCCGGCCGCGTCAAGGTCTACGAGGCGATCGTCAAGGGCGACAACCTGCCGAATCCGGGCATCCCGGAATCGTTCAAGGTGCTCATCAAGGAGATGCAGTCGCTGTGCCTCGACGTCGAGGTGCTGTCCTCGGATGGCATGCACGTCGAGATGCGCGACTCCGATGATGAGGTGTTCCGTGCAGCCGAGGAGCTCGGCATCAACCTGTCGCGCCACGAAGCACAGACCGTCGAAGAAGTCTGATCGCCCCTGCCGGCCCCGCGCGGGCCGGCAGGCACAAGCCTGAGTATTCGAGAATTCCGACAGCTGTCCGTCAGCTGTCAAGAGAAAGAGGATTTACGTGCCTGACGTCAATTTCTTTGATGAGCTGCGCATCGGCCTGGCCACCGCTGATGACATCCGCCGCTGGTCCCACGGTGAGGTCAAGAAGCCCGAGACGATCAACTACCGCACCCTCAAGCCGGAGAAGGACGGCCTGTTCTGCGAGAAGATCTTCGGCCCGACCCGCGACTGGGAGTGCTACTGCGGCAAGTACAAGCGCGTGCGCTTCAAGGGCATCATCTGTGAGCGCTGCGGTGTCGAGGTCACCCGCGCCAAGGTCCGCCGTGAGCGCATGGGCCACATCGAGCTCGCCGCCCCGGTGACCCACATCTGGTACTTCAAGGGTGTGCCGTCGCGCCTGGGCTACCTGCTCGACCTGGCGCCGAAGGACCTGGAGAAGGTCATCTACTTCGCCGCCTACATGATCACCTCCGTCGACGAGGAGTCCCGTCACCGGGATCTGCCGACCCTGCAGAACCAGATCGACGTCGAGAAGAAGCGCATCGGCGACCGCCGTGACGCCGACCTCGACCGCCGGTCGAAGAAGCTGGAAGAGGATCTGGCCGAACTCGAGTCCGAGGGTGCCACCGCAGCTGCGAAGAACAAGCTGCGCACCCAGGCCGAGAAGGAGATGAACAACCTCCGCAAGAACGCCGATCGCGAGATCGACCGCATCGAGCAGGTGTGGGACCGTTTCAAGGGTCTCAAGGTCTCCGACCTCGAAGGCGATGAGAGCCTCTACCGCGACATGGTCGCCCGGTTCGGCATCTACTTCACCGGCGCGATGGGCGCTGAGGCGATCCAGAAGCGCCTGCAGGACTTCGACCTCGAAGGCGAGTCCGACAAGCTGCGCGAGCTGATCAAGACCGGCAAGGGACAGCGCAAGACCCGTGCGCTCAAGCGCCTCAAGGTCGTCAACGCCTTCCTGTCGACCGACAACAGCCCTGAGGGCATGGTGCTCGACGCGATTCCGGTGATCCCGCCGGAGCTGCGTCCGATGGTCCAGCTCGACGGCGGCCGCTTCGCCACCTCGGACCTCAACGACCTTTACCGTCGCGTCATCAACCGCAACAACCGCCTCAAGCGCCTGCTCGACCTGGGTGCGCCTGAGATCATCGTGAACAACGAGAAGCGGATGCTGCAGGAAGCCGTCGACTCGCTGTTCGACAACGGCCGCCGCGGTCGTCCGGTCACCGGACCGGGCAACCGCCCGCTCAAGTCGCTGTCCGACATGCTCAAGGGCAAGCAGGGCCGGTTCCGCCAGAACCTGCTCGGCAAGCGCGTCGACTACTCCGGCCGTTCGGTCATCGTCGTCGGCCCGACGCTGAACCTGCACGAGTGCGGTCTGCCCAAGACCATGGCGCTCGAGCTGTTCAAGCCCTTCGTCATGAAGCGGCTCGTTGACCTCAACCACGCGCAGAACATCAAGTCCGCCAAGCGCATGGTCGAACGCCAGCACGCCCAGGTGTGGGACGTCCTCGAAGAGGTCATCTCCGAGCACCCGGTGCTGCTCAACCGCGCACCGACCCTGCACCGCCTCGGCATCCAGGCCTTCGAGCCGCTGCTCGTCGAGGGCAAGGCCATCCAGATCCACCCGCTCGTCTGCTCGGCGTTCAACGCCGACTTCGACGGTGACCAGATGGCCGTGCACCTGCCGCTGAGCGCTGAGGCCCAGGCTGAGGCCCGCATCCTCATGCTCTCGGCGAACAACATCCTCAAGCCCTCGGACGGCAAGCCCGTCACGATGCCGTCGCAGGACATGATCATCGGCCTGTACCACCTCACCAGCGAGCGCTCAGGCTCGGAGGGCGAAGGACGCACGTTCGCCTCGATCGCCGAGGCGATCATGGCCTTCGACCGCGACGAGCTCAACCTCGGTGCCAAGATCAAGCTGCGCATCGACGACATCGTGCCCTCGCGCACGATGGAGATGCCCGAGGGCTGGGAGCCGGGTCAGCCGGCGATCGTCGAGACGACGCTCGGCCGCGCCCTGTTCAACGAGACGCTGCCGGCGGACTACCAGTACGTCAACTCGACGGTGGACAAGAAGGCGCTGTCGAAGATCGTCAACCGCCTGGCCGACCTGTACCCGAAGGTCGAGGTCGCCCACACGCTCGACCAGTTCAAGTCCGAGGGCTTCTACTGGGCCACCCACTCGGGCCTGACCGTCGCGATGTCCGATATCGTCTCCCCGGAGTCGAAGGCCGGTATGCTCGACGAAGCCGAAGAGCAGGCATCCCGCGTGCAGGAGCAGTACGACTTCGGTGCGCTCACCGACGATGAGCGCCGCAGCGAGCTCGTCAAGATCTGGTCGGACACCTCCGACCAGGTCGCCGAGGCGATGCAGAAGAACTTCCCTGAGGAGAACTCCGTCGTCCGCCTCGTCAACTCCGGCGCATCGGGCAACTGGACCCAGGTCCGTCAGCTGGCCGGTATGCGCGGCCTGGTGACGAACCCGAAGGGCGAGATCATCCCGCGTCCGATCAAGTCGAACTACCGCGAGGGCCTGTCCGTCCTCGAGTACTTCATCGCCAGCCACGGTGCTCGTAAGGGCCTGGCCGACACCGCTCTGCGTACGGCGGACTCCGGCTACCTGACCCGTCGTCTCGTCGACGTGTCGCAGGATGTCATCATCCGCTCGGAGTCGACCGATTCGCCCAAGGGCATCACGCTGCCGGTCGCGCAGCGCGGCGTCGACGGCGAACTGGAGCCGCACGAGTTCGCAGAGACCAGCGTCTACGGCCGCCTGACCGTCTCGGACATCACCGACGCTGACGGCAACGTCATCGTCCCGGCCAAGACCGACGTCGGCCCCGACGTCGTCGACACCCTCGTGGCCGCCGGCATCGAGGAGATCAAGGTCCACTCGGTGCTCACCGCCGACTCGGACGTGCAGATCTCGGCGATGCACTACGGCCGTTCGATGGCCACCGGCAAGCTCGTCGACATCGGCGAGGCGATCGGCACCGTCGCAGCCCAGTCGATCGGTGAGCCGGGCACCCAGCTGACGATGCGCACCTTCCACACCGGCGGCGTGGCCGCCGGCGGCGGAGGCGACATCACGCAGGGTCTGCCGCGCGTCACCGAGCTCTTCGAGGCCCGCACCCCGAAGGGCTTCGCCCCGATCGCCGAGGCGACCGGCAAGGTGAAGATCGACGACAGCCGCAAAACCCGCTACGTCATCGTCACCCCGGACGACGGCTCGGAGGAGATCGAGCACCCGGTCGGCCGCCGTGCGCAGCTGCTCGTCGAGGACGGACAGCGCGTCGAGGCCGGATCGAAGCTCGTCGAGGGTGCCATCGACCCGAAGCAGGTGCTGCGCATCCGCGGTCGCCGGGAAGCCGAGCGCTTCCTCGTCGACGAGGTGCAGAAGGTCTACCGCTCGCAGGGCGTGGGCATCCACGACAAGCACATCGAGGTCATCGTCCGCCAGATGCTCCGACGGGTCACCGTCATCGAATCCGGCGACACGAACCTGCTGCCCGGTGAGCTGGTCGACCGCGGCCGCTACCAGGAGGAGAACCGCCGTGTCGTCGCCGAAGGCGGCAAGCCGGCCTCGGCCCGTGACGAACTCATGGGCATCACGAAGGCCTCGCTGGCGACCGAGTCCTGGCTGTCGGCGGCCTCCTTCCAGGAGACCACCCGCGTCCTCACCGAAGCAGCGATGGAGGGCAAGACCGACCCGCTGCTCGGCCTGAAGGAGAACGTCATCCTCGGCAAGCTCATCCCGGCCGGCACCGGTATGCACAAGTACCGCGACATGATCGTCGAGCCGACCGAAGAGGCCCGCCAGGACATGTTCTCCAACTCCTACAACGACTTCTACCCGTCGCTGGCAGGAGAAGGAGCGGCGATCCCGCTGGAGGACTACGACTTCGGCGCCTTCAGCTGATGACGTGACCGGCAGCCCACGGCTGCAGGCCTGAACCGCACGGGGCGGGGACAGCACACGCTGTCCCCGCCCCGTCGGCATTCACCCCCGGTTCCCCACAGCCGGCAGCAGCTGTGCACATCCCTGTGGACAGTGCGCATCATACCCGGTCTCACGCGGTTTTCGGCCCCGTTCCCGAGGCGGGAGTCACCATTGCCGGTTGTCACGGCCTACGTGTCGGTAACCCGCCTGCATGCTTTGCGTGACAGGGGAGAGCGGGGAGCGCGACGGTTGCGTAACGGGGCGTGAGTAACCTCCTGCACATCTGTGGATATACCTGTGGACAGAGCGCGGCTTTTCCACAGACCGCGGCTGCCTCTGGCCATCGTGGGCCGTGGGCAGCAGGGTGACGGCATGGATACGACAACACTGCTCCGCCGTCGGGAGCCGACAGCGATCACGCACACTGCAGCAGCAGTGCTGCCCGCGCCCCTCCCGCCCCTGGCGCCCTCGGACGTCATCTCGCACGAGACCGCCGCACGCCTGCACGGCATGCCTGTCCTCGGAGCCGTCGACGAGGCGCCGATGCATGTCTCGCATCCGCGCAAGGGGGCGGAATCGGCGCTCCTGCGGCGCTGGCGCAACCCGGTGCTGCCTGCCGACCGCCTGACGATCGGCGACCTGCAGATCACCAGCCCGGCCCGCACGGTCATCGACATGGCTCGCGACGTCGGGATCATCGCAGGGGTGCTGGCCGCTGACCATCTGCTGCGCGGTACGCACGACCGGGAGCACACCCGGCGAGAGCTGCACACCGTGGCCGACACGCAGCAGCGGCGCAACCGCTTCGCCCAGGTCCGGACGGTGCTCCACGCCGCCACCGGCGAGGCGGTGACACCGGCTGAATCGGTGCTGCTCGCCGTGCTGCACGGTCTGGGAATCACCGGCTTCCGACAGCATGTCGTACTGCCGGGGGCCGAAGAGCCGGCCGAGGGAGCGGCAGTGTCGTTCCTGTTTCCCCGCCTGCGTGTCGTCGTCGACGTCTGCCGGGCAGGGGAGAGTATGCAGGTGCTCGAATCCGCCCATGAGTCGATCAGCGCACTCGGCTACGAGGTTGTGGCCTTCGATGCGCAGGAGCTGCTGGCTCTGGCAGCAGACCCCGCGTCGGCCGGCCAGCTGCAGGATCGGGTGGCGGCGCGACTGGCGCCCACCCTGCTGGCGGACGAATTCAGCCGAGCAGCACCTGGACTTCATCCCACCTGTGCTGCGGGACGAACTTGAGCCGGTCAACGGCCTCGGCCATCGGCACCCGGATGATGTCGGTGCCGGTCAGGCTGGCCATCTGACCCCAGTCGGCGTCGTGGCACAGATCGACAGCCGCCATCCCGAGCCGGGTGGCGAGCACCCGGTCATAGGCCGTCGGGGAGCCCCCGCGCTGCAGGTGGCCGAGCGTCACCGCCCGGGTCTCCAGACCGGTGCGCTCTTCGATGATCGGGGCGAGGTGGTTGCCGATGCCGCCCAGACGTACCCGCCCGTGCTTGTCGAGACCGGCATCTGAGACCTGGTCGTCGAGGCCCTCGGGCACGAAGCCCTCCGCCACGACGACGAGCGGGGCGCGGCCGCGATCCCACGCTGAGCGCACCCAATCGCAGATCTGCTCATAGCCGACCGGGAACTCCGGGATGAGGATGGCATGGGCGCCGCCGGCCATGCCCGACTGCAGCGCGATCCAGCCGACGTTGCGGCCCATGACCTCGAGCACCATGCAGCGGTGATGGCTTTCGGCCGTCGTGCGCAGCCGGTCGATCGCCTCGGTGGCGATCTCCTGGGCGGTGTCGAAGCCGAAGGTGTAGTCGGTGTTGTCCAGATCGTTGTCGATCGTCTTCGGCACGCCGACGACCGGCAGCCCCTCGTCATCAGCCAGTCGCGAGGCGCCGGCCAGCGTGCCCTCGCCGCCGATCGCGATGACGGCGTCGATGCCGCGCGCGGCCATCACCTCGCGCATCTTCTCCGGCCCGCCGCCTGAGTACGGGTGCGTGCGCGAGGTCCCGAGAATGGTGCCACCGCGGGCGCCGATGCCGCGGACGTCGACCATATGCAGCGGATGGATATCGTCTTCGAGCAGCCCGCGCCAGCCGTCGCGGATCGCGGAGAAGCTGTAGCCGTACTGGCGGATGCCCTTGCGCACCGCCCCGCGGATGACAGCGTTGAGTCCGGGGCAGTCGCCGCCGGAGGTCAGAATGCCGATGTTCACTGCAGGTCCTCTCGGGTCGGTGTCAGGTTCAAGGTCAGGTCGGTTCCCGGGAGCGCTCAGCGGTCCTCGGGAGTCCAGTTCGGGTCGAGCTTGACGTCGTGGCCGGCCATGAGGTTGAAGCCGTCGAGGATGAGCGTGCCGTTGGAGCCGTCGCCGCTGGCATTGCGGGCGACGTCGTTGCCGGCGAGGAAGTTGACGGTGTTGTCGATGACCTTGACGCCGGCCGGCACGTAGATGTCGTGGCCGCCCATGATCGCGACGTTCGTGAGCCTGAGCTCCACGCCGGGGCCCATCACCTCGTGCAGGTAGATCTCGCTGCCGCCCATGAGCGCATACGTCTCGACCTTCGAGGTGCCGGCGACGATCGTCTTCGCGGAGCCGCCGAGGACTGCGATGTCGTAGACGGGTTTGCCGGTGCCGGGCGTGGCTGGCGGAATGTGCTTGCGGCGGTGCGACAGCGCCGTGCCCGAGGTGCCGTTCCCGAGGTCGATTCCGGCCTCGGCGCGCAGCCGGGCCACCAGCTCATCGCCTTCGGGCAGGTCGTCGATGAGATCGGGGAGCTCGGCGAGGAACTTCGTTGCCATCGTCGCCTCCTGCCGCTCATCGAGCTCCGTGGGGTCGAGGCGACCGGAGGCGTGGGCGGAGGAGAGGACGTCGAGGACGGCGTCGCGGTCCTGATCGCTGGCGCGCAGCTTGCGGGGCCGGTCGCTGTCGCCGGCGCTGGGTACGAGGTCGGACATGTGCCCAGCATAGCCAAGCCCGGCGAACGGAGCGTGACCTGTGTGTGACGCCGGGGACCGCGGTGTCTGTGGCGCAGCCCACCGCGTCGGTCGAAGGGGATTCTCCGCACGGAACCTGGCGCTGAAGTCGTTTTGACCGGCGGCGCCGCCACCGTCTAGGCTGTACTGTGACTGATTGTGATCAGATCGTGTCCGCATGCGCGCACGAGGCTGTGTCACCCGCTCCGCACCGGGTGACGAGGAGCAGCCGCGGGCGGTGTCATGCAGGCCGCAAGGCCCCATCGGTTCTCTGACTGGCTGTTTCGGCAGCTCGACAAGGGCGCCCTGCCATGATGGCACATCCGGTTCCGGATGCAGCGGGGACTCGCGGGGACTGGGGACGGGCAGGCAGCTTCACCCGCTCCCAGCAGGACATGTCCGAGGGTGCGGACGGCACAGCAGGCGCTGTGATCGCCATCGGACTTAGGTATATCGAGAAGCATCGGAGAATATTCAGTGCCTACAATCCAGCAGCTGGTCCGCAAGGGCCGGCACGACAAGGCCGCGAAGAACGCGACGCCTGCCCTCAAGGGCAGCCCGCAGCGCCGCGGCGTGTGCACGCGTGTGTACACCACCACTCCCAAGAAGCCGAACTCGGCACTGCGCAAGGTCGCACGTGTCAAGCTCTCCAGCCAGATCGAGGTGACCGCCTACATTCCGGGCGAGGGCCACAACCTGCAGGAGCACTCGATCGTGCTGGTCCGCGGAGGCCGTGTCAAGGACCTCCCCGGCGTGCGCTACAAGATCGTGCGCGGATCGCTCGACACCCAGGGTGTCAAGGGCCGCCAGCAGGCACGCAGCCGTTACGGAGCCAAGAGGGAGAAGAAGTAATGCCACGTAAGGGTCCCGCCCCCAAGCGACCGGTCGGCATCGATCCGGTCTACCACTCGCCGCTGGTCACCCAGCTCATCAACAAGGTGCTCCTCGACGGCAAGCGCTCCACCGCTGAGCGCATCGTCTACAGCGCCCTCGAAGCCGCCGCTGAGAAGGCCAACACCGACGCGGTTTCGCTGCTCAAGAAGGCCCTGGACAACATCCGCCCGGCGCTCGAGGTCCGCTCGCGCCGTGTCGGCGGTGCGACCTACCAGGTGCCGGTCGAGGTGCGTGCAGCGCGCTCGACCACCCTCGCTCTGCGGTGGCTCGTCGGCTTCGCTCGTCAGCGCCGTGAAAAGACCATGACCGATCGCCTCCAGAACGAGATTTTGGATGCGAGCAACGGTCTGGGCGCCGCTGTGAAGCGCCGCGAGGACATGCACAAGATGGCCGAGTCCAACAAGGCCTTCGCCCACTACCGCTGGTAAGCGACGCTGGGCCGGACCGGCTCGACCCGGTCCGGCCTGCTGTCCAACTCAACGAGACGGAAGAGAGACACCGTGGCACTCGACGTGCTGACTGACCTCAAGAAGGTCCGCAACATCGGCATCATGGCTCACATCGATGCCGGTAAGACCACTACCACCGAACGCATCCTGTTCTACACCGGTGTGAACTACAAGCTCGGCGAGACCCACGACGGCGCCTCGACGATGGACTGGATGGAGCAGGAGCAGGAGCGTGGCATCACGATCACCTCGGCTGCCACCACCTGCTACTGGGAAGACAACCAGATCAACATCATCGACACCCCGGGCCACGTCGACTTCACCGTCGAGGTGGAGCGCTCGCTGCGCGTGCTCGACGGTGCCGTTGCCGTGTTCGACGGCAAGGAAGGCGTTGAGCCGCAGTCCGAGACCGTGTGGCGTCAGGCTGACAAGTACGACGTTCCGCGCGTGTGCTTCGTCAACAAGATGGACAAGCTCGGTGCTGACTTCGACTTCACCGTCAAGACCATCCGTGAGCGCCTCGGCGCCAAGCCGCTGGTCATCCAGCTGCCGATCGGTGCTGAGTCCGACTTCCGTGCTGTCATCGACCTCGTTGAGATGAAGGCCTGGGAATGGCCCGACGAGTCGAAGATGGGCCAGGACATGACCGAGATCGAGATTCCCGAGGAGCTCAAGGCACGCGCCGAGGAGATGCGTGCGAACCTCATGGAGGATGTCGCTGAGGCTAGCGAAGAGCTCATGGACAAGTACCTCGAAGAGGGCGAGCTCACCATCGACGAGCTCAAGGCCGGCATCCGCCAGCTGACCATCTCCTCTGAGGCGTTCCCGGTGATGTGCGGTTCGGCGTTCAAGAACAAGGGCATCCAGCTCGTGCTCAACGCCGTCATCGACTACCTCCCGAGCCCGCTCGACGTCCCGGCTGTCGAGGGCTACGCCCCCGGCAAGGAGGACGAGGTCGTCACCCGCGAGCCGCGCAAGGACGGACCGTTCGCCGGTCTGGCCTTCAAGGTCGCCAGCCACCCGTTCTTCGGAACGCTGACCTACGTCCGCGTGTACTCCGGAACCGTGAAGTCGGGTGAGCAGGTGCTCAACACGACCAGCGGCAAGAAGGAGCGCATCGGCAAGATGTTCCAGATGCACTCGAACAAGGAGAACCCTGTCGAGGAAGCAGTCGCCGGACACATCTACGCCTTCATCGGCCTCAAGGAGACCACCACCGGCGACACCCTGTGCGATGCACAGCAGCCGGTTGTGCTCGAGTCGATGTCCTTCCCGGAGCCCGTCATCTTCGTCTCCATCGAGCCGAAGACCAAGGGCGACCAGGAGAAGCTCTCGACCGCGATCCAGAAGCTGGTCAAGGAGGATCCGACCTTCACCGTCAACCTCAACGAGGAGACGGGCCAGACCGAGATCGGCGGCATGGGCGAGCTGCACCTCGATGTGTTCGTCGACCGCATGAAGCGCGAATTCAAGGTCGAGGCCAACATCGGCAAGCCGCAGGTTGCCTACCGCGAGACCATCCGCCGCAAGGTGGAGAAGGCCGACTACACGCACAAGAAGCAGACTGGCGGTTCCGGCCAGTTCGCCAAGGTGCAGGTCACCATTGAGCCCCTGGAGGTCACTGGCGACCAGATCTACGAATTCGAGAATGCCATCACCGGCGGCCGAGTGCCGCGCGAGTACATCCCGAGCGTCGACCAGGGCATCCAGGATGCCATGCAGATGGGCGTGCTGGCCGGCTACCCGCTGGTCGGCATCAAGGCCACCCTTGTGGACGGCCAGTACCACGATGTCGACTCCTCGGAGATGGCGTTCAAGATCGCCGGCTCGATGGTCCTCAAGGAGGCCGTCCAGAAGGCGAGCCCGGCTCTGCTCGAACCGCTCATGGAGGTCGAGGTGCGCACCCCTGAGGAATACATGGGTGACGTCATCGGCGACCTGAACTCGCGGCGCGGACAGATCCAGTCGATGGAGGATGCCACAGGCGTTAAGGTTGTCCGTGCGCATGTTCCGCTGTCGGAGATGTTCGGCTACATCGGCGACCTGCGGTCGAAGACCCAGGGTCGTGCCATGTACTCGATGCAGTTCCATAGCTATGCGGAGGTCCCGAAGGCTGTCGCCGACGAGATCATCCAGAAGACCCGCGGCGAAGAGTAATCTCGCCCGTTGCTGCAGGCGCCAGCCGGCAGCTGTCAACAACAGAAGAGGCGCGGGGCATGAACCGCATGTCCCGAACCAACCACGAGGAGGAACCCAGTGGCAAAGGCTAGTTTCGACAGGACTAAGCCGCACGTCAACATCGGTACCATTGGTCACGTTGACCACGGTAAGACGACTCTGACCGCGGCTATCACGAACGTTCTGGCAAACAAGTACCCGGACCTGAACCAGGCTCAGGCCTTCGACCAGGTCGACAACGCGCCGGAAGAGAAGCAGCGCGGCATCACCATCAACGTCTCGCACGTCGAGTACGAGACCGAGAAGCGTCACTACGCACACGTCGACGCCCCGGGCCACGCTGACTACATCAAGAACATGATCACCGGTGCCGCTCAGATGGACGGCGCGATCCTCGTGATCGCCGCCACCGACGGCATCATGGCGCAGACCCGCGAGCACGTCCTGCTCGCCCGCCAGGTCAACGTTCCGTACCTGCTCGTCGCTCTCAACAAGACCGACGCCGCACTCGCTGAGTACGGCGACGACGCTGATGAGATGCTCGAGCTCGTCGAGATGGAGATCCGCGACCTGCTCGGTTCGCAGGACTTCGACGAGGACGCCCCGATCGTCCGCGTCTCGGCTCTCAAGGCCCTCGAAGGCGACCCGGAGTGGGTCAAGACCGTCGAGGCGCTCATGGACGCCGTCGACGAGAACGTTCCGGAGCCGGAGCGCGACATCGACAAGCCGTTCCTCATGCCTGTCGAGGACGTCTTCACCATCACCGGCCGCGGCACCGTCGTGACCGGTCGTGTGGAGCGCGGCGTGCTGCTGCCGAACGAGGAAATCGAGATCGTCGGCATCAAGCCGCAGTCGCAGAAGACCACCGTCACCGCCATCGAGATGTTCCGCAAGACCCTGCCGGACGCTCGCGCCGGTGAGAACGTCGGCCTCCTGCTCCGCGGCACCAAGCGCGAGGACGTCGAGCGCGGCCAGGTCATCTGCAAGCCGGGCTCGATCACCCCGCACACGAAGTTCAAGGGCCAGGTCTACATCCTGCAGAAGGAAGAGGGCGGACGTCACAACCCGTTCTACTCCAACTACCGCCCGCAGTTCTACTTCCGTACCACCGACGTCACCGGCGTCATCGAGCTGCCGGAGGGCACCGAGATGGTCATGCCGGGCGACAACGTTGAGATGACCGTTGAGCTCATCCAGCCGATCGCTATGGAAGAGGGCCTGCGCTTCGCCATCCGCGAGGGCGGCCGCACCGTCGGCGCCGGCCGTGTCACCGAGATCATCGCCTGATCACTGATCAGCTGATGTGATCGAGACGCGATCACACCGAGGCCCCGGGAGTCATTCCGACTCCCGGGGCTTCGTGCGTTCGGCTCCGTGCGTTCAGCTTGGTGCGTTGAGCTTCGTGCGTGCAGGGCCCCTGATCCCGTGCTCCGGCCGGCTCCTCCCACACATTCGCGGATTCTCCGCTAAGGTGAGACCAGAATTGTGATGTGTCTTGCAGGATCCCTCAAAGTACCGCACAGGGCCGCACGGCACCGGCGAGGTTCGCAAGAACCGCGAGACGGAAGGCTGGAGGAGCGCTGATGACGGATCCATCCCGCTGCCGCAGGACCCGGCTGCTGGCCGGAGCGGCGATGGCGACAGCGACGCTCGTGGCCCTCAGCGGCTGCGGCAGTCAAGAGGACGCGAAGACGCTGACGTGGTACATCGACCCCGACAACGGCGGCAAGGCGGCGATGGCCGACGCCTGCACCGAGGCATCCGGGGGCAAGTACACCATCCAGACGTCGATGCTGCCCAGCGACGCCGCCGGCCAGCGCGAGCAGCTCATCCGCCGGCTGGCCTCCAAAGACAATTCGATCGACATCATGAGCATCGACACCGTCTATGTTCCCGAGTTCGCCAATGCCGACTTCATCGCCCCGGTGCCCGAGGAGTACGTCGACGAGTTCACTGAGGACGTCGTCGAGGCGGCAGTCGAGTCCTCGATGTGGGAGGACCAGCTCGTCGTCGCCCCCGTCCAGGCCAACACCCAGATCCTGTGGTACCGAAAGTCCGTGGCCGAGGCGGCCGGCCTCGACATGGACAAGCCGGTGACCTGGGACCAGATCATCGAAGCGGCCAAGGACCAGGACAAGGAGATCGGCGCCCACGGCATCCGCGCCGAATCGCTGACCGTGTGGGTCAACGCGCTCTACGAATCCCAGGGCGAGGCGATCGTCAAGGATCCCGAAGCCGAACCGGAGGACACCGAACTCGGCCTCGACTCCCCGGCAGGGGAGAAGGCCGCGCAGATCGTCGACACGATCGGCTCGGAGGGCCTGGGCGGCCCGAACTTCTCCAACCTCGACGAGCAGGGCGCGATGCTGCGCTTCCAGGGAGAGAACGGCGGGTTCATGGTCAACTGGCCCTTCGTCTACCCGGCCATGAAGGCCGCCGTCGAGGACGGCAGCCTCGACCAGGAGGTCTTCGACGACGTCGGCTGGGCGCAGTACCCCGCGGTCGAAGAGGGCACACCGGGTGCTGCGCCGCTCGGCGGCGGCAAGCTCGCCGTCGGCGCGTTCTCCGACCATCAGGACGAAGCCTTCGAGGCGATCAGCTGCATCCGCGAGACGCAGAAGCAGTCCGAGTACTACATCACCGACGGGCTGCCGCCGGCCACCCGCGCCGCCTTCGACGACCCGAAGGTGCAACAGGAGGCCCCGTACTCCGATGCGATCCTCGACTCGCTCGATGTGGCGAAGTCCCGGCCGATCTCGCCGTACTACAACGGCATCACCGGCGGCATCCAGCGGTCCTGGCACCCGCCGGCTGACGTCAGCCCCGAGAGCACACCGAAGACCTCAGCCGATCTCATCCTCGAGATCCTGCGTGGAGAGGCGCTGCTGTGACCAACGACGACACACATCTGCTCACGACCTCCGAGACCGAGGCGACGGACACTGCAGCAGGACAGGGCGCCTCGGCGGCGGGCAAGCGCAAGGGCAAGGCGCACAAGTCCCAGCGCACGAAGGACGAGGCGCGCCTGGGCCTCATGCTCGCCTGGCCGGCCGGTGCCGTGCTGCTGTTGGTGACCGGTTACCCGATCCTGCAGGCGGTCTACCAGTCGTTCTTCAACAAGCGGCTGACCGACCCGGACAACGCCTACTTCAACTGGGGTCTCAACTACGTCACCGTGCTGACCGATCCGCTGTGGTGGCAGACCCTCGGGTTCACGCTGCTCATCACGGTCTTCACCGTCGCCGTCGAGCTCGTCCTCGGCTTCGCATTCGCCGTCGTCATGCTCAATGCGCTCAAGGCGGTGCGCGGGCCGATCCGCACGATCATCCTCATCCCCTACGGCATCATCACCGTCGTCGCGGCGTTCTCCTGGAAGTACGCCTTCGACCTGGGCACCGGCTTCGTCGGCACCTGGCTGGGGATGGAGAGCTTCGACTGGTTCGGCAACTTCTGGTCTTCCTTCGCCGTCATCTCCCTAGCCGAGATCTGGAAGACCACCCCGTTCATCTCACTGCTCATGCTCGCCGGGCTCGCGCAGATCCCCGGCGACATGCTCGAAGCGGCCACCGTCGACGGCGCCAGCCGCTGGCAGCGCCTCGTGCGGGTGACCCTGCCGAACATGAAGGCCTCGATCATGGTCGCGCTCATGTTCCGCACCCTTGAGGCCTTCCGCATCTTCGACTCGGTCTTCGTCATGACCGAGGGCGCCAACGGCACCGCCACGGTGTCCTCACTGGCCTATGACCAGACGATCTCGCAGCTGCAGACCGGCCTCGGCTCGGCAGTCTCCGTGCTGCTGTTCATCGCCGTCGGCCTCATCTGCCTGCTGTTCATCAAGGGCTTCAACGTCAACCTCGGTGCAGGGAAGGAGTAGGACATGAATTCCGGCAAGAAGACACCGCTGGCGACCTTCGGCTGGATCGCCGCCTTCATCCTCATCGGGCTGTGGGCGCTGTTCCCGGTCGTGTGGACCCTGTCGCTGTCGCTCAAGAGCTCAGCTGACATCTCCAACCGTCAGTTCTGGCCCACGCAGATCAGCTGGGAGAACTACGACCTCATCATCAACGGGGCGGCACGCGACCTGTTCCTGCCGGCGCTGCGCAACTCGATCGCGATCTGCCTCATCGCCACGCTCATCGCCGTCATCCTCTCCACCCTGGCTGCCTACGCGATCGCCCGGCTTGAGTTCCCCGGCAAGCGGTTCGTGCTCTACATGTCGCTGGCGGTGACGGTCTTCCCGGTCATCTCGCTCGTCACTCCGCTGTTCAACCTGTGGTCGGTCGTCGGGCTCTACGACACTTGGCTCGGCCTCATCATTCCGTACCTGTCGCTGACCCTGCCGATCTCGATCTGGACGCTGACCTCGTTCTTTCAGCAGATCCCGTGGGAGCTAGAGCAGGCCGCCCAGGTCGACGGCGCGAAGTCCTTCCAGGCCTTCCGCAAGGTCATCGTCCCGCTGGCCGCCCCCGGCGTGTTCACCACCGCGATCATCGCCTTCTTCATCGCCTGGAACGACTTCCTCTACGGCATCTCGCTGACCTCGACCTCAGCGGCCCGCCCGGTCCCGGCGGCGCTGTCGTTCTTCACCGGCGCCAGCCAGTTCGAGGAGCCGGCTGGCGCGATCGCGGCCGCCGCGATCGTCGTGACCATCCCGGTCATCATCATCGTCCTCGTCTTCCAGCGCCAGATCGTCTCCGGCCTGACCTCGGGTGCGGTGAAGGGATGACCCGCACCACCACCTCGGCAGCGGCCGGCGACCGCGCGGCACACACAGCTTCGGCACCCCATTCAGGAGATCAAGATGGCTGAAATCGACCTCAAGAACATCGTCAAGCGCTACGGCGACGGCTTCCCTGCCGTCAACGACGTGTCGCTGAGCATCGACAACGGCGAGTTCGTCATCCTCGTCGGGCCCTCAGGCTCCGGCAAGTCGACCCTGCTGCGGATGATCGTCGGCCTCGAGGACATCACCGAAGGCGAGCTGTTCATCGACGGCAAGCGGGTCAACGACCTGCCGCCGCGCGACCGCGACCTGTCGATGGTGTTCCAGAACTACGCCCTGTACCCGCACTTGACCGTCTACGAGAACATCGCCTTCCCGCTGCGCCTGAACAAGGAGCACTACGACGAGAACGAGGTGAGCGCGCGCGTCGAGCGGGCCGCGAAGATGCTCGAACTCGGCGAGCACCTGCAGCGCAAGCCGGCCAACCTCTCCGGCGGCCAGC
The DNA here is from genome assembly GCF_014836885.1 of Brevibacterium gallinarum. Classification (GTDB taxonomy): domain Bacteria; phylum Actinomycetota; class Actinomycetes; order Actinomycetales; family Brevibacteriaceae; genus Brevibacterium; species Brevibacterium gallinarum. The sequence goes on from NZ_JACSPY010000001.1 coordinate 118,018, forward strand.
GCCAGCGCGTGGCGATGGGCCGGGCGATCGTCCGGGATGCCAAGGCGTTCCTGTTCGATGAGCCGCTGTCGAACCTCGACGCGAAGCTGCGCGGCCAGATGCGCACGGAGATCGCGCGCATGCAGCGCCAGCTCGGCGTCACCACCGTCTACGTCACCCACGACCAGACCGAGGCGATGACGCTCGGTGACAAGGTCGCGGTGCTCAAGCGCGGCGCGCTGCAGCAGTACGCCAGCCCGCAGGAGCTCTACCGTGAGCCGCTCAACCTGTTCGTCGCCGGCTTCATCGGCTCCCCGTCGATGAACTTCCTGCCCGTCGAGTACACCGACGGCCGGCTCAGCTCGCCGTTCGGTGACTTCGAGCTGCCGGGCAAGCGGGCCAAGGGGCTCACCGACGCCCCGCAGCTGCTCATCGCCGGCATCCGGCCCGAGGCCTTCCGCGACGCGACCCTCATGGACGCCGATGAGCGCGACCGCGGTGCCGTCATCACCGCGAAGGTCGACGTCACCGAATGGCTGGGCAATGAGATCTACGCCTATCTGCCCTTCGAGCCCAAGCCCGAGGTGCAGGAAGCGCTCGACGAGCTCGACCGCGACCTCGACGGCGAGGGCATGCGCCCGCAGGTCGTCGCCGCGCTCGAACCGAGCTCGCAGGTCCGCGAGGGCGACGACGTCGAGCTGTGGTTCGATCCGGCCGACGTCATGGTCTTCAACCCCGAGACAGGGGAGAACCTCACCCGCGATGAGGACCGCGCCCGCGAGATCGGCCAGCGCGTCGAGGAGCAGCGCAAGCGCGCACTCGAGCGCGCGCAGTCCGAAGAGGGCTCGATCGTCTCGAACTGACACCCGTGCAGCCGGCAGCGGCTGCGATCGCGTGAGCGCACCCGGTATCGTGCCGGGTGCGCTTCGCTGTCCGCCCCCGAGGCGGTGACGCGCCTGCGTGCGGAAGCTCACGCGGCGCTGCCCGGTGTGGTAGGGTGCCCGATTTGCCTCCCGGTGAGCGGCTGTGACAGTATAGACAAGTTGCGTTTTGGGCAGATGACCCCTGCACTGCGGCCATTGTGCCGCGAACAGCCCAGAATCGACCGGAAGAATCTGGATGATCCGGGTTCGCTTGCACCGGGCAGCCATTTGATGATGCGTGTACGTTCGGCCGGAAGGCAAGAGCGACACGCCCGACCTCGGGGGTCGGTCACAGCAAGCCGGCGCAGACCATGCGATCCGTACGGACCATGGTTGATGGCCGGAGGACCAACAGAAAGAGACGAAGCCATGGCGGGACAGAAGATCCGCATTCGGCTCAAGTCGTACGACCACGCCGTCATCGACAGTGCAGCACGCAAGATCGTGGACACTGTGACGCGCGCGGGAGCTACGGTTGTGGGCCCAGTGCCGCTGCCGACGGAGAAGAACGTGTACTGCGTCATCCGTTCGCCGCACAAGTACAAGGACAGCCGCGAGCACTTCGAGATGCGCACGCACAAGCGCCTCATCGACATCGTTGACCCGACGCCGAAGGCAGTCGATTCGCTCATGCGCCTCGACCTTGCCGATGACGTCAACATCGAGATCAAGCTCTAAGGGGGAGTAATGGCCAACACCCGTTCACAGCCGCTCCCCACCACACGTGCCGTCAAGGGCCTCATGGGCACCAAGCTCGGCATGACCCAGGTGTGGGACGAAAACGCCAACCTTGTTCCGGTCACCGTGGTCAAGGCTGACGCCAACGTCGTCACCCAGATCCGCAGCGAAGACGTCGACGGCTACTCGGCCGTCCAGCTCGGCTTCGGTGAGATCGACCCGCGCAAGGTCGACAAGCCGACCTCCGGCCACTTCGAGAAGGCCGGTGTCGCTCCGCGTCGCCACCTCGTCGAGCTGCGCACCTCCGATGCCGCCGAGTACGAACTCGGCCAGGAGCTGGGCATCGACGTGTTCGAGGCCGGCGCCAAGGTCGACGTGACCGCCACCAGCAAGGGCAAGGGCACCGCTGGTGTCATGAAGCGCCACAACTTCGCCGGTGTCGGAGCCTCGCACGGCCAGCACCGCAACCACCGCAAGGCCGGCTCGATCGGCGGGGCTGCCACCCCCGGTCGCGTCTTCAAGGGCATGCGGATGGCCGGACGCATGGGCAACGTGCGCCGCACCACCCAGAACCTGACGATCCACGCTGTCGACACCGACAACAACCTGCTCCTCATCAAGGGCGCCGTCCCCGGCCCCAAGGGAGCAGTCGTGCTCGTTCGCTCCGCAGCGAAGGAGGCCTGAGAGAGATGACTGAAACCAAGACCATCGACGTCCTCGACGCCGCCGGCAAGAAGTCCGGATCCGCTGAGCTGCCCGCAGCAGTCTTCGGCATCCAGACCAACGTGCCGCTCATCCACCAGGTTGTGGTGGCTCAGATGGCTGCCGCACGTCAGGGCACCCACAAGACCAAGACCCGCGCTGAAGTGCGCGGCGGCGGCCGCAAGCCGTACCGCCAGAAGGGCACCGGCAACGCCCGCCAGGGTTCGATCCGCGCTCCGCAGTACGCCGGCGGCGGCATCGTCCACGGCCCGGTGCCGCGTGACTACTCGCAGCGCACCCCCAAGAAGATGAAGGCCGCTGCCCTGCGCGGCGCCCTGTCCGACCGCGCCCGCCTCGACCAGATCTTCGTGGTCAGCGCTCTCATCGACGGCGAGAAGCCCTCGACGAAGCAGGCACGCGCAGCCCTGGAGAACATCTCGACACGGCCGAACAAGCTCGTGGTGATCGAGCGCGGTGACGACCTCACCGAGCGCAGCGTGCGCAACCTGCCGAAGGTTCACGTGCTCACTGCCGAACAGCTCAACACCTACGACGTCCTCATGGCTGATGACATCGTCTTCACCGAAGCCGCTCTGCAGCGCTTCCTCGACATGTCGTCGGTGCAGAAGACCACGGCTGAGTCCGGTGAGGAGGAAGCCAAATGAGCGTCACGTTCAAGGACCCACGCGACATCATCATCGCGCCCGTCGTGTCTGAGAAGACCTACGCGCTGATGGACGAAGGCAAGTACACCTTCCTGGTGGACCCGCGTTCGAACAAGACTGAGATCAAGTACGCAATCGAATCGATCTTCGGTGTCAAGGTGGCATCGGTGAACACCCTCAACCGTGAGGGCAAGCGCCGCCGCACCCGCACCGGCTGGGGCAAGCGCAATGACACCAAGCGTGCCATCGTCGCCCTCAAGGAAGGTTCGATCGACATTTTCGGCGGATCGCTCTAAGAGCGGTCAGACCTGAAGAAGGATAGAGACTCATGGGAATCCGTAAGCACAAGCCGACGACCCCGGGCCGCCGCGGCTCATCGGTCGCCGACTTTGTAGAAGTGACCCGGTCTACGCCGGAGAAGTCGCTTCTGCGTCCGCTGCCCAAGAAGGGCGGACGCAACAGCCAAGGACGCATCACGACCCGCCACCAGGGCGGAGGCCACAAGCGCCAGTACCGTGTCATCGACTTCCGTCGCCATGACAAGGACGGCGTGCCGGCACGTGTTGCGCACATCGAATACGATCCGAACCGCACGGCTCGCATCGCGCTGCTGCACTACGCAGACGGGGAGAAGCGCTACATCATCGCCCCGGACAAGCTCAAGCAGAACGACCGCATCGAAGCCGGACCGTCGGCTGACATCAAGCCGGGCAACAACCTCGCACTGCGCAACATCCCGGTCGGCACCGTGGTCCACGCAGTCGAGCTGCGTCCGGGCGGCGGCGCGAAGATCGCCCGCTCCGCCGGCGCATCGGTTCAGCTCGTCGCCAAGTACGGCCCCTACGCTCAGCTGCGTATGCCGTCGGGCGAAATCCGCAACGTCGACGCCCGCTGCCGTGCCACGGTCGGCGAGGTCGGCAACGCCGAGCAGTCGAACATCAGCTGGGGCAAGGCCGGCCGCATGCGGTGGAAGGGCAAGCGCCCGACCGTCCGCGGTGTCGTCATGAACCCGGTGGACCACCCGCATGGCGGTGGCGAGGGCAAGACCTCCGGTGGCCGTCACCCGGTCAGCCCGTGGGGTCAGCCGGAAGGCCGCACCCGCCGCCCCAACAAGGAAAGCGACAAGCTCATCGTGCGTCGCCGCCGTACCGGCAAGAAGCGTTGATAGGGAGCCTGAAACATGCCTCGTAGTCTGAAAAAGGGCCCCTTCGTTGACGAGCACCTCTTCAAGAAGGTTGATGCTCAGAACGAAAAGGGCACCAAGAACGTCATCAAGACGTGGTCCCGTCGCTCGATGATCATCCCGGACTTCCTGGGACACACGATCGCCGTGCACGACGGACGCAAGCACGTTCCGGTGTTCATCACCGAATCCATGGTCGGGCACAAGCTCGGCGAATTCGCCCCGACGCGGACGTTCCGCGGCCACGACAAGGACGATCGGAAGGGCAAGCGCCGCTGAGGCGCTGCCTGACGATCGGCAGAGAGAAAGAAGGAAACGATGGAAGCCACGGCGAAAGCACGCTACCTGCGTGTCACGCCTCAGAAGGCTCGTCGCGTCGTTGACCTCATTCGTGGTCAGCAGGCGACCGAAGCCCTCGCGGTGCTGAAGTTTGCAGAGCAGTCGGCCTCCGAACCGATCTACAAGCTGGTCTCCTCCGGCATCGCCAACGCGCGTGTCAAGGCAGACAAGCTCGGTGAGGCCTTCAACGAAGACGACCTGGTCATCTCCGAAGCATTCGTAGATGAAGGACCGACCATGAAGCGGTTCCGCCCGCGTGCCCAGGGGCGCGCCGGTCGCATCAACAAGCGCACCAGCCACATCACCGTGGTGCTCGCATCCGGTGATGACGCCAGCGCTGACGGACGGAAGGAAGACCGCTGATGGGCCAGAAGATCAATCCCAATGGATTCCGTCTCGGAATCACCACCGACCACAAGTCCAAGTGGTTCGCCGACTCGACCAAGCCGGGTCAGCGCTACAAGGACTACGTCGGTGAAGACGTCAAGATCCGTGCGATGCTCTCCGACGGGCTCGAGCGCGCCGGCATCTCGAAGGTCAACATCGAGCGCACCCGCGACCGTGTGCGCGTCGACATCCACACCGCCCGCCCGGGCATCGTCATCGGGCGTCGCGGCGCGGAAGCCGACCGCATCCGCGGCAAGCTCGAGAAGCTGACCGGCAAGCAGATCCAGCTCAACATCCTCGAGGTCAAGAACCCCGAGATCGATGCGCAGCTCGTCGCCCAGGGCGTTGCCGAGCAGCTCGCCAGCCGCGTGGCCTTCCGCCGCGCCATGCGCAAGGCGATCCAGTCGGCACAGCGCGCTGGTGCCAAGGGCATCCGCGTGCAGTGCTCGGGCCGCCTCGGCGGTGCTGAGATGAGCCGTTCGGAGTTCTACCGCGAAGGCCGTGTGCCGCTGCACACCCTGCGCGCGAACATCGACTTCGGCCTGTACGAAGCGCACACCACCTTCGGCCGCATCGGCGTGAAGGTCTGGATCTACAAGGGCGACATGACCGACAAGGAGCTCGCCGCACAGGAAGCTGCGCAGCCGAGCCCCCGCGGAGGTCGCGGTGGACGCGGCGGTCGCGGTGGACGCGGCGGACGCGGTCGCGGCGGCGAACGTCGCAACGACGCCCAGCAGAAGAAGAACGACAACACTGCCGACGCAGCTCCGGCTGCACAGGCCGGATCGGAGGGCTGATCTATGCTGATCCCTCGCCGAGTGAAATACCGCAAGCAGCACCACCCCAAGCGGCGTGGACTGGCGACCGGCGGCACGACCGTGGCGTTCGGTGACTACGGCATCCAGGCTCTCGAGCCGGCCTACGTCACCAACCGTCAGATCGAGGCTGCGCGTATCGCCATGACCCGTCACATCAAGCGTGGCGGCAAGGTCTGGATCAACATCTACCCGGACCGCCCGCTGACCAAGAAGCCCGCCGAAACCCGCATGGGTTCCGGTAAGGGCTCGCCGGAGTGGTGGGTTGCAAACGTCAAGCCGGGTCGCATCATGTTTGAGATCGCCGGCGTTTCGGAAGAAGTGGCACGCGAGGCCCTGCGCCTGGCCATCCACAAGCTTCCGCTCAAGGCTCGCATCGTGTCGCGTGAAGGTGGTGAATGACAATGGCGATCGGTTCCAAGGAACTCAACATGGACGCCCTCGACGGCTTCGACAATGACCGTCTTGTCGAAGAACTGAAGAAGGCCAAGGCCGAACTGTTCAACCTCCGGTTCCAGTCCGCCACTGGTCAGCTCGAAAGCCACGGACGCCTCAAGGCCGTCCGGCGCGACATCGCACGGATCTACACCGTGCTGCGTGAGCGCGAGCTCGAGATCCGCTCGAACCCGGCAGCTGCCAAGGAAGAGGATAAGTAATGGCCGAGCAGAAGACTCAGCCGGCACAGGCTGAAGCCGCTCCGGAACGCGGGTCGCGCAAGACCGCTCGCGGCTACGTCGTTTCGGACAAGATGAACAAGACCATCGTCGTCGAGGTCGAAGACCGCAAGATGCACCGCCTCTACGGCAAGATCATGCGCACGACGAGCAAGTTCAAGGCACACGACGAGGACAACACCGCCGGCATCGGCGACCTCGTCCGGATTGCCGAGACCCGTCCGCTGTCAGCCACCAAGCGCTGGCGTCTCGTTGAAATCATCGAGCGCGCCAAGTAAGATGGTGTGGTTTGCGCGTCGAGACACCGGTTCCACCGGTGCCTCGGCGGGCGTCCAGCTCAGCTGACGCCCCATCACCCTCCCGGTCCCGCCTGATCCGCGGCGGCCACCGGGCTTGGGGCGGACATGAAGAAAACAGACGTTCCGTCAGGCTCATCAGATCGGTGAGAACCGACGCGACGACAGGAGAGAACAAGTGATCCAGCAGGAGTCGCGACTCAAAGTCGCCGACAACACCGGTGCCAAGGAGATCCTGGCCATCCGGATTCTCGGCGGTTCAGGTCGACGTTACGCCGGAATCGGCGACACCATCGTCGCCACCGTCAAGGACGCTATTCCCGGTGGCAACGTCAAGAAGGGCGATGTGGTCAAGGCCGTCATCGTCCGCACCCGCAAGGAACGCCGTCGCAATGACGGCTCGTACATTTCGTTCGACGAGAACGCAGCCGTCATCCTCAAGACCGACGGCGAGCCCCGTGGAACCCGTATCTTCGGACCGGTCGGTCGCGAGCTGCGCGACAAGAAGTTCATGAAGATCATCTCGCTCGCTCCGGAGGTGCTGTGAGTATGGCGAACAAGCTCAAGATCAAGAAGGGCGACCTCGTCCAGGTCATCTCGGGTGCTCGTCAGGAGCGCGGCGGCGACCGCGGCAAGCAGGGCAAGGTCCTGGCCGTCTTCCCGGACACCAACCGTGTCCTCGTCGAAGGCGTCAACCGCGTGAGCAAGCACAAGCGCGCCGGACAGACCGCCTCGGGCGCAACCGCCGGCGGCATCGAGATCCACGAAGCGCCGATCCACATTTCCAACGTCATGCTCGTCGACCCAACGGACAACAAGCCGACTCGCGTGGGATACCGCGAAGAGGTCGTTGACCGCGACGGTCGCAAGCGCACCGTGCGGGTCCGCATCTCGCGCCGGACCGGGGAGGACATCTGATGACTGACACCACCGTGCAGAACCGTCCCCTGCCGCGTCTCAAGCAGATCTACCGCGAAGAGATCGTGGCGAAGCTGCAGGACGAATTCGGCTACGCCAACCCGATGCAGGTTCCGACGCTGACCAAGGTCGTCGTCAACATGGGTGTCGGAGACGCCGCCCGTGACTCGAAGCTCATCGAAGGCGCGATCCGCGACCTGACCCTCATCACCGGTCAGAAGCCGGTCGTGACGAAGGCCAAGAAGTCGATCGCCCAGTTCAAGCTGCGTGAAGGACAGCCCATCGGCGCACACGTCACCATGCGCGGCGCCCGCATGTGGGAGTTCCTCGACCGCGTCGTCTCGCTGGCACTGCCGCGCATCCGCGACTTCCGCGGACTCTCGGACCGCCAGTTCGACGGCAACGGCAACTACACGTTCGGCCTGACCGAGCAGTCGATGTTCCACGAGATCAACCAGGATGCCATCGACCGCGTGCGCGGCATGGACATCACGGTTGTCACCACCGCCAAGACCGACGACGAAGGCCGTGCGCTGCTCCGCCACCTCGGCTTCCCGTTCAAGACCAACTAAGCACTACGTTGCAGGTCCGGCCGGACATCCGGCAGGAAACCGCAACGAGGAAGGGCAGAAGCCCACATGACAATGACTGATCCCGTCGCAGACATGCTCACGCGTCTGCGCAACGCCAACTCGGCGTATCACGAGGATGTAAGCATGCCCTACAGCAAGCTGAAGTCCAGCATCGCCGAGATCCTCAAGGCAGAGGGCTTCATCGCAGACTGGAGCGTCGAAGACGCCGAAGTCGGCAAGAAGCTCATGCTCGACCTGAAGTTCGGTCCGAACCGCGAGCGTTCGATCGCCGGCCTGCGCCGCATCTCGAAGCCGGGTCTGCGGGTCTACGCCAAGTCCACCAACCTCCCGAAGGTCCTCGGTGGTCTGGGCATCGCGATCCTGTCGACCTCCTCGGGTCTGCTGACTGACAAGCAAGCCGCAAAGAAGGGCGTGGGCGGAGAAGTCCTCGCCTACGTCTGGTAAGGGAAGGAGAGCAAGCAATGTCACGTATTGGCAAGCAGCCGATCTCCGTTCCGTCTGGTGTTGAGGTCAACATCAACGGCCCCGAGCTCGACGTCAAGGGACCGAAGGGCAATCTCTCGGTCACCATCCCGGAGCCCATCTCGGTGAAGCTCGACGACGGCACGCTGACCGTCGAGCGCCCCAACGATGAGCGCGAGTCCCGTGCCCTGCACGGCCTGACCCGCACCCTGATCAACAATCAGATCATCGGCGTCACCGAGGGCTACTCCAAGCAGCTCGAGATCGTCGGCACCGGTTACCGCGTGCAGGCCAAGGGCCAGAGCCTCGAGTTCTCCCTCGGCTACAGCCACACGATCACCGTCGAACCGCCGGAGGGCATCACCTTCCAGGTCGAGGGATCGAACAAGGTGACCGTCACCGGCATCGATAAGCAGCTCGTCGGAGAGACCGCAGCGAACATCCGCAAGCTGCGCAAGCCGGAGCCCTACAAGGGCAAGGGCGTGCGCTACGCCGGCGAACAGATTCGCCGCAAGGTTGGAAAGGCTGGTAAGTAATCATGGCCTTCGGAATGAAGAAGAGCTACGGCAAGGGCAAGGCTGCCGCTCGTGCCCGCCGCCACGCTCGCCTGCGCAAGCACATCTCCGGCACCGCCGAACGTCCGCGCCTCGTCGTGAACCGTTCGTCGCGGCACATGTTCGTCCAGGTCGTCGACGACTCCGTCGGCAAGACGCTCGCCTCGGCCTCGACCATGGAAGCCGATCTGCGCGCATCGAGCGACGACAAGACCGCAAAGGCTCGCAAGGTTGGCGAACTCGTCGCCGAGCGTGCGAAAGCAGCCGGTATCGAGGCTGTCGTGTTCGACCGTGGCGGCAACGCCTACCACGGCCGCGTGGCAGCGATCGCCGAGGGTGCCCGTGAAGGAGGACTGTCCCTGTGAGCACTGAAGAGAACAAGGACCAGCAGGTCACCAGCACCGAGAACACCGCCAAGCAGGACGATCAGCGCGGTCGCGGCCGTGGCCGCGGACGCGGTGACGGCGGCGGACGTCGGGGCGGTCGTGGAGACCGTGACGACAAGAACCAGTTCATCGAGCACGTCGTGACCATCAACCGTGTGTCGAAGGTCGTCAAGGGCGGACGTCGTTTCTCGTTCACCGCTCTCGTCGTCGTCGGCGACGGTGACGGCATGGTCGGCATGGGCTACGGCAAGGCGAAGGAAGTTCCGGCCGCCATTGCCAAGGGTGTCGAGGAGGCGAAGAAGAACTTCTTCCGCGTCCCGCGCATCCAGAAGACCATCCCGCACCCGGTGCAGGGCGAAGACGCCGCCGGCGTCGTCCTCCTGCGTCCGGCCGCACCGGGCACCGGTGTGATCGCCGGTGGTCCGGTCCGCGCCGTCCTCGACTGCGCTGGCATCCACGACATCCTCTCGAAGTCCCTGGGCTCGGCCAACGCGATCAACATCGTGCACGCGGCCATCGCCGCCCTCAAGGGCCTCGAGCGTCCTGAGGAAGTGGCAGCACGCCGCGGACTCCCGGTCGACGAAGTTGCACCGCACGCCATGCTGCGGGCAGCCGAAAGCGGGGCGAACGCGTGATGGCACAGCTGAAGATTACCCAGGTCAAATCGACAATCGGTGGCAAGCAGAACCAGCGCGATACGCTGCGGACCCTCGGTCTCAAGCGGATCAACGATTCTGTCACGCGTGAGGACAGCCCGGAAGTCCGCGGCATGGTCAACGTCGTGCGCCACCTGGTCACATGTGAAGAGGTGGACTGAAATGGCAGATGAGAAGGCACTCAAGCTCCACCATCTGCGTCCTGCTCCCGGCTCCAACACCGCCAAGACCCGCGTGGGTCGCGGTGAGGCGTCGAAGGGCAAGACCGCCGGTCGCGGCACCAAGGGCACCAAGGCCCGCTACCAGGTGCCGCACGGCTTCGAAGGTGGACAGACCCCGCTGCACATGCGCCTGCCGAAGCTGCGCGGCTTCAAGAACCCGAACAAGGTTCACTACCAGGTTGTCAATCTCGACAAGCTGTCGTCGCTCTTCCCCAACGGCGGAGACGTGACGGTTGAAGACCTCGTCGCCAAGGGCGCTGTGCGCGCCAACCAGCCGGTCAAGGTGCTCGGCACCGGAGAGATCTCCGTGGCCGTCAACATCACCGCTGACAAGTTCTCCGGCTCCGCAGCCGAGAAGATCGCAGCGGCCGGCGGCTCGACCACGACGCGCTGAGGATCCGTCCTCGCCGTCTGCAGAGCCTCGCTCTGAGATGAAGAGGGAGGTCCGCCACGTGCGGGCCTCCCTCTTATCGTCTCCGGCCACGGCAGCCGAGCCCTGTCTCCGCGCCGAAATTCTCGCTTTCCGATTGCTCTCTGGCAGGCGAGTCCTGATAAGGTCGGTCAGGTACTCAAAGACTTGAACGTATTCTCGGGCCCGTGAGCAGCCACTGCTGCCTGCCTGCCCGAGGTGAAGATCCCCAGGAGGACGCTTGCTCGGCGCAATTGGGCGGGCTTTCAAAACGCCCGATCTGAGGAACAAACTCCTCTTCACTCTCGGCATCGTTGTGCTCTACCGCATCGGCGTCTTCATCCCAGCCCCCGGCATCGACTACGGGCAGGTGCAGGAATGCGTCGCCTCCCCGCAGATGACGCAGGGTGCCTTCGGGCTCATCAATCTCTTCAGCGGCGGTGCGCTGCTGCAGCTGTCGATCTTCGCGCTCGGCATCATGCCCTACATCACCGCCAGCATCATCACCCAGCTGCTGCGTGTGGTGATCCCGCGCTTCGAGGCCCTCCACAAGGAAGGCGCCTCCGGTCAGGCGAAGCTGACCCAGTACACCCGCTACATGACGATCGGCCTCGGCCTGCTCAACGCGACGACCCTCGTGACGACTGTGCGCTCCGGTGCGCTCTTCGGCGACGTCGTTGCCTGTCAGAACCTCATCGTCAACGACACCTGGTGGGGCATCGGCATCATCGTTCTGACGCTGACCGCCGGCACCGGCCTCATCATGTGGATGGGCGAGCAGATCACCGAACGCGGTGTCGGCAACGGCATGTCGCTCATGATCTTCACCGCCGTGGCCGCAGGCTTCCCGGCCTCCTTCGGCGGTATCCTGCGCACCCAGGGCATCGACATCTTCGCCATCGTGCTCCTCGTCGGCCTGGCGATCGTGACCCTCGTCGTGTTCGTCGAGCAGTCCCAGCGCCGCATCCCGGTCCAGTACGCCAAGCGGATGGTCGGCCGCCGCATGTTCGGCGGCACCTCCACCTACATCCCGATCAAGGTCAACCAGGCCGGTGTCATCCCGGTGATCTTCGCCTCATCGGTGCTGTACCTGCCGAGCCTCATCTCGCAGTTCGGCGACCCGGAGTCGCCGTGGGTGCAGTGGATCAACAAGTACTTCACCTCCGGTGACCACCCGCTGTACATGGCGGTGTACTTCCTGCTCACGATCTTCTTCGCCTACTTCTACGTCGCGATCACCTTCAACCCCGAAGAGGTCGCCGACAATATGAAGAAGTACGGCGGCTTCATCCCCGGCATCCGCGCCGGCAAGCCGACCGAGCGCTACCTCAGCTACGTGCTCACCCGCATCACCTTCCCCGGTTCGCTCTACCTCGCGGTCATCGCGATGATCCCGCTCATCGCACTCGTCCTCATCGGCGCGAACCAGGACTTCCCGTTCGGCGGCACCTCGATCCTCATCGTCGTCGGCGTCGGCCTGGAGACGGTCAAGCAGATCGACTCGCAGATGCAGCAGCGCCACTACGAAGGCCTGCTGCGCTGATCGCCGCGGGCGCGGTGCCCGCCAGGGCCGCCGTGCCCGAGGCGGTGGGCGCCCAGGTGCCCCCGCCGCCGGATCGGCCGGCTGACCGGTCGTAGAATGGGGGCACACTCCTATGAAAGGAAGCACATGAGCGTACGCATCATCCTCATCGGCCCGCCCGGTGCCGGCAAAGGCACCCAGGCCGCCAAGCTGAGCGAGAAGCTCGGAATCCCGGCGATCTCGACCGGTGACATCTTCCGCGCCAACGTCGCCGGAGAGACCGAACTCGGCAAGACCGCCAAGCGGTACATGGACGCCGGCGAGTATGTGCCCGACGAGGTCACCAACTCGATGGTCCAGGATCGCCTCGGACAGGATGATGCGAAGGCGGGCTTCCTGCTCGACGGCTACCCGCGCACCGAGGCGCAGGTCGCCGAACTCGACCGCATGCTCGAAGGCATGGGGGAGAAGCTCGATCACGTCGTTGAGCTCACCGCAGACACCGACGAGGTCGTCGAGCGTCTGCTCGCCCGCGCCCAGCTGCAGGGCCGCAGCGACGACACCGAGGACGTCATCCGGCACCGTCTCGACGTCTACGCCGAGCAGACCCAGCCGCTGACCGACATCTACGCTGAGCGCGGCCTGCTGCGCCGGGTCGACGGACTCGGCGAGGTCGACGCCATCACCGATCGCATCCTCAAGGCCATCGACGCCTGATGTTCGGACCGCGCCTGGAGTTCAAGACCCCGGCACAGATCAGGACCATGCGCAAAGCTGGTCTGGTCACACGGGCGGCCCTCGAGGCCGCCCGTGCGGCGTGTGTGCCCGGTGCCACCACCGCCGATGTCGACGCTGCCGGCGCCCGCGTCATCGCCGAGGCCGGCGCACGCTCGAACTTCAAGGGCTACCACGGATTCCCCGGCACGCTGTGCGTATCGGTCAATGAGGAGATCGTCCACGGGATTCCCGGCGACCGAGTGCTCGAAGCCGGTGACATCGTCTCGATCGACGGCGGCGCGATCGTCGGCGGCTTCCACGGCGATTCGGCCATCACCGTCTTCGTCGGCGGCGCAGAAGCCGCCAGCGCGGAGGACCGGGAGCTGTCACGGGTGACCGAGGCGGCCATGTGGGCCGGCATCGCCGCCTTCGCCACCGCCACCCGCGTCGGAGAGATCGGGGCCGCGATCGAGGAGGCCGTCGACGACCTCGGCAGCGCAGCCGCCCTCAGCCAGACGCTGGGCACCGAGCGTTCGCGCGGCTTCGGCCTCATCATGGAGTACACCGGCCACGGCATCGGATCCCAGATGCACATGGAACCCGAAGTGCTCAACTACGCAGCCAAGCAGCTCGGGCCCAAGATCAAACCCGGACTCGTGCTGTGCATCGAGCCGATGCTCACCGCCGGCTCTGCCGCATCCGAAGTGCTTGAAGACGACTGGACCGTCGTGACAAAGGACGGCTCACACGCCTCGCACTGGGAACACGCCGTCGCCCGGCACTCCGGCGGCATCTGGGTGCTCACGGCACCCGACGGGGGAGCAGCCGGGCTGGCGCCCTACGGCATCACTCCAGTTCCGCTGGACTGACCGGTGCCGGTGGACTGACCAGTTCCACTGGACTGACCGGTGCCGGTGGACTGATGCCTGCGGGCGCGACCGGTCCGGCCTCAGCGCTGCCGGACGGCGCGGCCGATCCGCTCGACGATCTCCGTGAGGATCGGCGCCGGCGTCGCCATATTCACCCGCACACAGCCGGCCCCCACCTGGCCGCACTCCTGTCCGTTCGTCAGCGACACCTCGGCGTGGGAGCGCAGGAATGCCGCAGCATCCTCGCCGATGTCATAGGCGCGCAGGTCGAGCCACGCGATGTAGGTGCCCTGCGGCACCAGGTAGGACGCCTTCGGCAGATGCGTGTCCACCAGCTCGGCCATGAGCTTGCGGTTGCCGTCGAGGTAGTCGATGAACCGGGCCAGCCATTCGTCGCCGTCGCGGTAGGCCGCTGTCGTGGCGACCAGGCCCGGGTTCGCTGCCGCGCCTGAGACGAAGCGCGCCCGGTCCCGGTAGACGTCCCGGTGCGCGGGATCGGTGAACAGCACCTGCGCGCACTTGAGACCGGGGGTGTTGAACGCCTTCGAACACGACGTCGCGGTGATCGTGTGCCGGCCCGCCGCCTCGGACACGGTGGCGTAGGGAATGTGCCCAGCGCTGTCGAAGACGAGCGGGGCGTGGATCTCATCGGAGAACACGAGTGCGCCGTTCTTCTCGATGAGCTCGGCGATCTGCTCATGCTCAGCACGTGTGTAGACCTTGCCGACCGGATTGTGCGGATTGCAGTGCAGGAACACCGCCCCGGGTTCGAGTGCGGCATCGAGGGCGTCGACGTCGATCTCCCAGTCATCTGCGGTGCGGATGAGCGGCACCTCGCGCACCACCCGGTCGCGGGTCGCCGGAGCGATGAAGAACGGCATGTACGCCGGGGTCAGCAGCACGACCGGGGCTTCCGGCGGTGAGAACAGGTCGAGCGTGGCCAGCAGAGCTGAGAGAACGTCAGGGGCGAAGTCGATATCGTCTGCCGGAATGCTCCAGCCGTAGCGGCGCGCATGGAAGTCAGCGGTGGCCTGCCGTGCATCGGCGTGCATCGCCTGGGGCGCGTACGTGAAGAGCTCCTTGGCGGTCAGCTCTTCGAGTGCTGCGTGGACCGCCGGTGCGGTGCCGAAGTCGGCCTCTGCGATGAACGCCCCCAGCGTCCCCGGGAACGTCGTCCACTTCACCGAACCGCGTTCGACGAGCTCCGCGGGCGTGTATTCCTTCACCTTCTGCTTCCTTTCCTCGGCGTCATTGCCTGTGCGGCGGCCAGCTGGCCAGCAACCAGCCTAGCGCCAGGCGACCAGCCCAGCGACTTCGCGCATCCGCCGGCTGAAGCTGCGGCGGCGCGAACCATCTGCAGGCGCGGATACCGCGCACCACGCTGCTCTGACACAGATCCGCCTACGACCTTAGTCGTAGTCCAGATCGCTGATCAGGAGCGATGTCGGCGCATTAAAAAAGTATGAGAGTCGCATCACAAAACGATCATTTTCTGCTTAGGGTTATGGGTATGACTGATTCAAGACAGACACCGCCGGCGCTGCGCAGAATGCGCACCGCCGGCGTCGCTACGACTGTGACTCTGGCGATGACCCTTGGATTCGGCACCTCTGTCCTCGCTGCACCGTCGCAGCCGGCAGAGAGCGTCCCCCAGACGGCCCCCGAATCGACGACGAATCCCACCGACCTGGTCGACAGGCTCACCATCGCCTACACCGGCGAGACGACATTCGCTGAGGCGGAAGCCCTCGAGATCCCGGTCACCGTCAAGGGCCAGTCCGGCGACATCCTCACCCTCAGGCTCAAGCACGCCCAGAACAACGAGATCGTCGAAGGCACTGATACTGACGTCACGATCGGGGAAGACGGGACGGCAGAGGCAACCCTCGAAGTCGACAAGCTCGCACCGGGCACCTATGCGGTCACTGGCGGCGACGACAACCTCATGAACTCCGACAAGACCTTCACCGTCGAAGAGTCCGGGGGTGCAGAAGCACCGGAGGCTGACGAGGAGTCCGACACTGAGGCAGACAGCACAGACGCCGACGCGGAGCAGAGCGGCAACCGCGAAGACGGCCTCGACGAGTATTACCCCGAGCTGGCCAAGGAGCTGTTCGACGCAGACGGCGACGGCACCTACGAGATCCCCGAGCCGGCCCCCGGCGGCAAGAGCACCGGAAACGTCCCGAAGGGCCTGGAGAAGCACTACGGCCAGGCACTCAACCTCTCAGCAGAGAACTGCGAGAAGCTCGGCCAGCCCAACTTCGAAGAGCGGATCGGCCGCGCACCTGAATGCGGTTACGTCATCATGCCGATCGACGCCGAGGACCCGAGCGCAGGCAACATTGCCGTCTCGGTCATGAAGGTCAAGGCCGGCAAGGTCGAGGACGGCACGTTCGTCGAGAACAAGAAGCCGCGCGGCACCGTGCTGTGGAACCCAGGCGGCCCGGGCGGCTCCGGCATGACGCTCTCGGTCGCCGGCGCGCTCTACGAGCCCGACCTGGCCGCCGAATACGACATGCTCGGATTCGACCCGCGCGGCACCGGCACCTCGATGCCGTTCTCGCAGTGCTCCTCTGACGAGCAGATCGACAAGGACCGCGAGTCCAACCCGCACGGCAAGGACACCCGCGAGGAAGTCGAAGAAGCACTCAAGGACCAGACCGAGCGGTTTGCCAATGACTGCTTCGAGAACACCGGCAAGGCCTTCGACCTCGGTGAGGACGGCCAGAAGAAGCTCATGCAGCACCTGGGCACCTGGGACGCTGTGGGCGACATGGACCTCATGCGCTCGGCCTTCGGTGATGAGAAGCTCAACTTCATCGGCTTCTCCTACGGCACGCGACTCGGATACGTCTATTCGCAGAAGTTCCAGGCCAACGTCGGTCGCCTCGTCCTCGACGGCGTCGTCGATCCCGGCAAGGTCGACGAGCTGGCGGCGATGAAGGCGATCAACGCGGCATCTGAGAAGTTCATGGACAGCGGCAGCGACGATCGGGCCGATGACGAAGACAAGACCATCAAGCAGGGTGCTGGCTTCCAGAACACCTTCGAGCAGTTCGCCAAGGACTGCACCGTCAAGGGTGCGCAGAACAAGACCTGGGGCGAACTGTGGCCCGAGGCCTTCGGGGAGAGCCCGATCGCTGACGAGACGTTCAGCTGTGCACTCGGGGACGGCGTCGAGGACGTCGATCAGCTCACCGATGCGAACGCGAAGCTGCTGCAGACGCTTGAGTCCAAGCCGCTGCCGACCGGGCAGCCGAACGACGAGCGGCTGGTCTCCTTCGCCGACGGCCGCACCGGCGTCTTCCAGGCGCTGTACTCCGAGAGCCTGTGGCCGCAGCTGGCCTACGGCCTCGCCGAGCTCAAGCAGGGTGAGACCGCCGGCATGCTCATGCAGCTGGCTGACAGCTACAACGACCGCGACGAGAACGGCCACTACGCGCCGATGCTCCAGGCGTTCACCAACATTCGCTGCACGGACGCCAACAGCTACGGTGACATGCCTGACATCGAGAAGGCACGTGACTTCGCTGAGCGCTACGACAAGGCCGCTCCGTTCCAGCGTTCGTCGAAGACTCCGGGTGAGTACGACTACTGCGACTTCTGGCAGTTCAAGGGCACCCTGCCCGCTCCGGAGAAGCTGACGAAGGTGCCGAACATCCTCGTCGTCTCGACGACGCATGACTCGGCCACCCCGTACCCGGCTGGCGTCAAGCTCGCTCGCGTCATCGACGGCACCCTGCTGTCGGCCTCGGGTGCGTCGCACACCTCGTACATGAAGCGCGACCCGAACATGACCTGCGTCGACGACACGGTCAACGACTTCCTCATCAACGGTGACGTTCCTGAGGACGGCGACTACGGCAAGAAGCTCGACAAGCCCGACACCGTCAAGGACGATCGCGGCAACGACGTAACGCTCACGACCCAGTGCAAGGTCGAGACGTTCCGCTCGTCTGGCTTCTCGATCTCGACCGACAACGCGCACGCCGGTGAGAAGCTGCTCTACACCGCTGAGCACCAGGACGATGTCGACGACTACACCGTCGCCTTCGACGGCAAGAAGGTCGCTGAGGGCACGATGGACAACGGCGGCAACGCCGCCGGTCAGTTCACCGTCCCGGAGGACGCCAAGCCCGGCAAATACGAGGTCACCCTCGTCAACGCCGCCGGCGATGTCGTCGCCACTGACTTCCTCGAGGTCATGAGCGAGGACAAGCCCAAGGGCGATGACGACGATGACTCCAACGGCGGTGGCGACACCGACAAGGACGACAAGGGATCGGACGACGACGGCAAAGGCAAGAAGGACGACGGCCGCGACAAGAATGCCGACAAGGACGGCAAGCTTCCGCGCACCGGCGCCGAGATCATGCCGTACCTGCTGCTCATCCTCGCCCTCATCGGCGGCGGTTCCGCAGCACTGTACAAGTCGCGCCGAGTCTCCTCGGACAGCTGAGCGATCAGCTGACACCTGAACCGCACGGTTCACGGTGAGCGATCCACAGGGGCGGTCTCTTCGGAGGCCGCCCCTGCGGTGTGTGAGACTGCCCCCGTCGTGTGTGAGGCCGCCCCTGCGGTGTGTGCTGAACGATGGCATCCGAGAGGTGCGAGTGCACCCGAGAGGCGCCCGGGGCGGGGAGTGCGCGGAACCTTCGACGGCGCCGCACGCAGAGCGCGCGTCAGTCCGTGGCGGTCAGTGACGGCCCGACGTTGACAGACAGGAAGATCCGCCGGAACTGCGCCTCCGACAGATACAGGTCGGTGCGCCGCGGGCGGCGGGAGCCCGGTCGCGGATCAGCGCCGCCGAGCGGATTGCGCAGATGGATGCGCAGCGGATCTGCACCGGCGGGCAACGGCCGGCCGTCCTCATCGACCCGAGCGATACCGCAGACAACGTAGACGTGACCGTTCATGACAGCGATCTGCCGGCCGGGATCATCCTCACGCGGGAGGAGCCGGGCCGGCTTCCAGCGCAGCAGCGTGGAGGCCACGACGGGCCGGCCCGTTCCCAGCCAGGATTGAACGGTGGCCAGCGGGGGTACCGGCCGGGCAGGGGCCATCTGACCGGTGAGCAGATAGAAGGCGTTGCCGGCGAAGCCGTGCTCGATCCCAGCGTAGGTGCCGCGTCCGAAGGTCACCGCGGCGGCCTTCTCGACAAGGCTGGCGAGATTCGCCCGGCCCCGGGAGTCCCCGGCGCGGTGGCGGGCGGGCACGAACGGGGAGATCGTCACAGCCCGAGCCCGCAGCCCGGTGCGCAGTCGCACCTGGATGAGCCCATTGGGAAGCCGGTCGATGAGCGAGGCGGTGAAACCGGGCCGGGTGTGCTCGCAGGCGGCGAGGGCTGCGATGAACCAGCAGTCTCCCAGCCTGCCCTGCTGCACCTCAACAGGCGTCTCGATCACCCGGCCGGTCTCATCGGTGGGCACCTCGACACGGACGTCGAGAGCCTGGGAACCACGGGCGCGGGGCTCCAAGGCGGGCAGCGCTGCCAGGGCCGCTGCCGCCTCGGGCGCGGATGCGGGAATGAGCGCCTCGATCGCACGCGCTGCGCGGTGGTGATAGAAGCCGGCACGACGCAGCAGGCGGGGGAGAGGTGTGAAACGGGAATCCGGTTCGCCTAACAACTCGGCATTGAGCGCGCCGGCATCGGCGGGTGTGATGAGCGGCGCAGTCGCAGGCGCAGAAATGAGTGGCACGAACACACTGTTTCGTGTAGAGTAGTGGATTGGTCTGTGACCTCTGGACATGCCAGTTCCGTCTTTCTCCGGGTAGCTTAGCCCATCCGGCGAGCCGTGCGGAACCGGACACTCCGGGTCAGGACTGCCGGTCGAATCAGGCCCCACCCGGGCAGCCGAAGCGGGCCTGAGACACGAACGAACGCAGCATGTCTGCGGGAAAATGGGGTTGACGAACGATATGGCCAAAAAAGAAGGGGTCATTGAGATCGAAGGAACCGTTGTCGAAGCACTCCCGAACGCCTCGTTCCGGGTGGAGCTGACCAACGGCCACAAGGTTCTGGCGCACATCTCCGGAAAGATGCGCCAGCACTACATCCGCATTCTCCCCGAGGATCGCGTCGTGGTGGAGCTCTCTCCCTACGACCTGTCCCGCGGTCGCATCGTCTACCGGTACAAGTAACAGATCTTTTCGACCGCTACTCTGCGTCGCCCCCAGGAAGCCTCCTGGGGTTTTCGCAGTCAGCAAGAAGGACTCACGATGAAGGTTCACCCCAGCGTCAAGAAGGTCTGCGAGAAGTGCAAGGTGATTCGGCGTCACAGCCGCGTCATGGTGATCTGCGACAACCCGCGCCACAAGCAGCGCCAGGGCTGATCGCTCACTTCACGCAGACTCCCGTTCGCTCCTGCTAGATGCAGCTGCGAGCACCACACCCAAGCAGACCTCGCCCCCTGCGGCAGGCCAGGCCCAGCCTGACAGGCAGCAGGACGACACCCCCGGTTCGGAGGCCGGGGACCCGGGACACCTCGGGACAGGTCTGAGCAAGCACCTTCGAAACGAAAATACGGAGTAAGAACTTATGGCACGTCTTGCCGGAGTCGACCTCCCGCGTGAGAAGCGCGTGGAAGTCGCCCTGACATACATCTATGGTGTGGGCCGCACTCGTGCGAGCCAGACCCTGACCGAGACCGGGATCAACCCGCACACCCGCGTCAAGGACCTCAGCGACGATGAGCTCGTGCAGCTGCGCGACTACATCGAGGGAACGTTCAAGGTGGAAGGCGACCTGCGCCGCGAAGTGGCCGCCGACATCCGCCGCAAGGTTGAGATCGGCTGCTACGAAGGCCTGCGCCACCGCCGCGGCCTGCCGGTGCGCGGTCAGCGCACCAAGACCAATGCGCGCACCCGCAAGGGCCCGAAGCGCACGGTCGCCGGTAAGAAGAAGTAATCCCGCTTTCACCGAACACCCTCGATCAGGAGTTTGAGATCTATGCCTCCCAAGTCACGCGCAGGAGCAGTGCGCAAGCCGCGTCGTCGCGATAAGAAGAACATCGTCAACGGCCAGGCCCACATCAAGTCCACGTTCAACAACACGATCGTCTCGATCACCGACCCCACAGGAGCTGTGATCTCCTGGGCTTCCGCCGGTGAGGTCGGATTCAAGGGATCGCGCAAGTCGACCCCGTACGCCGCGCAGATGGCCGCTGAGTCCGCTGCCCGCCGCGCCATGGAGATGGGCCTGAAGAAGGTCGACGTCTTCGTCAAGGGCCCGGGCTCGGGACGCGAGACCGCGATCCGCTCGCTCCAGGCCGCCGGCCTCGAGCTGGGCACCATCCAGGACGTCACCCCGACGCCGCACAACGGCTGCCGCCCGCCGAAGCGCCGCCGCGGCTGAGCCTCTCCGGTTCCCCGCTCCCGAGGCGGGCCGCCTGCTGGCAGGTGAGCCCGCCTCGGGCACGGGGGACCGGACGCACTGTCCACCACCCGCAAGCGTTACGAGTACTGACTTACTCAACTAGTGCATGCGAGCGTCATATAGCGGATGCTCGCTGAAAGGAAGCCCACGTGCTCATTGCACAGCGCCCCACGCTCACGGAAGAGGCTGTATCAGCCAATCGATCGCGCTTCGTCATCGAGCCGCTCGAGCCCGGATTCGGATACACCCTCGGCAACTCGCTGCGTCGGACTCTGCTCTCGTCCATCCCCGGTGCCTCGGTTACGAGCATCCGCGTCGATGGCGTGCTGCACGAGTTCACCACGGTGCCCGGAGTGAAGGAGGATGTCACCGAATTCATCCTCAACCTCAAGTCCCTCGTCGTGTCCTCGGAGTTCGACGAGCCGGTCGTGGCCTACCTGCGCAAGCAGGGCCCGGGCACGGTCACCGCTGAGGACATCTCGGCCCCGGCCGGTGTGGAGATCCACAACCCCGAGCTCTACATCGCCACGCTCAACGAAGACGGCCGCCTCGACATGGAGCTGACCATCGAGCGCGGTCGCGGCTACGTGTCTGCTGCGCAGAACAAGAACGCCGACGCCGAGATCGGCCGGATCCCGGTCGACTCGATCTACTCGCCGGTGCTCAAGGTCACCTACAAGGTCGAAGCCACCCGTGTCGAACAGCGCACCGACTTCGACCGTCTCATCGTCGATGTCGAGACGAAGCCGTCGATCGCCCCGCGCGACGCCGTCGCCTCGGCCGGCAAGACCCTCGTCGAGCTCTTCGGCCTGGCCCGCGAGCTCAACGTCGAAGCCGAAGGCATCGACATCGGCCCCTCGCCGGTGGACGCTGCCCTGGCCGCCGATCTCGCGCTGGCGATTGAGGACCTCGACCTCACGGTCCGGTCCTACAACTGCCTCAAGCGCGAAGGCATTCACACCGTCGGAGAACTGGTCGCCCGCAGCGAAGCAGACCTCATGGACATCCGCAACTTCGGTTCGAAGTCCATCGACGAAGTCAAGGCCAAGCTCAACGAGCTCGGACTCAGCCTCAAGGACAGCCCGGCGGGCTACGGCGAGGCTGGCGAAGAGATGAGCTACGTCGACGACGAGCAGTACTGAGCGGCTGACCGAACAGAGATTTCAAGGAGATAAACAATGCCTACGCCTACCAAGGGCAACCGCCTCGGCGGCTCCCCGGCGCACGAGCGGGCGATGCTGAACAACATGGCGTCCCAGCTCTTCGAGAACAAGTCCATCACCACGACGGTGACGAAGGCCAAGCGCCTGCGCCCGGTCGCCGAGCGCCTCATCACCTTCGCCAAGCGCGGTGACCTGGCTGCCCGCCGTCGCGTCATGCAGCAGATCGGCGACAAGTCCGTCGTCCACGAGCTGTTCACCTCGATCGCCCCGGCTGTCGCCGAGCGTCCCGGCGGCTACACCCGCATCACCAAGATCGGTCCGCGCAAGGGCGACAACGCCCCGATGGCCGTCATCGAGCTCGTGCTCGAGGCCTACTCACCCAAGCAGGCCACGGTGAAGGAGGCCGAGGAGACCACCAAGGCCGCCGCTGCCGATGAGCCCAAGGCCGAGGAGACGCCGGCTGAGGACACCGCCGGTGACGACGAGACCCCCGAGGTCGAGCCGGACGTCACCTCCGGTGCCCAGGACGACGAGGCACAGGAAGCCGCTGAGCAGGCTGAGGATGCTGAGAAGGCCGACGCCGCCGAGCAGGCCGACGACGAGAAGTGAGTCGCTGAGCGTCCTGCAGCATCACGCTGAGCATCGCAGGCCCGGAACCGCTGAGGTTCCGGGCCTGCACTGCATTCAGACCGCAGGTGCGGGCAGCTCTGGACGGACCGTCAGGGTCAGGCGCTACGATCAAGGGACATTGACGCATACCGGCCCGTCAGCAGATGCGGGGCCGCGTCCGGAAAGGAGCGCACATGCCACTGAGGAACAAGAAGAAGCGCAAGCAGCAGGGCCGTTCGCCGCAGGAGGGCCGGGCACTTCTCGTCGGCCTGGCCAGCACCCTCCTCGGTGCAGCCGTCAGTGCGGTGACGCGCAAGATCACAGGCGACCGGCGCCGGCGAAGGAAGAAGAAGTGACGGACTACAGCTGAGCTTTGTTGAGCTCAGCGCAGTCGCGGTGAGCGGGGCACGGGGCCGGTCGACCGTCCCACCGAGAACGCGGTGAAGGGCTGGTAGACCGGCTTCCCGCCATTGCGGGCCGGTGCCGTGCGGCGCAGCACATCGGCAAGCATCGCCGCCGGCAGCTGCACATCCTTCAGCTGTGACTCGACTGAGACCCGCAGCCCGTGCCGGGCGAAGATGAGCCACAGCCGCATGAGCTCCCGGCCCAGCAGCACCCAGCGTTCGGCGCTGACCTCACTGGGATGCCGGGCCTCGATCGCCAGCGCCAGCCGGTCCGGGGCGCGGCGGGCGATGAACGTCGGCAGCATCGTCGACCAGGCACCGGCGGTGACGAGCATGTCGCGCAGCCGGTCACGGGCCTCATCCGGTGCCTCATCACCGCCGAGCAGCCGGGCCGCCAGCCGGGCAGCCCGGCGCGGCAGGCGCAGGGTCTCAGCCGTCAGCCCGTCCTCCCGGTAGCGGGGATCGCGGTCATCGAGCCGCAGCCAGCGCAGCGTCTCATCGAAGGCCTCCCGCGGCTCGAACGGCGCCGACTGCGCATAGCGGGCGGCCTTCACCCAGATCGCCTCCGGCACCTGCGCGATGACGATGCCCGAGATCCGGTCGTCGGCCTCCTGCCGATGCACCTCACCGTGGGCGGTGCGATCGAGGATCGCCTGCGGGCGCAGTGCGGCATACTCGGCCACGGCCGCCTCGACCGCTGCGGTGTCGCGGCGCAGCCGGCCGCGATCAACCTGCCGGGTGAGCACCTCGGCAATCGAGAACCCCGCCGAGACCTCCGCATCGGAAGGATCCGCCGCATCAGCTGCAGGCGCCGTATCGGCCGCGGGCGCCCCATCGCCTGAGGGCGCCGCATCGCCTGCGGGCGCGGGGCCGGCGGGTGCCAGCAGGAACGTGAGCGTCACGTCATGGCGCTCACCGGTGACCGTGAGCTCACGCAGCCGCAGGCCCTCCTCGGCCGCGGCGATCGCACACGCCTCGACCCAGCAGCCCAGCGACATGCCCAGGTCCGCGCCGTGCTCATCGCTGACCGGCAAGGTCCGCTCGGCATCGGTGCGCACCCGGATCCGGGCCCCAGCCTCGGTGATCTCCAGCAGCCGCGGCAGCCACGGCTGCGTGTTGTGGGCGCTCGGGGCGCGGGAGGCGATGTCGAAGAGACCCTCGATCGTCTCGGCGGTCAGCGGTCGGGTCATGCATGCACCTCGCGGAAGAAGAAGCGGAGTTCGTGAAGCCAGTGGCCGCCGGCCCTGCCGGGCACGGCCGAGGAACCGAGATTGTCATCACCGACGAACGTCACGCGCAGCCGCCGGTAGCCCTTGCGCACGAGTTCAGAGTACATCTTCCGCGCCAGCAGCGACACGAGCCCGCGGCCCTGCGCCTCCGGGTGGGCGGCCTGGACGATGAGCACCGCATCGCGTCCCGTGCCCGAGGCGGTGCGCCCGGTGAGCTGCTGCCGCGCCAATAGTGCTGCAGCCGTGGCATTGAGCCGTCCGCCGGTGGCCCGCAGCACGCGGACCGGGTCGGGCACGGTGAGGATGAACGCCGCCGCCGGATCGCCTGGGCCGGCATCGAGGTCCTCGGCGGTGACGATGAGGCCGGGATCCATGAGCAGCGCCAGCCCCTGGGTCTGGGAGGCGAACTGAGCGTCCGTGATCGGCGTGTAGTAGGTCAGCGCATCGAAGGCGGCGTTCATCGTCGGGTGGATGCGGCCCAGTGCCCGGGTGAGTTCGAATCGGGACGGCGTGGTGATCCGTACGCCGGCGGCCGCGCACTCGGCCGCACTCGGCGCGGTCGCCCGGGCGGCGGGGACGTCGGCGAGCTCGACCTCCCACGTGTGCCCGCCGCCCCAGCGGTGGAACCCGGCCGCCTCATACGCCTCGGCCGTGGCTGCGGTGTTCCAGACGGTGTCGAAGAAGCCGGGGTGCTGGTGCCCGGCGACCACCACACCGCCGGTCTGGTTCGGCAGCA
This sequence comes from Brevibacterium gallinarum, assembly GCF_014836885.1. Lineage (GTDB taxonomy): Bacteria > Actinomycetota > Actinomycetes > Actinomycetales > Brevibacteriaceae > Brevibacterium > Brevibacterium gallinarum. Next base: position 143,485 of record NZ_JACSPY010000001.1, read on the forward strand.
GGGACACCGGCCCGAACAGGTGGGTGCAGCCGGCCGCCTGCGCGCGGGCCTCCAGCTCCGCGAAGATCGCCTCAGCCGCCTCCGGTGTTTCGAACTCGGTCGCGCCGAACAGCTGGGCGCGCACCTGCCGGTGCTGCCAGTCGTCGACGACGCCTGCCTGCACCTCCGGCGGGGTGAGCCTGCGGCGCAGCCGGCCCGAGAGCCGCTCATCGAGTGCCGGATACCGGTGAGCGGTGGTGCGCCCGACGACCCGGCCGACCGGATCCTTGGCGATGAGCAGGGTGACATCAGCGGGGAACCAGGATCGGCCGGTCCACCAGGTGGTGACATCTGAGCGCAGCAGCGGCACCCAGTGATCGGCCCCACCCTGGCTGGTGGCCAGCGCGGCGGGGAAGTCGAGGAATTCGCGCAGCTCAGCCCGGGTGGAGACCTCGGAGACGGTGATGAGCATCAGCGACCGCCGCCCAGGTGCGGATCGGTGCCCGCGGTCACCGGTGCCTCGGCGGCGGTCTCACCGGCAACAGGGGAGAACCGGTCGATCATCCCGGTGGAAGCGTCCTCGGCGCGGAAGATCCCGTTCGTGTATCCCCACTCTTCGGCGGTGAGGATGCGGATGAACCCGCCGCGGGCCGGGGACTCATCACCGCGGCCCACCAGCCAGCGCATGATCTCGTGATGCTCGTGCGTGCGGGCAAACCGCATGAGGTCATCCTGGGACTCGAAGGCGACGATGAGCCCGATGCGTTTGGGGAACTCGTAGTAGCTGCGATGCCACAGGTAGCCCGGCGCGCGCTTGAGCGCCCGGGCGAGCTTGGGCCAGCGGCGGACCTGGTCGGCCATCGCGAGCGGGGAGCGGTATTCGTTGCAGCCGAGGAACACCGAACCGGCCTGGCCCTGCGGCGGGGTGTGGGAGAAGTCGGTTGTGCGCATGGTCAGTCCTCCGTCATGAGGTAGACGTTCTTGATCTTCGTCTGCCCGCCGGTGAACGGGCCGGTGCCGTGGTCGTGGAGTTCGAGGTGGATCTCCGCAGCCGAGGGGTCCTCCTCCAGGGACTGCTTGAAGTCCCGGGACACCTCCGTCAGGTGGTCGAGCACCCCCGAGGTGAGTGCGTGGGCCATCTCGGCGCGCTCGCCGTCACTCAGCGCCCGGGCCTCGGCAGTGTCGCGCAGCTGCACATGCAGGGCCGGGCGGACCTCCAGCTCGCCGTGGTCGCGCAGTTCGATGCGGAAGGACTCGATGAGCCCGGCGAAGCGCTCATCGCGGTACAGGCCGTTCTCAACATCGAGCGGGTAGATGTTCGCGCCCATATACGAGATCGTCGAATCGGCCCGGCCGTACAGCAGCACGAACGGCAGCCGCATCCCCTGCCGGCGAAACGCTGCGGACAGCCGGGCGGACAGCTCCGGGAACTGCCGGGTGACGGCGACCATGTCGGGGAAGTCGATGAGGGTCGCCTCATCGCCGATGTTGTAGCGCAGCCTGGGGCTCATGACCGAGGCGGAGTTGATGGTGACGACGAGTTCGCCGTCATCAGTGGTCTCCAGGAAGGTCTCCAGGGGGTTGTACTGGAAGATCATCGGGGTGCGGTCCTCACCAGCGCCCAGCAGGGCGGCGCGGAAGGCGTCATTGCGGGTGAGTTCGCGGCGGATCTCGACGGCCACATCGGTCTCACCGGCCATCCCGATCGTCAGATCCGAGGCGCCATAGCCGGAGTAGACGCGTGCGAAGCGCTTCTGCACATAGTCGCGCAGCCCCTCGGTCATCGCCTCCCCGCCGACGAACCCGTTGAGCCGGAACTCATCCCAGTACTCGGGGTCCTCGGCGTCCATCCGGTCGACGAGGTGTTTGAGGAACGGGGGATAGGCGCTGATGAGGTAGGTGTGGCGCGGGCCGAAGTGGCGCAGCGTGTCGAGGATCTTCTCCAGATCCGGGCCGGTGTTCTTCACCATCGCGACCTTCGCCATCGCCAGCCCGGTGTTCGTGCCCGTCGCCCAGGCACCCATCGAGAAGGCGTTGATGCAGAAGAGGTCTTCGGATCCGAACAGGAACGTGACATACCCGGCGACGTTCTTGTGCACGGTCGCCAGCTCCTTCTTCGAGCGCATCCAGTTGTACGGTGTGCCCGAGGAGCCGGAGGACTCGTCGACGACGGTGCCGACCATGTCGATGCGGCCGTTCCAGCACCGGTCCTCCTCGGCGTAGGCGCTGACATACCCGGACTTCGAGGTCTGCGGGTAGCTGTCGAGATCCCACCAGCGGAACGTGTAGCCGTTGGCGACGAGATGGTCCTGATAGGCCGGCACATCGAGGCTGGCCTGCTGGCAGATCATCCACGCATTCAGCTTGGCGAAGCGCTCCAGGCCCGGCCGGTAGTTCCGGGCCGTCAGCCGCCACAGCGCCGGGTGCGCCCGATAGGCGGTGTAGGCGGTCGTCAGGCCGAGGTTCGTCAGCCGCAGCAGTGCCTGCCGGGCGAGGTTGACCGGCCCGCGCTTGATCATCGGCTGGCGGAGGGCGTCGTCGCTGTTGAGGTTGCTCATAGGGCCAATCTATGGCCCCACACGCGCCACCGGCAGGGTCTGTGTGTGATCGTTCGGCAACATCCCAGCAACGTGCCGGTGGCCGGACCCGTTGCCGAGGCGGTGGCCGGGTTCAGTCGAAGACGACGGTGCGGTGCCCGTCGAGCAGCACCCGCCCCTCGGCATGCCAGCCGACAGCACGCGAGAGCACGGCAGCCTCGACGTCCTGGCCGAAGCGGATGAACTGGGCCGGGGTGTGGCGGTGTTCGACGCGCACGACGTCCTGTTCGATGATCGGTCCCTCATCGAGGTCATCGGTGACGTAGTGGGCGGTCGCACCGATGATCTTGACCCCGCGGTCGTGGGCCTGATGGTAGGGGCGGGCGCCCTTGAAGCTCGGCAGGAACGAGTGGTGGATGTTGATGATCCGCCCGGCCATCCGCTCGCACAGGGCAGGGGAGAGGATCTGCATATAGCGGGCGAGCACGACGAGTTCGATGTCGAGCTCATCGACCAGCCGCAGCAGCTCCGCCTCGGCGTCGGCCTTCGTCTCGGCGGTGACGGGGATGTGGTGGAAGGGCACCCCGGCGTGCTCGGCCATCGGGGCGAGCACCTCGTGGTTGCCGGCCACTGCCGCGATGTCGATCGGCAGCGCCCCGGATCCGGTGTGGAACAGCAGGCTGTTGAGGCAGTGCCCGGCCTTCGAGACCATGACGAGGGTGCGCAGCCTCCGGTCGGCCCGGTGCAGCTCAGCGGACATGTTCAGCCGCTCAGCAACCGGGGCCAGCGCTGCCCGGATGTCGTCCTCGCCGGTGTGGGTGCGGAACTGCAGGCGCAGGAAGAACTGGTGGGTGTCCGGGGAGCCGAACTGCTGGGATTCGGTGATCGTCGCATCAATACTGACGAGCATCCCGGACACGGCGTGGACGATGCCGCCCTGGTCGGGGCAGGCGATCGAGAGCACCCATTCGGGTGCGGTCTCCGCGCCCGAGGCAGGGGCTGGGCTGGCGGCCGGAACGGCGGTGGCGGGTGTGCTGGGCGAGGCGGGGGTCTGCATAGCTCATAAGTGTAGGCAGGCGCATGTGCGCGCCGGTGCCCGACCCCGGCCTCGGGTGCTGGGCGCGTGTGCTGATACGGCGGTGGACGTGTGCATGAGACGCCCGCCGTGGGGCGGTTTCCGGCTGTTAGAGTGGTCTCTGGCGAGCACCATGCCGGCGGTGAAGCCGGGCCGCCCGCTATCGAATCCCAAATAGTCCCGTCTTGCAAGGAGCCGCCGGAATGAACGATGCGTCGACCATGAACGCCTCGATCGATCAGATCGACCCGGAGATCGCCTCCGTCCTCGACCAGGAGCTCGACCGCCAGCGCGGCACGCTCGAGATGATCGCCTCGGAGAACTTCGTCCCCACCGCAGTGCTGCAGGCGCAGGGGTCGGTGCTGACGAACAAGTACGCCGAGGGCTACCCGGGCCGCCGCTACTACGGCGGCTGCGAAGCCGTCGACATCGCCGAGAACCTCGCGATCGACCGGGCCAAGAGCCTCTTCGGCGCCGAGTACGCCAACGTCCAGCCGCACTCGGGTGCTTCGGCCAATGCCGCTGTCATGCACGCCTTCGCCCGCGCCGGTGACGGACTGCTCGGCCTTAGCCTCGCCCACGGCGGCCACCTGACCCACGGCATGAAGATCAACTTCTCCGGCCGCCTCTACGAGGTCTCGGCCTACGAAGTCGATCCTGAGACCTACCGGGTGGACATGGACAAGGTCCGCGAGCAGGCGCTCGCCAGCCGCCCGAAGGTCATCGTCGCCGGCTGGTCGGCCTACCCCCGCCAGCTCGACTTCGCCGCCTTCCGCGAGATCGCCGATGAGGTCGGTGCTGCCCTGTGGGTCGACATGGCCCACTTCGCCGGCCTCGTCGCCGCCGGCCTGCACCCCAACCCGGTCCCGCACGCCGATGTCGTGTCCTCAACGGTGCACAAGACGATCGGCGGCCCGCGCTCGGGCTTCATCCTCTCCCGCGACCCCGAGCACGCCAAGAAGCTCAACTCGGCCGTGTTCCCCGGCCAGCAGGGCGGACCGCTCATGCACGTCGTCGCCGCCAAGGCCGTGGCCTTCAAGCTGGCGGGCACCGAGGAGTTCAAGGAGCGTCAGGAGCGCACCGTCGAAGGTGCCAAGATCCTCGCTGAGCGCCTCCTCGAATCCGATGTCGCCGAGGCTGGTGTCTCCGTCCTCACCGGCGGCACCGACGTTCATCTCACGCTCGTCGACTTGCGCAACTCCGCCCTCGACGGGCAGCAGGCCGAGGACCTCCTCCACGAGGTCGGCATCACTGTCAACCGCAACGCGGTGCCCTTCGACCCGCGTCCGCCGATGGTCACCTCGGGACTGCGCATCGGCACCCCGGCGCTGGCGACCCGCGGCTTCGGGGCGAACGAGTTCACCGAGGTCGCCGACATCATCGCCGAGTCCCTTAAGCCCAGCCCGGACGTTGAGGCCCTCAAGGCCCGGGTGGCGAAGCTGACCGATGACTTCCCGCTCTACGAAGGACTGAACCAGTACTGATGACTGCGCAGAGACTCGACGGCAAGGCAGCAGCCAAGGACATCAAGGATGAACTCGCCGGACGGGTGCGCACGCTGGCCGAGTCCGGGCACACGCCCGGACTCGGCACCGTGCTCGTCGGTGAGGATCCCGGCTCCCAGTCCTATGTGGCCGGCAAGCACCGCGACTGCGAGCAGGTCGGCATCCGCTCGATCCGCCGTGACCTGCCCGAGGACATCAGCCAGGCAGACCTCGAAGCGGTCATCGACGAGCTCAACGCCGATGACGAGTGCACCGCCTACATCGTCCAGCTGCCGCTGCCAGGTCACATCGACACCGATGCGATCTTGGAGCGCATCGACCCGGACAAGGACGCCGACGGCCTGCATCCGATGAACCTCGGCCGGCTGATGCTCAACGTCAACCGACCGATCGAGTCGCCGCTGCCGTGCACCCCGCGCGGTGTCATCGAGCTCATCGACCGGGCCGGCATCGACCTGGCGGGCCAGCACGTCGTCGTCATCGGCCGCGGCGTCACCGTCGGCCGGTCGATCGGCTCGCTGCTCACCCGCCGCGATCACAACGCGACGGTCACCCTGACCCACACCGGCACCCGGAATCTCGATGAGCTGCTGCAGCAGGCCGACGTCATCGTCGCCGCTGCCGGCTCGGCCCACCTGGTCAAGCCCGAGGCGGTCAAGCCCGGTGCCGTCGTCCTCGACGTCGGGGTCTCCCGCGTCGTCGACGAGGAGACCGGCAAAGGCAGGATCACCGGTGACGTCGACCCGGCCGTGGCCGAGGTGGCCGGCTGGCTGTCGCCGAACCCCGGCGGAGTCGGGCCGATGACCCGCGCGCTGCTGCTGCGCAACGTCGTCGAGATCGCCGAACGCCAGGCCGGCCAGCAGGACTGACCCGCACACCGGCAGAACACAGTGAGGGCCCCTCCCGAATGGGGGGGGGCCCCTCACTGTGTGGAGGAGCCGTGCGGCTCAGCGCAGAAGCGGTGGCTTCAGTACGAGTTGCCTCAGTACGGGTTGCCTCAGTACGAGGTCAGCGGCATGCGGAAGAACACGCGTGCGACACCGGGCCCGCCGTAGTCCTCCATGAGCTCGCTTTCAAAGCCTATCGAGGAGTGGAACGAGATCGCACCGGAGTTGTCCGGCATCGTCGTCGCCTGCACTTCCTGCACGCCCTTGCTGCGGGCCAGATCGATGAACGCATCGTAGAGATGGCGCCCGATTCCCTGATGACGGAAGTCCGAGCGGGCGGCGACCAGGTGGATGTAGGCAGGGCCGTCGATCGGGATCGCGCCGAGCAGATAACCGACGATCTCGGTCTTGTGCTTGGCGACGAGCCCAGATGAGGCGAACTGCCGGAACCAGTAGGGATCATGGTCGTCTTTGAGCTCCAGGTCTCCCCAGAACTGCTCCTGCGCATTCACGAGGAACTCGCGCAGGTCGAGGGCGTCTACTTCGTCAAAGGGGCTGATGCTCAGGGCATCCGGATCGATGGGGGTCGTATCAGCCATGGCTCCTCCTTCGGCGGGTTATCTTCTCCCACTCTACGCCCTGGTCAGCCGCAGGGGGTAGAGTGGGCAAACCCTTTGAGCAAGGTCACAGGCACCTGAAGCGCCTGTCATCAGGCCGCATGCACCCCGCTGGTGACCAGGACAGACGTCGATCGCCGGGAGGTGGGGCCCGCCTCGGGCACGGGGCAGTCCCACCTCGCGCACGGGGCAGCGCATGCGGCCCGTTCCTGCTGTGCGAGACGGCGGTCTTGAGCGCCGGAGCGGGGGCTGGACACGTGGCACAATGGTGGCCATGCTCCGAATCGCCACAGTGAATGTCAACGGTGTCCGCGCTGCCTTCCGCAAGGGAATGCCCGACTGGCTGGCCGGCGCCGGCGCTGACATCGTCACCCTGCAGGAAGTCCGCGCCCAGAACGACATCGCCTTAGGCGTCCTCGAACCCACCGGCTTCCACTCCTACTCCGCCGACGCCGAGGCGAAGGGCCGGGCAGGCGTGGCCGTCATGGGCCGCACGCCTGCGAAGGAGCTGCGGATCGGCAACGGCGATGACTACTTCGACCGCTCCGGCCGCTGGCTGGAGGCCGACTACGAGCTCGCCGACGGGTCCCTGCTGACCGTCGTGTCCGTCTACGCCCACTCCGGTGAGGCCGGCACCCCGAAGCAGGATGACAAGTACCGGTTCTTCGACCAGATGCTGCGTCGGCTGCCCGAACTTCAGCAGCATGCCGATCACGCGCTCGTCACCGGCGACCTCAACGTCGGGCACACTGAGCTCGACATCAAGAACTGGAAGGCCAACCAGAAGAAGGCCGGCTTTTTGCCTGAGGAGCGGGCGTACTTCGACCGGTTCTTCGGCGAGCTCGGCTGGGTCGACGTGCACCGCCGGCTCTCCGGCGAGGTGCCCGGCCCCTACACCTGGTGGTCGATGCGCGGGAAGGCCTTCGACAACGACGCCGGCTGGCGCATCGACTACCACGCCGCGACCCCGGGCCTGGCAGAGCTCGCCCGCGCCGCCCGCGTCGACCGGGCTGCAAGCTGGGGTGAGCGGTGGAGCGATCACGCACCGCTGGTCATCGACTACGACCTGCCGGATCTCGCCAGCGCCGACTGAGTCGACCGACTGAGTCGACCGACTGAGCCGGCCGCTGCCGGGATTCTCATTGCGATCTCCTTGCAGCTGGCAGGTACACTGGCAGAGACCTCGCCGATGGTGACAGCATCGGCGCACTCCGGCAGAGAGCACACCACCTCCGTGAAATCGACGATCACTCACCCCTGAGACGCGCAATCTGACCTGCGCTCGGCAGCCGAACCGTCTCGGCTGCAGGGCTTCGGTGATCGACCCTGCCCGCCGGACTATTCCGGAACGCCGGATTCCTGCATTCCTGCAGACCTGTCGGCACTCACCGCTGCGCTGAGCCTGTGCGCGTCTCGATTCGTCTGAACGATCTCGATACGCGGAGGTATGCGTGGAGCATTCACTCATCACTCTTGACTCTCTCACCTACACCTGGCCCGACGGCACTGCCGCTCTGGCTGGGCTCACCGGCTCGATCGCCCGCGGGCGCACCGGGCTCATCGGCGCCAACGGCGCCGGCAAGACGACCCTCGTACGGCTGCTCACCGGGGAACTGGCCCCGACTGCCGGGCACGTGCACCTCCACGGCAGCGTCGGCGTGCTGCCCCAGGACCTGGCCTTAAGCAGCCAGACCGTCGCCGAGGTGCTCGGCATCGACCGGATCCTCACCGCACTTCGGGCAGTGGAGACCGGGGACGTCGACGTCGCGCACTTCGACGTCATCGGCCAGGACTGGGACATCGCCGCCCGCGCCTGCCAGGCACTCGCGGCAGTCGGTCTGCCGCTGGATGAAGAGGAGCTCGACCGGCCGGTGCGCACACTGTCCGGGGGAGAGGCGATGAAGGTCGGGCTTGCAGGGCTGCACCTGCACCGGCCTCAGCTGGCGATCCTCGATGAGCCGACGAACAACCTCGACACAGCCGGCCGGGCACACGTGCGCGGACTCATCGACAGCTGGCGGGGTTCGCTGCTCATCATCAGCCACGACCGCCAGCTCCTCGACGGCGTCGACCGGATCGTCGAGCTCTACGGCACCGGCACCCGTAACGCGGCAGGCGAGCTGCAGGCTTCGACGATGCGCACGTGGGAGGGCCGCTTCAGCGACTATCGCCGGCAGTTGGCTGCCGAACAGGAGGCCGCAGAACAGGCGGCGGTGACCGCGCGCAGCGAGCTGGGCAGGCAGAAGCACAAGCGGATCGAGGCGCAGATCAAACTCGACCGCCGGCAGCGCACGGCCAAGCAGGCGGTCAAGGATGGGAAGGTGCCGCCTATCGTCGCAGGCGGCAAGGCGATGCAGGCGCAGAAGTCAGCTGCGAAGCTCACCGGCACCCACGCAGCCCGGGAGACAGCCGCCCATCAGCAGCTCCAAGAAGCCCAGGCTCAGGTGCGGCCACGTGTCGTCATCGACATCGAACTGCCCGACACGGCGGTGCCGGCCGGGCGGACGGTCCTCGAACTCGACAGCAGTGAGGAGGTCTTCAGCATCCGCGGGCCTGAGCGGGTGGCGCTCGCCGGTCCGAACGGAGCCGGCAAGACGACCCTGCTCAACCGGATCATGACAGCTGCTCACACGGGGGAGGAACCCGGTGTGCGCGTCATCGCCGAGGTCGGGCTGCTGCCGCAGCGTATCCTCCTCGACCCGCAGCTCAGTGTGCTCGAGACGGTCCGGTGTGCAGCTCCACATGCGGACCCGCACACGGTCCGCGCGCAGCTGGCCGGCCTGAACCTGAAGAAGGGCCGGCCCGACCAGTCGGTCGGCCAGCTCTCCGGTGGGGAACGGTTCCGCGTCGCGCTCGCGCGGCTGCTGCTGGCTGACCCGGCTCCGCAGCTGCTGCTGCTCGACGAGCCGACTAACAGCCTCGACCTGGAGAGCGTCGAGGTGCTCGTGGAGGCGTTGGCCGCCTATCAAGGCGCGCTCATCGTTGTCAGCCACGATGCAGAGTTCCTCACTGACATCGGCTGCACTCGGACGTGGGAGGTCATCGGCGGGGCACTGCGTGAGGCACGCTGAGGACCACCGCCACCCCCTCGGCAACCGTTGCCACCACCGCGGGAACGGTCGCGACCGCCTCGGGAGCGGGGCACAACGCAGCGGCCGCCGATCCACCTGACGTGAACCGGCGGCCGCCGGGTGGGACGTCACTGCTTCAGCAGCAGCGCGCCTTCGGGTTCGTCTCCTGCTCGTCGATGAGATCGCGCCAGAATTCGCGTTCGCACATCGCGCCCTCGCGGGTGCCGTGGCGGCGCTCGTAGTGCTCAAGGTAGTGGACGTAGGCGTTCTCGCCCATGACCTCCTTGAGGTACCAGTGCACGGCCTTGAACGGGCGGGCGACTGCGGCAGCAAACGAACTCATCGTCACTTCTCCTTCGGAGCGGCGTGCGAGCCGGAACCGGTGTCAGAGGCACCGTGGTCCTTCTCAGCCTTCTCCTTCGAGGATACGCCGACAGCGCCGGCGGGCGCGAGACCGTGCTTGCGACGGTACTCCTCCCACTGGGCCTCGACCTCGCGCTCGGCCTTCGTGGCGATGAGGCTGGCCGGGGCGAAGAGCTTCGTCGGCACAAACGCGGCCTCCGTCGTCTCCATCGGGCCGGTGCGGATCGACTTGATGCTCACCGCGATCGCCATGACGACGACCATGAGCACCAGCGAGGCGAACACGATCGACAGGGTGCCCTGGATGAACGTGTTGCGCACGACCGCGCGCATCGCATCAACACCTTCGGTGGTGCCCAGTGAGGTCTCACCGGCGGCGAGTGCCTGCTTGTAGGCCGAGTGCTGCGCCCAGTAGCCGAGCTTCGGGTCAGAGGAGAAGATCTTCTGCCACGATGCGGTCATCGTCACAGCAAGGTCCCAGGCCAGCGGGATCCCGGGGATCCACGCATAGCGTGCCTTGCCGATCTTGCAGACCAAGGCGAACACCACCGCCAACGCGATCGCCGCCAGCAGCTGGTTGGAGATGCCGAACAGCGGGAACAGCGTATTGATGCCGCCGAGCGGGTCGGTGACACCCATGAGCAGGATCGAGCCCCAGGCACCGACCATGACGATCGTCGAAACCCAGGCGCCGATGTTCCAGGACGGGTCGCGGAACTTCGGCCAGAAGTTGCCCATCCAGTCCGAGAACATGAAGCGGGCAACACGGGTGCCGGCATCGATCGTCGTGAGGATGAACAGCGCTTCGAACATCACGGCGAAGTGGTACCAGAAGCTCATCGCCGACTGGCCGCCGAAACCGGGCACCTGGTGCAGGATGTGGGCCATGCCCATCGCCAGGGTCGGTGCACCGCCGGTGCGCGAGACGATCGAACCCTCGCCGACGGCCTCACCGGCGGCGGCGAGATCGGCAGCGGTCGTCTGCGTCTCCATGAACGGGTTGGAGTTGATGAACTCGGCAGCTCCCTCGGCAGTGCCACCGGTCAGCGGCTCGGCTGCGTTCATGGCGAAGTAGATGCCCTTGTCGAGACAGATCGCAGCGACGAGCGCCATGATCGCGACGAAGGACTCCATGAGCATGCCGCCGTAGCCGATGAGGCGGGCCTGCGACTCCTTCTCCAGCAGCTTCGGCGTCGTGCCCGAGGACACGAGCGCGTGGAAGCCCGACAGCGCACCACAGGCGATGGTGATGAACAGGAACGGGAAGAGCGCACCCGCAAACGCCGGGCCCTCGGAGTTCGAGGCGAACGGGGTGACGGCCGGCATCTGCACGGTCGGGTTGACGATGATGATGCCAACAGCCAGCAGCACGATGGTGCCGATCTTCATGAAGGTCGACAGGTAGTCGCGCGGGGCCAGCAGCACCCACACCGGCAGGACGGCTGCGAAGAAGCCGTAGATCATGAGCGACCAGGCCAGCGTCGTCTTCGACAGATGGAACATCTCAGCCATCGCCGGGTTGGCGTTGACCCAGCCGCCGGCGATGATCGCGAACACCAACAGGGTGATGCCGATGACGGAGGTCTCGATGACCTTGCCCGGGCGGATGTAGCGCATGTAGATGCCCATGAACACAGCGATCGGGATCGTCATCGCGATCGAGAAGACACCCCACGGGCTCTCGGCCAGGGCGTTGATGATGACAACACCGAGCACGGCGATGAGGATGATCATGATGAGCAGGATGCCGAGCGAGGCGATGAAACCGCCGACGGAGCCGAGCTCGTCACGGGCCATCTGGCCCAGCGACCGGCCGTTGCGGCGGGTCGAGAAGTACAGCACCATGTAGTCCTGCACCGCACCGGCGACGATGACGCCGAGGATGATCCACAGCGTGCCGGGCAGATATCCCATCTGGGCGGCCAGAATCGGGCCGACGAGCGGGCCGGCGCCGGAGATCGCGGCGAAGTGGTGACCGAACACGACGCGGCGGTCGGTCGGGGTGAAGTCGCGGCCGTTCTCATTGATCTCCGCGGGGGTCGCCCGCTTGAGGTCGGGGCGGCAGATCTTCCACTCGATGAACTTCGCGTAGAAGCGGAAGGCGATGAGGTAGCTGCCGACAGCGGCGGCGACGAACCAGCTGGCTGAGAGGTTCTCGCCGCGCACGAACGCGACCATCACCCAGCCGACGGCGGCGATCGCAGCGATCGCAACCCACAGGACGATCTTGCCCGGAGTCCAGCGCGGACGTTCGATCACGCCGACTGGAGGCAGACTCTCATCGGTTTTGACGTATTCAACCGACATACGTGCTCCATTTCTGCTCTGTTGCATGAGCCCCGCCGGGTCAGGCGGGATATCACGGGAACGCGGGCATTCGCCTGGTGGTGCGGCATCCGCGCGGCACGGCACAGCATGGAAGGGCTGGGGCCGGGGAGGCGGAGCGCAACGGGAGAAGTGTGTGAGTTCCCTGAGACTGAATACATGGTGAAGCCAATTCTGTGATTTGTCTAACTCTCTGGCATCTTCTGAGCGAACGACCGTCAAACCGTTACCAAAGTTGCGCATATGTCCACTCTGCGGACAGCCCAGGGCCGTTCTGCGCCCCTGTCCGCCGCCGAGGCGGTGGTCGGGTGACCGAGTCGCAGACCGGGGGTGCGGAAGTGGCACAATGGAATCCATGACCGCCACGCACGACCCGCAGGCCCGCCTGCGCACCCTCTCCGGAATCCAGGCCACCTCCGACTCCCTCCACCTGGGCAACTACATCGGTGCGCTGCAGCAGTTCGTGGAGCAGCAGGAGACGCACGACGCGTTCTTCTTCATCGCGAACATGCACGCGATCACCGTCGAACAGGATCCCGCGCTGCTGCGCGAGCGGACCCTGCGCACCGTCGCCCAGTTCCTCGCCGCCGGCATCGACCCGGAGAAGTCGACGATCTTCGTGCAGTCCCACGTGCCTGAGCACACGCAGCTGTCCTGGGTGCTCGAATGCACCACCGGGTTGGGTGAGGCGCAGCGGATGACGCAGTTCAAGGACAAGTCCGCCAAGCGCGAAAAGGTCTCGCTCGGCCTGCTGACCTACCCGGCGCTCATGGCCGCCGACATCCTCATGTACCACCCCGATGTCGTTCCGGTCGGTGAGGACCAGCGCCAGCACCTGGAGCTCACCCGCAATCTCGCTGAGCGCTTCAACCACCGCTACGGTCGCACCTTCACGGTGCCCGAGGCTGGGATTCCGAAGGAGACGGCCAAGATCTACGATCTGCAGGACCCGACGGCGAAGATGTCGAAGTCGGCGGCCTCCCCGGCCGGTCTCATCAACATCCTCGACGAGCCCAAGGCGCTGGCGAAGAAGTTCAAGTCCGCCGTCACCGACAACGACACCGTCATCGCCTACGATCCCGAGCGCAAGCCCGGTGTGTCGAACCTGCTGACGATCTACTCCTCGCTGTCCGGCCAGCCGATCGATGCGATCGTGACCGAGTTCGACGGCAAGATGTACGGCCACCTCAAGGTCGCCCTCGCTGACCTCGCCGTCGAGACGCTCTCACCGGTGCGCGAGCGCACCCTCGAGCTGCTCGATGACCCGGCTGAGCTCGAGCGGCTGCTGGCGATCGGTGCCGATGCCGCCCAGGCGATTGCCGAGCAGACGATCAAGGACGTGTATGACCGCATCGGGTTCCTCCGCCGCTGAGTCACCGGGCCGTGTGACCCGTCCCCACGAGCCGGGCCTCGGGCCGGCGTGGGGAACGCCGCCGGGTGTCCCCGAGCTGCCGCCGGACGACGGCACCGGGATGGTCTCGATCGGGGTGACCCTCGACGTGCCCGAGCCCTACGGCTCCCAGCTGCAGTCGCTGCGGGCCTCACTCGGCGATGCCCGTGGCACGAGCGTCCCGGCTCACATCACCCTCATCCCGCCGATGGAGATCCCGGCCACCGCGTGGCCGATCGTGCGCGAGCACATTCGCGGCGTCGCGAACACAACCTCGCCGTTCACACTGCAGCTGCGGGGGACCGGGACGTTCATGCCGACCTCGCCGGTCGTGTTCATCACCGTCGCCCGCGGCATCTCCGAATGCCAGCAGCTCTCCGAGGCGCTGCGCCACGGAGTGCTGAATCAGCAGCTGGCGTTTCCGTATCACCCGCACGTCACCATCGCCCAGGAGCTCGACGAGGAGGTCCTCGAACGGGCCTACCGGGAATCGGCCGACTACGACGTGTCATTCATGGCCCACGGCTTCGGCGTGTACTTCCACACCGCCGATGAGGAATGGCAGCTGTTCGACAACGTGCCCTTCGGCCCGTAACCCAGCCACCGCCTCGGGAACGGTGGGCCAGGAGAGTGGCATCTGCTCAGCTGAACCGGAACAATGGCAGGTGTGAAGAAGAAGACCGCACCGCGCAATCTCGCTCCCGAGATGCTGCACACCGCCGCCCGCCTCGAAGACCGCTACCACGCCTGGGCGCGGGAGAAGGCGACGAAGCGCGGCTGGCATCGCACCGTCATCGCCTACGACTCCTACGGCAGCGAGAACTTCATCCGCGTCCTCGCCCGCGTCGTGCTGACGAAGACCGGCCAGCCGGCAGCAGATACGCAGGCTTCGATCCGCGGCTGGCGCTCCTTCGGCAATGTGCCGCTGTCCGATGACCACGCCTGGGTGCGCGTCAACGGCGCCGAACATATGGTCACCGCCGACCGCGGCGGGATCGTCGATGCGATCATCCCCGGTGAGTTCGAGCCCGGCAATGTCGAGATCGAGCTGTGGACCGATGATTCGCTCGTCGACACCGCCAATGTGCGCATCATCGGTCAGGAGCAGGGCTTCGGGATCGTCTCCGACATCGACGACACCGTCATGGTCACCGCACTGCCGCGTCCGTTCCTCGCGGCCTGGAACACCTTCGTCCTCGATGAGCACGCTCGCTCGCCGGTGGCCGGGATGTCGGTGCTCTACGACCGGCTGACCTACCTGCGACCGAACTCGCCGATCCTCTACCTGTCCACCGGGCCGTGGAACGTCGCCCCGACGCTCAAACGCTTCCTCACCCGGAACATGTACCCGGTCGGTCCGCTGCTGCTGACCGACTGGGGACCGACGGCCACCCGTGCGTTCCGCTCCGGGCAGGATCACAAGCGCGCCACCCTCGAACGCCTGGCCCGGGAGTTCCCGCAGGTCAAGTGGCTGCTCATCGGTGATGACGGGCAGCATGACGAGGAGATCTACGGCGAGTTCGTCGAAAACCACCCGGACAATGTCGTCGCGGTGGCAATCCGGCAGCTGACCGTCGGAGAGGCGGTGTGGGCCGGTGGTCGTTCGAAGGGCTCCGGCCGCGGCCAGGGGGTGCCCTGGATCTACGCCCCCGACGGTGCCGGGCTTGCCTCGAAGCTCACCGAGCGCGGCATCTTCTCCTCACTCTGATCTGCCGTCCAGCCTGAACTGTTCCTCACTCTGAGCTGTTCCTCACTCTGAGGTGGCAGCGGCTCGGCGCCGCTCATCGCGCCGGCGCAGAGCGGTGAACGCGATCCCACCGGCTGCCAGCACGGCAGCGGCTGCGGCGATAAGGATGAGCGGTGAGCTCAGCGGGCTGGCCGGCTCCTGTGCCTCGGCTGCCGCAGTCTTCTCATGCGTGGGTGCGGCGGGCTCCGGACTCGGCTCCTCGCTGGGCTCCGGGGTCAGCGCGATGGTCGTCTCGACCGGCAGGTCCGACTGTGCGAACGACCAGTCGAGCAGGTCGATGGCCGCCTGTCGGGTGCTGTTATCCGAATGCAGGATCGCGGCTGCATAGGTCTTGCCGTCCCGTTCGGCTACGGCGACGAAGCTGCCCTTGGACTTGACGGTGTAGCCGTTCTTGAGGCCGAGCCCGCCGTCGACGCGCCCGACGATCTTCGTGTGATCCTGGATCGGGTAGCCCTTGAACTTCTCCTTCGTCTCCGGGTTCACGCCCCCGGGCATCCTGTACTCGGTCGTCTGCACGATCTTCATGAGATAGTCGTTGTCCAGCATCGCCCTGGCGATGATGAGCTGGTCGTGCACTGTCGTGACCTGGCCGTCGGCATCCAGGCCCGAGGTGTTCTTCGGCACCGTGCCGGTCAGCCCGAGCTCTTCGGCCTTGGCCTCCATGAGCTCAACGGCCCGGTCCTGCCCACCGGCGGCATTGCCCAGGGCGTGGGCGGCATCGTTGGCACTCGACATGAGCATCGCGTGGAAGAGCTGGTCGATGGTGTACTCGTTCTTCTGCACGAGTCCCACCTTGGTGCCGTCGACGGCCATATCGTCGAAGACCGCCTCGTACTTCTGCTCCGGGTCATCGAGCACATCGACGAGAGCCAGGGCGGTCAGCAGCTTGATGACCGAGGCCGGGGCAAGCTGCCGGTCCATCTCCTGGGAGGTGAACACCTCGCCGGAGTCGAGATCGCCGACCACCCATGCGGACGCTTTCGGCTGCGGGGCCGGGGCGCCGTCGTCGATGCGTGCGCGTTCGTACATCGTCTCCGTGGGCGAGGCCTCCGGCTCGGCCACGATATCAGCTGCAGCGGAAGAGGAGACCGGAGCAGCAGGAGAGGCCAGCGGGCTGGGGGAGGCCAGAGCAGCAGACGGTGCGAGCGCGCTGCCGGCCGCGACGGCTGCAGCGGCGAGGCCGGCGCCGAGGCGGGTGTTCAGGCGTGCACGCCTGGGTCGTGTCGGACGAATCGAGTGGTTCACAGCTTGCAAGTCTAACCATGCCAGCTGAGACCACCGCACGTCGCCGGCCACCGCCTCGGCGCCGGCGGGCAGGAACCGGCGGTGAATGCACGCAGGCCCCGTGCCGCGAAGATGCGGGACGGGGCCTGATGTGTGAGGCGGGTCAGAAGGCGCGCTGGAGCAGCGCCTGCTTGACCTCGGCGATCGCCTTGGTCACCTCGATGCCGCGCGGGCAGGCTTCGGTGCAGTTGAAGGTGGTGCGGCAGCGCCACACGCCCTCCTTGTCGTTGAGCACCTCCAGGCGCATGTCGCCGCCCTCATCGCGGGAGTCGAAGATGAAGCGGTGGGCGTTGACGATCGAGGCCGGCCCGAAGTACTGGCCGTCGGTCCAGAACACCGGGCACGAGGTGGTGCACGCCGCGCACAGGATGCACTTGGTGGTGTCGTCGAAGCGCTCACGATCCTCGATCGACTGCAGACGCTCACGCGTCGGCTCGTGACCGGAGGTGATGAGGAAGGGCATGATCTCACGGTACGACTGGAAGAACGGCTCCATGTCGACGATGAGGTCCTTCTCCAGCGGCAGGCCCTTGATCGCCTCGACGGTGATCGTCTTGCTCGTGTCGAGGTCCTTCAGCAGGGTCTTGCAGGCCAGCCGGTTGCGGCCGTTGATCCGCACCGCATCCGAACCGCACACGCCGTGCGCACACGAGCGGCGGAACGACAGCGAACCGTCGATCTCCCACTTGATCTTGTGCAGGGCATCGAGCACACGGTCGGTGCCGTACATCGTGACCTTGTACTCCTCCCAGTGCGGGGCCTCGTCCTTCTCAGGGTCGAAGCGCGCGATCTGGAAGGTGCAGTCGAACGACGGGATCTCGCCGCCGCCACCGCCGAGGTGGTCGGGGAGATCGACCTTGGATGCAGGCTCTGCAGTGTTCTGATTCTCGCTCATCAGTACTTACGCTCCATCGGCTGGTATCGGGTGACGACGACCGGCTTGGTCTCCAGGCGCATGCCCTTGATGCCCTCGGCCTCGCCGTCCGGATCGAGGTAGGTCATCGTGTGGTGCATGAAGTTCTCATCGTCACGGTCGGGGAAGTCCTCGCGGAAGTGACCGCCGCGGGATTCCTTGCGGTGGATGGCTGCCACCGTGACGACCTCGGCGATCTCGAGCAGGAAGCCCAGCTCGATCGCTTCGAGGAGGTCGAGGTTGAAGCGCTTGCCGCGGTCGTGGATGCCGACGTTGCGGTAGCGCTCGCGCAGCCGCTCGATCTCGTCGAGTGCCTCGCGCAGGGTCTCGTCGGTGCGGAACACCTGGACGTTGGCGTCCATAATCTCCTGCAGGTCCTTGCGGATCTCGCCGACGAGCTCTGTGCCGTTCGATGCGCGCATCGTGTCGACGAGCTCGACGGTGCGGTCAGCGGCACCTTCCGGCAGCTCCGGCAGCTCGGCGGTCTTGGCGTATTCCGCGGCGGCGATGCCAGCGCGCTTGCCGAAGACGTTGATGTCGAGCAGCGAGTTGGTGCCCAGGCGGTTCGAGCCGTGCACGGAGACGCAGGCGGTCTCACCGGCGGCGTAGAGGCCGGGGACGATGTCGGTGTTGTTGGCCAGCACCTCGGACTTGACGTTGGTCGGGATGCCGCCCATCGCGTAGTGCGCGGTCGGGAACACCGGCACCGGCTCGGTGTAGGGCTCCACACCGAGGTAGGTGCGGGCGAACTCGGTGATGTCCGGCAGCTTCGCGTCGATGTGCGCTGGCTCCAGGTGGGTGAGGTCGAGCAGCACGTAGTCCTTGTTCGGTCCGCAGCCGCGGCCCTCGCGCACCTCGTTGGCCATCGACCGGGCGACGATGTCACGCGGTGCGAGGTCCTTGATGGTCGGGGCGTAGCGCTCCATGAAGCGCTCACCGTCGGCGTTGCGCAGCACCGCTCCCTCACCGCGGGCAGCCTCGGAGAGCAGGATGCCGAGGCCGGCCAGGCCGGTCGGGTGGAACTGGAAGAACTCCATGTCCTCCAGCGGGATGCCGTTGTTGTAGGCGACTGCGACGCCGTCACCGGTCAGGGTGTGGGCGTTCGAGGTGGTCTTGAAGATCTTGCCGAACCCGCCGGAGGCGAACACGACGGCCTTGGCACGGAAGACGTGGATCTCGCCGGTGGCCAGCTCGTAGGACACCACGCCGGCCGGGCGGCGCACGCCGTCGACCTCGGTCATGATGAGGTCGAGGACGTAGAACTCGTTGTAGAACTCGACGCCGTGCTTGACGCAGTTCTGGTACAGCGTCTGGAGGATCATGTGGCCGGTGCGGTCTGCGGCGTAGCAGGCGCGGCGGACCGGGGCCTTGCCGTGATCACGGGTGTGGCCGCCGAAACGACGCTGGTCGATCTTGCCCTCCGGGGTGCGGTTGAAGGGCAGGCCCATCTTCTCCAGGTCGAGGACAGCGTCGATGGCCTCCTTGGCCATCACCTCGGCAGCATCCTGGTCGACGAGGTAGTCGCCGCCCTTGATGGTGTCGAAGGTGTGCCACTCCCAGTTGTCCTCCTCGACGTTGGCCAGCGCGGCGCACATGCCGCCCTGTGCCGCGCCGGTGTGGGAGCGGGTCGGGTAGATCTTGGTCAGCACGGCAGTGCGTGCGCGCTGGCCGGCTTCGATGGCGGCGCGCATTCCAGCGCCGCCGGCGCCGACGATCACCACGTCGTAGTCATGTACCTGCATAGAAATCCAATTCTCCTTGGCCGGAAAGAGCCGGTGGGACGAGTGAGAGAGGCGCGATCACCGTGAGCAGAAGTCAGGGATGAGCGACGGATCGGCTCCGACGGGGCACGGATCGAAGGTGAAGATCACGAGCGTGCCGAGGACGATGATGACCGCCGAGGCGATGTAGAGCGTCAGCAGCAGCGCCATGCGGGTGCGCGGCTTCTCGGCGTAGTCGCTGATGATCGTGCGCATGCCGTTGGTGCCGTGCAGCATGGCCAGCCACAGCATGAGCAGATCCCAGATCTGCCAGAACGGGCTGGCCCACTTGCCGGCGACGAAGCCGAAGTCGAGGCCCTGGACGCCCTCGCCCTGCCACAGGTTGACGAACAGGTGGCCGAAGATGAGCACGATGAGCACGACGCCGGAGAGGCGCATGAACAGCCAGGCCCAGAGTTCGAAGCGCGAGCGCGTGGACTTATGCCGGTCGTAGCCGGTGCGCGGTGCGGGAATGGTCGACGTCATGTTCCTCAGCCTCCGAACGTGTGCATCAGGTGTCGGGGCAGGAACGCGGCCATCATGATGACCCAGCCGATGATGACTGCCCAGAACAGCTTCTTCTGGTTCTTCGGGCCGCCGGACCAGAAGTCGACAGCGGCGATGCGCAGGCCGTTGAAGGCGTGGAACACGATGGCTCCGACCAAGCCGATTTCGCCGATGGCCATCAGAGGGGTCTTGTACGTCGCGATGACGGCGTCGTACGCCTCAGGCGAGACACGGACAAGAGCTGTGTCGAGCACGTGTACGAGCAGGAAGAAGAAGATGCCGACGCCGGTCACGCGATGCGCAACCCAAGACCACATTCCTTCATTTCCGCGGTACAGAGTGCCCGTTGACGCATTGGCCACGGGGCATCCTCCAAGTGAAATGCGAACAGATGTGTACCTCTTGAAATTACGCCGAACTTGGGAGAATCGCCAATCTGCCGGGCGGCATTGTTGCCGATTCGATGTGAATCCCCTCAAAGAGGCGTCCATCAAACGGACGGGAGATCTCGCGCGTCATTTAGGGCATATCCGTGTGCCGTAAACATGCGCGCCGCAGTGATGGGTCTGTGTGCGCATCCACTGCGGCACCCGTGAGCGTGTGCGCCTGTGCTGAGCAGGAGAGACGGTATCGTGGCCGGCAGGTGCGGGGTGCGCCGAGGGTGCCGCCGGTGCCGCAGTCAAGCCACAGATGCAGTCTGAGACGGAGGATGAGACGCGATGAATCCGCACTTCCACGCAGTGATCCCGGCCGGCGGCTCCGGCACCCGGCTGTGGCCGGTCTCGCGGGAGGCCACCCCGAAGTTCCTCCACGATGTCCTCGGCCTCGGCCGCACCCTGCTGCAGTCGACCTGGGATCGCGTCATCCCCCTCGTCGACGCCGACCGCACCTGGGTCGTCACCGGCACCAGCCACGCACATGCCGTGGCCGATCAGCTCCCGCAGCTGCGCAGTGACCGCATCATCACCGAACCCTCGCCCAAGGACTCCGCGGCCGCGATCGGACTGGCCGCGATGCTCATCCACGACACCGACCCGCAGGCGATCATCGGCTCCTTCTCCGCCGACCACTCGATCACCAACGTCGCAGAGTTCCACGATGTCATCGGCCAGGCGGTCACCGCCGCCGAGCAGACCGGCGACATCGTCACCATCGGCATCACCCCCACCTACCCGGCCACCGCCTACGGCTACATTAAGACCGGCTCCCACCTCGGGATCCCCGGCGCCTACGCCGCCCGCCGCGCCGCCGCATTCGTCGAGAAGCCCGCCGCTTCGGTCGCCCGCACCTATGTCTACTCCGGCTCCTATCGCTGGAACGCCGGCATGTTCATCGCGACCACCGAGGCGCTGCTCGCGGTGCTGGCCGAACAGGCCCCTGAGCTCTACGCCGCGCTGCGCTCGGTCGCCGACGTCTGGCACGATGAGCAGGCCCGCGAGCAGCAGCTGGCCGAGGTGTGGTCGGGTCTGGAGAAGCGCGCCATCGACTAC
Source organism: Brevibacterium gallinarum (assembly GCF_014836885.1). GTDB lineage: Bacteria > Actinomycetota > Actinomycetes > Actinomycetales > Brevibacteriaceae > Brevibacterium > Brevibacterium gallinarum. The sequence goes on from NZ_JACSPY010000001.1 coordinate 164,935, forward strand.
GTCGTCGCCGAACCGGCCGCCGAAGCCGGGCGCGTCATCGTCGTGCCCGGCGACTTCGGCTGGGACGACGTCGGGGACTTCGACTCGGTGGCCAAGCTGCGCCAGCCGGTGCCCGGCGAATCCTCGGCCGTCTACGCGATCGGCGAGGAATGCCAGATCGTCGACGTCGACACCTCGGGGGTGGTCTTCTCCAGCACCGACCGGCTCGTCGCCCTCGTCGGGCTCGACGACGTCGTCGTCGTCGACACTGACGATGTGCTGCTCGTCGCCTCCCGCTCCCACGCCCAGGATGTCAAGGCCGCTGTCAGCCGGGTCGCGGAGCTGGGGCGGCAGGACCTGCTCTGAACCCGCGCCCGCGGCGGGCCGGCCGCCCGGCGCCCGCGCGCCTGGGGTGGATTGTGAAGTTTTGGGACACGCGCCCAGGATCGTCGCAGGTCGGCTGACTAGACTCTTGCGCTGTGATCCAAAGCCACCTTGCGCCCTTCTACGATGAGCTGCTCGAGTTCCGGCGTGACATCCACGCCCACCCTGAGCTGTCCTACGAGGAGTTCCGGACGACGGAGAAGATCCTCGGGTTTCTGCGCAACGCCGACCTCGCCCCGCAGGCCCTGGAGGGTACTGGCGTGGTCTGTGACGTGGGGGAGGGTCCGCTCGTCGCCGCGCTGCGCGCCGACATCGATGCGCTGCCGCTCGACGATCTGACCGGCACCGAGTTCGCCTCGACGGTGCCCGGTGTCGCCCATGCCTGCGGCCACGACATCCACCTCAGCGCGCTGGCCGGTGCCGGCCGGGTGCTGAGCGCCATCCACAAGGAGCTGCCCGGTGGACTCGGCGGGCGCATCCGGATGATCTTCCAGCCGGCTGAGGAGGTCACTCCTGGAGGTGCGCTCAAGGTCATCAGCCAGGGTGTGCTCGCCGATGTGCCGCGCGTCTTCGCCATCCACTGCGACCCCAACGTCGACGTCGGCAGAGTCGGCTCGCGCATCGGCCCGATCACCGCCGCCGGCGACACCGTCATCATCCGGCTCTCCGGCCACGGCGGCCACACCTCGCGCCCGCACCTGACCGAGGACCTCGTCTACGCCCTCGGCAAGCTCACCACCGACCTGCCGGCCACGCTCTCGCGCCTCATCGACCCCCGCCATGCGATCTCCCTGGTCTGGGGCGAGATCCGCGCCGGCCACGCCCCCAACGTCGTGCCGGCCGACGGGTTCCTCCAGGGCACCCTGCGCTGCCTCGACGTCGACGGCTGGAACCAGGTCGCCGAGGTGCTGCCTGACCTCGTCGAACGCGTCACCGGACCCTACGGCGTCGACGTCGAGCTGGAGCACCGCCGCGGTGTGCCGCCGGTCGTCAACACCGAGGAGGAGGTCTCCCTGCTCGAGGCCGCCGTGCGCGATGAGCTCGGTCCCGGCAGCGTGCAGCTGACCCCGCAGTCGATGGGCGGGGAGGATTTCGCCTGGTATCTGACGAACTGCCCCGGCGCACTCGTGCGCGTGGGCACCCGCACCCCGGGCGGGATTACGTACGATATCCACCAAGGCGACTACCTCGTCGACGAACGCGCACTGGAGATGAGCGTCCGCGTCTACACCGCGATGGCGCTTCGAGCCCTGGGAGTCCCGTGGTCCTGAAACCTGCCGCAGCCCTCACCACGGCCCTCATCGTGCCCGGACTGGTGCTGCTGACAGGGTGCGGAGCCGAAGAGCCGGCCGAGCCGCTGCTCACCAGCGGCTGCATGGTCTCCTCGCCGGCGGGCTTCGACGACCGCTCGATCGGGCAGCTGAGCTTCGGCGAGGTGTCCAACGCCCAGCGCTCCGATTTCCTCGGCTCGACGTCCACCCAGCGCGTCGACTCGCTCGACGACACGCGCCGGGCGCTGGAGGACTACGCCGACCGCGGCTGCACGCTCACCGCGCTGCTCGGCCCCGGTGGGGCGCAGATGCTCGCCGAGGTCGCCGCCGGCCACCCCGACCAGGCGTGGATGGCGGTGGCCACCGGCGGCGCCGGAGCCGGCGGCCAGGACTTCCCCGACAACGTCATCACCGTCGACTTCGACCTCCTCGAACCGGCCTTCATCGCCGGCTACATCGCCGCCACCAGCTCCGAGACCGGCATCGTGTCGGCCTACTCCTCCTACGGATTCGAGAACAACCGCGGACTGCTCACCGCCTTCGACGCCGGCGTCGAGCAGTTCAACGAGGACACCGACGCAGCAGACGACGAGCGCGTGCGCAGCCACCGCGCCGGCCAGATCGAGGGCCGCACCGTCTCCGACACGACCGCCGCCGGATTCGACATCACCGCCGAGGCGATTGAGGCCGATGCCGATGTCATCGTGCCCTTCGCCTCGGGCGCGGCCAGCGGTTCGCTCACCTGGTTCCACGAGCACTACTTCCCGCCGGACGAACAGACCACCGGGCCCGAGGCGGAGGACGCCCCGGCAGACGAACCCAAGCGCACCCTCGTGTGGTACGGCGCTGACGGCTCGGAGACCCTCGGGCGCGTCGGCCGCTACGTCATCGCCTCGATCGTGCCCAACATCGCCGCCGGCTTCCAGACCACCATCGAAGGCTGGCCGCAGACCGGCTTCGCCGGCGAACTCGAACCGGCAGGCCAGCAGCCCGAACCGATCGGCGACCTGCTCGTGCGCTCCCGCAGCTACCGCGGCACGATCGAGAACGGCGGCATCACGATGGTCGCCTCCGATGTGCCGCTGTCCGGGGTGGCCGGGGTCGGGCGCGAGGTGACAGACGTGCAGGAGCGGATCCGCTCCGGGGAGATCGAACTGCCCTGACCCGCCTGCCGGCAGGCGCGCCCCCCGCGCTCGCCGCAGCAGGCCATGCCGTCAGCAGCAGGCCATGCCGTGCGCTGGAGGCCATGCCGTAAGCTGAGGGACGTGGATTCCAAACTCTTTGAGACTCCCTTCGGAGTCGACCCAGATGACCCGATCCTCGAGCTGCCGAAGGTGTCGCTGCACGACCACCTCGACGGCGGCCTGCGCCCGCAGACGATCATCGACCTCGCCGCCGAGATCGGCCATGAGCTGCCGGCCACCGACGCCGAGGCGCTGCGCCGCTGGTTCTCCGAGTCCGCGAACTCCGGTGACCTGCCGCGTTACCTGGAGACCTTCGACCACACCATCGCCGTCATGCAGACCGCTGAGGGCCTGACCCGGGTGGCACGCGAATGGGCCCTCGACCAGGTCGCCGACGGTGTCTTCTACGCTGAGGCCCGCTGGGCACCCGAACAGCATGTGCAGCAGGGACTGTCGATGGACGAGGCCGTCGAGGCTGTGCAGCGCGGGCTCGACGAAGCCGATGCGATCGCTGCTGAGAACGGCCGCTTCATCCGCACCGGCCAGATCATCACCGCCATGCGGCACGCCGACAACAGCCGTGCTGTCGCCGAACTCGCCCTGCGCCACCGCGACCGCGGCGTCGTCGGCTTCGACATCGCAGGCGCCGAAGACGGCTTCCCGCCGGCTGACCACCTCGCCGCCTTCGAGCTCTTGCACCGCGAGTGCTTCCCGGTCACCATCCACGCAGGCGAAGCCGCCGGGGTGGAGAGCATCCACGCCGCGGTGCAGATCTGCCACGCCCAGCGCATCGGCCACGGCGTCCGGCTCATCGAGGACATGCAGTTCACCGGTGAGAACGGCAGCGGCGGCCTCGGCCGGCTCTCAGCCTGGATCCTCGACCACCAGGTGCCCCTGGAACTGTGCCCGTCATCAAACCTGCAGACCGGGGCTGCGACCTCGATCGAGGGCCACCCGATCACCCGGTTCAAGGAGCTCGGCTACGCGATCACCGTCAACCCGGACAACCGGCTGATGTCGGCGACCTCGATGACCCGTGAGATGCGCCTGCTCGTCGACCGCGCCGGCTGGCAGCAGCCGGACCTCGAATGGGCGACCGTCAACGCCCTGGGTGCGGCATTCCTGCCCCACGATGCGCGCAACCGGTTCCTCGATGACCTCGTGATCCCAGGCTTCGAGCGTCTGGACCTGTGATTCCATGAGCGGCAAGCGACGCAAGCGCAGCGCCGGGGGAGACGACTCCGTTCACATCCACCCGTCCGATACCGCCCCGTCCCCGTCTGCCGACGAGACCGCAGGCACAGCCGGAAGCCCGCTGATCCCGGGCACGCCGATGGCCACCCGCCCCTGGACGCTGTGGCTGGCCATCGCGATGGTCGTCCTCGAAGCCGTCGTCCTCGTCGTGGCCGCGGTGTTCTTCGTGCGCACCGGAGGCGCAGCCAGCCCTGAGCTGCGCAGCTCTCTGTTCGGGCTGGCCGTCATGTTCGTCATCATGGCCACCGGCCTGATGCTCGTCGCCCGCGGACTGCACCGGATGCGCCGCTGGGCGCGCCCGGCGACCGTGGCCTGGCAGCTGCTCCAGGCGCTGTTCGGCCTGTCGATGTGGGGTGCCGGCATGGCGCTGCAGGTCGGGGCGATCCTGCCGGCGGTGCTGTGCCTCTTCGGGCTCTTCAGCCCCGCCAGCGTGCGCGCCTACGAACAGGCGCTCGGTGCCGGCGGCAGCGAACAGCACCTCGACCAGCAAAAGGACTGACGAGACCGGGCCGGCTGGAATCAGCCGCCGAGTTCGCTCTGCTCGGAGTCGTCATTCGACGTCGCGTCATCACCGGAGCCGCCACCTGAGCCGTCGCCAGCCCCGCTGCCGCCATCCCCGCTGCCGGAGTCGCCGCTGCCGGCGCCGTCGCGGTACGGGCCGCAGGCCTCGCCGAGGAAATCGCCGGCGAAGTCGCCACCGGAATCACGCAGGGCCAGCGCCGTCTGCTGAATGCCCCACCACACCTCGGGCGCGGCAGCCCAGCGCAGGCGCAGGTCCTCACGCTCAGCGGGATCCTCGGCCAGATCCGAGGCCGCCAGCTCGATGCGGTCCTGGGCGTCATCGGCCGTGCAGCGGGCCTGCGAATCCGGGCCCTGCGGATTGAGCTCGGCGATCTCATCGCCGCTGACCGTCGTGAGCGTGAACGCCGAATTGCCGAGCTGTTCGACCTCGAAGGTGCCCAGCACCTGGTAGAAGCTGCCCTCGTGCGCGCTCACCTGCGCAGCATCGACATTCACCGTCACGCTGTTGGGCATATCCGGGGTCAGCGACACCTCACCGGAATCGGCGACATCGCCGAAGGTGCGCAGGTAGACATTCAGGTAGGCCTCCTCGCCGTCAGCGGCGGCCTTCTCGAGGCCCTGCCACAGCGGGTCGTTGTCCTTCGCCCCACCCGGGGTGGTGTCGACGACGACGACCGGGGGAGCGGAGTCCGGAGTCTCGACCGGGGTGACCTCCTCCGGGGACAGAGAGGGGCGCTGCTCGGGACGTTCGGACTCGTTGACGGCACAGCCGCTCAGCAGCAGGCCGGAGGCGCACGCTGCGGCGGGGAAGATGAGGAGGCGTCGGCTCATATGCCGAGTCTAGAGAATCACGGCCGCAGAGTGGCCAAGGCGGACACGTGTGCCGGGGAGATTCTCAGCTGCTCCAGCGTCGCTTCTGCCGGGTGGCGGTCGAGGAACTTCAGCAGCGCAGCCTTCCGGGAACCGGACCAGGCGGCGAACTCGTCGGCCTCCATGAAGTACTCCACCGGGTGACCCGAGGTCCTGTGGTGCTCGTTGACGACAGCGAGCGAGCGGACGTACTCCGCGGCAATGACCGCAGGTTCGACACCGGCCAGCTGCAGCATCCACGCCGAGAACAGGCCCGTGCGATCCCGGCCGGCCGAGCAGTGCAGGTACACCGGGCCGGTCTCCAGCGCCTCGGCGAGACTCTCCAGGGCACCGGCGACCAGCCGCGGGAAGTGGGTGAGCAGCAGCGGGTACTGCTCGGGATGGTTGAGGAACGGATGGTCGATGGCCCTGACATAGGCCTCATCGCTGAAGTCCTCGACCGGGCAGGTGCGGATGGCGAACCGGTCCCACGCCGCCTCGGGAACCTGCGGATCAGTCGGTCGGCGGCCCGCCTCGGCGGGGGCGCGCAGATCGACGACCGAACGGATCCCCAGGTCAGCCAGCTGCTCGATGCCGCGGGCGGTGATGAGCTCGCGGCGCCCGCCGGCGAACACGCGCCCGAGGCGGGTCAGGCCCCCAGCGGCTGGCAGGCCGCCGAGGTCGCGCGGGCCGAGGGCGCCGTCGACGGTGGGGAAGCGGTCAGCGAACATCAGGCGGTCAGCAGTCATGTGGCAGTCTCCGGAGTCACGATGCGCGAACCGGTCTCGAAACCGGTCGACAGGGTGCGCAGCAGCTCGGTGAGCTTGCGCTTCTGGGCGTCGGTCAGCTCGGCGAGCAGGTCGGCCTCATGGACGAGGAGGTCGGACAGGGCGTTGTCGACCTTCTGCTTGCCGACCTCGGTCAGGGTCACGAGGATCGAACGGCGGTCCTTGGGATCCGGGCGGCGGGAGACCCAGCCGACCTTGACCAGACGGTCGATGCGGTTGGTCATCGTCCCCGAGGTCACCATCATCTCGCTGATGAGACGGGAGGGGGAGAGCTCATAGGGCTCGCCGGCGCGGCGCAGCGCGGAGAGCACGTCGAAGGCCCAGACCTCCAGCTCATGGTCGTGGAAGGTCGACTTGCGTGCCTTGTCCAGTTGCTTGGACAGCCGGGAGACCCGCGAGAGCACCTCCATCGGGGCGACATCGAGATCGGGGCGCTCGCGCCGCCATGCCGCTACGATCCGATCGACTTCATCCATGACCCCAGTCTACTGCGATAGGGCCAGCGTCAAGATACTTTCCCGCAAAGCATCTTGATATCAAGGAACCTGCGGACGGCCACAGGCCCGGCCAGACGTCAGCACAATCACACTCGGCGCGCGGGATTCACCCGCCCGACGATGTGGCCAAACCGCCGAAGGCTACTAAAGTGAGGAATGGTCGACATGCGCTGGAGCCATGCCAGCCCAGCGGTCCGCACTCAGGTGAGGACCGCCTCGGCGGCGGTGACCCCAGCCATCCGCAGAAGGAGCATCCGGCGCCCGGGCCGACCGCGCGCCGGGGCACCAACACTGACGTTAGGAACTCACGTGGATCTTTTTGAGTATCAGGCCCGTGACCTGTTCGAGAAGCACGGTGTGCCCGTGCTCGGCGGACGGGTCGCTCAGACGCCGGAGGAAGCACAGGCCGCAGCCCAGGAGCTCGGCGGCGGCACCGTCGTCGTCAAGGCCCAGGTCAAGACCGGCGGCCGCGGCAAGGCCGGCGGCGTCAAGCTCGCCAAGTCACCCGAGGACGCCCGCGCCAAGGCCGAGGAGATCCTCGGACTCGACATCAAGGGCCACACGACCGAGAAGGTCATGATCGCCGAAGGCGCTGACATCGCCGAGGAGTACTACTTCTCGATCCTGCTCGACCGCGCCAACCGCTCCTACCTCGCCATGTGCTCGAAGGAGGGCGGCGTCGAGATCGAGACGCTGGCCAAGGAGCGCCCCGAAGCACTCGCCAAGGTCGACGTCAGCCCGCTGACCGGCATCGACGATGCCAAGGCCGCCGAGATCGCCTCCGAAGCCGGCTTCGAAGGCGAGGACGCGAAGAAGGTCGCCGAGGTCTTCACGCAGCTGTGGACCGTCTACGCCGAAGAGGACGCCACCCTCGTCGAGGTCAACCCGCTGGTCAAGACCGGCGACGGGAAGATCATCGCGCTCGACGGCAAGATCACCCTCGACGACAACGCCGACTTCCGCCACGAAGACCACGGAGAGCTGCACGATATCAGCGCCGAGGACCCACTCGAGCTCAAGGCCAAGAAGCTCGGGCTCAACTACGTCAAGCTCGACGGCGAAGTCGGTGTCATCGGCAACGGCGCAGGACTCGTCATGTCGACCCTCGACGTCGTCGCCTACGCCGGTGAGGACCACGGCGGCGTCAAGCCGGCGAACTTCCTCGACATCGGCGGCGGCGCCTCGGCCGAGGTGATGGCCAACGGACTCGACGTCATCCTCGGCGACGAGCAGGTCAAGAGCGTCTTCGTCAACGTCTTCGGCGGCATCACCGCCTGCGACGCAGTCGCCAACGGCATCGTCAAGGCACTCGAGATCCTCGGCGACACCGCCTCGAAGCCGCTCGTCGTGCGACTCGACGGCAACAACGTTGACGAGGGCCGAAGGATCCTCGACGACGCCAACCACCCGCTGGTGACCCTGACCGACACGATGGACGGCGGCGCCGACAAGGCAGCCGAACTCGCCGCCAGCCGCTGATCCCATCCGAAAGGCTTAAGAACCATGTCGATTTTCCTCCACTCTGACTCCAAGATCATCGTGCAGGGCATCACCGGCGGTGAAGGCACCAAGCACACCGCCCGGATGCTCGCAGCCGGATCGCAGATCGTCGGCGGCGTCAACGCCCGCAAGGCCGGCACCACCGTGTCCCACAAGGACAAGGACGGCAACGAGGTCGAACTTCCTGTCTTCGAATCCGTCGCCGAGGCGATGGAGAAGACCAGCGCCGATGTCTCGGTGGCCTTCGTGCCGCCGGCGTTCTCGAAGGACGCCGCGTTCGAAGCCATCGACGCCGGCATCGGACTGCTCGTCATCATCACCGAGGGCATTCCGGCCCAGGACGCCGCCCAGATCTGGGCGCACGCCTGCGAGAAGGGCAACAAGACCCGCATCATCGGCCCGAACTGCCCGGGCATCATCAGCCCCGAGCAGTCGCTGGCCGGCATCACCCCGGCCAACATCACCAGCCGCGGCAAGCTGGGCCTGGTGTCGAAGTCGGGCACGCTGACCTACCAGATGATGTACGAGCTGCGCGACCTCGGCTTCACCACCTGCATCGGCATCGGCGGTGACCCGATCATCGGCACCACCCACATCGATGCGCTCGAAGCGTTCCAGAACGACGACGAGACCGAGGCGATTGTGATGATCGGCGAGATCGGCGGTGACGCTGAGGAGCGTGCTGCCGAGTACATCAAGGCCCACGTCACCAAGCCGGTCGTCGGCTACGTCGCCGGCTTCACCGCGCCCGAGGGCAAGACGATGGGCCACGCCGGCGCGATCGTCTCCGGCTCCTCCGGCACCGCCGAGGCGAAGAAGGAAGCGCTCGAAGCTGCCGGTGTCAAGGTCGGCAAGACTCCGTCGGAGACCGCTCGCCTCATGCGCGAGATCCTCGGCTGAGTGCGCTGAAGCACTGGGTGTGCTGAAGCGCTTAGAGCTGAAGGCTGCTGCGGGCGCAGTGAGCTGAGAGGTGCTGCGGGCGCAGTGAGCTGAGAGGTGCTGGCGCGAAGCGCTGAACGCCGCTCGCTGAAGCGCTCTGCACCCGCGTGCGGTTCAGCTGCTTCATTCTGCGGGCCCTGGTCATCACGACCAGGGCCCGCAGTGCTGTGCAGCCAAACGGAACGGATCTTCTGCCCCTCTCCGTCCTCTGTGCAGGTGGGGTTGTGAAAGTTAGAAAAGTTGTTCATGGTTTGGGAACCGGAAACCGTGAATAACTTTTCTAACTTTTCCGCCTGAGCCTCATGCTCGGCGTGAACTCGGGGCAGGGAGTGGTTCCAGCGGCGTGTGGAGCCGAGTGGCTCGCCGCGATTGGCCTCCGGCTGGGGAGCCGTTGAAAAGCGCTCGGTGTCCACAGCCTTTTCCAGCGGGCTGACAGTCTCGCTGCGATTGCCGACGCTGTCGTCATGACTGATGAATCCTCGCAATCGCCGACCGCACATGATGGTGTCAGGCCGGGTCTGATCCCAGTTCCAGCCTCCGAGCTGGTGGGCATCTCCCACTGGCGACGTTATGCCGCACGCCAGCCGTCAGCCACAGGCTGCCGCGGTGCGCATGTTCTCGCCTCGCAGCCGCCGCTGCCGAGCGGGCCAGCCTGGGCAGACGAAGAGTGGTATCAGGTGCGCTTCAAGCTTGCCTGCCTCAACGCTGTGCGCCCGGACGCGTTGGGAGCGCAGATCACCGCCGCGATCCTCCGGGGCTGGCCGGTCCCGCGGCGGCTCAAGGGCGGCGGCCTCACGGTGACGCTGCGGCCGGGCACTGGTCTGAGTCGACGCGGCGTGAAGGCGATCAAATCCAAGTGCTATGAACCCCACGCCATCTACAGCGTCCGGCTCAACCGCATGGACTACGTCCTGTACGAGCTCGCACGCGTCATGAACGTCAGCGAGCTCGTCCACGTCATCGACGCGATGTGCGGGACGTGGCGGACGAACCCGGTGGCGACTGTCGCGCGGATCAGGTCGGCAGCTGAAGAGGCGCGCAACGTGTTCGGCAAGAAGAACCTGCTCACCGCCCTCGACCTCGCCCGCGACAAGGTCGGCTCACCGCAGGAGACGTGGCTGCGGCTGCTCATCGTCGGAGCCGGGCTGCCGACACCGCTCGTGTGCACACCGATCCAGCTGCCGCACGCCGAACACCTCTATCACCCGGATCTGGCCTACCGGGGTGCGCGCATCGCCATCGAGTACGAAGGCGGGCACCACCGCACCGATGCGTGGCAGTGGGAGCATGACATCCAGCGTGAGCGCACCTTCCGCATCGCCGGGTGGGAGTACTTCCGGATCACGAAGCGCACCGACATCCCCGAGTTCCTGACAGACCTCACCGCTGCACTCGACGAGCGCGCACCGCAGTGGCGCCGCCGCTCGCCCGATCCGAGCCTCAGCTCTTCTTCGCCCTGCTCTTCTTCGCCTTGACGGACACGACCGGCACCTCGGCGCCGAGGATGATGCGCTGGGCGGTCGAGCCCATGATGAGCTTGCCCACCAGCGAGCGCTCCCGGGAGCCGATGACGATCATGCGGACCTCCGGCGTCGCCTCGGCCAGGGCGAGGATCTCCTCGACCGGGTCGTTGCCGCGCAGGAACTGCTTGAGCTCCTGCCGGATCCCGGCGGCCTGCAGCTTGTCACCGAGTTCCCTGAGGTCCTCGGCGGTGGCGATGCCCTTCTCCTCGTGCGCCTCACCGATCCCGGCGTTGAGCACGAGCAGTGCCTCGTCGAACGCCCGCGCCTGCTCGATCCCGAAGTCGACGGCTGCCATGCCTTCGGGGCTGGGGGTGTATCCGACAAGAATGGTCATGCGTCCTGGCTCCTCTGCCGTGGTTCTCGCTGTCGCGCGCGGGAAACGTCCTGCTCACAAGCCTATCGACCGAGCCTGGCGAACAGAAGATGCACCGAGGCGTTTCATCGGTCACATTCGCCTGCTCCCCAGACTGGTGGACTTCGCCTGCTCCTCAGACTCATTCGCCTGCTCCCTAGACTGGTGGGCATGGTCCAGTCTCTGCTGCCGGCTGCCGCCGTGCCCGATCACACCGCCCTGCGCTCCCGCCTCGGCCCCGCCGCCGAGGTGGTGGCCGGGCTGTGGCCGGACTGGCCGGCCGGGCATGGAACCTCCCGGCTGGTGTGCGAGTACCTGCTCGGCCGCAGCCGCGGCTGGCTCGACATCTCCGGCCGGCCGCCGAAAGCGGAGCAGGCGGGCACCGCGTGGACGGCGCGGCCGGTGGTCGTCATCGACGATGCCGACGGCGCCTTGCTGGCGGCGGCCACCGTCACAGGTGCTGAGATCACCGCCTACTGGGATGACCTGCGCGCTCAGCGCCGGGGGAGCACGGTGGCAGGTCTCCTCGCCGAGGCGGGGCTGCCGCAGCCGCGCATCACCTCGCCGGACCTGCACTGCGGAGCACCGGATGGCCCGGAGACCTTCCCGCCCGGCTGCCGGGTCGTGCTGGCGGCACCGAAGGCGACCGCTGCGCTGCGCGAGTACCTGCAGGCAGCTGCCGGAGCTGCCGGCGAGGTGATCGTCGTCGGCCGTGAGAAGCATATGAGCCCGGCGATCAACGAGGCGCTGGCCGAGGTGTTCGACCGGGTCGACGTCTCACCCGGCTTGGCCAAATGCCGGCTCATCATCGGCAGCAGCCCGCGAGCCTCCCACGCCGGCCCGGCAGATCAGTCTCCTGCCCCGGCGTTCCCGCGCCGCGACGCCCGGCCGCTGCGGGTGCCCGGTGGTCAGCCTGTCGAGGTCGCAGCCTACGGCGCCTGCTACGGCGGCACCCAGATCGACCACGGCACCGATGTGCTCGTCTCCAGCCTCATCGCCCACCGCGCCGACCTCGCGCCTGCAGACGGCAGCCACGATCCCGCCGGACTCACCGTCGCCGACCTCGGCTGCGGCAACGGCTGGCTGCTGGCCAACCTGCAGACGCTCCTCAACCCCGCCACGAGCATCGGGATCGACGTCTCGAAAGCCGCCCTCGCCTCGGCGGCGGCGACCCTGGGCGGCGGAAATCAGCCGGGCCTCCAGCTGATCCTCGCCGACGCCTCGGCAGCAGCCGACCCGGCACTCGACGCGCTCACCGGCAGCTGCGACCTCATCGTGCTCAACCCGCCGTTCCACACCGGCCACACCGTCGAGACCGGCACCGCACACGCGATGATCCGCACCGCCCACCGGCTGCTCACACTCGGCGGGAGGCTCGTCTGCGTCTACAACTCCCACCTCGGCTACCGAGGTGCGGTCGAGCGAACTTTCGGGGTCAGCCGCCAGTGGGCGCGGGACCGGAAATTCACCGTCGTCACCGCTGTGCGCCGAGTGTGACCGACGCTGCCCCGCAGCGGCGGCAGCCGTATAGGATGGTGAGCACTGCAACCGACCTTGAAGGATGTGAGCCGGCGTGAGCGGCATCTGCGGACAGCTCTCGACAGCCCAGGCACCACACGGGGACGCGAAAACCGCCGTCGAGGCGATGCTGACGGCGATGGCCGGCCGGGGGCCCGACGGCTCCGGCATCGTCGACGACGGGCGGGTCGCACTCGGTCACCAGCGCCTGGCCGTCATCGACCTCGGGGAGACCGGCGCGCAGCCGATGCACGACCCGGACGTGCGCATGACGATCGTGCTCAACGGCGCGATCTACAACTACCAGGAGCTGCGCGAGGAGCTCCACGGACTCGGCCACACCTTCCGCACCAGCTCCGACACCGAGGTCGTCCTCAAGGCCTTCGCCGAATGGCGCGAGAAGGCACTCGACCGGTTCCAAGGCATGTTCGCGCTCGCCATCTGGGAAGAGGATTCCGGGCGCGTGTTCATCGCCCGCGACCGGATGGGCGTGCGCCCGGTGTACTTCGCCGAGGCCGACGGCGCCTTCCGCTTCGCCTCCACCCTGCCGGCCCTGCTGGCCGCCGGCGGCATCGACACCCGCATCGACCCGGTGGCGCTCAACCACTACATGACCTTCCACGCCGTCGTGCCCTCGCCGTTCACCATGCTGCAGGGCGTGCGCAAGCTGCCGCCGGCGACCTACATGTGGGTCGAGACCGACGGCTCGCAGACCCAGACCCAGTATTGGCAGGCGCTCTACGGCGCCGCCGAGGACAAGGCCGACTGGTCTGAGATCGATTGGCAGGACGCGATCTACGACAGCCTGCGCGAAGCCGTGCGCCGGCGGCTGGCCGCCGATGTGCCTGTCGGGGTGCTGCTCTCCGGCGGCCTGGACTCCAGCCTCATCGTCGGGCTCATGGATGAGCTGGGGCAGAAGGACATCGAGACCTTCTCGATCGGCTTCGAGTCCTTCGGCGGCGAGGAGGGCGATGAGTTCAAGTACTCCGATGTCATCGCCGAGCACTTCAAGACCAACCACCACCAGCTGCGCATCTCGACCGAGCGGATGCTGCCAGCGCTCGACGAGGCGATCGGCGTCATGAGCGAGCCGATGGTCAGCCACGACGCGGTCGCCTTCTACCTGCTGAGCCAGGAGGTCGCCAAGCACGTCAAGGTCGTGCAGTCCGGGCAGGGTGCCGACGAGGTGTTCGCCGGCTACCACTGGTACCCGCCGATGTACGAGGCCGGCGACGATGTCGAGGCCGCGCTCGCCAGCTACCAGCAGTCGTTCTTCGACCGCAGCTACGAGGAGATGGGCCAGCTCGTCTCCCCGCAGTTCATGGCCGGCTCCGATGTCTCCACCGAGTACGTCGACGCGCACTTCCGCAGCCCGGGTGCCACCACCGGCATCGACCGGGCGCTGCGCATCGACACGACGATCATGGCCGTCGACGACCCGGTCAAGCGGGTGGACAACATGACGATGGCCGCAGGCCTTGAGGCGCGCATGCCGTTCCTCGACCACGACCTCGTCCAGCTCGCTGCCGAATGCCCGGCCGAGTACAAGACCGCTCAGGAGGGCAAGGGCATCCTCAAGGAGGTCGGCCGCCGGGTCATCCCGAGTGAGGTCATCGACCGGCCCAAGGGCTACTTCCCGGTGCCGGCGCTCAAGCACCTGCAGGGCCCGTATCTGGAGAAGGTCCGCGAGGCGATCTCCGGCCAGGTCGCCCGCGATCGCGGCCTGTTCCAGCCGGCCGCCGTCGAGGCGCTGCTCGAGGCCCCGAACGACAACCTCACTCCGCTGCGCGGCAACCGGCTGTGGCAGATCGCCCTGCTCGAACTCTGGCTGCAGAACCACGGCATCACCGGCCCGGCAGCCTGACCCACCGACTTCACGCCGAGACCACCGGGCTGGGCAGGGATCCCGGCCCGGTGGCTGAAGGCACATCCCGGCAGGAGGGACCATGAAGCACGACGTCATCCAGGAGCTCGGCTGGGGCCGGCTCGTCTTCGGCCAGACCTTCTCAGAGATCGAGGAGATCGGCCGGGTGCTGCGCGATGAAGCAGGCGGCACCCGCGACATCTGCATGTACCTTTCGGACCCGCATGTGCTCGTGGCGCTGCACCCGGAGGAGTACTTCATCGACCCGAGCCACACCTACCGCCTCGATCTGGAGAACCGGCTTCCCGACCCGGTCGAGGTGCCCGGCGTGAAGGTGCGCTCCATCGAGACTGAGGCCGACTGCGAGGCGATCAACCGCATCTACGTCACCCGCTCGATGGTCCCGGCCGATGTCAGCGTCATCTGGGACAACCATCGCAACGCCGAGTCGATGCACTACCTCGTCGCCGAGGACGAATCGACCGGCGAGATCATCGGCACCGTCACCGGTGTCGACCACTCCGAGCTGTTCGACGACCCTGAGCGCGGCTCCTCGCTGTGGACGCTGGCGGTCGACACGACCAGCGGCCACCGCGGCCTCGGCCGGTTCCTCGTTGTGGCGCTCGCCCGGCTGCTGGCGGAGCGCGGCGCGGCATTCATGGACCTGTCGGTGATGTGGAACAACGAAGCCGCCATCAGCCTGTATGAGCACATGGGCTTCGAGCGGGTGCCGACCTACGGCATCAAGCGCAAGAACGCGATCAACGAGCAGCTCTACGCCCAGCCGCGCATCGAGGGTCTCGACGAGCTCAACCCGTATGCCCGGATCATCGCCGATGAGGCCACGCGCCGCGGGATCCGGGTCAGCGTGCTCGACGCCGACACCGGCTACATCCAGCTCGAGTTCGGCGGCCGCACGGTCATCACCCGCGAGTCGCTGTCGCAGTACACCTCGGCGGTGGCGATGAGCCGCTGCGAGGACAAGCGGGTGACCCGCAAGATCGTCGAGGCCGCCGGCGTGCGCGTCCCGCAGGGCCGCAACGCCAGCTTCGACGAGGGTGACGTCGACTTCCTCGACGAGTACGGCCCGCTGGTCGTCAAGCCGGTGCGCGGCGAGCAGGGGGCCGGCATCACGATCGGCGTGCAGACGGAGAAGGAGCTCAAAGACGCCCTCGGCCGCGCCGGAGGTGAGGGTTCCGAAGTGCTGCTCGAGGAGTTCTGCGAGGGTGAGGACCTGCGCATCCTCGTCATCACCGGCCGTGTCATCGCTGCCGCGATCCGCCGCCCGGCCGCTGTCGTCGGCGACGGCAAGACCCCGGTCGCCGAACTCATCCGCAAGCAGTCCAAGCGCCGGGCGGCGGCAACCGGCGGGGAGTCGAAGATCCCGCTGGATGAGTCGACCGAGGCGACCGTGCGCGAGGAGGGTTACAGCCTCGACGACATCCTCGAACCCGGCAAGCGGCTGCAGGTCAGGCGCACCGCCAACCTCCACACCGGCGGCACCATCCACGACGTCACCGATCGGCTGCACCCGGAGCTGGCGAGGGCCGCGATCACCGCTGCGGCCGCCATCGACATCCCGGTCACCGGCATCGACCTGCTGGTGCCCGACGTCGAGGGCCCCGACTACGTCTTCATCGAAGCCAATGAGCGCCCCGGCCTGGCCAATCACGAGCCGCAGCCGGTGGCTGCCGAATTCGTCGACTACCTGTTCCCCAACTCCAAGCGCACCCCGTGGGCGTGGGAACCGGACAAACCCGCCGACCCGACGAACTGACATCGGCCGGTCTTGTGAGCTGATCCACCGGGCCCGAGGCGGGGGCTGGGAGCGTGCGGAGAGTCGGCTCGACAGCCCCTCCAGACTCTGACATGCGGCTGGCCACAGCGTGTGTCCGCGCTATGGTGGCCACTGTGCGGCATGCCCGGCATGCCGCATTCGTCCGCGCCGCCGCCCGGCTGTGCGGACGCCCCCTTGAGCACGACAGAAGGAGGAGTCAGAGTGCCCCACGACGACACCGCCGGCAGCGCCTACAACGTCGCCGAACTCGGCAAGGACAACGCCACCGGATTCACTGATCTCACACCCGGAGACATCGACCAGGGGTGGATGCTCGACATCCTCTTCCGCCTGCTGCGCACCCCCTCTCCCTCGGGTCGCACCGATGCCGTCATGCAGTTCATCGGCGACATCGTCGCCGACCTCGGGCTCAACGCCCAGCTCACCCGCCAGGGTGCGCTCATCGTCGAACTGCCCGCCGCCTCGGGCACGGATGACGGGGAGACCGACGACGCCGACCTGCATGAGGAGATCGAGGCCGAGCGCTGCATCGTCGTCCACGCCGACACGATCGGCTGCATGGTCTCGAAGCTCAAGGACAACGGCCGGCTGTCGGTCGTGCCGATCGGCACCTTCTCCTCCCGGTTCGCCGAAGGGGCGCGCGTGCAGATCATCACCGAGTTCCCCGATGTCGTCTACACCGGCACGATCCTGCCGCTCAAGACCTCCGGCCACGCCTACGGCGATGAGGTCGACGAGCAGCCGGTGAGCTGGGATGAGGTCGAGGTGCGCGTCGACGAGGCCGTCAGCGACAAGGCCGGCCTTGAGGAGCTCGGCATCGAGGTCGGCAACACGGTCGCGCTCATGACGCATTCGTCGATGTCGAAGTCCGGCTATATCAACTCCCGTCACCTCGACGGCAAGGCCGGTGTGGCGATCGCGCTCGCCGCTGCCAAGAGCGCGATCGACGGGAAGCTTAGGCTGCCGGTGAAGACGACGATTCTCGTGACGATCTTCGAGGAGGTCGGCCACGGCGCCTCGGCGGGTGTGTCGCAGAATGTCGCCGAGCTCGTCTCGATCGACAACGCGGTGTGTGCGCCGAACCAGAACTCGCTCGAGCGCGGGGTCACGATCCCGCTCAAGGACATGCACGGCCCCTTCGACTACCACCTGACCCGCAAGCTCATCCGGCTCGGGCAGCGTCACGGTCTCGACATGGCCCGCGACATCTTCACGTTCTACCGCTCCGATGTCGCCGCTGCGCTGGAGGCCGGCGCCGGTGCGCGTGCCGCGCTCATGGCCTTCGGGCTCGACGGTTCGCACGGCTGGGAGCGCACCCACGTCGATTCGCTCATCCAGTGCGCGAAGCTTGTGACTCTGTGGCTGCAGACGCCGCTGACGCTGGAGAAGTGGGATGAGCACCGCCTCGGCGGGCTGCGCGACTTCCCGTCCCAGCGCCAGCCGGCCATCGCCGAGCGGGTCGGCGACCGGCAGCATGAGGGTGCGATCTCGAATGTGCCGCGCTACCGCGGCGCCGATGAGTCGGTCGATGCCAATGGGGTCAGCCCGGAGGGCTGGGACGAGGAGTGAGTTCCGGTCCCGGCGGCCGATGCGGCCGAAGGGACCACGGTGCGCGAGGAGGGACTCGAACCCTCACGTCCGCAGACACTGGAACCTAAATCCAGCGCGTCTACCAATTCCGCCACTCGCGCGAAGCGCTCACCAGCTTAGACCAGCCGCCTGCCCGCCGGCGAACCGGCCCGGCACACGATGAGGGAGCAGATCCCTGCGTGTGCCGGGCCGGTTGCGTAGGGACGCGCCGGCCCCGATGTGTGGGCCCAGTCCCGATGCGTGGGACCGGTCCCGAGATGTGGGTCCGGCCCCGAGGTGTGAGTCGGGTCCCGAGGTATGGGTCCGGTGACCGTCCGGTCAGCCTTCGTCGATGCCGAGCTGCTTGCGCAGCCGGCCGACGTGGCCGGTGGCCTTGACGTTGTACTGGGCGTGCTCGACCGTGCCGTCGGCGTCGACGACGACAGTGGAGCGGATGACGCCCTGGACGATCTTGCCGTAGTTCTTCTTCTCCCCGAAGGCACCCCATTCGGTCATGACCGACTTGTCGGCATCGGAGAGCAGCGGGAAGTTCAGCGACTCCTTCTCAGCGAATTTCCCGAGCTTCTCCGGCTTGTCCGGGGAGATGCCGAAGACCTGCAGGCCGGCGCCCTGGAGGGCGGCGAGCGAATCGCGGAAGTCGCAGGCCTGGGTGGTGCAGCCGGGGGTCATGGCAGCAGGGTAGAAGTACACGACGACGCGCTGGCCGCGGAAATCCGACAGCGTCACCTCCGAGCCATCCGCTGCGGGCAGGGTGAAATCAGGGGCGGTGTCGCCGACCTCAAGACGGGGCATGCTCATTCCTTTCAGGTGCAAGGGGTGCTGCGTTCACAGCAGCGGCGCTCGACTCGTCGAACGCCGGTTCCACCATATCCGGCGCGAACCGGTAAGCTCTAGAAGCAGAGACAATGATGTGGGACGACGGCATCTGCCGCCACTGTCTGGGCACCTGCCGGTCTCCTGCACGCCAGCCCCTTCGTGAGTGAGGAAGCATCCTGATGAGCAGCAATGTCTACACCTCCGACGTCACCGTCGACAGCGCCAACAAGTCCCAGCTCGAAGAGTCGATCCGACTGCGCGAACAGCGGCTGGCTGCCAATATCGATGAGTTCGTCGGCCGGGTGCACCCGAAGGCGCTGACCCGCCGCGCCACCGACAACGCCAAGTCCGTCGTCATCAACGATGACGGTTCGGTCAAGGCCGACCGCGTCGCTCTCATCGGCGGTGCCGTGCTCGCCTCGGCCGCGCTGGTCACCCTGCTTGTCCTGCGGGCCAAGCGCTGAACGTGGGCCAGACATCGTCTCTTCCCATTCGCATGCTCCACGACCGGCTCCTCGTCGAGCCGGACGCGGAGCTCGGTGAGCGCACCTCGGCTGCCGGCATCGTCATCCCCGCCACCGCCGAGGTGGGCAAGCGGCTGGCATGGGGCAGCGTCGTGGCAGCCGGGCCGCATGTCCGACAGGTGCAGCTGGGAGACACCGTGCTCTTCGACCCTGAGGAGCGTGCTGAGGTCGAGCTCGAGGCCACCACGTACATGCTGCTGCGGGAGCGGGACGTCCATGCGATCTCCGAGCAGGGAGCCGCGGAATCGACCGGCCTGTACCTCTAGTGCGTGAACCTCACCACATTCGGCGCTGAGGCTCGAATCTGATTTTGCAAGCGGCCGCCGGATGTGTAGAGTTATTTCTCGTTCGCACCTCTAGCTCAATTGGTAGAGCAACTGACTCTTAATCAGTGGGTTCCGGGTTCGAGTCCCGGGGGGTGTACGACTCCCGAAGAGCCGCCGTCCGGTCCAACCGGACGGCGGCTTTCTTCATTCACGCCTGTCAGCAGGTAGGCGGCACTGATGCCAGTGGCATTCTCGATTGCTTGAAGCTCATCCGTGTCGAATGGGAGCTGACCTGCAGCCCGCCGGCCGATCCACGGATCCGACTTGCCGATTGCCCGGGCAACGTCCCGGCGAGTGATGTTTCGGCCGGCGAGCTGCTCACGGAACCGTCGCGCGGTCGCTTCGGTCAGCGTCTCAGTACGCTCGCCCTGTATCACTTTCAGTTCTGCGCTCATGCGTTCATTCTATACCGCTCAGCGGTAAAAGTCCAGCTAAAGACGTTACTCAGTGAACGCGAAACGACACGCGGACACGCTGATGGACTCTCGGATGCTTGCATTACCGCTGAGCGATAACTAATGTGCTCTACATGAACACGAATGAACTCGGGAAGCAGATCGGACGCAACGTCCGTGCAGAGCTAGCCCGGCGCGGTAAGACTCAGCAGGACCTCTGCGTACTGCTTCACAGATCCGCTAACGCGGTCTCGCGGCGCATCCGCGGTGAGATTCAGTTCGACGTGATCGAACTCGATCTGATCGCTCGGTACCTCGACGTTCCGATGATGACGCTCATCGGCGTATCCACGAATGATGTCGCCGGTGGCGCTCGCCCGGACGATGCCGACCGGGAGGTGGCGTCATGACATTGAAGTTCCCAAACTCAGACCTGCCGCTGAGGTATCGCGATATCGAAGCGCTGGAGGCGACGATCGCACACCTGTCGGCTCGGCTCATTGAGGAGACGCGAATGGGCGAGGCCGCGATCGAGCGGTCGAAGCTCGCAGGCCGTGAGCTAGAGCAAGCGCGGCAAACTATCCGCTCACTCGTCGCTAAGGACAAGCTCGTCCCCGGATACGTCGGCAACAGCGGTGCGGTCCTTGCGCCGAATATCGAGGAGGACATCTTCGATGAACCACCGCTGGTCCTGCGGGACGCGGGGTGGGACGCTCGGATCAGTCTCGACGGCAGTGAGGTCGTAGTCAACGTTGGGGCCGACCCAGAGACTGGCAACACCTCCCGCATCGGTCTCGCCGACGACGAGAACGCCGTCTCCGAAGCGTTCGTTCTCTCGAATGATGAAGTCGAGCTCAAAGTACGCCTCGATGTTCATCCGAATAGAAACGTCGCCGATGGTCAACAGCGCGAGTCCGGTCATGATTCTTCTCCCTCAGTCGGTGGGTGTGGTTGCAGTCACCAGCCTACCGAGGGAGGGGCCCGCAAGGGCCGCGATGACCGGGAGGTGGCGTCATGAGCCCGTTTATCGCGTGGCCGAAGGACGCTTTCGCCGATGCGAATCAGTCATCGCCCGTCGTCAACGAGCTTGTCCTCGTGGTCGAGTGTGACCCCGCCGTCTCGGTCAACAAGCTCGGCGACTCGGGCCATCACCGCATCGATCTCGCTGCCGTCGAGGTTCGTATAGCTGAACGAGACGTATGCAGACGGGGGAATGATCAATGTGGCTGCAGATCGGCCGCTAACCGGGGCGCCGACTGCGGAGAAGTAGACGGTGTCTCCAGCGGTGAGCCTGTAGCGAAACGCCCGGTCGATCGCGAATATGAGCATGTCGTCCTCAGACTGCCAATACCACTCGCGGTCTCCGTGACGAACGATCATTCGTGCGGTCATGATTCTTCTCCCTCGGTAGGTGGGTGTTGTTGCAGTCACAAGCCTACTGAGGGAGGGGCCCGCAAGGGCCGCGGTGGCCGGGAGGTGGCGTCATGAGTGCGCCGAGTATCAATCCGAACATCGGCACACTGAACGGTGATTCGAGCGTCGAGTTCAGCATCGACGACCGCGACGGGCATATCGGCGTGGTGATGACAGCATCAGCGACCGGTCAACAGCTGTTCGTGCCGGTAGGCGAGGTCTGGAACGTGAGCGCTGTCCTGAAGAGCATCGCGCGCGTGTGCAGTGATCTGGACACGCTCGGCCTGTCACTGGCGGTAGTCGAGCTCCCTGGCGATCTGAGCGATCGCGGTGGAGATCTGCGCCAGGGACGCGGCGATCTCGGAGACCGCACTCTGCAGGTCGTTCCGGTCGGCGAGCGTACCAGCTCGTTTAGCGGCAAGCTTGGCCGCGTCGGCGTTGTGGGCAGCGCTGCTGTAACTCATGATTCTTCTCCCTCGGTAGGTGAGTGTGTTGGTGACCCTCAGCCTACTGAGGGAGGGGCCCGCAAGGGCTTCACGGTGCTCAACGCTGACGAGTTCGAGCAGCTGCGAGAGTGGCTCAGGAAGCGTCGCCAGCAGGGCGGTGAGCAGTGATGACCACCACCGTCTATCTGCTCGACGGCTTCGGCAGCCGCGTGCCTGTCGAGTATCTCGGTCCGCACCGTTCACTGGCTGACCGTGGCCGTGCGATGAAGCCGTGCCGTGCGAACCGCGACGCGCCGCAAGGGTTTTCCCGCGTCCGCGACGAGCTCGGCGACGAGTTCCCCGTCCGTAACGACTACCTCATCGTCCCGTGCCGGGACGATCCACGAGGATCCCCGTCCGATGGGCGCGAGCTGCAGGGGAAGCGCTCGCCGTCGGGGTGGGGTGGCGCCGCGACTCCCCGGTCGCCGGGTTGAGTGTGGCGCGAGGTCCCGGCCGGCGCCGCGGTGGGTTCCGTCGTCGGCCGGGCACCTCAATCAGATGTGCAAGCAAATGGAAACGGCCCAGCTGTGGGGGCTGGGCCGCTGAGTAGATCGGATCAGGATCTGATGGACATTCTAGACGAACTTATGGGCGATGAGCCAGTACGCGATCGGGAGCGGTATGCGATGAGGCGGTTCTGGTGTCTGGTGATGCCGGTGGCCGTGCTCGGCTTGGTCGGCTACTTCCTGTCGTTTGCGCTGACGGCGACGCTGAACGGCCTCGGGCTCGTCTCGGCGGTCGTGGTGTTGACGGCGTTGGCGGTGTCGGCGTGGGACGTGAGTGAGGGGTCGCGATGACGGAGCGTGCGGAGCTGATGACCCGGATGGAGGAGTTGCTGGGGCCGCGCCGGGATGAGGCGCAGACCGCTGTAGCGGAGCTGCTGGCCGGAGTCGAGGACGGTGCTTGCGTGCAGAACCTGCATCTGCAGTTGACGGAGGCGCTGTATCGGGTGTCGCGGCTGATCGAGGTGCGTGCGGCGCGCTCGGCGCTGGCGGCGTCGGGTGAGGTGCCGGGTGATGTTGCGGAGGTGTCGTCATGACGGTGCGTGATCTGCATGAGCGTGCGATATCGGTGCGTGTGCTGGAAGCGCAGCACCGGTATGACGCGCAGACGCTGGGGCTGCGTGAGAAGGAGCTTGAGGAGCGGTTGGCGCGGTTGAAGAAGGCGATCGAGGCCGGCGTGCGGTTCCGGTATGAGCTCGGCGAGTTCAACGTCGTGGCGATGGATGTCGCGTTGTTGCGGGATCGTCTCGGGATGCTCGATGAGCTGATCGCCGAGGTGTCGAGCAAGGTCGGCGGTGACGGGGCATGAGTGTGCGTGGTCAGCGTGATGCGGTGATCGGCGCGGTGAACGTCTCGACGCACGTCCACGGTGAGGACCAGAAGCGTGTCGAAGCCGCGATGCGCTCGGTTGCTCGCGCTCATGACGGGGTGCTCGATCCGAATCTCGTGCGTGAGGAGCTGACAGGCCCGGACGGGCTGTTGGTGACTCCGCAGGTCGTGGGCGCCAGGTACGTGGCGCTGCGGCACGCGAAGGTCATCGAACGGCTAGATACGACGGTGAACCGTGACCGCGGTGGCCGGAATCAGGGCAAGCCGATGTGGCGCTACAGGGTCATCGATGAGAAGTGGTTGACGGCCGGGGATGAGCCGGAGGTCGACGTCGACCTCGAGGTCGAGCCGGGCGAGTCGGTGAGCTATGAGGAGTTCCTGCGGCGCAAGGTCGCGGTCTCGGCTCAGCATGGGTTCCGTGTCGAGCTCGATGACCTGCACCCGGCGCTCAAAGAGCATCAGCGGCTGATGGTGCAGTGGGCGCTGGCCGGTGGCCGGCGTGCGATTTTCGCGGCGTTCGGGATGGGCAAGTCGATCATGCAGCTCGAAGCCCTGCGGCAGATTCGCGAGCGGGAGGGCGGGCCGGTGCTCGTCGTGTGCCCGCTGGGCGTGCGGATCGAGTTCGCTGCCGATGCCGGCAAGGTCGACGTAGAGACGCGGTTCATCCGCAGGAGCGCCGAGGTCGACTCGGAGTTCGCCGGCGTGTATCTGACGAACTACGAGTCAGTGCGCGACGGGAAGCTCGATCCCGCACTGTTCACGGCCGTGTCGCTGGACGAGGCGAGCGTGCTGCGCAGCTTCGGGTCGAAGACCTACCAGGCGTTCCTGACCCTGTTCGATGACGTGCGGTTCCGGTTCGTTGCGACGGCGACGCCATCGCCGAACCGATACAAGGAGCTCATCCACTACGCCGGCTACCTCGGTGTGATGGACACCGGGCAGGCGCTCACGCGGTTTTTCCAGCGGGACTCGACGAAGGCGAACAACCTGACGTTGTATCCGCACAAGGAGCGCGAGTTCTATCTGTGGCTCAACACCTGGGCGTGTTTCGTGCAGTCACCGGCCGACCTCGGCTGCGATGTGACGGGCTATGACCTGCCGGAGCTGCGCATCGACTTCCGGGAGGTCGAGATCTCGCTGGCCGACGAGACGACGGACCGGGATGGGCAGGGCTTCATCTTCCGGTCGGCGGATCTTGGGCTCAAGGAGGCGGCGCGGGAGAAGCGGCTGTCGATCGACAAGCGGGTCTCCGAGGCGATGCGCATCGTCACGGCGGAGACGTCGCCGTTCGACTCGGGTGAGCAGGTGATCGTCTGGTGCGATCTCAATGACGAGCAGGATGCGATCGAAGCGGCGTTGCAGGCGGCTGGGATCTCGTTCTCGTCGATCAGGGGCTCGCTGTCGGCCGATGAGGTGGAGCGTCGGCTGATTGAGTGGAAAGCACGGGAGACGACCGTGCTGATCGGCAAGCCCGTGATGCTCGGGCAGGGCATGAACCTGCAGCAGTGCAACCGCGCCGTGTTTCTCGGCGTGACCTACAAATTCAACGACACGATCCAGGCGGTGCACCGGATCCATCGGTACGGGCAGACGCGGGCATGTCACGTGCATCTGATCCACGCGAACTCTGAGATTGGGGTGGTGCGTGAGCTGCGGGAGAAGTGGGCGAAGGACAGGGAGTTGAAGAGCAGGATGTCTGATGTGATCCGTGAGTATGGTCTGGATTCGGATGCGATCGCTGCGGAGCTGACCCGGGCGATGGGTGTCGAGAGGATCGTCGCTGCCGGTGAGGGCTGGGAGGTCGCGAACAACGACTGCGTGGACGAAGTGCGGCGAATCGGCGACGGCGAGGTCGATCTGATCGTGACCTCGATCCCGTTCAGCAATCACTACGAGTACACCCCGTCCTACAACGATTTCGGGCACACGGACGACAATGCGCACTTCTGGTCGCAGATGGACTATCTGACGCCGGAGCTGCTGCGGGTCCTGCAGCCGGGCCGGATCTACGCCTGCCACGTCAAGGACCGGATCTTGTTCGGCAACGTCACCGGGGCGGGTGTGCCGACGTCGTCGCCGTTCCATGCTGAGGCGATCATGCACGGGCTCAGGCATGGCTTCGACTACATGGGCATGATCACTGTCGTGACCGATGTGGTGCGGGAGAACAACCAGACGTACCGGCTGGGTTGGTCGGAGCAGTGCAAGGACGCGACGAAGATGGGCGCCGGGTCGCCGGAGTACATTCTGCTGTTCCATAAGCCGCAGACGGATCGGACGAAGGGCTACGCCGACGTACCGGTCACGAAAGCCAAGGCCGAGTATTCGCGGGCACGGTGGCAGGTCGATGCGCACGCGTTCTGGCGGTCCTCGGGACAGCGGAACCTCACCACCGACGAGCTCGCCTCCCTGCCGCCTGAGCAGCTGTCGCGCACGTTCACGGAGCAGACGCTGCGGCAGGTGTATGACTACGAGTCGCACATCACGATCGGTGAGGCCCTCGACGGGAAGGGCGCGCTGCCGGCGACGTTCATGTCGCTGGCTCCCGGGTCGTGGCACCCCGAGGTGTGGCACGACGTCAACCGGATGCGCACCCTCAATGGGGAGCAGGCGCGGCGCAGCTTGCAGATGCACGTGTGTCCGCTGCAGTTCGACATCGTGGATCGGCTTATCGAGCGGTTTTCGAATCCCGGCGATCTCGTGTTCGACCCGTTTGGTGGGCTGATGACCGTGCCAGTCAGGGCGTTGCGCGCCGGCCGGCGTGGCCGTGCCGCCGAGCTCAACACCGGCTATTTCCTCGACGGCGTGAAGTATCTCGAGGCCGAGGAGAGAAAGCACGACATGCCCGGCCTGTTCGATCTGGAAGGGATCGCATCATGAACCGAGACAAGATCAGGATCCGTCGCCGCGTCTGTGAGTGCCACGGCGTCGCAAGTTGGGTCGTCACGGATCCCGTGACGGGGTTCAAAGCGGAGTTCGCCACGCATGGGCTTGCGTACTATGCCGCGGAGGCCCGAGGCGTGGAGCTGGAACGCGGAGCGATCGCTGTGACGTCGTTTCTGATGTTCACGACGAGGCGGCGGGCGCGGCTGCTGGCCGCTGAGCGAGACCGGCACGCGCTGATCACCGAGCAGCTAATCGCCGCCGAGGTCGATCGCGCGGTCGACCACTTCGAGAACGCCGGGAGTGAACCGCCGTGCTGATGCGATGCAATCACTGCGGAGTCATCGTGGAACGCGAGAAGGTCGAGGTCTGCATCTACTGCACGAAGCTCAAGAACTCGTCGCGCCGCCGTGCCGCGTGGACCGCCGAGGAGCTCGCGTGGCTCACCACGGCTGAGGGACAGGCTGCGCTCGCTGAGATACGGGACGGTGCGGCATGACCAAGCTCACCTGCGCGCAGGACGATCAGGTCGATCTGCTCGACCTGATCGACGAGTCCTATGGCCTCGACACCACGCCGGGATGGTGGTGCCCGCACTGCGGTTCACGGTTCGAACGCAGTGAGGCCGAAACGCTACCGGCTCACCGGGAGCCCTACCCGCCATCGCCGATACCTGGCGCGTGCGCATCACAGAAGATCAGCCTCGAGCTGCTCCTCATCCGTCTGTCACCGGCGCACAAGACGGTCGCATGGACGAAATACCAAGATGTTTTGGCGGTGATCCTCGCCGCGAAACAAGACGGCGTATCCGACGCCCTGCTGGGCCGCGTCCTCGCAGACGAACAGCTGCAGGATTGGGTGCTCCTGCGGCAGCTGCTTATGGGCGCACCCGGCGCCGGAGACCTCCGAGACCCTGCTACACAGCGACAGCACGCCGAACGACGCCTCGGCGGCATCCGAGACGGCGTGTCCTACCAATGCACCAAGACCGGTGTCGAAATCCGCACCGGAGAGTCCATGCGACTGATCCGGTGGCGTGACCTACCAGCCCCAGGAGGAACCACATGACGAGCAACGGCAAACTCACGGCCGGCGCGATGGTCGACATGCTGCGCCGCCACTACATCCCTGAAAGCTCAAAACCCTACATACGGCCAGGCGGAGTGTTCGCAGCCGAAGTCGGGATGAACGGGTCATGGGGCGGACCAGGCAGCAGGCGCTGCGACGCGCTCTACGCCGGATTCACCAGCGCATCCGGGCGGATCCTCATCGGGCACGAGGTCAAGATCTCACGCTCCGACTGGCGCGCCGAACTCGCCCAGACCGACAAAGCCGACGCATGGGCAGACGCCTGTCACGCCTGGTACATCGTCGCACCATCAACCGACGTCGTGCCCGTCGAAGAGCTACCGGAGGGCTGGGGGCTCATGCTCCCACCCGCCCGGAAGAACGGCAAACGCATGACCATCAAGGTCAAGGCCCACGTGAAGTCCGACGAACACGCGCCAGCATGGTGGGCGGTGCGCTCACTCATGGCACGCCTCGACACCCTCGCATACGAAGAATTGATCGAACGCGTCGACCGCATCACCGACGCCCAGCGCAAGCGCCTCGAAGAGCACTACCGCCGCGACACCGAACATGACCGACTCACCTATCAAGAACGCAACCGACTAGCGGCGCTCGCCGAACTCGAAGAGCTGCTCGGATGCGAACTCACGGGATACGACTACAACCGCGGCGTCTCGGCCCGCACCGCGCGCGAAACCCTAGAGCGCATCAAAACCGAGCAACGAGCCCTGGACAAACTCCAATCCGTCAAACGTCAGCTCGAAATGTGCCGCACCGACATCGACAGAACACTCACCAACATCACCGAGGACACACCATGAACGCACTGAACCGCGTGCTCAACGAGATCGCCGCGATCCTCGAACGAGCCGCCACCGCAATCACCATCCGAGCCCTCTACCGCACCGAACGCCGCGAAGCCCGCCGCGCTCGCCGTCGTCGTGGGGGTGGTCGTGGTGTTTGAGTGGCAGCAGGTGCGGTATATGCGGCTGGCTGAGCTGGGCGCGGTGATCGACGTGGCATCGCCGGAGGGTGAGCCGATCGCGACTGGTGAGCTGACGGGGATCGCGCCGACGGGAGGGTTCGCGTTGTCGGGGGAGTGGCTGATCGAGGGCGCGTATCTGGAGCTCGGTGATGACCGTGAGGTGTGGGTGCCGGAGGATGCGCTGTGGCGGCGGGTGCCGCCGGCCGCAGCGGGGGCGGTGAGCGCGTGATGGGCGAGTTCATCGTGACGCTGGTCCTGGCCGCGATCTGGTTCGCGGCAGGGTTCGCTAATGGCCGATTGAGCGAGAGGAAGCGGCATGCGCGTGACCTCGCCGAGCTGGAGATGCTGGCGAATCTGGCGGCGTCGGCGTCCGATGCTGGCGCGCTGATCGCCGCGCGGAAGGGTGTCGAGCTCGAGTACGTGGTCCCTGACGAGATCGAGGTCGGCGATCGTCTGAGCTTCTGGGACCGGGAGACCGGTCAGGTCATTGAGTATGAGGCCGGGTTCAACGGGGACACCGGGCAGCAGGACGAACGCGAGGGGGAGTGGTTTCGGCATGTGGAGTGTTGATGTGGCGACCGATGAGCTGCGTAAAGCACTGGAATCGGTGATCCCGCACGTCGATAAGGCCGGCGCTGTGCCGGAGCTTGCGGCGGTGCGGCTGATGTTCACCGACTGCGAGGCGGTGGCGGTGGCGACGAACCGGTACACGGCCGCGCTGTCGTCGGCGTCGGTGCTCGATGCCGAGTGGCTGACCGGGGATCCGCGGGAGGATTCGATCACTCTGCCGTTGCAGGCGGTCAAGGAGGTTCTGGCGCTGTTCAAGGCGCGGAAGTCGGAGTCGGCTGAGGAGTCGGACGTGCTGAGGATCGAGGTGCGGGAGACCGCGAAGGGCAATGTGTCGATGGGCGCCGAGGACCTCAACGAATATCGGATGATCGCACCGAAGGAGGTGGACGAGGAGCTGCGGGAGCCACTTAAGGCCGCGGGTGTTGAGTTCACCGATGAGCACACGGACAAGCCTGCCGACGTCGAGGAGCCTGTCTCGCCGGCGACGGTGGCGTTTCTCGACGTGTCCGGGCTGTGGACGGGGAAGCGCTACGAGGTGCCGGCGCTGCCGCATTCGAAGCCGCTCGGCCGGCTGCCCGGCCTGTTCGCGCAGGCACTGGATACGAAACCGAAGGTGCCGGGCCGTCTCGACATGGCGGGTCACTTTGTCGGGCTGTTCTCGAAGTCTGCGGCGGCTCACGGTGGTCGGATCGTCCTTGAACCGACCGCCCGGTCGAACGTGCTGTTGCTGACCTGCGGGGAGCGGTTCCTGGGCTTGTTGATGCCGATCGTGATCGACCCGGACAGTGAGCAGGCTGTCGAGCTCAAGGACGTCCACAATCGGTGGGCCGATTCCATCGGCTTGCTGGCATGACAACGCAGTGAAAAGGGGAGATGACGATGAGTGAGGACGTCGATACCGAGTTCACGTTCGGTGACATTGTGCGGATCACGAGAGGTGAGCCGGGGACTCCGGGCTATGAGGAGATGGTGCGGGAGGTGGTGCGCTTATCCAGGCGCAACAGTGAGATTGAGCTGTTCCTTGTCCAGGTCTTCGCGAAGGAAAGCTGGAATGTGGAGCTGATCGAACGCCCCGCCCCGCCACTGCCCACGGATCCGAACACCCTCGGCTGGGCGACGTATCTGGGTAAGCGCCGCATCGTGCGGCGCGACGCATATGGGCTGTGGGACATCTACGACAGCGGGGGTGAAGACTCCGTCGCCGCCGACAGCGACCTGTCGGACTTCACCGAGGCTGTGCTGATCCCGAAGGAGCTGGCCGACGAGGTCACTGCATGGGCTGATGACGAGGACGGAGATTGGGCCGAGTGGTACTCCGACACCCTCCTGCAGAAGATCGCAGACCATCTGAAAGGACAAGACGATGAGTGAGTACACGTATACCGCCAAGGATTTCGAGCAGGCGGAGTTCGCAATTGACCCGAGCGCGTCGGGGTTCGGTCAGTGTTGGGTGCGCTCCGCGGACGGCAGACACCTGTGGTACAACCCAGACAAACACGAGTGGGCCAGCGCTAGGGGCATGGTCGAGAGGCGGCGCATCCCCGTCTACGCCGAGCCTTACAGCCCGGAGGCGCTGAAGCGCGCCTGCAAGCACGGCGATATGCCGGTGCCGGGCGAGGTTGCCACGGAGGGCATGGTGACAATCGCCTGCGCTGGGGCACCTCATCCGAGGCTGTATGTCAACAGCGACGGGAGGATGATCGGCATGCATCACCGGATTGTCTACCGTCCGCCCGCACCGGAGCCTGACCCGGTAGCCGACCTGGCACAAGCGCTAGAGGATGCACTGCCCGAGGAGGCCGGGTCGCCGGTAGCGCTACGCAGATACGCGGAGGCGCTGGCCGAGTACGGCGTGAGGGTGGTGACAGACGATGATGAGTGAGTGCTCGTATCCGTGCACGATCAGCGACTGTGACGGCACCGCCAGCCTGACTCTCGACCCAGCCCACTACGAGGGCGATCAGATCGTCGGTGACCGGCTCATCTACCGGTGCCAGGGCTGTGCCCACATCTGGGATGAGCACGGCAGACCAATGGGTCTAACAGAGGAGCAAGACGATGAGTGAGCAGAAGCTAACGGCTCAGTGCTGGCTGCATGTGCAGGCCCAGCGCAACGACTACGACCAGGTGGTCGGAGCGAAGGTTGTGCGCTTAACTCAGCAGCCACCGACGATCACCGACCCGGACGTGCGCCTCGTGAAGCTGCGGCTACAGCTGCCCGCCGAGGCGTTCGATGATCTGCGGGTGCTCGTGGACGTGCCTGCCGAGCTGGTGCAGGTGCCCGAGGTGGAGGGCGAGGTGATCGACGATGAGTGACCGGATTATGGAGTGGCTGAACGAGTCCCAGCGACTCGCAGACCAGGCCACCGAAGGGCCGTGGGAGGCTGACCGGGATCAAAGAGGCGAGACACGGGGCGTATGGCCTACCCGACCTGGGGTCGAGCAGATCATCGGAGCTTATGTCGCCGCTGACGGCTTCGACTCCCAGGGCTGGACAGGAGGGACTGACGAAAATCTGACGTTCATTGCCGAGTCCCGCACCCGGCTCCCGCAAGCTGTCACCGCGCTACGGGCAGTCATGGAGCTGCATCGCCCGGTGCGGGGCTACGGAGGCACCGTATGCGCAGAGTGCGAGCAGCCGTACACGTGTTTGACCGCGCTAGCTGTCGAGGCCGCCCTGGAAGGAGACGAACAATGAGCACTTGGGATGAGCTGGCGACGGCGGAGGCTGAGCGCAGAGACCGTCGCGACAGTGACTGGTACGCCCTCCACGCCGATGAGCTGCTCCGGCAGGGCGCGGCCTGGCAGCGGGAGGCCCTGCTGTCCGATGAGACTGTCGAGCGGGCGGCCAGAGTGCTCAACAGGGCCGGATGGACATGCATGGACGGGGCGCACGAGCCGGGGTACTACGACGACTGCCCCTACTGCCGGGGCTTCAGCCTTGCCCTAGCCCGCGCCGCACTCACAGCAGCGACAGGAGACCAAGAATGAAGACAGTCAGCAAACTTATCACCGAGCTTGAAGCCGTGCTCGCCAGTGCCGGCGACGTGCCGGTTCTCGTGTACGGGTACGAGGAAGACTACGACGCAGCTACCGGCACCAAGATAGTGCGAGTTGCCGACAAGGGGGAGCGCGAGAAGGAGCTCCACTGGTGGAGTGGGCGCTACGAGGACATCGAGACCGCCGACCCCGCCCTGCCACGGTTCGACGCGGTGGTGATCCAGAGTGAGTGAGCCGGAGGCTGTGCGTGCTGAGGTGCGCTTGGTGAGTGGGGAGATGCTGCGCTCGAAATGGCTGAAAGGCGATGAGGCGGCACCGATGATCGACTTCGCGAACAGGATCTCCGAGATCTCGTGGCTGGGCATCCCCGAGCTGGGCGGCGATGTCGTGGCGGTCAAGGGGGACCAGATCGCGTACATCCGGATCATCGAGCGTGTCAGGCAGGGAGACAACGGCGATGGATAGATCGATCACGCTGACGAGTGATGCCGTCGACAAACGGGAGGGCATGACTCTCGAAGAGCTCGCAGCATTCGTTGCCGAGGCCTACGCATTGCAGCTGCCGGACGGGACGCGGATACGTGTCGAAGCCGGCTTCCGGCAGCAGATCAAGCAGATCAAAACGCACTAGACGAAGAAACGTTCCGATGAAACGAGGACTACGAGAATGCCTTGGATCCGTAAAGGTGACACGTCGGCGCACCATCCTGCAGTGCTGGCTGTCCTGGAGGATCCGCGCTGTGACGACCGACTGCTCAACGAGGTGTACGGGTTCATCAACCGCTGCGCCGAGCAGTCCGCCGCCCACCTCACCGACTACGTCGTCTCGCGCGGCACCGCGCTCGCCTTGGCTGGCCCTACCCGGGTCGAGCTCATCGACATCGCCACGGCCGCCGGCTATTGGGTCGAGGTCGAGGTCGACGGCAAGGTCGCCTACAAGCTTCTCGAGGACGACGGCTTCATTCATATGAGATCGAAAGAGGAAATCGAATGGGAGCGGCAGCGCAAGGCCGACAATGCGAATCCCGAGCTCACGATCCCCGTGCGCCTCCGCGATGGCGATGCCTGCCGCTATTGCGGCCTGGTCGTGAACTTCCTGGCCCGCCGCGGTCAGAAGGGCGGCACTTACGACCATCTCGTCCGGGACGTGAAATCGCCCGACGACATGGTTGTCGCCTGCACCCGATGCAACAGTGCACTGCTCGACTCGCCGCGCGCGCACCGCGAGAAGCAGCTGATGCCACCACCCGCCAAGCCGTACTACAAGCCACGGACACGCGAATGGCTGGCAGAGCACGACTACGTCATCGCCCACAACATCACCCTGCCCGCATCCAGCGAGCCAGACGTGAAAGCTGGGCGAGTCCCACCAGGCCGGGACCGAGGGACGCCTGCCACCCGGGCAGAGCAGACCCCGCCGGCCACACACGCCCGGTCCGAGGGACTATCCGGCAGCCAGCCGGAGTGTGACCCCGCGGGCGCTACTGCCTCCGGTCCGCGGGACACTGCCGGCAGCCAGCCGGGCGAGGACCCCGCGGAGGCACCGCACTCGTCTGGTCCGCCGGGCATCACCCACGAGGTTGGCCCCGCAGACGAGTGCACGGATCCCGGTCCGCGGGACACTGCCGGTAGCCAGCCGGGCGAGGACCCCGCGGGATCCGCACCACCAGGTGGGAAGACGGAACACCAACGGGTTCCAGCAGAAACCAGCAGGTTCCAGCAGAAACCAGCAGATCGGGTGCCTACAGAATCTAGAAATGCCGGGACGGGACGGGACGGGTCGGGTCGGGCAGGGTCTGGCCGGGACGGCTTGGCGCGGGACGGGACGGGACGGCAGGCCGCGCCCGCAGGGCGCGTGCCGTCCCACCGTGCTGAGGGCAAGCATCGAAGGAGAAGACGGAGATGAAAGCTGAGGAGTATCGCCGGCTTCAAGCTGAGGCGATGTCAGAGAAGCAGTTTCAGAACCATGTCGTAGCGCTGGCTCACCGGCTGGGCTGGCTGGTGTATCACACGTTCGACTCCCGGCGTTCGGCTCCTGGGTTCCCGGACCTGGTGATGGTCCGTGACCGGGTCATCTTCCGGGAGCTCAAGGCGTCGAACGGTGTGGTGACTCCGGCGCAGCAGACGTGGTTGCGGGCGCTGCAGGTCGCCGGCATCGACGCTGGTGTGTGGAAGCCGGCGAACTTGCTGTCGGGTGTGATCGAGCGGGAGCTGAGGGGACCATGATCGAGTGTGAGTGGCCGGACTGTGTGCAGATGGGGCGGCACCGTGTCGAGTGTGAAGATCCGGGGTGCGGTGGGTGCCGTGGCCGTCCGGTCGAGCGGGGTCGGCTGTGTGGCAGGCACTGGTCGTGGTTGAACCGCGACTTAGCCGGGTGTGCCGAGCTGGTGTTGCAGGTGCGCTCGGCGATGATCCCGGGCCCGTCGGGTGATGACTCGAAGGTCTCGGGAGGGAAGCTGTACCCGCCGGCGCCGCTGGATCTTGCGGCGATCGATGCGGCTGATGAGCTGTTCGCGTTGCTGCTGTCGGCAGGCAGCGCTATGGCTGGGGTGCTGGATCGTCCAATGCCGCCGACGCCTGAGGTGGTGTGGCGTGCGGGCGCGGTTGTGCATGGTCTGCCGTCGCAGCTGTCACCAGATGAGGCCGGCGCCGCGGTCGCCAGGCTGGTGTCGTGGTGGCGTGACTATCTCGATGAGCTGGCTTCGCAGCCGGACATCGCCGAGGTCGCGCCGGAGTTGCATGAGCTCGTCGGCCGGATCCGGCGGCGGTGGCCTGAGGCTGAGCGGGCTCGGCATCTGCCGGGTACGCCGTGCCGGGACTGCGACCTGATGGATATGTGGTGGACGCCGCCGCCGGATGTCGGCTGGCCGGTCACCGTCGAATGTCACTCGTGCGGATATGTCGCACCCGAGTCAGACCTGCACCGCCTGACCAAGCTGGTGGAGTTCGAGCAGAAGCACAGGAAGCGGGTGAGCTGAGGTGAGGACGTACAACGCCGATGACCTGGCCGGCAGGTGGGTGACATACGGTGAGGCTGCAGAGCTGACGGGCCGGTCTGCTCGCACGATCCGACGGTGGGTCAAGGACGGCAGGCTGGTCACGTTCCAGCATCGGATCAACCGCAAGCAGCTGCTGCAGGTCGAGGCGAGGATGCGGCGGGCGCGCCGAGCTGGGATCAAAGCCGATGAGCTTTGACCACTTGTGTGTTACGCTTCGCGTAGCGGATCATTGCACCCTGTTCGGGTCTGGTCCGCTTTCGTGTCGGCATCTCGGGGGTGACTGTCATGTCTGACGGTCGATCGAATCCGCCGTGGGCTGGTCGCCGTGCAGCTGACGCGTTGAAGCGCGTGAAGGCGATCGGCCGGCATGAGTCCGCGCCGTGTGTTATCTGTGATCAGTCGATCGACTATGACCTGACCTATCCGCATCCGCAGTCGTGCTCGGTGCAGCACGTGCGGTCGCAGAAGATGTTCCCGGAGTTGCGGTGGGATCCGAGCAACTGGATGCCGGCCCACTTGGACTGCAACAAGTCTGAGGGTACGGGGCAGCGGTCGCTGGGTATCGGGTTGACATCGCAGGAGTGGTAGTGCCGGTGCCGGTGTGGGTGGTCTCGGTGGTGCCGATCGGTGGTACCGGGGTGCGAAAAAATCTGAGTCGGCATCGTCGGAAGGTCCGGGCTGCTTACCTTCCTCTCTCCCCCGAGGTTCCGACCGGGGGGTGGTTTTGAATCTCTGGTTTTCGCGCCAGATAAGCGGTCTGACCTGGTAAAATAGTGGGTACAAAGAGACTCCCGCGACGGCTGGCACCGCCCGGGAGCATGACCGACTATCTAGGAGTCGATATGGCACACACTACTGCCGAGTCCCACACCAGGAAAACCCGCCGCCGCCGGCCGCGGATCTCGAAGGTCACCAACGCTGCTACCGCGCTCGCCGACTTCGATCGCGGGCTTGAGACGTATGTGCTGACGTTCGGGCAGTTCTCGATGATGGACGCGATCATGGCGATCCTCGACAAGACCGGGCCGGCCGATGTCGCACTCGCGACGTGGACGGCCGCTTCTGCAGATCTTCGCCGTTCCGCCGAGCTGCTGCACGACAAGCGGTTCCGGTCGCTGCGGTTCATCGTGGACTGCTCGTTCCCGCAGCGGCAGCCCGGCTACGCCCAGCAGCTGTTGCAGCTGTTCGGTCCTGACGCGATCCGCACGACCCGCACGCACGCGAAGTTCGCGGTCATCACCAACGACGACTGGAACGTCGTGGTGCGCACGTCGATGAACCTGAACGAGAATCCGCGCCTGGAGTCGCTGGAAGTCACCGACGACGAGGACTTCGCGACCTGGATGCTTGAGCTCGTGGACACGATCTTTGAAGAGGAAACGCCGGACTTCGTGACGAAGTCGCGGCCTGAGCTAACGGGCATGCCGGGCATTCTGCCGGCATCCCAGGTGTCGATGGGGCACGGAGTGCAGATGGGCACATGACCGGCAGGAGGTGATCCGCGTGAGCGATTGGAGCGCACCGGATCACCTCCCCGAGTCGGTCGCCGAGGTCTGGAACGAGGTCATCGCCGCGCATCCGAAGCCGGCGAGGATCATCGGCCCGACCTTGGAAGCGTTCTGCTACCAGGTGTCGATTCTGCGTGATGCCCAGCGCCGCATCGGCGCCGAGGGGCTGGTCGTCGCTGACGAGAAGGGCCGGCCGGTGCCACACCCGGCGCTGGGCATCGCGAAGGACGCGCAGAACGAGGTGCGGAAGTGGGGCGCGAAGTTCCAGCCGCCGGTGCCTGCTCGCCGTCGCGCCGGGCCGATGTATGACGAGACGGTCAAGTCGGTCACGAGTGCCAAGCACCTGGTCGGCAAGGACGAATATGCGGGCCCGGTCGCAGCGGTGAAGACGCTGGCGTGGCTGATCGATGAGGCGCAGCGCGCCGGGATCGAGGAGCTGCAGAAGGCGTCGTTCGGCACGATCCCCACGTATCTGAAGGCGTGCGAGGCGCTGCAGATCACGCCGGCATCGGTGCCGGTGCCAGAGAAGTCCGATGACGAAGCGAAGAGCAAGAAGAGCAAGCTCGCCGCGCTGCAGGGTGGTCTGAGTGCGTCTGGGGCTTGAAGCTCCGCGCGTATACACGCCACCGTTACGGGAGCTGACACCGGAGACCTCGCTCGGTTACGACGTCATAGAGTTCGCTCGCGACATCCTCGAGGTCGAGCTGTTCCCGTGGCAGAAGTGGCTGCTGATCCACATGCTCGAACTGCGCACCGACGGCACGCTGCGTTTCGCAACGGTCGTGGTGCTCGTCGCCCGCCAGAACGGCAAGTCGACGCTGTCGCAGGTGCTGGCGTTGTGGTTCATGATGCGCTGGGGCTGGCCGCTCATCCTCGGCACCGCGCAAGATCTCGACCTCGCTGAAGAGGTGTGGGAGGGTGCGGTCGAGCTGCTCGAAGAGGATGACGAGCTCAAGGAGCTCGTCGGGCAGGTGTTCCGTGTCAACGGAAAGAAGTCGCTCAAGCTCGTCAACGGGTCCCGCTACAAGGTCAAGGCCGCGAACCGGAAAGCTGGCCGCGGGCTGTCCGGCAATCTGATCTTGCTCGATGAGCTGCGTGAGCATCAGTCGTGGGACGCGTGGGGCGCTATCACCAAGACGACCATGGCGCAGACCCTCTCCCTGGTGTTGGCGCTGTCGAACGCCGGCGACGTGACGTCGATCGTGCTGCGGTATCTGCGGCTCATGGCGCACAAGGCGATCGGCGACCCGGACGGCATCTGCCGTGACGCTGAGATCCAAGGCCCGGCGCAGGTAGATGTCGATGAGCTCCTCGAAGAGGACGACGATGTCGACCTCGACGTGGAGGACTTCGCGCAGGACGAGGACACTCTCGGACTGTTCGAGTGGTCAGCGAAGCCAGACTGCGATGTCCGAGACCGTGCCGGGTGGGCGCAGGCGAATCCGTCGATGAATCACCCGAACGGCATCCCCGAGCGCAACATCGCCTCCGCGTGCCGGACTGATCCTGAGTGGGTGTTCCGCACCGAGGTGCTCTGCCAATGGTCCGACGGCACGCTCGAAGGGCCGTTCCCTCCCGGATCCTGGGAGAAGGGCCTCAACGAGACCGTCGAGGACGAGGACGGAAACGTGCAGATCGCCCCCGGCAACTCAATCGTCGGGCCAGTCAGGGCATGCATCGACATGTCAGGCGACCGCTCCATGACCTACATCGCCTTCGCCGGCTACCGAGAAGACGGACAGCCGCAGGTCGAGATCGTCGCGAAGCGCCGCGGCATCGACTGGGTCAAACCCTGGATGATGGACGACAAACGCCGAGACCGCATCGACGAGGTCACCGGCCAGAAGAACGGCGCACCGATCTCCGACACGATCAAAGCGCTCGCCGACGATCCCGACTTCACGATCCCGGTCGTGGAATGGGCTGGTGGAGATCTCATGGCCGCGCACGGCATCACCTCGGATGCGGTGCGTGACGAGATTGTGCGCCACAACCCGCAGCCGGTGCTCGACATCGCCGCGGCGACCGCCGTGCTCAAGCAGCTGCAGGACGGCTTCGTCATCAACCGCACCAAGTCACCGGTCGACGCATCGCCGCTGGTCGCGTTCGAGGGCGCGCTGTGGCTGCTGCTGCGGCATCGACTCGAACCGAAGCCACCACCTCCACCGCCGAAAGCGCTCGCCGAGGCGTTGCCGTATGACATTGACGATTTCGTGACCGACGATCTGGGATCGATCGGGTTCTGAGCTGACCGGAGGGAGGTCGGATGGCGTCCCTCGAAGCAGAGGCCGGCTATGCAGTGCCGGGTTTCTCGTATTGGCAGCTTGATGACGATGAGACGACCCCGGAGCTGAAGTGGCCGCTGAACGTCGCGGTCTATGACACGATGCGCCGCCAGGATGCGCAGGTGATCTCGGTGCTGCGGGCGGTGACACTGCCGATCCGTCGCACGGAGTGGCGCATCGATCAGAACGGCGCCTCGGATGAGGTGGCGCAGTTCGTGGCCGAAAACCTGAACCTGCCGTTGGCCGGGGTCGCTAGGACGGCGCCGCCGGCGCGGACGCGGGACCGGTTCTCGTGGCAGGAGCATCTGCGGTTGGCGCTGCTGATGTTGCCGTTCGGGCACTCGTTCTTCGAACAGACCTACCGCTACCAGGGTGGCCGCTACCATCTGCGGAAGCTCGGATGGCGGCCACCGCGCACTATCAAGCACATCGAAGTCGCTGCCGATGGCGGCCTGGTCGCGATCGAGCAGGATGGTGTCGGTGCGAAACGCGCCCGGATGGGTGTAGACCGGCTCGTGGCCTATGTCAACGACCGTGAGGGCGGGAACTGGCTGGGCGCGTCATTGCTGCGGCCGGCGTACAAATATTGGATCCTCAAGGACCGGGTGCTGCGGCTGCAGGCTCAGACTCTGGACCGCAACGGAATGGGTGTGCCGGTCTATAAGTCACCGGAGCCCCCGGAGCGTCTGCACGGCGATGAGCTCGAAGCGTGGCAGCGCAAGGAGATCGACAGCGGGCTTAAGCTCGCGAGGTCGTTCCGGTCGGGCAATCAGGCGGGCGCATCGATCGCGAACACCGCGAGTGTTGAGCTGCTGGGTGTGAAGGGCACGCTACCCGACGCAGACAAGCCGATCCGCTACTACGACGAGCAGATCGCCCGCGCGGTGCTCGCGCACTTCCTGAACCTCGGCACAGAGACCGGGTCGTGGGCGCTGGGTTCCACGTTCGCGGAGTTTTTCACGCTTTCTCTGCAGACCGTCGCCAACCAGATTGCCGACGTCGCGACTCAGCACATCGTAGAAGACCTGGTCGACATCAACTTCGGCCCGGAGGTGCCGGCGCCGCGAGTCGTTTTCGATGAGATCGGCTCCAGGCACCCGGTCACCGCCGAAGCAATCCGGGCGCTGATCGACTGCGGTGCGCTCACCGCTGACGACGATCTCGAAACCTACATCCGCACCGTATACGGGCTGCCTGAGCTGGACCCGTCGACCGCTCGTGAACGAACGACGAAGGAGACCGAGAATGCATCGCAGACTGCCGGTTAACGCCGATGTCCCTGACTGGTATGCGCTCTCTGCGCAGACCTCGAAGGGCAAGAAACGTGCCGACGTGTACCTCTACGAGGCGATCGGCGGCTGGTTCGGCGTGGATGCGCGCTCGTTCGTGGACCAGCTGCGGAACCTCGACGTCGACACGATCAACCTCTACGTCAACTCGCCCGGCGGTGACGTCTTCGACGGGATCGCGATCTACAACGCGTTGCGCCGCCACAAGGCGAAGGTCCATGCCGTCGTTGACGGAATCGCCGCCTCTGCAGCGTCGTTCATCGTCCAAGCCGCCGACACTGTCGTGATGAACCGCGGCGCGACCATGATGATCCACGACGCGTGGGGCTTCTGCCTCGGCAACGCCTCGGACATGGCAGACACCGCGTCCATGCTGAACAAAGCATCAGACTCGATCGCCGACATCTACGCGGCGCGCACCGGAGTCGATGCCGCGCAGTGGCGGGATGCGATGCGCGAAGAGAACTGGTACACCGCCGACGAAGCGGTCACCGCGAAGCTCGCCGACCGGGTCGATGAGGATCACGACGAAGACGAAGCCGCCGCGAAGGCCAGCTTCGACCTGTCAATGTTCGCTCACGCCGGCCGCGACGCTGCGCCGGAGCCGTTCATCCCGACGAACTCACCGACAAAGGGCGCTCGCCCCGTGCCGGGTGAGACCTACAAGAACCACCTCGCCGCCGCGGTGATCGCGGCCAAACAGCCTCCGGCCGAACCGGTGGAAATCAACGAGAAAGGAGCAGACTCCATGTCGGACACACTGCTGCAGGAGATCGGCAACCGGCTCGGAATCCCGGCCGGCACCGACCTGACCGAAGAGACCGCGCTCGCCGCACTCGACGAAGCGCTCAAGGAGCGCGCCGACGACCAGCCGGCCGCATCGATCCCGGACGGAACCGTCCTGCTCGACTCCGCCGAGCATGACCGGTTGCGCCGCGAATCTGGAGAGCTCGCCGCGATCCGGCAGGCACGCGAGGTCGAAGCGCGCGAACAGCGCGTCGATGCCGCGATCGCGGACGGCAAGATCCCGCCAGCTCGCCGCGATCACTGGCTCGCCCAGCTCGCCGCCGATGCCGGCGCCGCCGATGTCCTCGACGCGCTCGCCCCAGGCACGATCCCGACGACCCCGGCAGGGTTCACCGGCGGGATCGACGAGTCAACGGATGAAGACCTGACCTACGCCAAGCTCTACACGAAGGAGGCCTGACCATGGCCGCGAACTATCTGCCCCTCTACCGGCCCGGCCACACGGTGACTTTCTCGGTCACCGAAGCGGTCAAGGCCGGGAACTTCTGCGAGCTCGGCGGCACCGACTGGTCCGTCAAGCCCGCAACCGGCACCGGAGCTGTCATCGGACAGGCCGGCCATGACGCCGAGATCGGTGACCGTGTCACCGTCGAAATCGGCAAGCCCATCCATGAAGCGAAGGCGTCCGGAGCTGTCACCCGCGGTGACAGCCTCAAGGTCGCTGGCGCCGATACCGTCGCGAAAAACGACACCGGAACCGTCCACGGCATCGCGCTCGCCTCTGCCGATGCGGGCGAGCTGGTGCCGTT
The DNA here is from genome assembly GCF_014836885.1 of Brevibacterium gallinarum. Lineage (GTDB taxonomy): Bacteria > Actinomycetota > Actinomycetes > Actinomycetales > Brevibacteriaceae > Brevibacterium > Brevibacterium gallinarum. The sequence goes on from NZ_JACSPY010000001.1 coordinate 206,183, forward strand.
TATCCAGGTCTGAGAAAGGACATCTGCCATGACGAGAACGTATCCGCTGACTCCGAATCAGCTTTCGGAGGCGACAGCGAATGAGGTGCTGACGTTCATCAAGTCGCCGACGCTGCTGGCGCGGCGGCTGGGTGAGATCCTGACCGCGCAGCAGTTCCTCGGGCTGTTCCTGCTGCAGGGTCGGTACACGCTGCAGGGCGGCGCGATCGCGGTGCCGAAGAACGAGAAGATCCGCACGGACCGACGGGCCGCGACGGTTGCGCCGGGTGCTGAGTATCAGCTGACGACACTCTCGCGCGAAGAGTACGAGATCTACACCGCCTCGAAGGAGGGCATCGCGACTGAGATCACCGATGAGGAGGTCGGCCGGTCAGCCAGGCAGCCGCTCGATGATGCGATGCAGTTCTTCCAGACGGAGCTGACTTTCGAGTCCGATGAGATGGCGATTGGTGTCATCCAGTCGTCTGTGTCGCAAACGATGGCCGCGGGTGCTACGTGGTCGAACGGCAAGCAGGTGCTGCGTGACGCGCTGCGGGTGCGGGCGAAGATCCGGGCGCTCAAGCTCGGTTACTCGATCGACACCGTGGTGCTCAACGGTGAACAGTACGCCGAGGTCATCCCGGACCTGCTCGACGTGCTGCCGGACTCTGACCGGACTGCGCTCACCGGCGACTTCCCGACCATCGGCGGCTTCACCTGGGTGGCGGCTGACGATGACGGCTTCACCGATCCGCTGTTCGCGGACCGGAAGCGCCTCGGCGGTATCGCCCGGGAGAAGATCCCGTCGCCGGAGTACCGGCCGGTCGGCGGCGACACCGGTGTCGAGATCGCCTCGATCCGTGACGTGAAGGCGGACAAGACCCGCATTCAGGCGCGCAACGCCCATGTGCCGATCGTGACGAACCCGCTGGCCGGGATCACGGTGACCGGAACGGGGGCGTGATCATCGTGGCTGATGTGCATGTGGTGCTCGCGAAGTTCGCGAAGGTCTCCGTCGGTCCTGCCAGCGGCAATCAGGTGGCTCGGATCCTCCGGGCTGGTGAAGTTGTGCCGCAGGGTGTGCCCGAGGGTGACCTCGACCGCCTGGTCAAGCGCAAGATCATCCGCAAGCTGACTGCAGCGCAGGCGAAGAAGCTTGTCGGTGAGAAGCAGGAGCCCGCGACCGAGCCGGAGTCGGCTGGTGAGCAGTCGTCCGGCGAGTCGTCCGGCGAGTCGGACGGTGACGGCAAGGCCGATCGCAAGAAGTGACTGAGGGGGCGGGCGCTATGGAGCATCTGGCGACTGTGGAGCAGATCGCCGCGGCGTGGCGTCCGCTCTCCGAGGTCGAGAAGAATCGCGCCGACTACTACCTCGGCCGGGCGTCCCGGCTGGTGCGTCGCACCTACCCGGACGTTGATGAGCGGATCGCCGATCCTGGCGACCGTCTGACTGCGGATGACGTCGCCGATGTGGTGGTCGCGCTCGTGATGTCGATCGTGCCGAAGCCCGTGGCTGGTGCGCGGTCGTGGCAGCAGCAGGCCGGCCCGTTCTCGGAGTCGGTGACGCTGCCGGCGTCGTCGGCGGATCTGCCGATGACGTTCGAACAGTGGATGCGTGATGTGTTCGCCGTCGATGCGCATGCGAAGCACGGTCCGGCGTTCGCGTTCCCGCCGGCGCCGGCGTTCGACCGTCTGTTCGGCTGGGAGGGCTGAACCGTGCGTTTCGGTGATCCAGTGTCTGTGGTGCGGGTGCGTGCTGGTGGTGTCGATCGGTGGGGTGACCGGCTGCCGGAAACGACGACGAGGATCGATGGCTGCTCGATCGCGCCGACGCAGTCCGATGAGGATTCCGAGTTTCGGCATTCGGTAACGACCGGATTCTCGATCAGTGTGCCGGCCGGCACCGATGTGCGGCATACCGACGAGTTCCGGCTCCCGGCCCCGTATTCCGACGGGGTGGAGAACTGGCACGTCGTTGGCGAGATCGCTGATTGGCGGAACCCTTTCACCGGGTGGTCGCCAGGCGCGATCGTCACCGTGAAACGGAGGTCGGGATGAGGTACGTGCCGGATCGGCGTGGGCTGCGTGAGCTCGGCAACTCGAAGGAGATGTCGAAGCTCTGCCAGCGAGCTGCCGAGCATGGTCGGCAGTGGGCGCTGCGCGTTCCTCTTGACGGGCCTTCACGGCTAGTTGGCGAGTATCGGGCCGGCTTCCGCGTCGAACCAGACACGGTCACGGTCCGCGGCGAACCGCGTGCCGGTGCGCTGCTGATCAACGACTCCGCCGTCGAGCGGATCTTCGGCACCCGCAACCGCACTCTGTATCGGGCGATCGCCCAGATCGAAGGAGCGAAGATCACATGATCCACCCTGACGTTGAGCGGGCGCTCGCCGAGCTCACGGAGCAGCTCGTGCCGACTGAGCAGGTGGTCACGCGGTTGCAGCCCGGCTTCGAGCAGGGTGCGATGCCGGTGGTGCTGATCACCGCTGAGATCCCGGGTCCGGACGTGTTGTCGACCGTGCAGGCCGAGTTTGAGGTCTACCACTCCAGACGTTCGGATGCCCGCGATCTCACGACCGTGCTGATCTCGCATCTGTGCGACCAAGCTCACTCCACGTCGCATGGGCTGCTGGACATGGTGAGGATCCGGCAGAAGCCGCGGGAGCTGCCCTACCAGCTGTCCGGTGTCGAGCGGTTCATTTTCACCGTTGACGTCGACACTCGCCCTGTCTGATATCCGCTCACTGATCTCTGACGCACCCGAAGGGTTCGGGTGCGTTTCTTGTTCCCGAGAAAGGAATGACCGATGACCACGATGCAGGAGCTCAAGGCCAAGGCCGATAACTCCGATCTGATCCGCAAGGTACAAAACATCTCGATCTGGCTCGCAGCTGAGGATGCGCCCGAGGTCGAAAAGCTCGTCGGCGCCGACGGGCAGCTGATTCCGCTGCCTGAGGAGTATCAGCCGCTGGGCATGATCACCAAGGATGACGGGGTGACGTTCTCGTCCGAGTTCGACTCCGAGGGTGTCGAGGCGCACGGCTATCTGTCTGAGGTGCGCGAGGATCCTACCAGTCAGGAGCGGACGTTCCAGGTCAACGCGCTGGAGTCGAACCGCATCACGTTGCAGGAAGCGCACGGCATCGACCTGTCGACCGTTTCGCTCGATGCCGACGGCAACCTCGTGTTCGATGAGCCCGAGATCCCGATCCGGCAGTTCGGGCGGATCGTGGCGATCGGTTCTGACGGTGCTGGCGTCGGGGAGTACTTCATGGGTCGGTGGTATCCGCGCGTGAAGGTCAACTCGATCGATGATCTCGTGTGGTCGATGACCGATCCGCTGTCTTACAACCTCACCTACAAGGCGTTCCCGGACCCGCAGCTGGGTATCTCGGTGCGTCACCTGTGGGCCGGCGCCGGCTTCAAGGCCTCTGCTGAGCGCGCCGGCTTCAAGCTCGCCGCCTCAAGCCCTGGCGAGTGACCCCTCTGACCGGGGGCCGGCGTGGCGCGGGGTGCGCGCCGGTCTCCGCTGCTCTCACTCACACTCCGCGCCACGAAGGAGGTCAGCACGATGGCTGAGAAGAAGAACGAGCCGAAGAACGACAGCGCAGAGAAGAAGACCGAGCAGCCGGAACCGGCTCCTGCAGTTCAGCCGGCCGCGCCGGCCGTGGCGAAGCAGCCGGAGCCGGTCAAGGCGACGACGCTCGTGCTCGGCGACTACGAGATCACCACGACTCACCCGGGCGAGATCGCATCTCTGCGCGCCCAGGGCTACCAGGTCAAGAAGTAACCCGACTCAAGGAAGGACACCCCGCAATGGCTGCTAAGAAAACCGACAAGCCGAAGACTCACGCTGTTCTCGAAACACTGGCCAACGAGGTCGCCGGTGACGATCTCGAACAGTATTCGTTCTCGTTCGGCGGGAAGCGGTTCGTCTGCCGGAACCCGTTCGACGCCGACTTCGACGAGATGATGTCGATCTCCGAGGAGGACCTGGAAGGGCAGGTCAAGCAGCTGCTCGGCGACGAGCAGTATGAGGCGTTCATGGAGAAGAAGCCGAAGCTGCGTCACGTCGCTGCGCTGGCCACGGCCGCGCAGCAGTTCTACCAGGATTCGTTCGGTAATCCGGGGGAATCCGGTGGCTCGCAGACGTCCTGAGGCGTTTCCGCGGGCCAATCCGTGCTGACCTCGCCGAGGTCTACCACGTTGACCTCGCCGAGTTCGTAGCGGTGCGGCGATACCGGGCACTCATCGACCTGATCCGTCAGCTGCCCGAGGGGTCCCGGTATCGCGAAGCGCTGCTCAACGACGACGAGACCGCCGAGCTCATCGTCGCAAACGAAGACCCGAACAAGCGCGGCGAGCAGTGGAAGATGCGGATCTCCGACACGTCTGCACAAACGATCCTGCAAACGCGGCTCATCGACTCCGTCGAACGGCTCACCGCCGTCACAGTCGCTGCCCAGGGCAAGAAATACAAGCCGAAACCTGTGCCGAGGGCTGAAACCGCCATCGACCGGGCGCGTGAGCGGCGCCGGCTCAGAGAAGTCAACCGGCTCTTCGACCTGTTCACCACTCCGCGGAAGGGGGCATAGTGGCGTCTGCAATCGGCGGTGCATTCATCCGCGTAGCCCCCGTTTTCCCGGGATTCCAGTCCAAAGCCAAATCCGAGGCTGGAAAGCTGCAGAAGACGTTCGACCGGTCCGGCTCATCGTCGGGCCGGTCGTTCGCATCTGCGCTGGGAAAGACGGTCAAGACCGGGGCGCTCGCCGTCGGTGCCGCCGCCGCGGCCGGACTCGGATACTCCCTCAAGAAGGGCTTCGAGCGGCTGGTCGACATCGAAAACGCCACCGCCTCCCTGAAGGGCCTCGGCCACTCCGCACAGTCCGTGCAGCAGATCATGGACAACGCGCTCGCCGCCGTGAAGGGCACATCTTTCGGGATGGGTGAGGCCGCGAAGGTCGCCGCCTCAGCTGTCGCCTCGGGAATCAAGCCCGGCCAAGATCTGGAGCGCACCCTCCGACTTGTCGGTGACGCCGCCACCATCGGCCAGGTGTCGATGAGCGAGATGGGGCAGATCTTCAACAAGGTCGCCGCCAAGGGCAAGATGCAGGCGACCGAGGCGAACATGCTGCTTGAACGCGGCATCCCGATCTGGGAGATGCTCGCCGACTCGATGGGCCTGACCACTGAAGAGGTGCAGAAGCTCGCGACCAAGGGTCAGATCAGCTTCACCGACTTCCAGACCGCGATGGAAGAGGGTCTCGGCGGATCCGCCCTCGAGGTCGGCAACACGACCACCGGCGCGCTGCGCAACATCGGTGCAGCCGCATCCCGGCTCGGAGCAGTCCTGCTCGCCGGGGCATTCCCACAGATCAAGCCGCTGTTCATCTCCATCATCGGCGTCATCGACCGGCTGACCGACTCGGCTAAACCCCTCGGCGAGGCGATCGGCCGGATCCTCAGTCCCGCGATCGCCGGACTCACCAAGTGGCTCGACGGCCTCAAGTTCGACTCGTTCCAGTCGTTCCTCGCCTCCGCCGCCCCGAACCTCGGCACCGTCGCCAGCAAGACCGGTGGACTCAACAACATCATGGCCGCGCTCGCCCCGACCGGGCGTGCTGTCGGGTTCGTCATGAACACCGTCGGCTCGGTGCTGGGATTCCTCGGCCGGCACATGGACACGGTCGTCAAGCTGCTGCCGGTCATCGCCGCCGGGTTCATCGCGTGGAAGATCGCGACGTTCGCGGTGAACTCGGCCACTGAGCGACTGCGCTGGGCTGAGGTCGCGATGGCGCCGGTCTACCTGGCCAACAACGCGCTGCGCCTGACGAACATCCTGCTCGAAAACCGTGGAGCCGCGGCGAAGAACCGTGCCGCGCTCGCCACTGCGCGTGAGACAGCGGCGACGTCGACGAACACGGCCGCGCACTCGGGGAACCGGGTAGCGGTGATGCTGTCTGCCGCGGCGACGAAGTGGCACGCCTCGGTGACCAATGGCATGATCCGCCGGTTCGCCGCGCAGCGCCTGTCGGTCGTGGGGTCGACGGCATCGCTGGTCGGGCACAAGGTCGCGATGATCGCCTCGTCGGTGGCAACGCGTGCCGCAGCAGTCGCGACGCGTGCGCTCAATCTCGCGATGAAGGCCGGGCCGTGGATGCTCGTGATCGGTGCGATCGCCGCCGTCGCATTCGGGCTGCAGCAGTTCTTCACGAAGACCGACGAGGGCCGCGCGCTGTGGGCGCAGTTCACCAGCGACATCGTCACGGCGTTCGCGCCGGTCAAGGCCGAGTTCGAGCGCCTCAAGCCAGTTTTCGCGCAGCTGGTGGGCACGTTTTCGGCGCTCGCCTCGCAGATCTCGGGCGCGTTCGCGTCGGTGATGTCGCAGGTGGTGCCGGTCGTCGCTGGGTTGGTGTCGACGCTGGTGTCGTCGTTCGTGCCGGTGGTGGCCTCGATCGTGTCCTCGCTCATGCCGGCGGTCGTCTCGGTGTTCGGTGTGGTCGCGCAGGTCATCGCGTCGGTGGTTCGTGCCGTGGTGCCGCTGGTGACTGCGCTGATCTCGCTGCTCGTTCCGGTGATCCGGGTGGCGCTGAAGATCGTCGCCTGGCTGGTGCAGGTGCTCGCCGCCGTGCTTGTGCCGGTGATCCGCGGCGTCGCCACAGCGGTCACCTGGCTGGCTGAGTCGGTGTTCAAGCCGGCTTGGGAGGGCATCAAGGCCGCAGCCGCCGTGGTCGTGACGTGGTTCCAGAACACTCTCGCACCGGGGATCGAGTCCGGCACCTCCGCCGTCGGCGGGGTGTTCTCGTGGCTGTACTCGAACGTGATTCAGCCGGTGTGGAACGGGATCCGGACTGCGATCTCGATATCGTGGGCGGTCATCCAAACCGTCTTCAGCGCCATCGTCTCCGTCATCCAGACCTACGTCGTGCCGGTCTTCCGGTTCTTCGCCGGCGTCGCCTCTGTCGTGTGGCAGATCATCCGCGCTGCGATCCAGATCGCGTGGGTGTCGATCAAGATCGTTTTCGCCGCGATCAATATGTTCATTCGAAACGTCCTCGCGCCGGTGTTCTCGTGGCTGTATAACAACGTGGTCAAGCCGGTCTTCGCCGGCATCAAGTGGGTGATCACCACGTGGTGGACCGGTGCGAAGATCATCTTCAGCTTCGCCGTGTCGTTCATTCGCATGGTCATGGCTATGACGTTCTCGTGGCTGTATAACAACGTGGTGAAGCCGGTCTTCGCCGGTATCAAGTGGGTGATCACCACGTGGTGGACCGGTGCGAAGATCATCTTCAGCTTCGTCGTGTCGTTCATCCGCCATACTCTCGGCCCGGTCTTCACCTGGCTGCGCGATAGCGTCATCACACCGGTCTGGAACGGCATCAAGAACGCGATCTCCACCGCCTGGAATTTCATCCGCGACAAGGTCTTCTCTCCGCTGACTAACGCGATCAAGAACACGGTCCCGGCTGCATTCCGGGCGGGTAAAGACGCGATCGGAAAAGCCTGGGACAAGATCAAGGAAGTCGCGAAGAAGCCGGTCCGATTCGTCATTGAAACGGTGATCAACAAGGGAATCATCGACAAATTCAATGACATCGCGAAGTTCTTCAACGTCGCCGAGAAAGACCGTCCGAAGCGCGTGCAGCTGCCGCAGGGCTTCCGCGCCGGCGGCAAGGTCTGGGGACCCGGCACCGAGACCTCCGACAGCGTGCCCGCATGGCTCTCACGCAACGAGCACGTCTGGACCGCCAGAGAAGTCCGCGGCGCCGGCGGACACGACGCCGTCCGAGCGATGCGCGACCGCGCTCGCCGGGGTCAGATGGGGCCGTGGCATCACGGGCATGACTTCGCGCCGGGGCTCGCTAAGGGCGGCACGCTCATCGATGCGGCGAACTGGTGGGTGCGTAAGGGCGCCCGCGGTAGCCGGCATCCGGCGTTCGGTGGTGCGGTCCGCTCCGGCCATTCACGGAACTCGCTGCACTATGTCGACCGTGCGGTCGATCTGAACTACGGTCCCGGCGGGCAGAACGCCACGGAGATGGCGTTTTTCGACCGACACGTTGCAGAGTTCAAACGTCTGTTCCCGAAGATCCGCGTGATCTGGCGGGCACCGGGCCACTACAACCACATGCACATCGATACCGCCAATGGGGCGGACATCGGGAACTTTTCCGGTGCCGCATCCGGCGGTGGGGTCGATATTGGGTCGTTCCTGAATCCGTTCACGAAGATCAAAGACGCGATCGCTGGGCAGATGGCGAAGTTCGGTCCGGTCGGGAAGATCGTCGGCGATGCCGGCCGGTGGCTGGTCGATAAGCCGATCCAGTGGATCAAGGATAACGCGCACAAGGTCGCTGACCTCATCGAGGACGCGGCGGAGGGCGTCGGAAACTTTGTCGGCTCTGGAATTGCGCGGGGTCAGGGGCTCGCGTGGGCGGCAGCGAAGGGCTGGCCAGTCACAGGAGCTCGGTGGCGTGCTCTGGATTTCATCGTGACCAAGGAATCGAGCTGGAATCCTCGGGCGAAGAACCCGCGATCGACGGCCAGTGGTCTCGGGCAGTTCATCAACGACAACGCCAGGTTCTATCTGGGGTCGGCGCCGATGTCGAAGCATCCGGTGAACGCTCAGCTCGATGCCGTGGTGCGGTACACGCAGGACCGTTACAAGGGTCTGGTTCCTGCGATGAATTTCTGGAAGAAGCACCGGCACTACCGCGACGGTGGGCCGGTGCTGTACGACAACGGCGGTTGGCTGCCGCCGGGACTGACAGCGACGCTGAACGCGACTGGCAGGCCAGAAGCGGTGTTCACCGAGCGGCAGTTTGCTGACATTCGGGCGGCGGCGCTGGGTGCTCGCGAAGGTGGCACGCGGATCGGTACGAAGATCGATGCGCTATACGCGATGGACATGGATGATGCGCTGCGCCGGCTGGATATGCACGAGCAGAAGCGGCGGGTGCTGCACCCGGAGGGAGTGTGAGCATGGTCTATAGGCGTCCGATCATCACGCTTCACGGCGCGAACGGCGACAAGATCACGTTCGACGGCGTTGGAGATGCGTTCACGCTCAAGCCCGGAATGACGGGCACGGGGCTGCCGCCGCGGGAGCTCTCGTATCTTGATCTGCCCGGTGGTGGGTCGGTGGTGCAGCATAAGAGGTGGGAGCGCCGGCCGCTGCTGTTCCCGCTCGATGTGCATACCGGTGATTATGGTGAGCTGGAGTTGCTGCGCCGGCGCGTGGAACGGCTCGTCGCGTCAGGGCCGACGGAGATCGAGATCTACTCCGAGGTCACCGGGTCGCGGTCGATCGTCGCCGACTATAAGTCGGGGCTGGAGGGTGACTTCAGCTGGGCGCGCCGGATCACCTCGCAGCCGATGGTCCTCGAGTTCGAGGCCGCTGATCCGATGTTCTACGGCAGTGAGGTCGAGCATACGTTCGCGGTGACCGGACAACGGAAACCTTTCATCACCGGCATCACCCCAGACGCGGTACGGCACAACCTTGCGCTCAATCCAGGCGGCGAGTACGCCTCACCGCGCTACGGCTCATTCACCGGTGCTGATGCGCAGTCCATCGCCTTTGACGTCAGCATGAAGGCATCCGGATCCCGGTCGCTGCGAGTCACCGCAGGCGAGGGTACCGGCACCCCACACATCCTGACTCCAGCCACGAGTCCACTACCTGCCGCGCAGGAGCCTGACCTCTCCGGCGGTGCCGTCGACGGTGCTGGCCCACAGCCTGCTCCAGAGCCGGCGATGCCGCAGTTTTTCACTGTCACGATGGCCGCACAGGTCGCGGTCACCGACGCCGTCACCCACGTGCGAGTTTCCTGCTGGCAGCTCGACACCTATTGGAAGCCGGTAGGTGACTCATCGACACATCGTGCCGGCACCGATTGGCGACGCATCACTCACACCACGACCGGTCTCACCGATGCGCCTATCCTGTTTCAGATCCAGCTGTTGCGATCCGTCGGTGGGCAGCTGCGTGACGTCCCGCCCGGGGAGTCGATGTGGCTTGACGAAGTGCTCATCGAGCCGGGCCCGGAGGCCGGACCGTACTTTGACGGCGACACCACCGCTTCAGGCCGGGCTTACGAATGGGTCGCCGGCCCGGGATCTGCCTCGATCGAACAGGCTGTCGCCACGACTGGTGCACTGCCGTTCTTCCCGATCCGCCTCTCGTCCTCCACGGTCGCCGGAGAGCACGTCATCACCATCGACGCAGACGAGCCCGTGCAGGCAATCGCCACAATCGCAGGCCCCGGCCGCGACGTGCAGATCAGCCGCGGCGACGAGCACATCGCCATCACAGGGGAGATCCGTGAGCCGATCACCATCGACTCACGTGAGCACCACTACGACGTCTTCGACGCATCCGGTGACCTCTGGGACCGTGTCGACGGTGAGCCCTCCGTCCTCCACCTCGCCCCCGGCACTCACCGCCTGAAGCTCTCCATGGTCGCAGCGACACCGCAGTCAGCGATCCACCTGACGTACCGACCGCCCTACCACGCCGGCCACTGACAAGGAAGGATCCCTGGTGTTCACAGCAACGCTCTACGACCGGCAGCTGCGCCGCCGCGGCCGCATCGTCACCGCCTCAGGCACCGTGCTCCTCCGCAACAACGGCGTCGCCACATTCACAATCGACGTGCCCGACACCCGCACCTGGCGACGCTTCGAACCCGGCTGGCACATCACCCTCCACACCGACACCGGCGAACAGATCATCTCCGGACAACCCGACCAGATCACCGCCGAATCCAAAGCCGGCGTTACCACCACTCGGATCTCCGGCCGCTCCCACCTCGCATGGCTCGCAGACACCATCACCCTCCCAAACCCGGCCCGGCCAGCCGACCAACAATCCGACGCCGCCAGCTGGACCGCCAACGGCCGCGCCGACACCATCGCCGCACAGCTCATCACCACGCACCTCGGACCCACCGCCCACCACACTCGACGACGACCCATCGCGCTCGCCGGGTTGCCGGGTGTCGGACGGCAGGTGCAGGTGGCGTCGAGGTTTCAGCCCCTGATTGAGGAGCTGCGGTCGATCCTCGGTGCCGAGCTGGGGATCGTGTCGTGGTTGGAGGACGGGCAGGTTCGCGTCGAGATCAGGCCGGTAGCCGATCGGTCGCGGAGAGTGCGGTTCTCCGAGGCCTCGGGTGGGCTGACGGGCTGGAAACTGGAGCGGAAGGCGCCGAGCGTGACCGACGTTCTTGTTGCTGGGCAAGGCCAGGGTGCGCAGCGCACGCTCAGACTGGTCTCGGGCAACGCTTCCGAGTGGGGAGTGTCTGCGCTGCAGTTCCAGGACCGTCGTGACACCGATGAGCTCGCCGAGCTGGTCAAGGCCGGTGAGGAGACGCTCGCTGAAGGGCAGGAGCAGGCTGCGATCAGCCTGGAGGTCACGGACACGCAGGCTCGGCGCTTCCTCCGAGATTTCACCGTCGGTGACACGGTCACCGTGTCTCTCCGGTCTGGTGTCGAGATCGTCGACGTAGTCCAGTCTGGGCAGATCGACTGGTCGACTGGCGGCGTCGAGGTGAAGCTGCAGGTCGGCCCGGTCGCCGAGGAGTTGGATGCCCCGGGTTGGGTGAAGCGGACTACGAAGCTGACGAAGCAGCTGCGGCGGATCGCGGCAGTGTGAGACGAAGGAGATCAAGATGGCAGATCCGACAGCTTATGACCTGGTGCAGGATGCGCGGTTGGATGCGCATGAGGCGCTGATCACTCCGCAGCCGCGTCAGCGGCCGGCAGCTCAGTATTCGTTCCCGATCGTCGGGCAGGACATCAGCGATGACGAGTTCATGCAGATGATGATCGCGACGCCGTCGGGTATTGCAGACGAGGGAGGGCAGCCGTTCTGGCTGCGGCAGCTCGATGATGCGACGCGCACCGCGCAGCTGACCGTGTCGAAGACCACCGGCGATGGGAAGGCCGCGATCGCCGGGTTCTTCTACCGGCTCCTGCAGGACGTGACGATCTCACTGCCGATGCCGGCGACGTCGACGCGTTACCACGTGTGCCTGACCTACGATCCGCTTGGACACTCACGGCCTGAGGGGCCGATCAGTGTGCAGACCTATGCGGGTGAGCCGCCGACGTCGGGCGGTCGCCGGCATATCGTGCTGTGGATCGTGCCGTGTGAGCCTTCTCAGCTGCTCTCGGATGTGAAGCTGGTCCAGGTGCGGCCGAAGGCCGCGCCGCAGCTGACGGTCGACACCGCCGAGCAGCTGCCGTCACCTCAGTCTGTCCTGTGGGGTACGACATGCATCATCACCTACGGTCACGAGGCGGGAGCGATCTATCAGGCTGATGGTGACGACCCGGATGGGCGTCCGCAGCGCTGGGACAATATCACCAACCCTCCATGGAAGAACATCGGCTTGCGCTCCGAGTACACGAGTAGCGGGGGGAACACTCCGCAGTACCGGGTGAAGGACGGCTACGTCGAACTCAGAGGGAGCATCGAACGGAAAGACAAGGGCGACCTCACCCGGAACACCACTAAGCAATTCGGTTGGATTCCTGGCCTCGACATGTCACCGTTCCGGGCGTTCCCAGTCGCTACCACGGGTGGGCGGCCCTGCCGCGTGGACACGATGGATGGCACCCCGACGTACAACGACCTCGGCTACTACACCGAGTCGACCATCAAGTGGTTCTGCCTCGACGGAATCCGGTTCCCGGTCAAGGGCTATGTGTCATGACCACTCCAGGAGTCGGTCATGCCTGACCGGATCATCCACACACTCGACGGGAAACGCGGCATGCCGGAGGTGAGACACGCGTGTGGATGACTTCATGCAGATGCTCAAAGACCTCGCAGGCCCCACATTCGGCATCGGCGGCATCGCCGGCATGTTCGTCTACTTCCGCCGCTCGGAACGCGAACTGCGTGACGAGCTGCGCGCAGACAACGAACGTCTACGCGTCGAGGTCACGGCACTCAGAGCCGAACTCGCCCGCGTCGAGGCAGAGAACGACGCCCTTCATGCACGTCTCAGAGGTGAAGCACCATGAACACCCCTAGACACCGCCGTGCCGAGTTCCCTCCCCGCTGGGTGCTCTTCATCTGCATCCTGGCGATCGCGGCTAGCCTGGCGCTCATGTGGGTGTCAGAGCAGCAGGCGAAACAAGACGCCGATGATGCTCGGGCGAATGCGGAGACTCTTGCTGCCGAAGTGCAGCAGGCGTGCCGTCAGGGCGACGTGAAGATCGACGGCAGGTCAATCTGCCACCAAGCCGATGCTGTCAAACAGCAAGCCACCGACCCCAACACGACAGGCCGGGTTGGTCCGGCCGGTCCACCGGGTCCTCCCGGCCCGGTCGGGCCTGCCGGCCGTGGTGTCCAGGGCGTGCCGGGCCCGGCGGGTAAGGACTCGAGTGTGCCCGGCCCTGCTGGTCGCCCCGGCTCCGACGGTCAGGATTCGACGGTGCCCGGCCCGGCGGGTCGTGCCGGTGCTGCAGGCGCGGACGGCAAGGACGGTGCTGCTGGCCCGCCTGGCCCGAAGGGTGATCCCGGCCCTGCTGGACCTCCCGGCCCGCGTGGTGACCGTGGTGCCGCTGGTGAGAGTGGTCGCGGCATCGCCTCTATCGCCTGCGGTAGCGACGGCGCTTGGAAGGTCACCTACAGCGACGGTGCGACGGAGGAAGTGCCTGGGCCGTGCCGTGTAACTCCCGAGGCTCCAGTCCCTGCCGACTGACCGCTCTCAACTACCCAACCCCGCCTCGTGCGGGGTTTCGTCATTCAAGGAGAAGACTATGGCTCGCTCATGGAGAGTGGCACGCAGCCTCGACAAGCTGCTCGCCCAGATCAACGCCTACGCCCCGCGCCGGTCGAAACGCTCGGACGGATCGATCGGTGACGCCGCGCACTCGGCTCGCAAATCCGATCACAACCCCGACAGTCGCGGCATCGTCCATGCCCGCGACTTCACGCACGACCCGAAGGGCGGGTTCGACGCGCACGCCTACATGCGCAGGCTCGCCAAGGCCGGCGATCGGCGCATCAAATACCTGATCTCGAACCGGCAGATCTTCAACCCGTCGATCGCCCGGCGGTGGCGACCCTACGCCGGCGCGAACCCACACACCGCACACGCGCACGTGTCGTGCGTGTACTCCCGTCTGGAGGACGACACGAGCGCATGGCCGGGTCTCGGCGGCACCACGACCGTCCCGGCCCCGACACCACCAACCACAGAGACGACTGAGAAGGGATTCTTCGGCATGTCCGGATACGAACAGAGGTCGCGAGTCAGCGACCAGACCATCAAACCGCGCACCCGCACCCGCGTCAGGTTGCACCCGGCGACAAAGACAAGCGCGGGACCGCACTACATCGCCCGGCCTCGCCGGCGCGGGCAGAAGTTCATGCTGCAGGCAGACGCGACCCTCGCATCGGTGCCGGCTGGCGCAGACGTGAAGGCCCAGATCATCATCGTCTACTACTTCAAGGGCGGCGGCTCGGAGATCACACGCCCGTTCGAGGAGCACTCGTTCCCGGCGGGCACGGGCGGCTGGTCGTCGGTCCATGTCCCGCAGGTCGAGCAGTTTGGCGGCACCCAGCCTGGCGGTAAGCGCGGCTCTAAGACCGTCAGCTCGGTCGAGTACCAGCTGGAAATCGCCAACCATTCCGTCAGCCCTGTCACGGTCAAGCGCGTCCGCTCGGCCGCGTTCTACGAGTAAGGAGCACACATCATGAACATCTACACTAGCGAATTCTGGGCCGCGACAGGTGAGCGCGCCCTTCGCACCTTCGCACAGGCCTCGGCCGCGCTGCTCGCCGGCGACGGCCTGGGCATCCTCGACATCGACTGGACCTCCGTCCTGTCCGTCGCCTCTCTGGCCACGATCGTCTCTGTGCTCATGTCGGTGGCGTCGTCGCCGATCGGTACGCCTGGCCCCGCCCTGGTGGCGACTGAGGCGATTGGTGTGCGCTCGGCTGAGGCTGAGGTGTGGGAGGCGCACCAGGAGGTTACCGGTGAGCCGGGCGAGGTGGGGCCGGAGCTGCCGGCCCCGGTTGAGATGAGCGATGACGAGGCGTCTGAGCCGATCATCTACCGTCCGGAGCATTGATCATGGACGAGATGACGGATGAAGAGATCGCTGCTGAGATTGAGCGGCTGCGTAAGCTGTTGGCCCGCCGCCAGGTTCGCTCGGCGATAGAGCGGGATCTGTCGGAGAGAGTCGATGAGATCGCCGAGGCGAATCCTGATGTGATGACTGAGGCTTTCTCAACTGGCCGGCTCACAGTCGACGACACTGGGGACGTTACGATACGGCCCGCAGACCAGGAGACAGTCTGATCCGGGAACGGTTGAGCGCCCCCGCACCGTTACGGTGCGGGGGCGCTTTTTGTGTTCTCCGTGTGAGGCGGTGGAGGTTATGCGCTCACGGCTGCTTTGGGGCGGCCGGGGCGGGTGTTGCGGTTTTCGATCCAGCGCTCGACAGCGGCTTTGGTCATCAGCGGTCCCTGTGCGGTGGTGATCACCGGTGCCGGGAATCCGTCGATTGTGGCGAACTGGCGTGCTCTCTGCCGAGAGACACCGGCGAGTTCGGCGATTTCTGCGAAGCCAATGACTTCGGGGAAGACCGGCTCTGCCAGGCGTTTGTCGAGTTCTGTTTCGGTCGTGATCTCGATTGCATCGATGGTCGGGCGGCTAGCGATCGAGGTCACGGTGTTGGTGATGGTGGTGATGGCGGTGTTGATGGCTGCGGTAATGGTGGCAGCTTCGATGGTGAAGCTGATGTCGCCGCCGGTTGCGTCAACGCGGGGCGCGACGGCTGCGGCGTGCTCGGAGAGTTTGTCGAGCACGTCGAACGCTGCGTCGTGGGTGAACGTGGAATCCGTGGTGAACGCCACGTTCGCGTGCCAGGTGGTCATTGTTCGCTCCTTGGTCGGTGGCTTCCGTTGGTTGCTTTGGGTTGATTCGTTGGTTGCTTTGGGTTGATTCGGAGTCGATAGCGAGCGTATGGTGGAGGAACTCAGTTTCCCGACGTGAGTTCCTCCACCGCCTCACTCGATGAAGCCGCTGCGTCTCAGCAGTGCGATGGTATTGGCGTACCAGCGGTGGTCTGAGTTGGTCAGGTGGATCGTGACCGGGCTTTTGGTCTTATCCGGCGGGAAGGCCATGATGCCTTTCTTCCGGGTTTCGATCCTCCATCCCTGCGCTTCGAGCGACTTGACGAGCTTCTTGACTCGCTTATCGATTCTCATCACCTCCTCTATGTTGTTGTGCTCTCAGTCTATCACGAACAGTTGTCAATGACAACAATTTAGGGGGGCTGGAAGAATGTGGAATCCGGTCACCTGGCTGTTCTTGGTCTCAGGGCGACTTCCGTCATTCTCGGAGGTAGTCGTTGAGGCGGTGGGGTGCTGTTGTTCTGGTGGAGCGCCAGAGCGTGTCGTAGTAGTGGGTGGAGCCTCTCGATGAATGGCCGGCTGCGACCATGACGTCGCGTAGGGGCACGCCGGCGTCGAGGGCGAGGGTGATGAATGTGGCTCGTAGCTGGTGGGCGGTGACTTCCTCGATGCCGGCGCGGGCGCACACCTGGCTGAGGTCACGTTCGAACGTCTCCTTGGATAGGGGCGCGTTGCGGCGGGCGTACCGGGGATTGGCCTGCATGACGTACCCGGTGCGCCGGGCGCCGACGTAGGCGGTGAGTGCTTCCGCGACGGTCCGGGCGGCTACGATCCTCTGTTGGGTGCCGAACTTCCGGTGGCGCAGGTGCAGAACCATCTGGCCGTCCCGGTGCTCGATGTCGGTGGCCCGCAGCGTCCTCACGTCGTTCATGCGCAAGCCGTTGAGGAGGAACAGGGCGATGACTGCGAAAGCTCGCGGACTGTGCGCCTGGGCTGCAGCGAGCACCGCGGCCGCTTCGTCGCGTGTGAGGCTAATGAGGTTCGAGCGGCGCTCCCGCCGGGGACGTTTGATCCGCTCGAACGGGGACTCGGCGACGATGTTGTGGTCGGTCAGCCACCGGTAGAAGGCGTGCACGGTGTCGACGTAGGTGCCGACGGTGCGCTCTCGCAGGCCGCGCCGACGCCACGCCGCGACCGTCATCTCCGCGAACGCGAGATCGACGTCGCGCACCGGTATGCCGGCCTGGTCGCAGCGTTGCAGCCATTCGCGCAGCACGATCCTGCGGTTGTGAGTGGTCTTCGCCGAGTAAGTGGCGAGATGCCGTTCGATCAGCTGAGTGTCGGTTAGCGCTGCCAGATGTGCACGCGGCTTGTCTGCCGGATCGGCGCCCCCTCGGGTCCTTTGATGTAGGGCGGCACGAAGGTGGGCTTTCGCTCGGCTCGTTTGGGGCCACAGGCCTGTGCCCTCCAGTGGCCACGGACGAGGTGCCGGTGGGTCAGCTGCCATTTCCTGTCCTCTCCGCCGCCCCGTTCCGGCTGTACACCGGTGTCGAGCGCTTCGCGCAGCAGCACGGTCGTGATCTCGTGGACGTGTGGTGGCCGACCGGTGCCGGTCGGATGGTAGGCAGGCTGCCGCCGCTGCCGAGCAACCGTCGGCGTCTCCGCAAGCACAAGCGTAGTCGCAAGCAGCCGCCACAGCCCCGATGCCCTCAGCTGGTCGAGACCCATCGCCTGGGTCGCGCCGGTCAGCGGGAACGCGCTGCGTTCAGGCGGATCCGCAAGAGCCTTGAACGTCATCCCCACCACCGCGTCATCCGACCAGGCGACACCACGCACGATCTGCGCTCGCCCATCGGCGCCGACGCACTCTTGGCCGGTGCCGCCTTCCCAGACGACGATGCCGTGTCGGGCGGGCTGGATTGCCGTCCAGTCGCAGTCTGGGATTGAGTCGGCGTACTCGACGGCGAGGCGGGACATGGCCTTGGTCACCCACATCAGGTGCGCCTCGTCTGGTAGCGAGAATCGGACTGCGAGCTCCGGTAGCTGGGCGGCGCGGAGCACGTAGCGTCTCATGCCCACTCCAGGGTGAGCCCCGGGACGCGTTCGCAGACGCGGATGCCGACGAGTTTCCACCAGTCGACGGTGACGGGGCCGGGCATGATGATCTGGGGTCGCATGTCGTCGATCTGCTCGGCGGTGCGGGGGATCTCCATGGGCCACTCGATGCGGTTGCGGCTGTAGTGGTCGGACAGGTAGGTGACGGCTAGCTCGGTCGCTGCTTGCAGCTTGCCGAGCTCGGCGATGACACCGGCCGGTGGGGAGTACGCGCCCTTGTCCCAGGCGCGGGCTGAGTTGATGGACACGCCGAGGTAGTCGGCGATGTCGGCAACCGAGTAGCCGAGGTAGGTGCGCAGCGCCCGGAAGTGCGCGCCGGTCATGCGGTCGTCGCTCATTGGCGTCCTTTCAGAAGGTGAGTGCGCCCCGGCGGGGCCGGGGCGCATTGAGGTCACTTGGCGTTGTCGGCGATGATCTGCCAGAACTCGTCGTGCTCGACCTGGCAGGCGTAGCCGTCTTCGTAGCTGCCGAGCACCTGGTCGGCGATCGCGTCGATGTCGAACTCGGCGGCGGTCGCCTGGCCGGCTTCGATGGGTTCGATGATCTCGCGGGCAATGGCCTCATCGCGGGTGGTGTAGCGTGTCATGGCTGATGTCCTTTCAGATGACGGGGCGGGTCAGGCTGCGATGTCGGTGCAGGCGCAGTGGGTGATGTGGCATTCGGTGACCTGCTCGCCGCCGACGGCTTCGAAGAATGCCTGACCCTCGGGGGTCATGTGGGCGTCGAGGGTGTGGTAGATGCCGATCTGTGCGTCAGCGGCTTCGAAGAGTTCGCGGGCCAGTCCCTCGCCGCGGCGGTCGGCGCGGACCTCGATGCTCATGATTTCGTGGTGGTCGAGGCTGACATAGAGTTCGGCGGCGATGCCGTGCTCGTCGGTGATCTCCCAGATGTGCATCTGCTCGGTCTCGCCGTAGTAGGTGCCGGTGCGGTAGGTGGCGGTCATGTCGATCTCCTTGTGATCGGTAGCCGGGAGCTGGTCTCCCTTGCTTTCTATACCTCTAGTATACACCCAAAATGGGTATAGTGCAACTTGGTGAGGGTGAAGCCGAGAACTTTTCGCCCGGGGCCGCGGGTCATGACGCCCGTTTGAGCGCCTCGGGTGTCGCGCATCCGACGGCCGCTGCGAGCACCGCGGCGCGCTTGGAGTCGGTGTCGACGGCGGTGTAGACCTGGGTGGTTGCAACGGAGGCGTGGCCGAGGAGCTCTTGGACGACGCGCAGGTCCTTGGTCGCCCGCAGTGTGACCGTGGCGAATCGATGCCGCAACGTGTGACCCGTCCACTTGCCGGGCAGCGCGTCGGCGAGCAGCTCGATGACGCGCTTGTTCGACAGGTGCCCGCCGATCTGGCCATCGAAGACGTACCCGCCGTTGCGCCGGGCCCGGGCTTCGAGGTCGAGGTACAGGCCATCAGCCAGCGGCACGGTCCGCTCTTTCGCGCCCTTGCCGTGGACGATGATCGCCCGGTCGCCGTGCTCGCCGACAAGATCGCGCAGGTGCACGCGACAGATCTCGCATGAGCGCAGCCCGGCTTCAGCTCCGAGGCGGATCATGAGCCGCTCGCGCTCGCCGGCGGTTGCGAGTGCTTGGGCGATGATCGGTTCGGGGCAGGGCCTGGGTAGGCCGGCGGCGGCGGTGATCTTGGGGAGCAGGGCGGCGGGGTCGTGGTCGATCCGGCCGGCGGCGTAGGCCCAGCCGTAGAAGCTGCGCAGTGTGGCGCGGTTGGAGTTCTTGGTGCTGGCTTTCCAGTCGTGGGCTGAGAGCCATTCGAGGAGGTCGGCCGTGGTGACGTCCCAGGGCGCGAGCTCGGTGCTAGTGGCGAAGCGTCGCAGATGGTATAGGCGGAGGTATTGGGTGCTGGCCGGGTAGTGGCCGGCGCGCATCCAGGTGGTGAAGTCGTTAAGCGGTGAGGTCCATGCCTCGGGGGTGGGAAGAACAGGCATGCTTCTATGCCTATACGACGTGAGGTGAATCACATTAGGGGAGACCATTTTGAGACCTATCTGAGACGCGGCGGTGACCTGCTGGTAACTCTGCGGCTAACTGAGGAGGTCGGTGCGGGATCTAACTCGTGGTGAAGCGGTGTGTGAGCTCGGTGGTGAACGCGCGGTAATCGGCGACATGCCACGGCTTGGGATCCTGGCCGGCGGCGACTGCCTCGGCAATCAGATGGGCGTACTCGTCGCTCAGCACCTGGAGGCGCGCCGTGTCGTAGTTGGCGATGACCGTGCGGGTGATCTCGACATCGTGTGCGTCGATGCTCATGCTGTGCCTTCCTGTCGTGCCGGGCGCGGGCGCTTCGGCAGCTCGATCACGGTCGCCGGCATCGCCCTATCCAGTGCTGGTCGGCCGCGCTTCGGCAGCTCAGTCACGGTCGCGGCTGGCGCGTCAACGACTCTTAAACAGTGGGTTCCGGGTTCGAGTCCCGGGGGGTGTACGACTCCCGAAGAGCCGCCGTCCGGTCCGACCAGACGGCGGCTCTTGTCGTACTCGGCGGAGAAGTCGGTCAAGCTGGAGAAGCACGCCGAGGGCCCGAAGGACACCAACGGCAGCGGCAAGGCCGACGGCACACGCGCCGATCACGATAAGCCCAAGCCGCCGCCGACCGAGGATGACGACTCCAAGAAGATCGAGACGGACAAGCTGCCGTGCACCGGCACGAAGCTCGCCGCGATGGCGATTCTGGCCGCCCTGCTGATCGGGGCCGGTGTCACCGCCGTGCTCGTGCTCCACAGGCGCCGGCGCAGCTGACCAGCTGCAGGGAGAGGCAACCGCGCCCGAGGCGGTGGTTGCCTCTCCGGCACCGGTCAGGTCGGCAGGACGACCCGGTGTCGGAAGGCGGGAGCGACCCGGTCTCGGAAGGCGGGAGCGCAGTCTGACAGCGCCTACGGGCGGTGAGTCGTGAGGACTCACCGCCCGTGGCGCGTGTGCGGAATCCTCAGGAGCGGGTCACCGGTCGTCAGTGCAGCGGTGCGGCCTTCCTGTCAGAGCAGCGAGGTCAGTGGCCACGTCAGCACAGCGAAATCTGTGCCCGCATCGGCGCAGCGAGATCAGTGTGCGCGGCGTCGGCGGCTGCGGCCGAGGATGAAGACGACGAGGCCGATGGCCACCGCGGCGATGCCGACGAGACCGCCGATCGCCCAGGCTGAACCGGTTGCGCTGGCCAGGTCAGCGGCATCGTCCTCTGCGCTGTCAGCGCTCGTCTCGGCCGACCCGTCAGACTGCCCACCAGGGGAGTTCTCGGCGCTGATGGCATCGTCAGCTGCGGACGCATCACCATCGGGAGCCCGTGGGACCGGATCAGCGTAGTTGTCGTGCGGATGCTGGCTGCTGCCATCACCGGTGGGAGCCCAGTCATCGCCGGCCTGACCGGGGACGCGGACGGACCGGCGGCCGTTGCCGCTGTTCGGGTCCTCCAGGCTGCTCGGCGGCGCCGTGGACTCTGGCCGGTCCTCCTCGCGCGGCTCGGACTCACGCCGTGGGGCGTCATCACCCGGCGGATCGCCCTCCGGCGGGGCATGCGTCGGTTCAGGCGACGGCTCATCCGTCGGATCATTCGTGGGACCCTGCGTCGGGACGTCAGTCGGAGAGGGCGATGGCTCATCGAACGGCGACGTCGAAACCTGCGCGGTCTCGTCGATCTTCGTGATCTTCGGTTTGCCGTCAGTGATCGTCATCTCGATCTGCGGGTCTTTGCTGAAGTAGTACCGATCGGCTCTTCCGGCTGCTGGCTGCGGGATGTCCTTCGAACCGAATCCGGGAGCGAGGATGCTGCCCTCCGCGATCCGGCACGTCCGTTCGCGCCCGCCGAGTGTGCAGTCAAACGGCCCGGTCGCGCGAATACCGATCGAACCGGGGCGGTCAGCGTCGACGAGCCGCACCCAGCCGCCTTCCTTCCCGCCGTGGTACTCCGACCTGGCGACCGTGCCCTCATCTGGAGTCGGTTCGTCCTCATGTGGAGTCGGATCGTCCGATTTCTCGTCTCTGCTCGGAGTCCCCGTCGACGTCGGCACTGCGCTGGGGGAGACGCCGTCAGCCACGGCCGGGGCATCGGTCGTGGTCTCTGCAGGCTCAGACGTGCCGGGCACAGCGCCTGTGAGCGGGACGATCAGAGCGGCACCGACGGCAGCCGCAGCGGCCGCGCGTGCTGGAGCGGTGTGGTGTCGTCCTGAACGTCGGATGTGCATCTGTCCTAATGAGATCGTCTGAGGAATTCTTCGCCGGTCACGTCTCTGAGTGCGAAGACGCACCACCGGCTGACAGTATGGTAACGGTCGGCCAGGGGCCGAACCAAAGCGAGACATCCGCGGCGGGGCACCGCTCCGGTGGTCCCGAAGCGTCCTGACAGGCCGCAGTATGCGACCGATCGGTCACTGCTCACTGCGATATCCCACCACTCGATCGGTGCCCTCGCGGGTGATGGCGTACCCGTCGGCGGCGGTGACGGCCAGCAGGTTCGTGCGCACCTGCCAGGCGGTGTCGGCGCTGACGAGAACCGGCGTGTTGTCGATGACCGCCGGCACCACATGGCCGCGCGGTTCGGAGAAGCGGGCATTGGACTCCGAGCCGTCGCGCACGAGCAGCCCGTCCTCCATCGAGAACAGGTACGGGCCGATGACGGCGAGCTGGTAGCCCTGCCCGCGCACCCAGTCGGCCTCGCCGACGGTGTCAGTCGTCGTCGACACCGTCGAGGCGATCGTGCCATCGGACAGCGAATGGACGACGAGCTGGATCCGGTGCCCGGAGTTCGTGCTCGCCCCCGGCTGACCCCACAGCGTCACGACCTTCCCGTGCCCGGCGGTCACCCAGCGGATGATCTGCAGATCATCGCGCGGGGCCTCCAGGTCGAGCGTGCGCTCCTCACCGGATTCGACATCGGTGACGGTGAGCGGGCCGGCGAATGTCGCGCTCACGAGCTCTGCGCCGTCAAGGGCCATCGGCGTCGACCCGGCAGCCGGGGTCGGCAGGCGAGTGAGCCCGTCCCGGGCGAAGGTCGAGAGCTCATCACCGTTCTTGATGAGCACATTCGTCCCCGCCGACGAGATCCGCGCACCACTCGGCAGCGCGTACTCATACGGCTGCTGACTGCCGTCGACGAGCGCGTAGGCGCGATCGCCGATCCGCCACACGAGCGCAGACCGGCCGTCGATGACGGTGTCGACGGCAAAGCTCGGCGGCTCGTCGATGTCGGTCTCGAAGCGCTGCTGGCCGGTGCGCGCATCGAGCACCTGCAGCTGGGAATTCGTGACGACGACGACCCCGCGGGCGGTGGCCGTGACCGAGGCGTCGGGCGGGATCGTCTCCTCCCACGCCGGGGTGGCCTCGAAGCCGGGCACCGCACTGCTGCCGGTGGCCATCGACAGGCTCTGCTGCGTCGCCGCACCATGCGCGGCGGGAATGCTCTCGGGCGCCTGGCTCTCCGGGGTGCCGATGATGCGCGGCATGATGTAGGCGGCCAAGGCGATGATGAGGAGGATCGCGAGTACCAGCGTGGGGACGGTGAGCCCGCGCATCTGCAGCCGGCTGCGTGCCCGCTTGGCCCGGCGCCGAGGTGTGCCGGCCTGTGCCTGGCGCTGCCTGTCCGCTTGCTGCCGGCTGGGATTGTGACGGGACTTCTGCTCGGGGATCGAGCCGGTCGGCGGGCCGGTCGGGTCGGCCGGACCGGAGAACCGGTCGCGCACCGGATAGTCGGACTGCGCCTCGGGGTCGGTGAGCGGATGCTGTAACACGTGCGCACCGCTGCCGATGCCCTCAGGATCCTCGCCGTCGTCACCCGGCCCTGCGTCTGCGGTGCCCTCAGCCGCGGAGGCGACCTCCGCCTCGGGCGCGGTGCGCAGCCGGCCGGAGGCGTCGATGTGGAGAGTCCGCTGGGCTCCGTGGTCGTCGAGCTTCACGGTCAGCTCGCTGCCCTGCTCGCGCGCCAGCGCCGTCAGGTGCGCGATCGCAGCGCCGACATCGGGGTGCTGCGACATCGTGCCGGCGGCCGTGACCTGCACGGTCCGGTCGGCGGCGACGCGCACGTGCGCAATGGGCATGGACAGTAACCTCGGAGGACGCGGTGGGGAAGGGTCGATCCCAGTGTAGGGACACGATTCGCTGAAAGCCCTGGCCGAGTCCGAATAGTTATCTGGCAGCGATCGGATCGTGTCCTGCGCGCCGGAGAGCGGACCAGCAGCCCGGTTTGCTCTTCGCCGGATGACGTCCTAAGATAGTCGATGCTGTCTGACGGCAGTGATGGTGGCTATAGCTCAGCTGGTAGAGCACCGCGTTGTGGTCGCGGGGGTCGCGGGTTCAAGTCCCGTTAGCCACCCCACTCGAAGCCCCGCTCTCCCACGCCCAACCTGGGTCGGCGGGGCTTTCGCATGCCCGCGGCTCTGGCCGCCGTCGCCGGGCAGCCTACCTCGGATCCTCCTGCGTGGTGAATCTCACCCGCGCTGCCGGTGTCAATACATGAGACTCTCAGGAGATACTTCAAGGAGGCTTGCCATGAGCGACGATTCGCCGATCATCGACGTCATCACGACGATCAACACCCCGCTGACCTACGTCCTCATTGCCGTGCTCGGCATCGCCGGACTGTATCTCTCGATCCGCACCGGCATCGTCCAGCTGCGGCTGCTGCCGGAGATGTTCCGGGTCATCGGCGAATCAGCCGGACGCGACTCAGCAGGGGAGAAGCAGATCTCCTCCTTCCGCGCCTTCTGCGTCTCCGCCGCCTCACGTGTGGGCACCGGCAACATCGCCGGCATCGCCCTGGCGATCTCCGTCGGCGGACCCGGCGCGGTGTTCTGGATGTGGCTGCTGGCACTCATCGGCTCCGCAACCGCGTTCACCGAGTCGACCCTGAGCTAGCTGTACAAAGTCAAGGACAACGCCGCCTACCGCGGCGGCCCGGCCCACTACATGAAGCTCGGTCTCCGGCAGCCGTGGATGGGCGCCTTCTTCGCCGTCATCATCGCCGTCACCTACGGACTCGTGTTCAACTCCGTGCAGTCGAACTCGATCGTCGACGCCACCAGCACCTCCTTCGGCGCGCAGGGCGAGGCCGGCCGCGAGATGATGGCGATCGTCATCGGCATCGGCCTGGCACTGCTCGTCGGCGTCATCATCCTCGGCGGTGTGCACCGCATCTCGATGCTCTCCTCGATCATCGTCCCGGTGATGGCGGTGCTCTACCTCATCCTCGGCATCATCGTCGTGTTCATGAACCTCGATGCCGTCCCGCACATGTTCGAGTTCATCGTCTTCAACGCCTTCGGGCTGCGCCCGGTGATGGGTGCCGGCGTCGGGCTCATCATCATGACCGGCATTCAGCGCGGCCTGTTCTCCAATGAGGCCGGCATGGGCTCGGTGCCCAACGCCGCAGCAACCTCCTCGGTGTCCCACCCGGTCAAGCAGGGACTCGTGCAGAGCCTGGGCGTGTACTTCGACACGATGGTCGTGTGTACGATCACGGCGTTCATCGTGCTGCTGTCGAACCCCGAATACGGCACCGCCGCCGGGGCCTCACTGACCCAGACCGCACTGTCGGACCAGCTCGGCCAGTGGGCCGTGCACTTCCTCACGATCGCGATCTTCCTCTTCGCCTTCTCCTCGATCCTCGGCAACTACTACTACGGCGAGACGAACATTCAGTTCCTCACCGACCGCCGCTGGGTGCTCAGCGTCTACCGTGCGATCGTGCTCATCGCCGTGTTCGTCGGCGCCGTGCTCGCCCTGCCAGTCGTGTGGGAGGCGGCGAACCTGTTCATGACGATCATGGCGCTGACGAACCTCGTGGCCGTCATCCTGCTCGGCCGCAAGGCCGTCTGGCTGCTGCGCGACTACCTGCGTCAGCGCAGGGAGAACCGCGAACCGGTCTTCAGCCGCGAGCAGCTCGACGACCAGCGCGGCATCGAAGCCTGGGACGGCGCCGATGAGGTGACCCGCCCGGAGTTCTGGGACGAACAGGCCCAGACGAAGCAGCAGAACCGCTGAGACGGCAGGCGATCAGAGTGCGAGCTCGAAGATCGCCTCGGAGAGGAACCCGGTGAAGCCGAGCTCCTCATTCACCCGCAGCATCGGCTGGTTCTCCTCGGCGTTCCAGGTGATGACATAGGGCGCCTCGGGGACCTCGACGCGCAGGCGCAGCAGGTTCGCCGCCTTGACGAGCTTCCCGAGGCGGTGGCCGCGGTGCGGGCCGGCGACGAGCGTGTCCCACTGCTCGACCGCGTTCGCCGGTGAAGCCGCCGGGCTGGCGAGCTCGTTGTAGGCGACGAGCTCTCCGCTGGGCAGATGCTCAGCGACAGCGAGGAACATCCGGTGCGTCACGGCGTATTCGGCGTAGGCGGCGCGGATCCGCTCGGCATCCCAGTTCTCGGCGACGATGTCGAGCCCGCCGTGGGGAATGTCGATCGACATGCGGCTGACGAGGGCCGCCATCGCCTCCAGGCGGTGCTCGGGAACTCCGCCCTCCCACAAGTGCACCCGATAATCGGACCCGGCAGACGCCTCGGCGTCGGCGAACGCGCGCTCGAGCAGCTCGGTGCTGCCGGTGAGCTCATACCGGGAGACCCGTTCGACCTGGCCGAGTGCCATCCCCAGGCCGCGTGCGAGGCGGACGCCGGGATGACCTGCAGGCACGACGCCGTGACCGGCGGGGGAGCGCAGCAGCTCCACGGCGCTCGGCTCGGTGAAGACCGGGGTTGTGACATAAGTGTGCACAAGCCGGGCGCCGGCCTGGCGGGCGGCAGTAAGTGCCGCCTCTGCGAGCCGGCGGCCGATGCCCTGACCGCGGTGGTCGGGGTGGACGAAGACGGTGAGCTCGGCGGCGGCTTCGGTGTCGCGCAGCTGCAGTCCCAGCCGGGCATGGCCGAGCGCGTCATCGCCGCGGCGGGCGAGCCACCGGCGGACGTGCATGTTCGTATTCGCGGCCTCGGAGCGGTAGTCCTCGGCCGGGTCGGTGTCCCATTCGCCGGAGCCGATGGTCTCGACGTTCCCGAGGTGGACGAGGCGGCGGTGGTCGAGCCAGTCCGGGTGGTCGGGTGAGGCGGGACGGGTGACCTCTGCAATGGTGCAGGCAGGCATGGAAGGGCCTTTCGAAAAGCGATGACAGTGATGATCAGGTGGGGTCGCTGAGACTGGCGCGGAGCGACGGTGCTCGACACGGAAGCCTCAGCGGGCAGGTCGGACTCAGACGTCCTGCAGCAGCGTGATGATCGTCATAATGCTCGACGCTACCACGGCCTGTGCCGGCGGGCAGTGTGCAGAATCCACCAATCCACCCGCGAGCACACTGGGGTCGCGCAGAATCGCCTTCACATCCGGGTATAGGCACGTAATTACGTGAGCGTACGTACATATGACCCCGCGGATTTCTGAGCGTACGCTGTGCACGACAACCCGACCTATTGATCCAAGGTTCATATAAACGAAAGCGGTTCCGGCCATGCATTCCATCCGGCGATTCCTCGTCGCAGCAGCCACCTCAGCAGCACTCATCGCCGCGCCCCTCTCCACCTCAGCGCTCGCCGCTCCGGCCCCGGGCGACACTGCCGTCGCCCCTGCCGCTGCAGACAGCAGCTGCGGTGAAGACGTCACCGACCTGTGGGACGACGTCCCCCAGGTCGGCAAGCGCAATGTCGTGACGACTGAGCATTCCGATTCAGTGGCGATGTGCCTGACCGGTGGTCAGATGCACATGTACAGCCTCGTCGACTGGGCACCGGAAGGGGGCAAGTACCGCCCGCACACCCGGCAGGCGGCGAGCTCGCTGTTCTTCAACGTCAATGACGCGCTGAAGATGACCCTGCCGGACGACCCGAAGT
Organism: Brevibacterium gallinarum; assembly: GCF_014836885.1. Lineage (GTDB taxonomy): Bacteria > Actinomycetota > Actinomycetes > Actinomycetales > Brevibacteriaceae > Brevibacterium > Brevibacterium gallinarum. The sequence continues at coordinate 233,956 of NZ_JACSPY010000001.1, forward strand.
GGGAATTCACCGGAGCCGCCGGCAAGGAGGCATGGGTGGTTCCGCAGCAGCAAGACCACCAGGGCATCTGGGCCGGCTGGAACACCCAGGACATCAGGGACGCTGACGTCGACGGGCCGATCACCATGTCGATCGACCCGGCCAAGCCGAGTGTGCCCGAAGGTGCCCAGGTCGAGCTGTTCCAGTTCGGCACCTTCGGAGAAGCCAAGCGGATCCTGTCACTGTCCGACGATGCACACCGCACCTACCAGCAGATCCCCAACGCCCACGTCCACGCCAACTGGTCATTCACCCACCCGGGCATCTACAAGCTGCACTTCACCGCAACCGCCACCCCGAAGGGCGGGCAGCCGACGAGTGCCGGGCAAGACTACTACTTCGTCGTCGGTGACTACAGCGACTACGCCGACGAACTGACGGTGATTGACAACCCGCCGACTGAGGACCCGACCGAGGATCCCACCGGTGAACCGACGGACGATCCCAGCCAGACTCCTCCTGAGGACAGCGATCTGCCGCGGGTGAGCATCAAGGGCGACCGCACCCACTACCGCGTCGGCGATCCGGCGAACTTCTCAGCCGTGCTGCAGGACAGCGACCGCATCGGCGTGCTGTACTGGGAGACCGCCGCAGCCGGTGCGAAGCACTGGAACCGGCAGGGCAACAACGCCGACAACACGTACACGATCCGTGAGATCACCGACAAGCACGACGGTATGCGGGTGCGGGCGGTCTACCAGGTCGACGGCGGGGGAATCGCCGCCTCGAACGAGTTCGTCATCACGGTCCGCGGCTCCGCGAAGGATGACTCCGGAGACACAGGCGATGACGAGCCCGGCGGCGACGACACCACAGCACCTGACGAAACCGAATCGCCCGATGAGGGCGAGGGCTCTGATGGCGAGGGCTCTGAGTCCGAGGACAGGCAGGGCACAGACTCCAGCAGCAACGACTCGGGCAGCTCCGGCAGCGGTGCTGGCAGCTCCGGTTCCGGTGCCAGCGGAACCGGCGCCTCGGGAGCGGGACCCGGTGGCAAGACCTACGCCGTCTGCACCCCTGACTCGGCACCGAACGGACACGGCGGAACCGGGGCCTCCGGTGCCGGCGGAGCCGGAGGAGGTGCCGGCGGCGGTGCCGACGGTCAGGGCACCGAAGACGACGAAGCGCCCGCCGGTGAGCGCGTGCAGGTCTCCGATGGGCACTTCGACTTCGGCCCGCGGATGCGCGGCAACTCCGTCAAGGCACAGCTCAAGGACGACCGTGAGGCACCGCCGACCTGGCGGGATCCAGCAGACGTCGAGTTCCTCATCGGCGATGCGGCCAAGCAGCCGCTGCCGGAGAAGGGCTTCGACTTCGTCGGCAACCCCGGCGACGAGGTGTGGATGATCAGCCAGGTGCAGCAGGCAGGTGTGCCGTGGCTGGGCTGGAACACCCAGGATCCCGAGCTCGTCAACAACGCCTCGGCTGTCAACATGCGTCTCGACGCCCTCAACGGGCCCGGCAAGATGAATGTGTTCGTCGGCGGCGGCGGCTTCGGCGGCAGCGACGTCAAGCAGGTGTTCCAGAGCCCCGGTGACTCGTACGACATCCCGATGCGCACCCACGAGCACGGCTACTGGGTGTTCACCGCAGCCGGTCAGTACGCCGCTGACATCACCTTCACCGTCACGACCGCTGCCGGTGAGCAGCTGAGCGCCTCGGGCACCCTGCACTTCACCGTCGGCGGTGACGCCAACGCAGGCGGAGACGCCCACGCCGGCGGTGCTGTGGCGCAGGCCGCCGGCGCACAGCCGGGCCAGCCCGGCCAGCCGGGTCAGCCAGGTCAGCCGGGTCAGCCGGGAGATGCCGGCCAGCCGGGAGCCGATCCGAGCGCCTCAGCTGACCCGTCAGGTGCACCGGCCGGTTCCAGTACCTCGGGTGCGGCTGGCTCCGGGACGATGACCGACAAGGACGGCAACCCGGTCCCAGCCGGTGCCAAGATCCGCTACGTCGACTGCTCCAACCTGCCGCGCACCGGCACTGATGCGATCGGCTACTACGTCGCCGGCGGCGCGGTGCTCATCGCCCTGGGCGTGGTCCTCCTGTCCGCGCGCCGGAAGGAAGACAGCTGAGACGCATGCGTCAGCTGGCCGCACTGTGCACGACCCTGACCCTGACGCTCTCCGGGTGCGCGGCGAAGCCGCTGCTGAGCCCGCACCCGGAGGACGGCAGACTGCAGGTGGTGGCGACGACGAACGTCATCGCCGACATCGCCGCCCAGGTCGGGGGCGAGCACGTGCAGGTCGCCAGCCTCGTACCGCCGGGGGCGGACCCGCACTCCTATGAGCCGACGCTGCGCGATGTGCGCAACATCGTCTACGCCGACGTCGCGTTCTCCAACTATGTGCTGCTCGAAGAGCACAAGCTCATCAAGACCCTGGACTCCAACATCAGCCCGCAGGCGGCAAACGTCGCACTGGCCGAAGGTGCGGTGAAATACGCCGCCGAGGTGATCCCACTCGTCGAGGACGTCTCGCTCGACACCATCTGGCTGGGTCTGCGTGTTCACGGCGACGGCAGCCGGTTCGGCGCCGACCGCACCAGCGACATGCACCTGCGGCTGACCGGATTCTCCGGGCCGGGGACGATGCACGGCTTCCTCACCGAGGGCCTGGGCCAGACGTCGATGTACTTCGATACCAGTAACGGCGTCGATCCGAGTGAGGACGAGGCGGTGCTGCCGGCCAATGCGCACACGCATCTGAGCTGGGCGTTCTCCGCACCAGGCGTCTACACCGCGACCTTCGCCGGCAGCGTCCTGCCCAAGGCCGACGGGCCGCAGAAGCGGGTCGGGGAGGCGACGTTCACCTTCGTCGTCGGGCAGGATCCCGCCCAGATCCCCGAGCTGGCCGGCCGTCAGCGGCTCAACGGCGGGCATGCCGATGTCACGATGAACCTCGATGACAGGGCCATGGAGATCGTCTACGACGACACCAGAGGCGGGACGGTCGAGCACCGTCACATCCCCGCCTCCGATGCCGTCATCGAGGTGACGAACAAGGCCTGGCAGGAGATCCCGTCTGGTGCCGGGTTCCTCGGGCCGAAAGGGACCTCGGTGCACCTGCTGCCCCAGGCAGTGCTCGGCAAGCACGTGCACGGTGAGATCGACCCGCACCTGTGGCATTCGGTGACGAACGCGATCGCCTACGCCAAGCTCATCCGCGACACCTTCATCGCCGCAGACCCCGAGCACCGCGACGAGTACCACGCCACCGCCGAGGCCTACATCGACCGGCTCGATGCGCTCGATGACGAGGTGCGGCAGACGATCGCCGAGATCCCCGAGTCCCGCCGCCACTTGGTGACCACGCACGATGCGTTCGCCTACCTGGCCAAGGACTACGACATCCCGGTCGCCGGCTTCGTCACCCCGAACCCGTCGACCGAACCGTCGATCTCCGACATGGTGAGGCTCACCGACACGGTGCGCAACCTCAAAGTGCCTGCCGTGTTCCTCGAACCCCAGCTTGCCGCCCGCGCGCAGACGCTGCGCGAACTCGCCGCTGTCACCGGCATCGACGTCTGCCCGATCTACTCCGATGCCTTCGACGCAACCGTTACGACCTATGAAGAGCTCATGCGCTTCAACGCCCGATCACTCAAGAGGTGCCTGTCATGACCATCCGCTCCGTTTTCAGCTCCGCGTGCCTCGCCGCTGCCCTCGTCATCGGCCCGGCCGCCGTGCCGGCACTTGCCCAGCCTGCCGAGGACCCCAACCTCGAGCAGACCGTCACCGGTGAGGAGAAGCTCGTCGATGACGCGGCCGTCCTCGACGCCGGCCATGTCGACATCGGCCCCAAGGAGGTCGGCGAGGAATTCCAGCTCGTCATGCGCGATGACACCCAGGCCCCGCCGGTGTGGCGCAGCCTCGACAAGACCGTGCTCAAGGTCAACGACGCGGGCGCGAAGATGCCGATGCCCGAAGATGAGCAGTACTCCTTCATCGGTGCTGAGCCCGGCGAGGACGTGTGGCTGATCCCGCAGGTCGAGAAGCCCGGGCTCATCTGGGTCGGCTGGAACACCCAGGACCCGGCGTTCACGCAGACCGCCCAGCGCGGCATGAACCTCGAATACCACGGCATGCAGGGACCCGGTGACATGGTGCTGTACCTGCAGAACGGCAGCTTCGGCGCACCCGAACAGCTGTGGGACTCCCGGAAGGGTGCCGATCAGAAGATCTTCGTCGAGAACAACACCCACACCCACGCCAACTGGGTCTTCACCGAACCCGGCGTGTACCCCCTCGACATCGGCGTGTCCTTCACCGACGCCGCCGGCAACGAGGTCTCCTCCCGGCAGGTGCTGCGCCTGGCCGTCGGCGATGCAGCCAGCACCGATGAGGCGATGAGCGCCGAGTACACCGGTGATCAGGCTGGCGGCGCAGGCGACGCTGCCGGTGCGGATGAGGCCGATGCCGGCGCCGAGGCGGGGGCCGGCGGGGCGGCCGATCCGCTCATGTTCGTGCTGCTGGGTGTCGGTGCCGTGCTCATCGTCGTCGCCGCCATCGCCGTCATCGGCACTGCACGCGCCAAGAAGCGCGCCGCAGCAGCCCAGCGCTCCGGACCGGGGGCCGGCCAGTGAGACGGGCAGACGTCACCAGCCCGGCCACCGCCGCAGGCCCGGACCAGGCAGACACCCCCGCAGGCCCGGACCAGGCGCGAACCGGCCCGGGAACGGCGGCCACCGCCTCGGGCGCGGCACTGACGGTCACCGAGCTCACCGTCGACCTCGGCGGCAGGCCGGTGCTCACCGGCCTGAACCTCACCGTCGGCCACGGCCAGTTCCTCGGGCTGCTCGGCCCCAACGGTGCGGGCAAGACGACGCTGCTGCGCGCAATCCTCGGACTCCTCCCGCACCGCGGGGACATCCGCGTCGCCGGCAAGCCGGCTGCGGCACTGCGCGGGCGGATCGGGTATGTGCCTCAGCGCCACGAATTCACCTGGGACTTCCCGATCAGCGTCGAAGACGTCGTGCTCACCGGCCGGTCCTCACGCCTCGGCTGGCTGCGCCGGCCCCAGGTCGCCGACTACCAGGCCGTCAACACCGCACTCGCCCAGGTCGAACTCGACCACGTGCGCAAGCGCCCGGTCGCTGAACTCTCCGGCGGGCAGCGTCAGCGGGTGCTCGTCGCCCGCGCGCTGGCGATGGACTCCCAGCTGCTGCTCCTCGACGAACCGTTCACCGGCGTCGACATGCCGACCGCCGAACTGCTCACCGCGCTCTTCGGCCGGCTCGCAGCAGACGGCCGCACCGTCATCATGTCCACCCACGACCTGCCAGCGGCGATGGCGACGTGCACGCAGATCGCGCTGCTGCGCGGAACCATCCGCTGCCACGGCACCCCCGATGAGGTCCGCGACCCTCAGGCCTGGATGGACACCTTCAGCGTCTCAGCGACCTCACCGCTTCTCACCAGCATCGGACTGACCACATGAGCTTCTTCGACTTCCTCGCCGACCTCACCAACCCGATGCTCGCCTTCCTGCCCAAGGCGCTGCTCATGGCGGTTATGGCCTCGATCATCTGCGGCGTCGTCGGCACCTACGTCGTGCTGCGCGGCATGTCCTTCATCGGCGACGCCGTTGCCCACTCGGTGTTTCCCGGCCTGGCGATCGCCTTCGTGCTGCAGGGCTCGCTCGTCCTCGGCGGGGCAGTGGCCGGCGTGTGCACCGCGATCCTCGTGGCGATCTTCTCCCAGCACCGCCGGCTGAAGGAGGACAGCATCATCGGCGTGTTCTTCGTCGCCGCCTTCGCCGCCGGCATCGTCATCATCTCCCGGGCCCCCGGCTACGCCGGCTCCCTGACGGACTTCCTGTTCGGCTCCATCACCGGCATCCCCACCCGCGACGTCTACACCGTCGCGATCACCGGGGCGCTCATCATCACGCTGCTCGTCGTGCTGCACAAGGAACTCGTCGCCGTCAGCCTCGACCGCGACTTCGCCCGCGCCATGGGCCTGCCGGTGTTCTGGCTCGACATCGTCCTCTACGTGCTCGTCACCCTGGCGATCGTCGTGTCCGTGCAGACCATCGGCAACATCCTCGTCCTCGCCCTGCTCATCACCCCGGCCGCCGCCGCCCGCCTGCTGACCGACCGGCTCGTGACGATGATGATCCTTGCCCCCGTCATCGGCGCGCTCGGCGCATTCGCCGGCCTGTACCTGTCATGGGGCTTCGACCTGCCCGTCGGCGGCACCATCGTCCTCGTGCTCACCGCGGTGTTCCTGCTGCTGTGGATGTTCGCCCCACGCCACGGCCTGCTGCAGCGCAGCCGCCAGCGGGTGGTCGCCCATGCCTGAGACCCTCCGGCAGGCGGTATCGCTGCTGGTGATCATGCTGTTGGCCGCCGCTCATGTGCTGCTCGGCTCTGTGCCGGTGACCGCCACCGAGGCGCCGGGCACCGAACGTGCCGAGAGTCCGGTGTCGCTGACGGGCACCGGTGAGAGTGCCGGGCGCCTGCACGTCGACACACGCGGGTTCGCCGCTGCCGTCGGCCCGGTGACCGTCCTCCTCGACCGCTCGTCCGCGCCCGAGGCGGAACTCGCCGGCCGCAGGCTGCCGGCGGCAGTGCAGATGCGCCCGCAGACCACCGGCCACCTGCCGGTCACCGGGCTGAAGCCCGGCACCTGCTTGGGCGTGCGGGTTTCGGCTGTCGTCAGGAAGGGCGAGAAGACCCAGCGGGCCACGCTCGACACCGTCGTCACCACCAGCGGCACGGAGGCAGGCGACGCAACGGCCTGCCCGGGCTATGCCGCGCTGCCCCACATCGCACCGCAGCCGGTACCCACCCCGAAGGCGAAGGCCGGTCCAGGTGAGGGTTCCGTGCGCATCACCCCAGACGGCGCCTTCACCCGCGACGGCCGGGAGTGGGCGAAGGCCAGCGACCTCGACCGGAAGCTCAAGAAGCACGAGGACGGTGTGATCGCCGAGGACATCACCGTCGACATCGACCAGCTCACCGGCACCACCGCCTCGGGCGCGGACACCGCACATCAGCCGGGGCCCCGCGACTGGGTCGAGGTGCGCATCCGCAGCGCTGAGAAGGTGCAGCTGACGAACCCGGCCGACCCGAGCGGCACCCAGCAGCATCCAGGACGTGCGAAGTCCGTGACGATGCGCATGACCGACCCGACCCGGCTCGTCTTCGACGCCGCGTTCCCCACCACCGGCCCACACTGCCTGGGCATCGACATCGTCGCGGCAGGGAGGAAGGAACCGGCCGTTGCCACCACACTGCACTACGGGCTGCGCGGCGCTGATGCACGCGCCTGCCCGGACCCGCGCGCCCCCGACGCGGCCCCGGACGACGATGACCCCGAGGATTCCGACGATGCCGACGACAGCGACGACGACAGCGACGACAGCGACGGCGGGCCAGACGACGACACCGGCGACGGCGCGGACAGCGGCGATGGTGATCGCGACCCCGGCTCCGGTTCCGGCTCCGATCCTGAGGGTGGTCTGAGCCTAGAGGAGCGGCGCACGCTGGCCGACCAAGGGGCCGTGTTCGGCTCCGATATGGTCGCCTCTGCTCCGGTGCCCGGCCTGCCGCTCGTGCAGCGCATCAGCACCCCGGTGGTGCCGGCCTTCGGGCTCATGTGCACCCCGGCAGCCGCAGGCCAGCGCGTCCAGGTCCGCTCCGGGCTCACCCAGCTGGCCATCACCCACGACTTCACCGGCCCGTGCGCCGAACTCACCGACCTGCGCACCCACACCCCGATCACCCGCAAGCTCGCCGATGTCGACTACGTGCTCCCGGCCACCGCCACCCTCACCGTCGGCGGTGACGGACTCGGCGAAGTCGCAGAACCCGGTGACGAGCTGTGGGCCAGCTCCCAGGACGGGATGAGCGCACCGGCGATCGGCATCGCCGCCGTCGGCGGTCAGCTGCGCGGCACCGTCGAGGTCGGCATCGACACCGTCGCAGGGCCCGGTGATGCCGCCCTCATCGGCACCGATGAGTTCGGCGACACCTCGCTGCTGGCCGCCGCCGGATCGGCGATGAGCGTGCCGGCCGGCGGCACCGAGTTCCCCCGCTTCGCCTTCACCCAGCCGGGCACCTACACCGTCAACACCGTCATCCGCACCGGTAACAGCAGCACCTCTGCCCAGGAGATCGTCGTCCCGCTGCACTTCTCCGTCGGCGAGGTCGCCTCCCCAGTGGCGGCCAACACCGCGCTCGCCGCCCTGGTGGGAACCTGCACCGACGTGTCGATGGCCTCCACCCTCGCCCAGCCGGACCTGCCCGAACAGCAGCCCAGCCCCGACGCGGCACCACCCCCGGTCGTCACCGGTCCGGCTGCCTGGATGTGGCTGCTGGCAGGCCTCGGCATGGGCATCGCGCTCACCGCCGCCGGCTGGGGCACCCTGCTGCTCGTGCGCGACCTCAAACCCGGGAGGTCCACATGAAGCCGACCCGCCTGCGCGCCATCGGGCTCATCGCCTTCGGGCTGAGCCTGGCCGTGCTCACGATGCTCTTCCTCAGCGACCTCGTCGGCGCCCACCAGCGGGCGAGCGCCCAGTCACCGCACGACCCGCGCCCCACCGCCGAGGCGGTGCCCACCCCAGCACAGGACGCACCGGCCGGCCCGGACGCCGGTGGCGGAGCAGATGACGCCCAACTGCAGCGCACCCAGGTGTCCTCCCAGTGGATCGCCGACCAGTCCAGGCGCACCGGCATCCCCGCCCGGGTGCTGCAGAGCTATGTCGCAGCCGAGATCTGGGCGGCCCGCCAGTTCCCGCAGTGCGGGCTGCGCTGGAACACCCTGGCCGGCATCGGGTTCGTCGAATCCGCCCACGGCACCCTCGGCGGCACCTCGGTGACAGCCGCAGGAACTGCCGCCCAGCCGATCATCGGCCCACAGCTCAACGGCCGCGGACTGGCCCGCATCACCGACACCGACGGCGGCAGACTCGATCAGGACCGCGACTTCGACCGGGCAATCGGGCCGATGCAGTTCCTGCCGGCGACCTGGCAGGCTTTCGGCATCGACGGCAACGGCGACGGCACCGCGGACGCCCAGAACATCGACGACGCCACCGCCTCGGCGGCGAAGTACCTGTGCACCGGCCAGCGGAACCTCGCCACCCCGGAGGGCTGGACCCAGGCGATCCTCGCCTACAACCCATCCGATGCCTACGTGCGCGCGGTCTTCGACGCCGCCAACCGCACCGCCCACGCCAGCAGCGGCGCCCCGCTCACGCCACCGCCGGCAGCGGACAGCACCCAGCCGCCGGGCACCCGTGACCCGGGCACCGGCTGAGAGGCGGGGGAAATCCCCACCTGAGGCGGCGGGCACCTCCATCCCGGCAGCTCGTGGCAGCGACGAGAGTGGAAGCACAGCTTCGACCTTGAGGAGTCGCCATGACCATCCCGGCTGTCGCTGCCGCACCCGCCCGCACCCCGGACAGCTCAGCCCGCGATCGCGTGGAGGCTGCCGCAAGCATCCCCGCTGACGTCACCGCCATCGGCGCCGTCCTGCTGCTCATCAGCACCGCTGCGGTCGTGCCGTTCTGGCTCGGCGCCGATCCCGGGCTCCTGCCGGTCGTCATCCTCGCCGTCGCCTGGACCCCCGCCCTTGTGTGCTTCATCGCCCACCGCATCACCCGGCTGCGATCCGCGCCCGAGGCGGCGGTGCGCTTTCGCCGGCAGGCGGTGCTGACGAGCGGGCATCCATGGCGCGGCAGTCTCGCAGCGGTCCTGGTGCTGCTGTCGGTTGCGGCGGTGTCGACCGGCATCGGCGCGCTGGCCGGCTGGCAGCCGCTGGACATCGGCACGGACGCACCGGCAGTCCTCACGCTGCTGCCGCTGGCAGCAGGGCTGATGGCCATCCAGGTCACGGGTGAGGAGATCGCCTGGCGCGGCTACCTGCACACCCGGCTCGCAGGCCTCGGCACCGGCACCGCGGCAGGGGGGATCGCGGTGTTCTGGGTGCTCTGGCATGCCCCGCTCATGCTGACGTACCTGCACCTGGGCGAGATGAGCGAGCGGGCTGTGATCGTCACGCTCATGAACCTCGGGCTCGCCTCTCTGACGCTGTCCGCCCTGCGGGTGCTCAGCGGTTCGGTGGTCCCGGCGATCATCGCCCACACGGTGCTCAACACCGTCTTCGTCTTCATCGCCTCGAACCTCGTGGTTGCGCAGACGGGCCTGTCAGACACCGCCTTCTGGCTCACCGCGGCCACCGGCTGGGCGTGCTGGGCGATCGCAGCTCTTGGACTGGCGATCGCCCAGCAGCGCCGCACTCACCGGCAGGAGGCCGGTCAGCTCACCTTCTGATCCTCCGCGTGCTCGGCCTCAGCATCAGCCGAGGCCGAGGCCCCGCCGATGTCGCCGACCCGGCGGCCGCGCAGCCGGCCGATCATCGTGTAGACGAGTGCGGCGGCGAGCACGATGTAGAGGATGATCGACAGCGGCGAGGAGAAGAAGGTGGCGTAGCTGCCGCCGGAGCTCAGCAGCGCATCGCGGAAGTTCGTCTCCGCCAGCGGGCCGAGCACCATTCCGATCATGAGCGGGGCCAACGGCACTCCGTAGCGGCGCAGCACGAGACCGAGGACGGCGATGACGAGCAGCAGCGCCAGGTCGAACACCGACGAGGAGGTCGCGTAGACGCCCAGGCCGCAGAACACGGCGATGCCGGCGTACAGGTGCGGGGCCGGGATCTTCATGAGGCTCGCCCACACGCTGGCCAGCGGCAGGTTGAGGATGAGCAGCACGATCATCGCGATGAAGAACGACGCCAGCAGTGCCCACACGAGCTCAGGTGCCCGGTCGAACAGCAGCGGGCCGGGCTGCAGACCGAACTGGCGCAGTGCCGCCAGCATGATCGCTGCGGTCGCTGAGATCGGCAGGCCGAGGGCCAGCAGGGCGCCGATGGCCATCGCCGTCGTCGCGTTGCCCGCCGCCTCGGGGCCGGCGATGCCGCGGATGGCACCGCGCCCGAACTGCGGGTCCCTGCGGTTCCTGTCGAGGCGCTTCTCCAGCCCGTAGGACAGGAAGGTCGGCACATCGGCACCGCCGACCGGGATGACGCCGAAGGGCAGGCCGATCGCGGTGCCGCGCAGCCAGGCCGGCATCGACTCACGGAATTCCGATCGCGACAGGAACGGCCGGCCGGTCTCAGGGGTCTGCGTCAGGTGCTCGGTGCGCCGGATCCGGGAGGCGATGTGGAACACTTCGCCGAGGGCGAGGATCGCAACGGTGACGGTGACGAGTGAGATGCCGTCGAACAGTCCGGGCAGACCGAAGGTCATCCTCTCTGTGCCGGAGACCGAGTCGATGCCCACCAGTGAGATGCCCACGCCGAGCACGAGGGCCGAAAGCCCCTTGAGCACCGAGTCGGCCACGACCGAGGAGGTTGCGACGAAGGCGAAGAGGGCCAGGGCGGTGTATTCGGCGGGCCCGAAGTTCGTGGCGAAGTCCGCCAGCGCCGGAGCGAAGAACACGACGACGACTGCGGAGACGATGCCGCCGATGAACGCGCCGATCGCCGCGGCCGCCAGCGCCTGCGGGGCGCGGCCTGCCTTGGCCATCCGGTGTCCTTCGATCGAGGTGGCGATCGCTGATGGCTGGCCGGGGGTGCCGGCGAGGATGCCCATCGTCGAGTCGCCGAACAGCCCGCCGAAGTACACCCCGGACATGAGGATGAGCGCACCGGCCGGGTCGAGGGCAAAGGTCATCGGCAGCAGCAGCGCGACCGCCATCGACGAGCCGAGACCGGGCAGCACGCCGACCGCGGTGCCGAGCAGGCAGCCGACGAACACCCACAGGAGGTTCATCGGGGTGACGGCCTCGGCGAAGCCGCCGAAGAGGGACATGAGACTGTCAAGCATCACAGACCTCCGAGGATGCCCGAGGGCAGGTTGAGACCGAGCGAGACGTCGAGCGCCAGATAGATGATCGAGGACACGGTGAGCGCGACCGTCGCATCGAACAGCGGCTTCGTCGAGCCCATTGCGCGCGTGACGCACCAGTACAGGCCCGCGGCAGCGAGGATCCAGCCGAGCGGTTCGAGCAGGAGCACGAAGCCGGCGAACCCGCCGATCGCCCACGCCAAGGAGGCGTAGTCGCTGAAGGTGCGGTAGCGGCCCTGGGCTGCGGCGATGTCATCCGGGTCGGCCGACGTGCCGCCGGCGACCGCTCCGCCGGCCTCGACCGGGGCCTCGGGCGTGCGGATGTAGGCGATGGTCAGCAGCGCGGCGAGCAGGTAGCTGGCGATCGCGATGACCATCGGCACGAACTGCGGGCCGGGCTTGTCGGCGTCTTCGGCAACCTGCATCGTCAGCACGCCGTAGAGCATGTACGTGCCGAAGGCGGCCATGATGAGCGCGAGGACGAGCCCGGAACGGCCGGTCCACCAGGACCTGCTGCCGGCTGCGGCAGCAGCATCGGCGCTGGCAGTGCCCGGCGTGTGGGCGCCGGTGTGTGCGGGGGTCTCGTTCACAGTCCCAGCTCCTCAAGCAGCTCGGCGGTGTTCTTCTGGTCCTCGGCGAGGAAGTCCTCGAAGTCCTCACCGGTCATCCACGCATCAGTCCACGAGTTGCGCTGGAGCGCGTCTTTCCACTCTTCGCTGTTGCGGGTCTCCTCGAGCATGGCGAGGAGTTCGGTCTTCTCCTCATCGGTGATGCCGGGGGCGGCGAGCATGCCGCGCCAGTTTCCCATGACGACGTCGACGCCCTGGTCGACCATCGGCTCGACGTCGACCCCGTCGAGCGGTTCCGGCGCGGTCAGCCCGAGTGCTTTGACGCGGCCGGCCTCGACCTGGTCGGAGACCTCGTTGTAGCCGGTCGAGGCGACATCGGTGGTGTCGGAGAGCAGCGTCTGGATCGCCTCACCGCCGCCGGACTTCGGGATGTAGGTGATGTCCTTGCCGTCGATGTCGGCTTCCTGGGCGAGCCGGGCGACGACCTGGTGATCGAGCGAGCCGGCCGAACCGCCGGTCCAGCGGAAGCCGCTCGGGTCGTCCTTCCACGCCTCGAGCAGGCCGGGGATGTCATCGTAGGGGGCGTCGACTGGGGCGATGACGACGTCGTAGTCCTCGGCCATCCGGGCCAGCAGGGTGACGTCGTCGAAGCCGACCGGGGAGTCGTTGAGCTCGATGCCGCCGGTCATCGCCGAACCGGTGGCCATGATCGTCGATGCTTCCCCGTTCATGGTGGAGAACCGGGCCAGCCCGATCGTGCCGCCGGCGCCCGGGATGTTGACGACCTGGGCGTTGCGGGCGACACCGGACAGGCGCATCGCCTGCTGCTGTTCGCGTACGAACGAGTCCCAGCCGCCGCCGGCTCCGGCCGGGGCGATCATCGTCAGCCCGGCGCGCAGGTCACCGGCCTGGCTGGAGGAGGAGAAGGAGAAGAATGTCGCGGTGGCGATCGCGATGACGGCGATGATCGCGTAGATCGTCAGTGCGATCTTCTTCCCAGGCGAGGCGGAGCCGCGCGTCTGTGTGCTGCCTGAGGTCGGTGGACTGCCCACGTTCGGTTGTGTCCCTTCGGATCCGGCACGCGGCAATGCTGCACATCGCCCGCGCCACTGCGGTTGCGGTCGCTAAATTCTATGCACCTGCTCAGACTGTGTCGAGGATCATCTCAGCTGGCGCAACACAGCTCGCCGAGCGGGTCGAACGCCCCGGGCCCGAGGCGGTTGGGGCGGGTATACGATGACAGCACAACCGGCAGCACGTGAGAGAGGCGCAGGCAGACAGGCAGATGAACAGGGCACAGCAGTCCTCGCACATGTGGCTGTGGCTGCTCGTGGCAGCCGCCGTATGCACGCAGACCGGTGTGTACCTGCTGCGTCCGGTGACGACGTACAAGCTCATCGACCTCGGCGCCGGGGCGACCTCTGTCGGTCTCGTCACCGCGATCTACGCCCTCGTTCCGCTCGTGGCGGCACTCGCCCTCGGACGGCTGTCGGATCGCACCACCCGGCTGCGGCTCATGGTCCTTGTCGGCGCGCTCATTCTCGTCGCCGGCGGCGTGCTACTCGCGCTCGCCCAGTCACTCGTACTCGTGGCAGTGGCCAATGCGATCCTGGGCATCGGCCACCTCGTCTTCACGATCGCCGGACAGTCCTCGATCGCCCGCTACGCGCGGGCCGACCAGCTCGACTTCGGCTTCGGCTGGTTCACCGCCGCCTACTCCGCCGGGCAGATGATCGGTCCGCTCGGCGTCACCCTGCTGCTCGGCAGCCAGGCCGCCACCCGGACCGGCGAGGTGTCGCTGGCGCTGTGGCTCGGTGCGATCATCACCGCCGGTGCGGTGCCGCTCATGTTCTTCAGCTCCCGGGCCTTCCAGCCCCGCCAGCAGGGATCGACCGGTCCCGAGGCGGGGGAGCGGACTGCAGACCCGCAGCCGGAGACGGACGCACCGGACACGACGGAGCCGGAGAAGGCGCGCGTGCGTTCGATCCTGTCCAACGGCGACATCCGGGCGGCGATGCTGTCGTCGCTGGCGCTGCTGGCCGTCCTCGACATCCTCGTCGCCTTCCTCCCGCTCGTCGGCGAGGAGCATGGTGTCGCCCCGGCCTGGATCGGCGTGCTGCTGGCAGTCCGCGGTGTCTCCTCGATCATCTCGCGCGTGTTCCTGCCGTACTTCTCCCACCGCTTCGACCGCCGCCTGCTCGTCTTCGTCAGCGTGCTCGGTGCCGGGCTGTCACTGATCTTCCCGCCGATCGTGCTCGACTGGATGTGGCTGGCAGCGCTGCTGATGCTCATCAGCGGATTCTTCCTCGGTCTCGGGCAGCCGCTGACGATGGCGCTCATCACTTCATCGGTGCCCTCGGCCTGGCGCGGTTCGGCCCTGGCGATGCGGCTGATGGGCAACCGCATCGGCCAGGTCGCGATGCCGCTCATCGCCGGTGTCATCGCCGCGCCGGCTGGCCCGGCCGCGGCGATCTGGTGCGGTTCGGCGCTGCTGCTCGCGGCCGCCGGCCACCAGTACCACCGCAACCGCGTGGGCGGTGTGGACTGACACAGACCTGGCGCTCAGATCCCGAGCAGCAGTTTGGCGATGCCGAAGTAGATGAGCAGACCGGAGGCGTCGACGAAGGTGGTGATGAACGGGTTGGAGAACACGGCTGGGTCCGCCCGCAGCGCCTGCGCTGCCATCGGCATGACTCCGCCGACGGTGGCGGCCATGGTGCACACGCAGATGAGGGTGAGCCCGATGACGAGTCCGATGTGGAAGTCGTACACCGCAGTTGTGAGCAGGAACCCGAGCGTGCCGAGCGAGACGCCGAGCGTGAGCCCGACGAGGAACTCTCGGCCGATGACCTTGAACGAGTCCCGCGGCGACACATCGCCCAGCGCCAGGGCACGCGTGACCGTCGTTGCCGCCTGATTGCCGGTGTTGCCGCCGGTGCCGATGAGCAGTGGGACGAACACCGAAAGCACGAGCATCTGGCTCAGTGTGGCCTCGAAGACCTCCAGCACCTGCACCGTCAGCGTCGCCCCGATGGCGAGCACGAGCAGCCAGATGATGCGCGAGCGCATGAGCGTGATCACAGAGGTCGACATGTACGGCCGGCGCAGCGGCTCCGAACCGGACATGCGCGCCAGGTCCTCGGACTCCTCGTCCTCGAGCACCGTAAGCGCATCATCGATGGTGAAGATGCCGACGAGCCGCTGCTCGGAGTCGACGACCGGCATTGCGAGCACCTTCGCCTCCGCACACCGGCGGGCAGCGGTCTCGATCGGGGTGCGGGCGTGGACCATCTCGGGCTTGACCATGAAGTCGCGCACGAGCGTGTCCGGTGCGGCTTCGATGACATCGCGCAGGCTCACCACACCGGTGACGATCCGGTCGGCGGTGAGCACCGGGATCGTGTACAGCGTCTCCGAGTCCTTCGACCGCGCCCGCACATGCTCCATCACCTCGGCAGCGCTGGCGGTCTCGAGCACGTGGATGAGCTGCGGGCTCATCCGGCGTCCCACCGAACCGCGCGGATAACCGAGGACAATGCTCGTCAGCTCCCGCTGCGACCGATCAAGGGTGCGCAGCATCTTCGAGGCGACCCCGGCCGGCAGCTCATCGAGCAGTTCGACGGCGTCATCGGGATCGAGCTCGTCGAGGACGGCGGTGACCTCTTTGTCCGTCAGACCGATGACGAGCTCACCGCGCAGCTCCGCGTCGAGGGCGTCGAAGACCTGGGCGGCGCGGTCCTTCGACAGCAGCCGGTAGACCACCGCCCGGTCGCGCGGGTTCATCCGCTCGATGACCGCGGTGACATCGCTGACGGTCATCTCATCGAGGGTGTGGGTCATCGCATAGACGTCGTTGCGGTCGACTGCCTCCTGCAGCGACTGCTCATAACTGGCGCGCAGCTCCTCAATCCGCATGTTCCAACACCCTCCTTCTGTCTCATCGGCGCTCAGCGGCAGGCGCTGAGTTCATCCGCATCTTTTATGCTGGTTCCATGTATGACGCGCAGCACATCGAACGCATCCGCACGACGACGAAGCGCCTTGATGCCCTTCACTCCGCCAGCTACTTCTCCCCGGCGGTCGCCCGCGCGCTGGCCGAGATCGGGCTGACGCACCCCTCTGGCGGGTACTTCGCTGCGCGTTCGGCTGCGCTCGGCCGGGTGCAGGCCTCGGTCGTCGCTGCGACGTTCTACAGTTTCAACGCTGACTTTATCAGCGAGTTCGTCCCCGCCTGCTGGGATGTCGCCGCGCCCGAGGCGGTGCTCGCCGCCCGGCATCGCGGGGTCGAGGAGATGATGGCTGAGATCTTCACCGCCGAGGGTGTCGAAACCGATGCGCTCGCCGATGCCGCCGCCGAGGTGCTGACACTGCTGCAGCCGGTGCTCGAAGTGATGCTGCCCGATGGCCGGCCGCTCTTCGCCGCCCATGCCGAGGCGCTGTCGGAGGGGATCGCCACCAGCGACGGCGTGCTCGCGCCGCTGACCCAGCTGTGGGCGGCGGTGACGCTGCTGCGCGAATACCGCGGCGACGGCCATATCGCTGCGCTGCTGGCCCACGATCTCACCGGTTTGGAATCGGTCATCCTGCATGTGGCCAGCGGCACGAGCTTCACCGCGCGGGCCGCGCGCCGCTCACGCGGCTGGTCGCACGAGATCTGGGACACCTATGTCGAGGGGCTGATCGACAACGGCCTGCTGCAGCGCACCGGCCAGCATGCCGACGCCGAGGCGGCCGACCCGGAGCAGGCGGCGACCGGCGGGCTGGCGCTGACCGATGAGGCGATCGTGTTGCGTGAGGCGATCGAGGACGCCACCGACGACACCGTCGCCCACGCGTGGAGCATGCTCGATGAGCATGAGCATGCCCGGCTGGCGGAGCTGGCGACGCCGCTGGCGCGCACCGTTGTGAAGTCCGGGGTGTTCCCGGCGAAGGTGTTCGCGCCGGGGTCGGGAATGGTCAGGCGCCGCTGAGGCAGCACCCGGCAGGCGGCTCAGCGGCTCAGGACTCGGGCTGTGCTGGCGCAGATTCTGCTGCTTCGGACTCGCTGCCGCTGACCGCTTGGGCAGCCGCGGTCGCCTCATCGCCAGTCGGCTCCTCTGCGCGGAAGAGCAGTGTGCGGTAGTACTGCAGCTCGCGGATCGAATCCTGGATATCGCCCAGCGCCCGGTGCCCGCCGGTCTTGGCCGGGGCGCAGTAGTAGGCGCGCGGGTACCAGCGCTTGGCCAGCTCCTTGATCGAGGAGACATCGATGATCCGGTAGTGCAGCACCTCGACGAGGTGCGGCATCTGCGCCTGCAGGAACTGCTTGTCGGTGCCGACTGAGTTGCCGCCGAGCGGGGCGCGCACCGAGGCGGGCACATGCCGGCGGATGTAGTCGATGACCTGCTGTTCGGCAGAGGCGACATCCGTGCCGGAGTCGAGCTCGTCGATGAGCCCGGAGGCGGTGTGCATGTTCGTGACGAACTCACCCATCTGCGCACGCGCCGCATCCGAGGGCCGGATGATGATGTCGATGCCCTCGTCGACGGGGTTGAGGTCGAAGTCGGTGACGATGCACGCGATCTCCACCAGCTCGTCGGTGCCGACCTTCAGGCCGGTCATCTCACAGTCGATCCATACAATCTTGTCGGTAGCCACACGAGCAATCCTAGGACATGGCCGCCAGGCCACCGCCTCGGCACCGGTGCCCACCGCCTCGGTGCCGGAGTCCTGCGCCTGCGGACTGAGCGAACACTCAGACTGGGCCGGTAACCTGATCGGCTGTCCTCCGCCGCGCCGGGTCGCCCCGGGATCCCGCGGCTGGTCAACTACACTTGAAGCACGCGTGCGCACCCGCGCCTGAGCCGTTGAACGAAGGGACTCCATGCGCTATTTCCTTGCCGGACTGCTGGTGATCGCCGGCCTCATCCTCGGCGGAATCGGGATACTGCAGAAGACCGCCTGGGCGCCGGACACCCAGATCACCAGCTCGGCGACCTTCGATGATCCCGGCTCGGTCATCGTCGTTGAGCCCGGCGTGCTCAACCTCTACCAGACGCCGGCTGAGCTGGCCGTCGAGGGCGAAGGTGAGATCACGATCGCGCAGGCCAGCAAGGAGAACGTCGACGCGTGGGTCGGCACCAGCACCCACACCACCGTCACCGGTGTCGACGGTGAAGGAGGGCTCGTGACCGAGAAGGTCGACGGTGAGGAGAACACCACCCCGCCGGTCGCCGGCGCTGACCTGTGGAACGCAGAAACCACCGCCGTCTCCCCGGCGACGCTCGAATGGGACCAGGACGCCGGACGCACGAGCTTCGTCATCGGCACCGACGGTGAGGCCCCGGCGGCGTCGAAGGTGACGCTGGCCTGGCCGAACGACACCGCCACCCCGTGGGCGATCCCGCTCATGGTCATCGGTGCGATCCTCATCGGCCTCGGCATCCTCGCCGGCTGGTTCAACCGCAAGAAGGCCATCCGCGAGGCCCAGCGCCGGCAGGCGCGCCAGGAGCGGCGCAAGAAGCTCGCCCAGACCGGTGCGGCGTTTGCGATCGTGCCGGTCATCGCGCTCGCCGGCTGCGGTTCCGAAGAGGTGCCCAAGGCCAAGCCGTCCGATCCGCCGGAGACCCCGGTGGCCGTCATCGACGACGGGCAGGCCGAGAAGATCCTCAGCAAGGTCGCCGAGACTGTCGCCGCTGCGGACAAGGACACCGACGCCGAGGCGCTCAAGGCCCGTGCCGACGGCCCGGCCCTGCAGCAGCGCGAAGCCGCCTACAAGGTCAAGGGCAAGGCCAAGGACGCCAAGCTGCCCCCGCCGCTCGCTGCTGATGAGATCGTCCTGAACTTCACCGCCGCCTCCGACCAGTGGCCGCGTGTGACCGAACTGGTGACGAAGAGCGCTGAGGACGGCAGCCTGCAGGTGCTCGTGCTCTCCCAGGCCGACCCGCGGGCTGACTACAAGCTGTGGGCGCAGACCGTCATCCTCGGCGGCGCCCAGATTCCCGAGGTCGCCGACGCCCGGCAAGGCGCAGAACTGCTGCCGGCAGATGCCGAGGGGCTGCGCCAGACTCCGGCGGACACCGTCAAGAAGTACGCCGAGGTGCTGGCCAAGGGCAAGGACGCCGAGGACGCCGGCGCCTACACCGAGGATGCGCTGCGCAAGCACATCGCCGAGGCGCAGAAGAAGCAGAAAGACACTCTGTCCGAGGGCAAGGCGAAGGTCGACTTCTCATACGAAGGCGGTCCCGAGGTCGTCGCTCAGCGCACCGCTGACGGCGGCGCACTGGTGACCGGCTCGATCCGCGGCACCTCGACGATCACCCCGGACAAACAGGACGACCGCACCGGCGAGATCACTCTGCCGAAGACCCAGGCGGAGGTCACCGGCGAGAAGACGACGAAGAAGAAGCTGGAGACCGAGTTCCAGTACATGGTCACCTTCGTCGTCCCGCCCGGTGAGGACGGCCAGATCACCCTTGTCGGATTCAGTGAAGCACTCACCGGAGCCAAGCTGCTCTGAGCTGCAGCGGCCCTATGCGAAAGGAACTCACACGAGCATGACCGAACACCCCGCACACCCCAACACCGCCGGCAGTCAGGGACTCGACTTGTCCGCCGTGCGCAGCCGCAGCCAGGCCGAAACCGCACCCGCTGCCCCAGCCGGGGGCGCCCCAGCCGGTGGCGCGCCGGTCGGCGGCGCACCGGCCGGTGCGGACACCGTCAGCGTGCCGGCGCTGGTCTTCGATGTCACCGAGGAGACTTTCAACGACGTCGTCGAACTGTCGATGAGCGTTCCGGTCGTCGTCGACCTGTGGGCCGACTGGTGCGGGCCGTGCAAGCAGCTCTCCCCGGTGCTGGACAAGGTCGTCGGCGATTTCGGCGGCAAGGTCGTGCTCGCCAAGGTCGACGTGGATGCCAACCCGCGGCTGCAGCAGGTCTTCCAGGTGCAGTCGATCCCGACGGTCGTCGCGATCCTCAAGGGCCAGCCGGTGCCGCTGTTCCAGGGCGCCCAGCCCGAACCGCAGGTCCGCCAGGTCTTCGAACAGCTCGTCGCCGCTGCTGCGCAGAACGGCGTGACGAAGACGGCCGTGCCCGCCGGTGAGCAGACCCCGGCAGCTGCCGGCCCAGCCCACCCCGAAGCGATCGAGGCACTCGAACGCGACGACCTCGATGCAGCCGAGCGGATCTACCGCACGGCTCTCTCTGAGGCGCCAGCCGATGAGGAAGCGCGGCTCGGGCTCGCTCGCGTCGGCCTGCTCAAGCGCGTCAAGGACGCCGATCCCGAGGCCGTTCGCCAGGCAGCGGCATCCGACTCCACCGACGTCGATGCGGCCCTGGCCTGTGCTGACCTCGACGCTGCCGGCGGACACGTCGAGGACGCCTTCAACCGGCTGCTGACGATCCTGCCGAGTCTGTCCGGAGACGACAAGGAGCGCGTGCGCACCCGCCTCGTCGATCTCTTCGACGTCGTCGGTGCCGAGGACCAGCGCGTGACGAAGGCCCGCTCACGCCTCATGCGCGCCCTGTTCTGAACCGGCTCACCGGCTCGCTGCCGCCAGCCGGCCGGTGCCAGCTGACCGTTTTCGCCGTCCATCTGTTCCCGCACGAGAAAGGACCGCTCAACCGCGTGGTTCGCCTCATTCTGGCTGCCTTCTCCGCCATCGGCGGGCTCGTCTGCGCTGCCCTGTCGCTGTCAGCGCTGTCGGTTGTCGGCGCCGATGACATCGTCGACACCGCACCATCGCAGATCCACGACGGGGCCTACGCCTTCGTACTCAACCCGCAGCTGGTGCCGTTCGAGAACACCGAGGCGACCCTGCAGGTCAGCGGGGATGCGGAACTGTTCATGGGCACGGCCAGCGGAGTCGACGTCGACAGCTACCTGACCGGCATCGCCCATGAGGAAGTCACCGAGATCGATTTCCCGTTGGCGCTTAAGACCCGGTTCATCGACGGGGAGCCGGCACCGCTGAACGACGCGGCCGGCCGGGACTGGTGGACCGCCTCCCAGACCGGCAGCCAGCTGTCGCACACCTTCGACCTCGACGCCGAATCCGGTGAGGTCATCGTCGTCGCCCCAGCCGACCCGGAAGGCAACCTCGATGGAGTCGAGCTGCAGCTGAACATGGACACCGGGGGAGTGTTCCCCGCCAGCCTCATCGGCCTGGCTCTGGCGATCCTCGCCTTCGGCACGGCTGCCTACTTCCTGTTGCGCTGGCTTGACGCTCGCCCCGGACGCCGGCGCCGGCTGCGCCGCGAGTACGGCCGCGGCGGGTCCGGCCGCGGTGGATCGAGCTGCACCGGATCGGGCCGCGGTGGGTCAGGTCGCGGCGGCTCAGGTGGATCCCGCATGTCCGACCTCGGTGCCCGCGCAAAGGACCTGGCCGGCCGGACAGCCGCCTCAGCCACACGCGCGACCGCGCGGAAGAACCGCAGCCAGCGCACCACCCAGCTGGCACGGAAGGCCACCGCCCAGCGGGCACGGAAGGCCACCGCCATCGGGTCTGTCGTCACCCTCGGGGTGCTGGCCGGCTGCTCGCCGCTGCCGGTTGCCCAGCCCTCGAGTCCGAACCTCACCGAGTTCGAGCGCCCCGCCCTGCGCGCAGGGGAGGCCGGTGAGTTCCTCACCTCCTACACCGAGCGCCTCGACGCCAGCCTCAAGGGCGATGAGGATCAGCTCGACAAGATCCAGGCTCCGCCGCTGCTCGACCGCACCCGCGCCGAGATCCTCATCGCCAAGGCTGCCAAGACGGAGCTCTCAGCAGTGAACTTCGACCAGATCGTCGCCGGCGGCCCGTCCTTTGCCGAGTACCCGATGTGGTTCATCGCCTTCGGCAAGCCCTCTGACAGCGATGAGACCGTCCAGGCGATGCTCGTCACCCGCGAATCAGCAGGCGAGGACTGGCAGGTGACCCAGAGCCTCTTCGTTCCGCAGGAGAACGTGCCGACCCTCATGGCCGACGGCACCGGCGCGGTCGAGCAGTCGGGCACAGAGTTCACCGAGCTCGGCACCACCGCCAAAGAAACCCTCCAGCAGTACCTGGAGACCGGTGAGATCCCGGAGAACGACCAGAACATCGAATACGCCTCAGACGCCTTCACCGGATTCCGCGACTATGTCGATGAGATGGCCGGCAACGACGAGGCCTTCGAGGGCACCACAGTCACCTGCGACCCCTACGATGAGGCGACCGTGCCGCTGGCCGAACACGGGCTCAAGACCGAAACCGGGGACGTGTCCTTCGGCGAAGTGCGCTGCACGATCGAACTCACGGTTCGCTCCGGCGGGTCGATCGACGTCGGCGAAGAGCTCGAAGCGGTCATGACGAGCGACCTCGAGGGCGGCAAGCTGCTCATCAGCACCTCGATCCCCTACATGCTCCTCGGCTCAGAGCAGACCAACCTCATCGTCGGCTCCGACTGGTTCCTGCTCGAAGCCCAGACCACCGACTGACGAACCGCCGAGCCGGCTGCCTGCCCGACGCCTCGGGTGCGGTCACGTCAGCTGCGGCAAGCTCAGCCGCACCAATCCCAGGTGCGGCATGCCCAGCCGCGGCGTGCCCGGGCGCACCGGGCTCAGGCGCGGTCGGCTGCCACCCGCCTGCCGACCCGGCGCAGCCACAGCAGCCCGACGATCGGCAGCACCAGCGGGATGAAGCCGTAGCCGATCCCGAACAGCGACCACACGCTCGGCTTCTGGAACAGCTCCGGGTGGGTGAGGCTGAGGAACCCGACGACGATGACGCCGGCGAGCTCGAAGGTCGTCGCCGCGACCGCGATCCGGTGCGAGGTGCGCGAGCCGATGACGAGGCAGACGGTGGCGATGATGTAGACGACGGCTGCGAGAGCCGACAGCGAGTACGCCAGCGGCGCCTCGTGGTAGTCGCGGATGAGCTGCACACCGGCTCGTGCGGTGGCCGCCAGGGCGAAGATCCCGTACACCGCGGTCAGCCCCCGGCCGGGACCGGTGTGCATGGCCGAATAGCTCACAGCCAAATCTGGTCCATCCTCTCGATCATGATGCCCACGGTCGCAGCAGCGGCGGCCAGCACGCCGGGCCCCCAGCGGCTGAGTTCGGCGAATGCCCAGAACCCGGCCAGCGGCAGCAGCACGATCGCGGTGAACAGGTAGCCGAAGAACAGCACACCGTCGGTGTCGCCGGACTGGCCCCACATGACGATCGAGACGACGAGCTGAACGAGCAGCAGGAGCAGCAGCACGCCGGCCCCGCCGAGCATGAGGATGCCGGCTGGCCGATTGCGGATCGTCTGCACGAGCGCCCACAGGCACAGGGCGGCCGAGGCGGCGAAGAGGGTGTAGGTCAGTACGGTGAGCACGCCCAATATTTTAGACCCATGCGAGGCTGCCGCGTAGAATGGGGTCAGTGCGCGTCTATCTCGATCACGCCGCCACCTCGCCGATGCCCGCTGAGGTGCTGACGGCCTTCACCGAAGAACTCCACCGCGTCGGCAATCCCTCGTCGCTTCACGCGGACGGTCAGGTTGCCCGGATGCGCATCGAAGCCGCCCGCGAAACACTCGCCGACTGCCTCGGCGCCACGACTCCATCCGAGGTGATCTTCACCTCCGGCGGCACCGAAGCCGACAACCTCGCCCTCAAGGGCATCTTCTGGGCCCGCAACGCCGGCCGCACCGCCGCGCCCTTCGAGCGTCCGCGGCTGCTCGTCTCCGCGATCGAGCACCACGCGATCCTCGAGACCGCCGAATGGCTCGAATCCTGCGGTGCCGAACTCGTCTTCCTGCCTGTCGATGAGACCGGACGGCTCGATCTGGCCGCCGCCGAGGCGGAGATCGCCGCGGCACCCGAGCGCACCGCCCTCGTGTCGGTCATGCTGGCCAACAACGAGATCGGCACCCTGCAGCCGGTGGCCGAGCTTGCCCGGATCGCCGAACCGTACGGCATCCCGGTCCACACTGATGCGGTGCAGGCTTTTGGGCAGGTGCCGGTGAACTTCGCGGAACTCGGTGTTGCTGCGATGACGGTGACCGCCCACAAGCTCGGCGGGCCGGTGGGCATCGGTGCGCTCGTGCTCGCCCGCGACCTGACCCCGGTGCCGGTGGCCCACGGCGGAGGACAGGAGCGCAAGGTCCGCTCCGGCACCCTCGACGTCGCCGGTGCGACCGCCTTCGCGGCAGCCGCCGAACGCGCCTGCCGCACACTCGACTCCACAGAGACGGCCCGGCTGCGCGACCGGCTCATCACCGGCATCGAAGAGCGCATCCCCTCAGCCCGCCTGTCCGGACGGCGCGGGGACGAGCGCCTGCCGAACAACGTCCACATCGTCTTCCCCGGCTGCGAAGGCGACGCGCTGCTGTTCCTGCTCGATGCCGCCGGCTTCGCCACGAGCACCGGCTCGGCCTGCCAGGCCGGGGTGTCCCGGCCCTCCCATGTGCTCATGGCCTGCGGGGCCGATGAGGACACCGCCCGCTCCGTGCAGCGCTTCACCCTCGGCCCGGAGACCACCGAGACCGACATCGACGCACTGCTCGACGCGCTGCCGGGCATCGTCGAACGCGCTGCCAAGGCCGGGATGGTCTCTGCCGCCCCGTCATGGCAGGCGACCACCGCCTCGGGCGCGGCGACCACTGCCTCGGGCACGGCAACCACCGCCTCGGGCGCGGCGACCACTGCCTCGGGCACGTCCGCCACACCTGCAGGAGGCCAGTCATGAGGATCCTTGCCGCGATGTCCGGCGGCGTCGACTCCGCTGTCGCCGCCGCTCGCGCCGTCGACGCCGGCCACGAGGTGGTCGGCGTGCACCTGGCGCTGTCCCGCATGCCCGGCACGCTGCGCACCGGTTCGCGCGGCTGCTGCACGATCGAGGACTCCCGCGACGCCCACCGGGTCGCCGGGATGCTCGGCATCCCGTTCTACGTGTGGGACTTCTCCGAACGGTTCAAGGAGGACATCGTCGATGACTTCATCGCCGAATACTCCGCCGGCCGCACCCCGAACCCGTGTATGCGCTGCAATGAGCGCATCAAGTTCGCAGCCCTGCTCGACCGGGCGCTCGCACTCGGCTTCGACGCCGTGGCGACCGGCCACTACGCCGAGATCATCCCGGCAGCCGACGGCAGCCCGGAGCTGCACCGCGGGCTGGATCTGAACAAGGACCAGTCCTATGTGCTCGGCGTGCTCACCAGCGAACAGCTCGCACACTGCTATTTCCCCATCGGCGCCTCCGCCTCGAAGGCCGAGGTGCGTGCCGAGGCGGCCGAACGCGGCTTCCCGGTGGCGAACAAGCCGGACTCCTACGACATCTGCTTCATCCCCGACGGCAACACCAAGGCGTGGCTGGCCGACAAGATCCCGATGCGCCCGGGCCTCATCAAGGACGAATCCGGTGAGGTGCTCGGCGAGCACGACGGCGCGATGACGTACACCATCGGCCAGCGCAAGGGACTCGGAATCGAGAAGCCGGCCGCTGACGGCAAGCCGCGCTACGTCGTCGGCATCGATGTCGCCGACAACTCCGTGACCGTCGGGCCCAAGCAGGCGCTGCGCGTCGACCGGCTCGAAGGCATCCGCACCACCTGGTGCGGGCTGCCGCCATCGGACATCGGCGACAGCGAGACGACCGCGATCGACTGCGAGATCCAGATCCGGGCGCACGCCGATCCGGTGCCGGCCCGCGTGTGGCTCGGCGAGGTCGACGAAACCGTCCCAGCACACGAGGAGAACCTGCCGGCCCCGCGCCCGCGCGGACAGATCATGCACGTGGCCGTCGAGGAGCCGCTGTCCGGGGTGGCCGCCGGGCAGACGATGGTCATCTACCGCGGCACCCGCGTGCTCGGGCAGGCAACGATCGATCAGACCGCCTGAGCAGGGCGAACGCCATTGCCTGCTGGTAGCGACAGGTGATATGCTCAATGTACCCGATGAATTTCTTCCCGTCGGACTCCCCTCCAAAAGGCTTCCCGCGTCATGTTTACTCATGGAATCTTGACCGCTATTACTCGAACCGTTTCCCTCGGATTGATTGCGACTTCTTTCAGTCAGGCAGCGTTCGCTGTTCCCCAGGATCAAGGCGTAACCGAGGCGGACATCATCGCTTTGGATGGAGTTCTGCGGAGATCTACGATGGAAGAAGTGACGCCCTTCAGTCAAGGTGCCGATATGGATTCTGACGATGAAGTGAGTGCTCCGGATTTAAATTCGCTGTCAATGACTTTAGGTGAAGGGAATGTTGACGGCGCGGTGACAATCAGTCCGGTCGCCGACATTCAGCACGTTAGAAGAATGGATGAAATTTCGTCATTCGCGGGAGTCGATGAACGCGGCTATGGTCATGTGTTGTCTCCCAAGCAGGAAGATGAGGTTCAGTTTGGTGTAGTCCTCCCGCGAGGGGTGAAGGCTGCGGCGGTATCGTACCGTGTCAGTCATCCCGACGGCGTAGAAATTACTACCGATGGGTCGGTGGCGCTTGTGAGAAACCAGTCCGGCGAGTTCCTCGGAGGCTTTGAACCCGCTTGGGCTGTAGATTCAGAAGGGTTGCCGGTGCCAAGTTGGTATACGGTTGAGGGAGATGTTCTGACTCAACGTATTGATCTCAGTGGCGCGGGAGTTAACTATCCTGTTGTGGCGGATCCACTCTTTAAGCGTGGAATCATCAGGCGCGTCAATCACGAGCGCTGGAAAAAGGGTTCCTGGGAAGTTCAGGTTGAGGTGACGAAAGCTGCTCGCTTAATGAGAGTGCATGACTGGCGAAAGACTGCAAACCTTGGGTACGCGGATCTGGTCGATCATTATCCCAGGTCTATGAAAAAGGCCACTATGCGGCAGCAGTGGGACTGCCATATTCTCGGATTGTACGGAACTTTTAAGATTGATCTTGAGGGTTATCGTCGCAGTAAACCGAACTGGGCGCGCACGGAAATTGCGCGCGGAGTTAAGAGCGCTTTCAAGAAAAAGGATGCCAGGGCTGTCGCAAGGGCATGTAATTGGTGATGCGAATGTCAGAGCTGACGCCTGTGCTCGTCGGCTGCGCTGGTCTCGCGGTCGGTGTGGCGGCTCTGGGCGTGGGCCTGGCAGGTGCCGAGATGAGTCCGGGCCTGGTGGACGCTGGACTGTTCGCCTGCATGCTGTGGCTGGTCATTGCGAGCGGTGTGTGCGTGATTGTGCGTCTGGTGATGGATGCCGCGAGGGTCAGCATCTCTGCAGTGAGTCACGCCGCGGTTGGGGGACTGGTGTGCGCGCTGCTCTCGCCGCTGTTCACAGTTCCCTGGGTGCTGCTGCTTGCCGATGCCGGCTCTGACAGCAGCGTGGTGCAGTTCGTGTTCGGCGGGATATGGCTGTGCTCCCTTGCCATCGCAGTCCTCGGTGCTCTGCGCCTCATCGTGCGCCGGCGTGCGCACCGGCGCACCGGGTGAGCACCAGCCCTGAAGCTCTGGTGGCAGCCGGCAGAACGAGCGCCGGTGCGGGCGCGATCGAGCAGGCGGTAGCCGACAGAGCGAACGCTGGTGCAGGCACGATCGAGCCGGCGACAGCCGAGCCGGTGAGATGTCGGCTCAGAGTATTGTGGTGCGCATGACAGCCCGCACCACTGCGCCTTATGGTTCCTGGCCCTCTCCCATCACCGCCGCCGAGGTGGCCGCCAGTTCCCAGCCGGTCGGAACCGCCCGCTTCACACGGCAGGGCATCCTCTACACTGCCCGGATGAGCGAAGCTGACGGGCGCACCGGCCTGTTCCTCAATCCCACCGGCCGGCTCGGCGAGGCACGCCGACTGCTGCCGGCCGGCTTCTCGGTGCGCTCCAGCGTCCATGAGTACGGCGGCGGGGGCTTCGCCGTCGACGGCGACACCGTCGTCTTCGTCAACGCAGATGACCAACGCCTCTACAGACTGGAGCTGCCTGCCCCGCACACCGGTCAGCACATCAACACCCAGGCTGCCCCGCACGCCGGTCAGCACACCAACACCCAAGCTGCACAGCACCCAGGACCATCCGCTGGCGCACTGGCCGAACCCACCGCGCTGACTCCGGAGACCGGCGGGCGGGTCCGCTACGGCGATCTCACCGCCACCGGCGGGCAGATCCTGGCGATCGAGGAATCCCACACGGACACCGGACCCACCGGGGCCATCAGCCGGCACGTCGTGCGCGTCGATGACACAGGTGCGACCCGCCTCGGCGGCGGTGCCCATTTCCTCGCCTGGCCGAGGCTCAGCCCCGACGGCACCACGGTGGCCTGCATCGGCTGGGACCACCCGCACATGCCGTGGGATGAGACCGCGCTCATCCTCATCGACGTGGCCACCGGGCAGGCCGAACGGATCTGGCAGCGGGAGGGCATGTCGATCCTGCAGCCCGAATGGATCGGCGCGCACCGGCTCGCGGTCGCTGCCGACCCGGCCGGCATCTGGAACCTCTACGCCCTCGATGTGCCGGCCTTCCGGGCTGCCGCCCGCCGCGAGCCGGGGTTCCGACCGGCTGAGGAGGAGCTGCTGCTGGCAGCCGACGGGGAGATCGGCGGGCCGCTGTGGACGCTGGGCCAGCGGCATTATCTGCCCGCTGGCGGCGGACGCATCCTCGCACTCGCCCGCTTCGGCACCGACAGGCTCATCTGGGCCCATCCGCGCACCGGTGAGCAGCAGCATCTCGACCCGGGCCTGAGTACGATGAGCCTGCAGGACCGGACCGCGGACACCGTGCTGCTCACCGGCGGTTCGGCCAGCCGCGTGCACGGCCTGTACCTGCACCACCTGGCCACTGGAGAGACCGAACCGGTCGCCCTCAGCGCCGAGGTGTCGCATCCGGCCTACTATCCGCGCCCCGAGGTGCGCACCTTCGCCGGCATCCATGCGATCGTCTACCCGCCGCACCACCCTGAGCTCACCGGCCCGGAGGGCGAACGCCCGCCCTATGTCGCCTTCGTCCACGGCGGTCCGACCGGCCAGGAGGTGCCAGCGGTCAGCGCCCACCACGCCTTCTTCACCTCCCGGGGCATCGGCGTCATCGACGTCAACTACCGCGGCTCGACCGGCTACGGCCGGGCCTACCGGGATGCGCTGCGCGGGCAGTGGGGCGTCCTCGATGTCACCGACACGATCACCGCGGTGCGCGGCCTCGTCGATGCCGGTGAGGCCGATCCAGCCCGCCTGGCGATCTCCGGCGGCTCGGCCGGGGGCTGGACGGTGCTGCGCGCCCTCACCACCACCGAGGTGTTCGCCGCCGGTGCCAGCTACTACGGGGTCGGGGACCTGCGTGCCCTGGCCGAGGAGACCCACGACTTCGAATCCCGCTATCTCGACGGGCTCATCGGACCCTACCCGCAGGAGGCGCAGCGCTACGCCGCCCTCGCCCCGGTCAACCTGCTCGATGATCTGCGCGTACCGGTGGCGATCTTCCAGGGCGATGAGGATCCGATCGTCCCGCCGAGCCAGGCCCGGCTGCTCATCGCCGCGCTCGAAGCCCGCGGCCTGCCCTACAGCGCGACCTTCTACCCGGGTGAGGCCCACGGCTTCGTGCAGCCGGCCACCCGGCAGGACGCGCTGGAGCAGGAGCTCGCGTTCTACGGCCGCGTCATGGGCTTCACCACCCCCGGCCTGCCGGCCGCCCGCATGCAGGGCAGGGGCCGATGAACGGCCGCGTCTTCGCCTCCGGGCGCGGGGGCTGGCCGATCACCACCGCCGCCTGGACCGGCACCGGCCGGCCGGCCGACGGGCAGACTCGCACTGAGTCCGATGTCCGTGAGGCCGCCCGCATCACTGCAGGAATCCTCGTCGAGGAGGCCGTGCCGTTCCTGCCGGCGGTCACCACCGGGCCCGGCAGCGAAGGGGTCGCCCGGGCCGCCGCGCTCTGTGCGGACCTGAGCGTGGAGGCCAGCCCCGCCGGCTGGCGGCTGACGCACCTGCCCGGCCGCGACGCCCGCCGCGCGGCCTCCCGGCTCGGGGAGGATGCCGATGCCGCCGCCGAGGTGTTCGCCGACTTCGCAGGACCGGTCAAGATCAGCCTGCTGGGACCGGTGAGCCTGGCGGCCCTGCTGCTCGAACCCCGCGGCGAATCGACGCTGGCCGATCCCGGCGCCCGCCGCGACGTCATGGCCGGCTACGCCCACGGACTCAGCGAGCATGTCACGCACCTGCGCCGGCTGATGCCAGGCGCTGAGATCATCATCCAGCTCGACGAACCGCACGCCGCTGCCGCACTGTCCGGGCAGCTGGCCACCACCGCCGGGCGCACCCGGCTGCCGGCCCTGCCCGAGACCGAGGCGGTCACCGCCTGGCGGGGCGTGCGCGAGGCCATCGAGACTGCGGGCGGGTCGGTGCTGCTGTTTCTGCCAGGATCACATGGACGTGCATCGACCGGAGTGCAGCCGCTGACCTGGCACAGTCATGGCCAGGCCCGCAGCCTGAGCGAGGTGCTCACAGGCTCCGGCATCACGAGCATCGGCATCGACATCAGCTCCCGCATCTCTGCTGCGATATGGGAGCAGGCCTTCGCCTGGTGGGACGCCCACCAGGCGATCGACCCCGGCCACACGGTTCCGGCGCTGACGCTGGGAGTCGGGGACGCCTCGGGTGCGGGGCTCGACGTCACGACCTCGGTGCGCCGGCTCATCAGCGCTGCGGAGACTCTGGGTCTGCCGGATGCAGCACTTGCCGACCTCGGATTCGTCGCCGGGCCGCCTGTGCCGTTGACGCGTGAGCAGGCGCAGGCAGCTGCTGACGGGCAGCCGGCTCATCCACGCGGCTGGCTGACTGGAGTGCAGCAGATCGCCCAGGAGTGCGCGAGCCTCGGCTGAGCCCAGCATCGGCCCGGCTGCTGGAGCGGCCCGGCAGCCGAATCCAGCTGGCGATCCTCGACCGACCAGGGAAGACATCGAGGACGATGAAGACGACGAGGAAGACGAGCCCGTAGAAGGTGGCTGTCGCTGCCGCTGTTGCCGAATCGGTGACATAGGCCGTGAGCACTCCAGCCAGTGAGCAGACGACGGCGATGATGATCGTCAGCGGGATGATGACTCGCAGATTGCCCGAGAGCAGGCGTGCGGTGGCTGCCGGGACGACGAGGAAGGCGACGACGAGGATCGCCCCAGCGGCGTTGAAGGCAGCGGTGACGGTGAGGGCGAGGATGACGACGAACACACTGTCGACGATCCATGGACGGAAGCCGGACTGCGCAGCGAAGGCGCGATCGAAGCTCGTGAGCAGCAGCTCCTTGCGCAGCAGCCACAGCACAAGGCTCGACAGCGCTCCGACGCTGAGCATCACCCACAGCCAGCGCGGACCGAAGCTGTAGCCGCCGGCGATGATCTCATCCATCGCCACAAGGTTGAGGTCGCCGACGAGCACGGACTCGACGTGGAAGTGCACGCCGGAGTAATTCGCGGTGATGAGCAGCACGCCAGCGGCGAACATCGCTGGAAAGACGAGGCCGATCGGGGCGTCCCCGGCGAGCAGCCGGGTGTGGCGCAGGGCTTCGATGAGACCGACGACGGCCACTCCTGAGGCGGCGGCACCGAGAACGAGCCAGGGGCTGGTGATCGATCCGGTGAGCATCGCCATGACGACGATGCCCGGCAGCACCGAATGTGAGATCCCATCGGTGACCATCGACTGGCGGCGGATGACGACGAAAATGCCGGGTACTGCGCAGGCCACGGCGGTCGCGACTGTCAGCAGGGTGACGGAGAGGATGAGGCTCATGAGCGGCCGGCCTCCCACGGCGTGGCAGCCGGTGCCGTCTGCAGGGCGGCTCGGCCGCGCCGTGCACGCCGCCACCGAGCAGCCAGTGAGCGGCGAGGAGCGAAGAACAGCGAGATGAACACGAGCGCCGTCAGCACGAGCACGATGACCGGGCCAGTGGGCACCGAGCCGATTGACACCGAGATCCACGTGCCGGTCATCGCCCCGAGCGCGCCGAACGCTCCTGAGAGGCTGACCATCGGGCCGACTTTCCGGGTCCACTGACGCGCCGCGGCAGGCGGCGCGATAGCGAAAGCCACCATGAGGATGACCCCGACGGCCTTGATCCCGACAACGATCGCGATGACCATGGTGGCGAACATGACGGCGTCGACGAGTCCGACGCGGTAGCCCAGCTGCCGGGCGAAGGCGGCGTCGAAGGTGACGGCGACGAACGGCTTCCACAGCAGCAGCACGACGATGATCGCTCCGCCTGAGAATATCGCCGTGGTGATGAGGTCGGCTCGCGTGATGGTCGCGGCGCTGCCGAAGAGGTAGGCGCCCAGCCCGCCCTTGCCGGGCAGGGATGATTTCTGGATGAGGCGCAGCAGCACCATCCCGGCGCCGAAGCACAGCGCGAGGATGATCGCCATAGCTGCATCGATGCCGACCCGGCTGCGGCGGGCGATCGCATTGGCCAGCAGGGAGGCCCCGAGACCGACGAGTCCGGCGCCGAGGATGAGCACCGGCAGGGAACGGCCGTCGATGCCGAAGACGGTGACTGCGAGCGCGAAGCCGCCGACGATGCCCAGCAGCGAGGAGTGCGAGACGACGTCGGCCAGCAGCGACTGCCGCCGCAGATAGGTGAAGGCCCCCAGCGCTCCGGCACCCAGCCCGATGATCCCGGTGCCGAAGAGAACCATCCGGTAGGAATGCTCGGTGAGCAGACTCCAGAGCGTCACTGCAGCACCTCGTGAGTCCGCCCGAGGCCGTAGGCACGGTCGATGACAGCGGCGGTGAGCACCTCGTCGACGGGCCCGGTGACAGCCTGCCCCCCGCCGAGTACGATCGCCTCATGGCACAGCTCGGAGACTGCGCCGAGGTCGTGGTGGACGAGCACAATCGTGGATCCGGCCGCGTGCCGGCGGGCGAGCACGCTGCGGATGGCTGCCTCAGAGCGGGTGTCGACACCGGCGAAGGGCTCGTCCATGATGAGCAGATCTGAGTCTTGGGCCAGCAGCCGGGCGAGGAAGGTGCGCTTGCGCTGGCCTCCGGAGAGTTCGCCGATCGGGTGGCGAGCCAGCTCGCTGATACCAGCCTCCTCCAGCGCAGCTGCCGCTCGCTCCCTGTGCGCCGCACGGGGCCGGGCGAACCAGCCGAGTGAGCCGTAGGTGCCCATGAGCACGGTATCGGCGACGGTGATGGGGAAATCCCAGTCCACGCCGGCGGTCTGGGGCATGTAGCCGATCGCAGTGGTGCGGTGGGAGATCGTCACTGTGCCGGAACGAGCCGGCACGCTGCCGAGAACTGCGCCGAGGAGGGTGGACTTCCCGCATCCGTTGGGCCCGACGAGGCCGGTGATGCGTCCAGGTGCGATATCGGCGCTGAGACCGGAGAAGACGGGAATCTCACCGTAGGAGACTGTGAGGTCCCGAATGCTGATGGCTGGAGTCATGAGGCTGCCTTTCTCGGCTGCTGCCCTTCTGCGGAGTGAGATGCTGTGCTGGAGCGGGTCCGGATCCGTGGTGCCGTCGGGAATGAGCCCCGGGCGCACGTCGGAGGGATCCGATTGCCGACGTGCGCCCGAGCCGGTGGGGATCTGCGCAGTGAAACGTGGGCGCCGCTCGTGCCGACGCGGCACCTGTGGCGGCTACTGGCCCAATCCGGCGGAGATCGCGCTGATGTTGTGCTCGAACGCGCCGAGGTACGTGTCGGTCGGGGCGGAGTCTCCGAGGGTATCAGCGAATAGCTCGTCATCGGAGATCGCCGTCTTCCAGCCCTTCGAGTCGACCGCTTCCTGCAGGGCGGTGATCGCCTGCGGATTCTGCAGATTGTCAACGAAGATCGTCGGCACCTTCTTCTCTGAAATGAGGTTGGCGAGTTCGTTGATCTCAGCTGCCGACTTCTCGGCTTCGGATGAGACGAAATCGGTGGCATGGACTTCGAGATCGAAAGTGCGGCCGAAGTAGTTGAAGGCATCGTGGCCGGTCACGAGAATCCTCTTATCCTCGGGGATCGCGCCGAGCTTCTCCTTGCCTTCGGCGGTTGCATCTTCGATCGCCTTGGCGTAGTCCTCAGCGTTGGCGCGGTAGTCATCAGCGTTCTCGGTATCGATCTCGCCGATCTTCTCGGCTGCCGCGGTCACGGCCTCACCCCAGATCTGCGGGTCGTTCCAGATGTGGGGGTCGTGGAGGTCATTGCCGTCCTCGTCCTTCTCAGGCCAGGGCAGCAGCTTGTCCCGGCTGACGGCATCGCCGACGCTGATCTGCTTCTCACCGAGGCCGGAAAGCTGATCGATCATGTGCGCTTCAAGATGCAGGCCGTTCCACAGCACGACATCAGCCTGCTTCATCTTCTCCAGGTCCTGGGTGGAGGGCTGGTAGGTGTGCGGATCGCCGCCGGCCTTGACGAGGACTTCGACCTCAGCATTAGGGGCGATGTGCGTGGCTGCGTCGCCGAGGTAGCCGGTGGTTGCGAAGATCGAGAGCGGCTTGTCCTCGCCGGATCCGGTGCTGCTGCCGTCAGTCGCACAGCCGGACAGCGCCAGGACGCCGGCGCATGCTGCAGCGAGGACAGCAGTGGGAAATGATGCAAGCTTCACGGGAACTCCTTCGCGACGCAGCCGGGGACTCCGGCTGCACGGGATCTGACTCCAGCATCATAGGTAAGCCTTACCTGATGAACAACTCATCATTGGTGCAAATGAGCGAGTGGAGGCTGTC
Organism: Brevibacterium gallinarum; assembly: GCF_014836885.1. Lineage (GTDB taxonomy): Bacteria > Actinomycetota > Actinomycetes > Actinomycetales > Brevibacteriaceae > Brevibacterium > Brevibacterium gallinarum. Next base: position 268,984 of record NZ_JACSPY010000001.1, read on the forward strand.
GAATCCGGAATCTGATAATCGCCAATGGCGTTGGGGCAAGGGATGCAGTGCGGAGGGTGTGTCCGCCCTCACGGCCTGTGTCATTTCCCACAGTCGACGGCGTGGTCGTCAAGGTCGATGATCTCGATGAGCAGTACGAGCTCGGCTTCATCTCCCGCGCCCCGCGCTGGGCGATGGCCTGACCCGGCCAGACATCGCGAATGAACTCTCCGCCGCTGCGTGGGATTCACCCCTGTCCATTCTGGACCGCTGTGCCAGTGCTTGACGGTTGCATCTGCTCGACTGAAAAATGCCACAAGTGTCTGAGACTGTTGGCGTGAAATCACTGAGCGCGACACCACACGGTGCTGGATCCGTCCATGAGGCGTGATGCCGACCGTTGCGCTCAGGAACGCACTGAGAACACAGGTACGTGATCACAATAAGGTAACGCCTTATGTGCGGTCGCAGATCCGCAGCTCTGATGCCGTATGATGAACACCGTTCACTTGCATCCCCAGAGCCGTGAAAAAGTCCCCAATGAAATATATATCCCGTACTATCGTTGCGGTTGTGTCATGCTTTTGCTGGCCGAAGTTTCCCTCGTCCCCGTGGCTGCGCACGCGCTACCCGAGGTGGCCGAACTGCGGAATACGGCTGAAGTAAGCGGGTGTCCAGTCATCGAAGAGTCGTTGGATGGATCACTTTGCATCTACAATCCGCAAGAGCCGGTTGATCGTATTACACAAGAGCAGGTTCCGGACGAGTGGATTTCTGCAGTTCCATCGGCGTCGGAAACGGCGAAGTATGTGGCGAGTGAGGTGGGTGGACCTCGTGGCGATGCGTCAGGTGTTCGCGATGCCATTGCAGGTTCAGGTGGTGTAGCGTCAGCAGGAAAATCGCCTTATCACTATCATTTTAACGTTGTGATCTGGAGAGATAGGTCAGGTTCCTCAGCTGAGGCTCGAGCTCACTTTCGAACTTTGAACAAGAATATGAAGAAGACGTTTCCCTTTAGGCGGTATGCCGCGCACGGTTAGAACTGGTGCCACGTACAAGCATCGGCCTGGCTCCAACCCAGTGAAGGTTACTGCTGTTGGGAAGGACTACTTTACTTTGCGATCGCTCCCGGGGCATGCCGAAGGGGCAGGTGAAAATGTTACGTTCAAAATCAAGTACACTAAGCCGAGCTATGTACTTTCAGCTAGTGCCAATGGTCCAGCTCGCGCTTGGCAGAAAAAGCCGATGCTCAAGTTCGGAAATAAACTATTTGCATACTCACTCTGGAGTAGCTTTGCTTGCAGAATTCGTAATGACGTGCCTAAGAGGCCATGTATCTAAATTATAGGTTTCGCCGTTAGAAAGAATTGGTGGTGGACATGAAGCATTTTTGCGTAATAATTGGTCTTGGTGCGCGGTGGCTGGCGGGGCCCTCTTGGGTGACTTGTTTGTTTACGGGAACCCGGTTTGGCCACTCATCGCTGTTGTGTCGACTCTGGTGCTGTATATTGTAATGCATCGTCGAGTCGATACTCCAGTCCTCACGCTACTCGTAGGTGCGGTTTTCTTCTTAGCGGTAAATATTTCAGCAATTCCCTTCTACTTTCGGCAGGTCATTTAGTCGTGTGAAATGGCTTGAGTGCACGGTTAGGGTGAGTCAGATAGTTGTCGCTCCTCTACCTGTTGTGAACAATAATTGAAAGGAGAAGTGAGCTTCGGTGGTGAAGCTGGGGTCGAGGCCATGTTCCTTGCCGCCGCACCGTGACTCGGATGTCCGTCGGTCGATGGGATAATGAACCCCATGACCACAGGTGCCGACACTTCTGCAGACGTTCCCTCTGATTCCGGCGACGACATCGTCGACAGTCCCGATTCAGCTGACATCGCCCAGGCGGCCGCCCACGGACGCGCATTCGACACCGCCCGGGCCCGTGCCAAGGAACTGGCGCTGGAGATCGAGGAGCACCGGGAGCGCTACTACGTCAAGGACGCCCCGACCGTCTCCGATGCCGAGTTCGACGCGCTCATGCGCGAACTCGAAGACATCGAAGACCGGTTCCCCGAACTCCGGGATCCCGACTCGCCGACCCAGCATGTCGGCGGCGGCGTCGACACTGAGCTGTTCGCCGAGGTCGTCCACGCCGAGCGCATGTACAGCCTCGACAACTCCTTCTCTCGCGAGGAGCTCGACGATTGGGCCGCCCGTGTGAACCGGGGACTGGGCCGCAAACCTGCCCGCTACCTGTGCGAGCTCAAGATCGACGGGCTGGCCGTCAACCTCACCTATGAGCACGGCCGGCTCGTCCGGGCCGCCACCCGCGGTGACGGGCACACCGGTGAGGACATCACCGCCAATGTGCGCACCATCGCCGATATCCCGGCCCGGCTCGCCGGCACCGGGCACCCGGCACGCGTCGACATCCGCGGAGAGGTGTTCATCCCCGTCGAAGCGTTCAGGCAGCTCAACGAATCCCTCGTCGAGGCCGGCAAGAACCCGTTCGCCAACCCACGCAACTCCGCAGCCGGTTCGCTGCGGCAGAAGGACCCGCAGGTCACTGCGCAGCGCCCGCTGCACATGCTCGTCCACGGCATCGCCGCCTGGCAGCCCGAAGACGGCGGTGAGGGCACCGAGGCCTCGAGCCAGTCGGAGGTCTACGCCCAGCTGGAGACGTGGGGCCTGCCGACCAGCGAGTACTTCCGGGTCGTGAAGACGATGGACGAGGTGCACGACTACATCGACTTCTATGGCGAGCACCGCCACGATGTGCTGCACGAGATCGACGGTGTCGTCGTCAAGGTCGACGAGCTCGACGAGCAGTACGAACTCGGCTTCACCTCCCGTGCCCCGCGCTGGGCGATGGCCTTCAAATACCCGCCGGAGGAGGTGACGACGACGCTGCTCGACATCCGCGTCAACGTCGGCCGCACCGGCCGGGTCACCCCGTACGCGGTGATGGAGCCGGTGCTCGTCGCCGGCTCAACGGTCGAGAAGGCCACCCTGCACAACGCCCACGAGGTCAGACGCAAGGGTGTGCTCATCGGCGACACCGTCGTGCTGCGCAAGGCCGGCGACGTCATCCCCGAGATCCTCGGACCGGTCACCGCCGCCCGCACCGGCGACGAGCACGCCTTCGTCATGCCCACCCACTGCCCGGACTGCGGCACTGAGCTCTATGAGCAGAAGGAGGGCGACAAGGACCTGCGCTGCCCCAACAGCCGTAGCTGTCCCTCGCAGGTCGCTAACCGTGTGGAGTTCGCAGGGTCCAGGTCAGCATTCGATATTGAAGCTCTGGGTGAAGAGAGCGCGATTGCATTGGCAGCTCCCGAAAAGAACCGCGAAGAAGCCCTCGCCGCTCTAGACGAAGGGCACGCGATTTTTATGCCTCTTACCGAGCCAGCTGATGGCGAGCGCCCGGAACTCGTGTACGTCAAACAAGATGAGGAACAGAAGGGCGGAGGAACTCCACAGCTTCGGGTCGAGTCACGGCAGAGCTCACTGATTCCAGATCCGCAGACGCCGGTTATCGACACAGGTGCAAATCTATTCGACCTGACCGCAGACCAGCTGCGCGATATTCACGTGTGGCAACCGGTTCGGCGACGCAATGAGGCCGGAGAGAGCGAGCCAACAGGTGACTGGCGGTACGAGTCGTACTTCTGGAACCGTCCGCAGCTTCATTTCTACAAGCGGGAACAGGAATGGCGGGTTAAGCCTAAGGGTGAACCTCGTCCGCGGAAAAACACCGAATCGCTCATGAGCGAGTTGGAGAAGGCGAAAGACCGCCCTTTGTGGAGTGTGCTCGTAGCGCTGTCTATTCGACATGTTGGCCCGATTGCGGCACGTGCTCTCGCAAATCACTTCCGGTCGATGGACAAGATCCGCGCCGCCTCGGTCGAGGAGCTCTCCGAGATCGACGGCGTCGGCCCGGTCATCGCCGAATCCTTACACGACTGGTTCGCCGTCGACTGGCATGCCGCGATCGTCGATCAGTGGGCAGCTGCCGGGGTGCGGATGGAGGACGAGGCGCCGGAGGACTCCGGGCGCCCGCAGACCCTGGCCGGGCTCACGATCGTCGCGACCGGCTCACTAGACAACTACACCCGCGATTCGATCAAGGAGACGATCATCGCCGCCGGCGGCAAAGCAGCCGGTTCGGTGTCGAAGAAGACCGACTACGTCATCGCCGGGGAGAACGCCGGTTCGAAGCTGACGAAGGCCGAGGATCTCGGCGTGCCGGTGCTCGATGAGGAGGCGTTCGAGAAGCTGCTGGCCGCCGGGCCCGAGGCGGTGGCCGACTGACCGGCCCAGCCGATCTAGACTGCGGACATGAACGATACCCCTCGAGCCCAGGCTCACGTGTCCGGCAGCTCCTCGTCCAGTGAGTCCGGCAGTCCTCAACGCAGCAACAGCGGCGGTCCGCGGTCCCACACAGCCCGCACCGAGCAGCCGAGCGAAACGCTGCCGCCGGCTGAGGCACGAGCCTTCGCCAGCCGGCTGAGCGCCTTCATGGAGACGGTGGAACGCGCCGCCGAGGCAGAGAAGACGAATGCTTCTTCCTTCCGGACGCTGCTGAGCGAGCACCTCGGCAGCCCGGCGGAGAACTTCGAAGCTGTGACGAAGCGCTTCCCCGTATGGCGCTATGCCGACTTGGACATCGCCGTTGAAGCGGTGCTCGGCTCGGAGCGGATCGTCCACGGCGTCAACAGCGATGAGAGCACCTATGACTTCACCGAGCTCATCGCCAACCGCTACGACAGCTTCCGGCCCGGGGCCGTCCAGTACGATTCGGAGCCGGTCGGGCCCCAGCAGCACCGGCGCGTCGCTGCCGAGGCGGTCTCCCTCTTCACCCGCGAGGGTGAGCCGATGGCGCTGCTCCAGCATCGCTCGGGCGACTACGGTGTGCCGGTGGCGCATGTCTCAGTGCTCGCCGGTGATCACCGCAGCGCCGATGCGCTGCTGCGCGAACTCGCTGAGACGATGAATGCCCGTTCGGCGCTGCGCGGGCAGGTCGTGACCTTCGGCGGGGGAGTCTTCGACGAAAGCGGCCAAGCGGTGCGCTTCCATTCGCGTCCGCACATCGCAGCCGACGAAGTGATCCTGCCAGCCGACTCGCTGGCGCGCATCCGCCGGCATGTGCTCGGCATATCCGAGATGTCGGCACAGCTGCAGGCGGCCGGCCAGCATCTCAAACGCGGCGTGCTGCTCTACGGCCCGCCGGGCACCGGAAAAACGCACACGGTGCGCTATCTCACAGGCTTGAGCACCGCCGCCACTGTCATCATGCTCGCCGGGGAGAGCCTGTCCTCGATCAGCCTCGCTGCTGAGACCGCCCGCGCCCTGCAGCCGGCGATCGTCGTACTCGAAGACTGCGATCTCGTAGCCGAATCCCGCGATTATTCCGAAGGCTCCCGTCCGCTGCTCTTCGACGTCCTCGATGCCCTCGACGGGCTCGCCGGTGACGCCGATGTCGCCTTCATCCTCACCACCAACCGCGCCGAAGCCCTCGAAGAGGCGCTCATCCAGCGCCCCGGGCGCATCGACCTGGCCGTCGAGATCCCGCTGCCGGACACCGCAGCACGCTGTGAGCTGTTCGCACTCTACGCACAGCATCTCGGCTTTCGGCCGGAGACTCTCACCGCGGCTGCGGAGCGCTCAGCCGGGGTGACCGCATCGTTCGTCAAGGAAGCCGTGCGTCGGGCAGTCGTGTTCGCCGCACAGGCCGGGCGCACCGTTGCCGATGCCGACCTGCTCGCCGCTGTCACCGAGCTGCGCTCAGACGCCGAACACCTGACGGCCTCGCTCTTGGCCTCCGCCGGTGAGGCAGGCGACGAGGAGGACGGCGGCATCGGCTTCATCGACGCGGATACACTGCCCGGTGCTGAGGACTGAGACCGCTGGCTCACAGGCCTGCCCGCTTCACGCGCCAGGCGACTCAGCATCGTCCCAGCGGAGATGTAGCCGGCAGCCAAACAGATCTGCCACACTGCCGCCATGTGGAACATCGCGCGCCTGGCCATCAGCACCTTCATCGTCTCCGGTCTCATCGTCGGCGCAGGTCACCTCACCCGTCTCATCGACAGCCACACCCTGCCCGAAGCCCCGGCGATCGCAGTCGAAGAGACGGCAGACGGTGTCGACGAGAGCGGCGGGATCCGCGGTTCCGCCGCTGCCGAGGCGGCGGGCACTGCCGCACCGGACGCCGCCTACCTGCCCACCGCCTCGGGCACGGAGAACCGGCCCAGCCGGCGCAATGAGGATGACGATGACACCCCGCCAGCTGATGGCCTGCGCCCGCCCGGCTCGGCGCACTCCGGCCCGGCTGCCGAATCCGCCGATGACCGCGTGCGAGCACTGGCGGCGGATCTCAGCCGTGCTGTGGCGAACGGCCATGCGACTCCGACAGCGGCCGAGCGCTTCCTCGCTGAGGTCTCCGGCTATATCCGCGCCGGCGCTCACACCTGAACCAGCCCGCTAGACTCGTCTGTGACACCCTCCGGCAGCTCTTCGCCTGCAGCGCAGAATGCCGGAGTCAGCGGCCGCATGCGCGGCTGCTGATACCGCCATCGACCGCATACACAGAAGGGGTGACGATGTCGCAGACATCCGCGATCACCGCCGCTGAGGTCAGCCACCTGGCCGACCTCGCCCGGATCGCCCTGACCGATGAGGAGCAGGCCGCACTCACCGGCGACCTCAACGCCATTCTCTCCAGCGTGGCCGCCGTCCAGGAGGTCGCCACCGACGAGGTGCCGGCCACCAGCCACCCGATTGCGCTGAGCAACGTCATGCGCCCGGATACCGTCGGTGAGACGCTCACCGCCGACGAGGCGCTCTCCGGCGCCCCGGCCAGCGAAGACGGCAAGTTCCTCGTCCCGCAGATCCTCGGGGAGGACTGATGGCCGATCTCACGCGTCTGAACGCGCTCGAACTCGCCGCCGGGATGCGCTCCGGTGAGTACACCTCGACCGAGGTCACCCAGGCCCACCTCGACCGGATCTCCGCCGTTGAGGACACCATCGGATCCTTCATCACCGTCACCGCCGATGCCGCCCTGGCCACCGCTGCCGACGTCGACCGGCGGCGCGCCGCCGGTGAGACCCTGCACCCGCTGGCCGGTGTGCCGGTTGCGCACAAGGACCTCATCGTCACCGAGGGGGTGGCCACGACGGCCGCCTCGAAGATGCTCGAAGGCTGGGTGCCGCCGTACTCGGGCACCGTCTACCGCCGCACCCAGGAAGCGGGCATGCCGCTGCTGGGCAAGACGAACCTCGATGAGTTCGCCATGGGCGCCACCACCGAGAACTCCGCCTTCGGCGCGACCGCCAACCCGTGGAACACCGCGAAGGTCCCCGGCGGCTCCTCCGGCGGCGCCGCAGCAGCGCTGGCCGCCTACCAGGCGCCGCTGTCCGTCGGCACCGACACCGGCGGTTCGGTCCGCCAGCCGGCCGCCTTCACCGGCACCGTCGGCGTCAAGCCGACCTACGGCTCGATCTCCCGCTACGGGGTCATCGCGATGGCCTCCAGCCTCGACCAGGTCGGCCCGATGGGCCGCACGGTGGCCGACGCTGCAGCCCTGCACGAGGTGCTCGCCGGCCACGACCCGCACGACTCGACCTCCCTGCGCGACCAGGCGGCCGGCTTCCTCGCCGCAGCCGAGGCCGGGGCTGTTTCCGGCAGCCTGGCCGGCAAGCGCCTGGGCGTCATCCGCCAGCTCACCGGCGAGGGCGTCGAGCCCGGCGTGCAGGCCGCCTTCGACGCCGCGCTCGCGATCGCCGAGGCCGCTGGTGCCGAGATCGTCGACATCGACTGCCCGAGCTTCTCGTACGCCGTTGAGGCCTACTACCTCATCATGCCCTCGGAGGTGTCCTCGAACCTCGCCCGCTACGACGGCATGCGCTACGGTCTGCGGGTCGAGCCCGAAGAGGGCCCGATCACCGCTGAGACCGTCATGGCCGCCACGCGGGCTGCCGGGTTCGGCGCGGAGGTCAAGCGCCGCGTCATCCTCGGCACCTACGCGCTCTCAGCCGGCTACTACGACGCCTACTACGGTTCGGCACAGAAGGTCCGCACGCTGGTCCAGCGCGACTTCGCCCAGGCCTTCGAGGCTGCCGATGTGCTCGTCTCGCCGACTGCCCCGACGACGGCCTTCGACCTGGGCGCGGCCCAGGAGATGGACCCGATGTCGCTGTACCTCGGCGATGTCGCGACGATCCCGGCCAACCTCGCCGGTGTGCCGGGCATGAGCGTGCCGGCCGGTGTGGCCGACGGGCTGCCGGTGGGCTTCCAGCTGCTCGCCCCGGCCCGTGAGGACGTGCGCCTGTATGAGATCGGCGCCGGCATCGAGGCTGCCGTCAACGAGACTCGCGGGGCTGGCGTGCTCGCCGCCGCGCCGGAACTGTGAGGACGTGAGATGAAGTACGAAGACGCGATCAGGAAGTACGACCCGGTGCTCGGCATCGAGGTCCACGTCGAGCTCGGCACCGCCACGAAGATGTTCGACGCCGCCCCCAACAGCTTCGGAGTCGGCGCGAACGAGAACGTCACCCCGGTGTCGCTCGGCCTGCCCGGTGCGCTGCCGGTGGTGAACGAGACCGCGGTCGAATACGCGATCAAGATCGGCCTGGCGCTCGGCTGCGACATCGCCGAATCCTGCCGGTTCGCCCGGAAGAACTACTTCTACCCGGACCTGGCGAAGAACTTCCAGACCTCCCAGTACGACGAGCCGATCGCCTTCGACGGCTCCCTGGAGGTCGAGCTCGAAGACGGTGAGCTCATCACCGTCGACATCGAGCGCGCCCACATGGAGGAGGACGCCGGCAAGAACACCCACGTCGGCGGTTCCGGCCGCATCCACGGCGCGGAGTACTCGCTGGTCGACTACAACCGTGCTGGTGTGCCGCTCGTCGAGATCGTCACCCGCCCGATCACCGGAACCGGGGAGCGCGCTCCCGAGGTAGCAGCCGCCTATGTGCGCACCCTGCGCGACATCTTCCGTGCCCTCGGCGTGTCGGAGGCCCGGATGGAGCAGGGCAATGTGCGTGCCGACATCAACGTCTCGCTGCGCGAATCGCCCGATGCACCGCTGGGCACCCGCACGGAGACGAAGAACGTCAACTCCTTCCGCTCGATCGAGCGGGCTGTGCGCTACGAGATCGCCCGCCAGGCCACTGTGCTCGAAGCCGGTGAGCAGGTGCTGCAGGAGACCCGCCACTTCCATGAGGAGACCGGCGAGACGTCCTCGGGCCGGGTGAAGTCCGATTCGGATGACTACCGCTACTTCCCGGAGCCGGACCTCGTGCCGGTCGAGCCGTCGCGCGAATGGGTCGAGCAGCTGCGCGCCGAGCTGCCGGAGCTGCCGGCCGCCAAGCGTCGCCGCCTGCTCGAAGCGTGGGGCTTCTCCGAACTGGAGATGCGCGATGTCATCAACGCAGGTCTGCTCGACGTCATCGAGCAGACGGTCGCTGCCGGTGCCGAACCGGCCGCGGCCCGCAAGTGGTGGACCGGTGAGATCGCCCGCGTGGCAAAGCAGGAGGACGCCGAGGTCACCACTCTCGTCACTCCGGCTCGCGTCGCTGAGCTGGCAGGCCTGGTCAAGGCCGGCAAGCTCAACGACAAGCTCGCCCGCAAGGTCCTTGCCGGCGTCATCGACGGCAAGGGCAGCCCGACCGAGGTCATGGAGGCTGAGGGACTGGAGATCGTCCAGGACGACGGCGCACTCGAAGCCGCCGTTGATGAGGCGATCGCCGCGAACCCGGATGTCGTCGAGAAGATCAAGGGCGGCAAGATGCAGGCGATCGGCGCCCTCATGGGCCCGATCATGAAGGCCACCCGCGGCCAGGCCGATGCCGGCAAGGCCCGCGAGATGATCATGGACAAGATCAACAGCTGACCCGCCCAGTCCTCAGGCTGATGCGGCTCATGCGCCCGCAGCGGACTTTGGTTCGCTGCGGGCGCAGTCGCATCCGCACCGCTTCGGAAACGGCGCTGGCCAGCCCCGGTTCGGGTCAGACCTGGTCCCGGCCAGCCTTGGTCCCGGCCGGCTCCGGTCTCGGCCAGCCCTGGTCCCGGTCAGCGATCTCCGGCAGGCTGCGCCGCCTCGGGAACGGCACTGGCCAGCCGGTGGGGTTCTCCACAGAATCTGCACTTCCACGACTGCGAATCCGCATACCCGCCGTGGGATACTGAACTCAATCGCAGACCCGCAGGCGCAATGCTCTGCCAGGTTCCAGGAGGCAGACATGGCCACGCACACCCCGGATCACCCTCCGCACGATGCGGACTTCTCGTTCGAAGCGGTGCCGCGTGAGAGCCGACGCGGATTCTGGCGCGTCGGGTTCATCATGCTCGGCTTCACCTTCTTCTCCGCCTCCATGACCGTCGGCGCCGGACTCGGCAACGGCCTGGACTTCTCCGGATTCATCTGGGCCGTCCTCATCGGCGGGCTCATCCTCGGCGCCTACACCGGTGCTCTCGGCTACATCGGCGCTCACACCGGCGAGGGACTCGACCTGCTCGCCCAGCGCGCGTTCGGACGCTACGGCTCCTACGTCCCGTCTGCGCTCATCGCCTTCACCCAGATGGGCTGGTTCGGCGTCGGCGTGGCGATGCTGGCCCACCCCACCGGCGAACTGCTCGGCACCGGGCCGTGGCCGATCGTCATCGTCGCCGGTGCGCTTATGACGCTCTCGGCCTACATCGGCATCCGCGCCCTGGAGGTCGTCAGCTTCGTCTCCGTTCCCCTCATCGCGATCCTGGGCACCTGGTCGATGGTGAGCGCGGCCCGCGAGGGCGGCGGGCTGGAGACGATCTTCGGGCATTCGACCGGGATGCCGATCGTCGCAGCCGTCGGCATGGTCATCGGCTCGTTCATCTCCGGTGGCACGGCCACCCCGAACTTCACGCGGTTCTCCCGCTCGTCGACCGGTGCTGTCATCACGACGGTCATCGCATTCCTGCTCGGCAACACCCTGATGTTCAGCTTCGGTGCAGTCGGCGGGGCATTCACCGGTAAGGACGACATCTTCTACGTCATGATCGCCCAGGGCCTCATGATCCCGGCCATCATCGTGCTCGGCGCCAACATCTGGACGACGAACAACAACGCGCTGTACACCACCGGCCTGGGCTTTGCCAACATCACCCGGATTCGCAAAGGGCCGCTCGTCCTCGTCGCAGGCGCACTCGGCACGCTGACCGCGCTGTGGCTGTACGACAACTTCATCGGCTGGCTCAGCTTCCTCAACGCCACGCTGCCGCCGATCGGCGCGATCATCGTCGTCGACTACTTCTGGCGCTCGCGGCGACCCGACGTGCGCCGCCTGCCGCCGGTTCCGTTCGCATGGGGTGCGGTCATCGGCGTCATCGCCGGTGGACTGACCGGCTGGTTCCTGCCCTGGGGCATCAACTCCATCAACGCCATGATCGTCGGTGTCATCTGCTATCTCATCGGCGCCGCCCTCCAGAAGACCTCCGCTCGCTCAGACGGCCGATCTGGCCGAGGTGCTGATCCTGCTGAGTTCGATGGCCAGCGCTGAGCCGCGCGCACTGAAGAAGGAGACTGAATGACGCTCATCACCAACCTGCGCATCGAAAATGCCGATGAGACCAGCGATGTGCGCATCGCAGACGGGCTCTTCGCAGCAATCGACGAACACCTCGAACCTCAGCCCGGTGAGGAGGTCATCGACGCGGCCGGCCGCCTCGGGCTCCCGCCGTTCATCGAATCGCATGTGCACCTCGACTCTGCTCTCACCTCAGGCCAGCCGCGCTGGAACGCCTCGGGAACTCTGTTCGAAGGCATCGAAGTGTGGAGCGAGCGCAAGCAGTCGCTGACCTCCGATGATGTGAAGAAGCGCGTCAACGCCGCTGTGCGACAGCAAGCGGGATTCGGCATCCAGTACGTGCGCACGCACGTCGACGTAACCGACCCCGACCTCACCGCCCTGCACGCACTGCTGGAGCTGCGCGAAGAACTCAAGGGCAGCGTCACACTGCAGATCGTGGCGTTCCCGCAGGAGGGCATCCAGTCTTTCCCCGACGGCGAGGGCCTCATGCGCAGGGCAGCCGAACTCGGAGTCGACGCGATCGGGGCGATCCCGCACTTCGAGTTCACTCGGGAGTACTCCGTCGAGTCGCTCAACTTCGCCTGCCGGCTGGCTGATGAGTTCGGGCTGCTCGTCGATGTGCACTGCGACGAGATCGACGATGAGGCATCCCGCGGTCTCGAAACACTCGCGACACGAGCTCTGGAGATGGGCCTCAAGGACAGAGTCACCGCAAGCCACACGACAGCGATGCACTCGTACAACAACGCCTACTTCGTCCGGCTGCTGCGCCTGCTGAAGAATAGCGGCATCAACTTTGTCTCCAATCCGCTCGTCAACACCCATCTGCAGGCCCGCACCGATACCTATCCCAAACGGCGCGGCGTCACCCGGGTCAAAGAGCTCACCGAGGCTGGCATCAACGTCAGCTTCGGGCAAGATGACATCGTCGACCCGTGGAACCCTCTCGGAACAGGCAACCTTCGCGACGTCGTCTTCAACGGTCTCCACGTCACCCAGATGATGGGCAAGCAGCAGATCGATGACAGTTACCGCTTCATCACCCACAATGCGGCTCGCACCCTGCACCTGTCCGAGGATGAGTACGGATTCGCTGTCGGGCGGCCAGCGAACTTCATCATTCTCGACGCCGCCAACTGGTATGAGGCGCTGAGCTTCGCTGCACCCGTCCTCGCGTCATTCCGCGCCGGACGACAGATCGTCGCACGGGAGCCTGCGCGTACCGAGATCCTGTTCTGAGCCGCCGGTAGCGTTCAGAGAAGCCTCAGACCGGCGGCGTACACTGGCGGCAACCTCGCCCGCCTGCTCACCGGAGGAGTGCAGATGGCCACGATCTCGTGGAAGTCCCTGTGGGAGCGCAGCTGTGCCGGCACGCTGCCGACCTACCGGATCCTCGTACCCGATTCCGTCTCCGAGAACGTCCGCAATGTCTGGCGCGCACGCAGCTATCGCGTCGACGCCACCGAGCCGGGCACCCAGCTCGTCACCGCCGGGATGTCACGCAACCTCATCCGCTCGCGGGTGAAGTTCGCAGCCGCCACCACCGCTGGCGCGATCGCGACGGGAATCGCGGCTCTGCCGACCGTGCTCATCAGCGTCTTCGACTCCGTGCCTGAAGGCGGCGTCATCACCACCGGCATCATCGGAACGATCTCCGCTGCCGGGGCAGGCTACACCGGCTGGAAGTACCGCAAGGACCCGCGCCGGCTCGACCGCAAGGCCAAGGAATCCGCCAGTGCCGCTGAGTGGATCACGCCCGAGCGCCTCGGCTGGGTACCGGGACTGACGAAGGGCCAGGACACCGATGAGCAGCGGCTGTTCCACCTGACTGTCGTGACCGCGCAGAAGATCGCCCGGACGCGTGCATGGACGCATCCGATCATGCAGGACCACGTCTCCCGCGTCGATCTCGATCATGCGGTCGCCTCGATCGGACGACGCCTCGTCGAACTCGTCGAGATCCGCGCTGAGCTTGAACAGATGCGCCAGACCAACATCAACGCAGGCGGCGGCACGCCTGCCGACCCGTCGACCGACAAGCAGATCGTCGCCTACCTGCGACAGCTCACGCGCGCGTTCTCGTCCATGGTCGACCGGGTGCTGGCACTCAACGCCTACTATGAGCGGCTGCGCAAGCTCGATCAGCAGCTGCTCATGCTCGACCAGACCGAACGCTCACGCGAGATCGGTTCGCGCGTGCTCGACGTCATCTCCCGTACCGCCGATGACGAGAATGCCGACTGGCGTCTGCAGGAGCTCAACATCGAGGCCGAGGCACACGCCGAGTCGATCAACGAGCTGCTGCGCGAACTCACCGTCACCGCTGAGGGCTTCGACGATCTCGACGAACTGGACTCGAAGATCGCCCGCGCGCAGAAGCAGGTCGACGAACAGCTCGGCCTGAACCGGGCAGGGGAGCAGCTCGGTCAGAACCGCGAGCAGCGCCACCTGTCCTGACCGGCGACTGAGCAGTTCGTGTTGACTCGACGAGCGTCGATTCTGCACGAAATGCACACATTCCGGCCTGACAACGTGCTTCTCGTGAGGAATCGAGATGTCTCGATTCGACACGAAACGCACATCGGGCCAGCGCGGGTCAGCATCCGCGGTTCAGCTCAGTGCCCGAACGGATCCTCGTCGGTGCCCGGCAGCCAGGACAGACCCGGTTCGTTGTAGCCGAACTCGCGCTGGGCTCGCTTCCACTTCTTCGACCACTTCTTATCGAGCCGGTCGACGTACAGGGTGCCCTGCAGGTGGTCGTACTCGTGCTGCATGATCCGGGCGAACCAGCCCTCGACCGTCAGCGACACCGGCTCACCGGTGCCGTCGACCCCGTTGATCGTGACCTTGTGGGCACGCTTGAGCGGGAAGTCCAGCGCAGGCACCGACAGGCAGCCTTCTGATTCGTCCTCGATGCTCGGCCGGCCGTCGGGGATCTTCGAGGCGACGAGGATCGGGTTGACGAACACGCCGCGGCGGCGCACGCCGGCGACTTCATCATCGGCGTCGTAGACGAAGATCTGCTTGCCCACCCCGATCTGCGGGGCGGCCAGGCCGACCCCGTTCGAGGCGGCCAGGGTCTCGAACATGTCATCGATGAGCTCGGCGAGCTCAGCATCGAAGGACTCGATCTTCTCGGCTTTGCGGTGCAGCACCGGCTCACCGTAGACGACGATGGGATGAATGGTCATGACACCTGAGTCTAGCGCCCGGTCTGAACCGGATCCCGCCCGCACAGACGTGATCTGCGTCCGCGCCCCGGACAGGATTACCGGTTGTTCACCTGGCGGAATAAGCTGATGGCAGATGTGGTTGAGCGCAGTAGTACTGCCTCCCGCAGTCAATCAGCAGCTGAAGCCATTGGCTGGTGTGTGAGCGAAGAGCTCAGCGCTTGCAGCTGTCCTGCTCTTCGCTGTCGACGTAATCCTCTCTGCTGAGTCGAGCCGCGGCTCAGCCCAGACGTGCGAATCGAAAGGACACGCCCGTGAACATCTATTCCAATATTTCTGAGCTGGTCGGACGGACCCCGCTTGTACGACTCAATCAGGCCAGCGAGCGCAGCGGCGCGGAAATCGTTGGAAAGCTCGAGTTCTACAACCCGGCGAACTCGGTCAAGGACCGCATCGGCGTCGCGATGATCGACGCGGCTGAGAAGTCCGGCGAGCTGCGCCCCGGTGGCACGATCGTCGAAGGCACCAGCGGCAACACCGGAATCGCACTGGCCATGGTCGGCGCGGCCCGCGGATACAAGGTCATCCTCACGATGCCCGAATCGATGTCGAAGGAACGCCGCGCGCTGCTGCGCGCCTTCGGTGCCGAACTCGTCCTCACCCCGAAGGAAGAGGGCATGAAGGGCGCAGTCGCCAAGGCCGAGGAGCTCGGCAAGCAGGACAACACCGTGCTCGCCCGCCAGTTCGACAACCCGGCCAACCCGCAGATCCACCGCGAGACCACCGCCGAGGAGATCCTCGCCGACACCGACGGCCAGGTCGATGCCTTCATCGCCGGCATCGGCACCGGCGGCACCATCACCGGCGTGGGCGAGGTGCTGCGCAAGCACAACCCGGATGTCACGATCGCCGCCGTCGAACCGGCCGCCTCGCCGCTGCTGAGCGAGGGCACCGCCGGTCCGCACAAGATCCAGGGCATCGGCGCGAACTTCGTGCCCACCGTGCTCGACACCGAGATCTACGACGAGGTCTTCGCCATCGACGATGACGAGGCGATGGAGAAGGCCCGCCAGGTCGCCCGCGAAGAGGGCATCCTCGTCGGCATCTCCTCCGGTGCCGCCGTCGCGGCCGCCGAGAAGCTCGGCTCGCGTCCGGAGTTCGCTGGCAAGCGCATCGTCGTCATCATCCCCAGCTTCGGTGAGCGCTACCTGTCGACCCCGCTCTACGCGGACTACATGGACTGATCGGCACATGTCAGCACTGCGACGACTCGCTCTCGGTGCGGCGGCCGCCTCGGCCGCCGCGCTCGGAGCCGCCTATGCCAGCAATCCTGCATTCCGCCAGACCCTGCGCGAGGATCTCGACACCGCCAAGCGCCGTGACCCGGCTGCCCGCAACGACCTCGTCACGCTCATCAGCTACCCGGGCCTGCACGCCATCTGGGCCCACCGCGGCATCCACAAGCTGTGGCAGCACGAAGCCGGCAAAGTCCCGGCTCGCCTGCTGTCGCAGGCCGTCCGCACGCTCACCGGTGTGGAGATCCACCCCGGGGCGACGATCGGGCGGCGCTTCTTCATCGACCACGCCAACGGCGTCGTCATCGGCGAGACCGCCGAGATCGGCGACGACGTCATGCTCTATCACCAGGTCACCCTCGGCGGGGCGACGATGGAGCAGGTCAAGCGCCACCCGACGATCGGCGACAACGTCATGATCGGTGCCGGCGCGAAGATCATCGGCCCGGTCACCGTCGGTGCCGGCTCCTCGGTCGGGGCCAACGCCGTCGTCGTCAAGGACGTTCCTGCCGACTCGACGGCCGTCGGCATCCCCGCCAAGGTCCGCCAGCCCGGCAGCGGCCGGCAGGCCAACGAGTGGAAGCTCGAAGACCCCGCCCTGTGGATCTGACCGGCGGCCCTGACCAGCACCGTCCCCTCTGATCGCACGTCACCTGTGGGCCGGCTCACGCCCGGTGGCCTGAGCCGGCTCACAGGAACGGCGGACTACACTCGCGACCATGAGCGCACATGACCGGGTGACACCTGCCCATTCCGTGGTGATCGCACTCGCCGTCCTGTGCGCTCTGGCGTATTCGACCTGGGTGATCCTGCCGCAGATCGACCCGGAGCTCAGCATCGTCAGAGCCTTCGTCTCCGAGTACGCCGCCGACGGCCGGCCCGGTGCCGGCCTCATGCGCACCGGCGATGCGATCGCCGGGGCCTTCATGGTCGCCATCGCAGTCCTCGTCGCGGTACCGGGCCCGAGGTGGGTGCGGCTGATGCTGCCCGGTGGCCTCATGCTCGCCGGAGCCTCGACGATCGGCGATGCGATGCTGCCGATGGAATGCACCCCCAGCCTCGACGCCGCCTGCCTGGCCGCCGAGAAGAACAACACCGTCGGGCTGGCCCACCAGCTGCACTCGGTGACCAGCAGCCTCGTCGGCATCGGCATCGGGGCAGCCGTCATCGCCTCGATCATCATCTGGCGCCGGCGCGCCATCGCCGTGACCCTGGCCGCCGGCGTGCTGCTGAGCCTGGCGCTCAGCGCCTTCAACGGTGTCGCCGGCGAGCCGCTGGCCCTGGGCATCGTGCAGCGGATCTCACTGGCGATGGTGAGCCTGTGGCTCATCGTCTTCACCATCACCCCGCACCCCGGGCTGCACCGCCTCCGCACCCAGCGCTCGCCGCAGGCAGCCACCTCATGACCTGGCGCCAGCACGTCGACCGGGTGCCGATCCTAAAGCGGCCCACCCGCATCCTCGACATCGGCACCGGACCGCTCGTCATCTGCGTCTCCGGAGTCGCCTCGACCCTGACCGACTGGCTACTGCTGGCCACCGAACTCTCCAGCGATCACCGGGTCATCGTCTACGACCGGCCCGGCTACGCACCCGACGACCGGATCCGCGCCCGGCCGATCCACCTGAGAGATGAAGCCGCCCGGGTGCATGCGATCATCGACTGGGCGCGCTCGACTCAGCCGCCCGGCGCCTCCACCGACGTCACCCTCGTTGGCCATTCGATGGGCGCCTATGTGTGCGAGGCCGCCGCCCGCCTCGCTCCCGGCCGCATCGACGCCGTCGTCGCCTTAGACGGCTCGACCCTGTCCGAGGCCGGTGATGACGAGCGGCTCAGTCACGACCGCCGTTCCAGCCTGCTCGCCCCGGTCATCCGCTCGAAACCGGTCATCGCCGCCTGGCACATCCTCGGCTCCTTCGCCATGTGGGTCGGGGTGCGCGGACGGGCTGAGATCTGGCGCCGGTTTCCCGGCACGGCAGCCGAGTTCCGCGCCCACTCCGTGCTGACCGCCACCGTACGCGAGCTCCTCGACTTCGACCGGCTCGCCGATGAACTCGCCACTCTGCGTGCCAGCCACCGCCACGCCCCCGGCCTGCGCGCCGGGGTCTACCCGGCAGCCTCGTCCTGGCCGAGCCAGGACCCCGGCCTGGCCGAACGGCTGCGCACCTGGCGGCTGGGGCTGTGGGATGAGCAGGCCTGGATCGACGCCGTGCTCACCGAAGCCCGCACCACCTCAGAGGAGATCGACATCGACTTCTCCGTCATCAGCCCCTCCGGCCACTTCGTCATGATCGACCAGCCGGCAGCCGTTGCCCACCGGGTGCGGCAGATCACCGGAACCTGACCCGGCTACGGGAATAACCGCCTCGGGCACGGTGTTAGACTTCATGTGATTGAAACATCAACTACCTTGCGTGTGAGGAGCAGCAGTGGAAATCGGCATCTTCTCGATCGGTGACGTCACCCCGGACCCGCACACCGGCCAGGCGCCGAGCGAGCACCAGCGGATCATGAACATCATCGAGCTCGCCACCACCGCCGAACAGGCCGGCCTCGACACCTTCGCCATCGGCGAGCACCACAACCCGCCCTTCGTCGCACCCGGCACCCCGCCGGTGCTGCTGGCCAACCTCGCCGCCCGCACCCAGACGCTGCGGCTGTCGACGGCGACCTCGCTCATCACCACCAACGACCCGGTCCACATGGCCGAGGACTACGCGATGGCCCAGCACCTGTCGAACGGCCGGCTGAGCCTCATGATGGGCCGCGGCAACACCGGGCCGGTCTATCCGTGGTTCGGCAAGGACATCCGGCAGGGCATCCCGCTGGCCATCGAGAACTACCACCTGCTCCACCGCCTGTGGCGGGAGAAGAACATCTCCTGGCAGGGGAAGTTCCGCACCCCGCTGGAGGGCTACACCGTCACCCCGTTCCCGCTCAACGACGTGCCGCCGTTCGTGTGGCACGGCTCGATCCGCTCCCCGGAGATCGCCGAGCAGGCCGCCTACTACGGCGACGGGTTCTTCCACAACAACATCTTCTGGAATGCCGAGCACACCGCCCGGATGATCGCCCTGTACCGGCAGCGCTACGCCCACTACGGCCACGGGACCGCCGAGCAGGCCTTCGTCGGCCTCGGCGGGCAGGTGTTCATGGACCACAATTCCCAGGACGCCGTGAAGTTCTTCCGCCCGTACTTCGACAACGCCCCGGTCTACGGCCACGGCCCGTCCCTGGAGGATTTCACCGCCCAGACTCCGCTGACCGTCGGCTCCCCGCAGCAGGTCATCGAACGTTATCTCGGCATGCGCGAATGGGCAGGGGACTTCCAGCGGCTGCTCTTCCTCGTCGACCACGCCGGCCTGCCCCATGATGTCGTGCTGCGCCAGGTCGAGATCCTCGGCACCGAGGTCGCCCCGGTCATCCGCCGCGAGATGGACGCCGCCCGGCCTGCCGACGTGCCCGACTCTCCGACGCATGAGTGGCTCGTCGAACGCCGCAAGGCCGGCCAGGATCCCGTGCCCGGAGGAGTGAAGGAGGATGCTGATGCCTGAGATCGTCACTGTCGCCACCGGCCTGAGTGAGGATTCGGCGACTCTGCGTCTGGCCCGCCGGCTCGCTTCGGCCACCGCCGAGGCGGTCGAGACCGGATCTGCCGGGCCCGAGGTTGTGGTCACCGAGATCAACCTGCGCACCCTGGCCCGCGAACTGGCCGGCATGGCCGTCTCCGGGCTGGCCGCACCAGCCTTGGAGGAGGCGTTCGCCGCCGTCCAGCGGGCCGAAGCGCTCATCACCGTCGCCCCGGTCTACAACGGCCAGCCGATCGGGCTGCACACGCTGTTCTTCCAGCTCATCGACGATGCCGCACTCGCAGGCACCCCGGTGCTCATCGGCACCACCGGTGGCACCGCCCGCCACTCCCTTGCAGCTGAGACGAGCCTGCGGCCGCTGCTGTCCTACCTCAAGGGGATCCTCGTGCCCACGAGCGTCTTCGCCGCCACCGACGATTGGGGTGCCGACACCTCGGGCATGGGCACCGGCAGTCCACTGGCCGCGCGGATCACCGCCGCTGGAGCCGAGCTCGCAGCGTTCATGGGGACGCGCCTGGCAGCACGAACAGGGGAGCAGTCGCCAGGGGAGCAGCTGGCGGCTGAGCAGCAGGCAGGGCAGACGATCCCGGCACCGAACCGGGCCGTCGATGAGCTCGACCCGGAGGCCATCACCCCGTTCGCGCAGCTGCTTCACAGCTGAACCGGCAGACACCCTGCTGCGGGAAACACCCTGCCGCGGCGGTGGGGCAGATGACACAATGGGCGTATGAGCACGCAAGACGCCATGAGCGCCCAGAGCATCCGCACGATCGCCTTTCCCGACTCCGACCTGCGCAACCGGGTCATCGCCCGGATCCCCGCTCATCAGCGGGCCAATGTCGACCTCGTCGTGTACTCGGCGGAGGAGAAGTCCGACAAGACCAGCCCCGATGATGTCGACGTCCTCATCCTGCCCTACACCGACGCCGAGCCGACGATCGAGATGATCCCGCAGCTGGAGAACCTCAAGACCGTGCTGCTGCAGACCACCGGCTACGACCCGGTCGCCCACCTGACCGGCGACTACACCATCGCCACCGCCTCGGGCGTGCACACTGGAGGCACCGCCGAACTCGCAGTCGCCCTGGTGCTCGCCAAGCTGCGCGGCATCGACGCGGCCGCCCGGGACATGGTCTCCCGCACCTGGAACCACCGGCGCCGCCGCTCCCTGCAGGACCGCCGGGTGCTCGTTCTCGGCGTCGGGGAGATCGGCGATGCGATCGCCGCCCGGCTGGAGCCCTTCGACGTCGAGCTCACCCGTGTCGCCTCCCGTGCCCGCGAAGACGACCGCGGCACCGTCCACGGGCCGGAGGATCTGCCGAAGCTGCTGCCGCACGCCGAGGTCGTCATCCTCATCACCCCGCTGACCGATGCGACCCACCACCTGGTCGACAAGGAGTTCCTCGCCCAGCTGCCGGACAACGCACTCGTCGTCAACGTCGCCCGCGGCCCGGTCGTCGACACCGATGCGCTCGTCGAGGAGCTGCGCTCCGGGCGCCTGCAGGCCGCCCTCGACGTCGTCGACCCGGAGCCGCTGCCGGAGAACCACCCGCTGTGGGGCACCCCGAACACGCTGCTGACCCCGCACATCGGCGGAGACACGACCGCCTTCGAACCGCGCATCGTGCAGATGCTCACCGAGCAGGTCCGCCGCATCAACGACGGGCAGAAACCGCTCAACATCGTGAGCTGACCTGCGCGTCTGCCCACCACACGCTCCGTGCCCGAGGCGAGTCCCGCCTCGGGCACGGATGTGTCCTGAGCAAATGGGCACGGAAGTCTTGCCCAAAGCCTGAGGCGACCGGCGCCTCGAGCCCGGATCCCGCAGGATTCCAGGCGGTGTGTCCGTCATGTGGGGCGCCCGGTGGCGGAATCGAGGCGGCGACCTACACTGCCCTCATGAGCACAGTGAACGAGGAATCAGCAGTGGAGAACACCCAGCCCGGCAGCGTCGCCGACGGTGTCGACATCAAGCCCCGCTCCCGCGACGTCACCGACGGCCTCGAGCGCGCCGCCGCCCGTGGCATGCTGCGCGCGGTCGGCATGGGCGATGACGACTGGGCCAAGCCGCAGATCGGCGTGGCCTCGTCATGGAACGAGATCACCCCGTGCAACCTGACCCTGGAAAAGCTCGCCGGCTTCGCCAAGGAAGGCGTGCACAATGCAGGCGGCTACCCGCTGGAGTTCGGCACCATCTCCGTCTCCGACGGCATCTCGATGGGCCATGAGGGCATGCACTACTCGCTCGTCTCCCGCGAGGTCATCACCGACTCGGTCGAGACCGTCATGTCCGCCGAGCGCCTCGACGGCTCGGTGCTGCTGGCCGGCTGCGACAAGTCGATCCCCGGCATGCTCATGGGTGCCGCCCGCCTCGGCCTCTCGAGCGTGTTCCTCTACAACGGCTCGATCATGCCCGGCACCGCGAAGCTCTCCGACGGCACCGAACGCGAAGTCACCCTCATCGACGCCTTCGAAGCCGTCGGCGCCTGCCGCGCCGGCAAGATGACCGAAGCCGATGTCGACGCCATCGAACGCGCCGTCTGCCCCGGTGAGGGCGCCTGCGGCGGCATGTATACCGCCAACACGATGGCCTCAGCCGCCGAGGCGATGGGCATGTCCCTGCCCGGTTCGGCCGCCCCGCCGGCCATCCACCGCAACCGCACCCTCTTCGCCCGCGAATCCGGCACCGCCGTGGTCAACCTGCTGCGGCAGGGCATCACCACCCGCGACATCATCACCCGCGAATCGCTGCTCAACGCGATCGCTGTCACGATGGCCTTCGGCGGCTCGACCAACGCCGTGCTGCACCTTATGGCCATCGCCCACGAGGCGAAGGTCGACCTGAGCCTCGATGACTTCAACCGCATCGGCGACAAGGTCCCGCACCTGGGCAACGTCAAGCCCTTCGGCGAATACGTCATGAACGACGTGTTCAAGATCGGCGGCGTGCCGGTGATCATGAAGGCCCTGCTCGACGCCGGACTGCTCTACGGCGACTGCATGACAGTCACCGGCAAGACGGTCGCTGAGAACCTCGCCAAGATCAACCCGCCGGACCCCGACGGCAAGATCCTGCGCGCGCTGAACAACCCGATCCACGCCACCGGCGGGCTGACCGTGCTCAAGGGATCGCTGGCCCCGGAGCGCGCGGTCGTGAAGTCCGCCGGCTTCGACGCCGACGTCTTCGAAGGCACCGCCCGCGTCTTCGACCGCGAACAGCCGGCCATGGACGCTGTCCTGAACGGTGAGCTGAAGAAGGGTGACGTCGTCATCATCCGCTACGAAGGCCCCAAGGGCGGGCCGGGCATGCGCGAGATGCTCGCCATCACCGGCGCGATCAAGGGTGCTGGCATCGGCAAGGACGTCCTGCTCATCACCGACGGCCGGTTCTCCGGCGGCTCGACCGGCCTGTGCATCGGCCACGTCGCGCCCGAGGCTGTCGACGGCGGGCCGATCGCCTTCGTCGAAGACGGCGACAAGATCACCGTCGACATCGCCGCCCGCAGCATCGACCTCCACGTCGACGAGGAGGAGATGGCGCGCCGCCGCGAGAACTGGCAGATGCCCGAGAACCCGCGCCTGCACGGCGTGCTCGGCAAGTACGCCAAGCTCGTGCAGTCGGCCTCGGTCGGCGCCGTGACCACCTGATCTGGCCCTCCTGATCGACTGCGACACCCGCACCGGTGCCGCACACCCGCTCCCGAGGCGGTGGCTGAGACCCAGCCACCGCCTCGGGAGCGGTCGTTGAGCTGGCTGTCATCGACATACTCGACATGGGGAGACGAAAGTCGTAGAAGCTCTACGAAAGGCCAATGGTGGACCTGGTTGGGACGTGCCAATGTTGAAGGCAGGGCGTAGTTGCACACGGCCCGAACCACAATTATGAAAAATCGAAGAGGAAATGTTATGAAGGCACAGGCAAGGTCGGTCGTATCGTTAATGCTCGCGGTGACGTTTCTAGCCGGTGGCTCCAGCATTGCTGAAGCAGCGCCAAGCGCAAAATCTCTTGAGGAGGAAGCGTCGACGTCCCGTCTTCAAAGCCAATATACGGATGAAGAGATTTTGCAGTTGCTCTTCGATGGCACGGGCCGCGTGGCGGAGGAGAATCCAGATCTGCTCGAACGATTGAACTTCTCGGAAGAGCGACCGGAGACGAACAAGGAGCTTCTCGACGAGGTCATCGGAAAGTACCTTGACTACCATAAAGATTTCAAGTCAGAGGTTCTCGATCCGCTGACCTCGGGTGATCCACTGAAGGTTGAAGAGGCCTTAGTGACTCTCACTGATACGTATTTTGAAATGCTTGAGGCTGAGTACGGTGTGACTGCTCTGTCGGCTGAAGCTCAGGACGGATGTGGGGCAGGTGCAAAGGTCTGTGTAATCGCCTATGGTGCGGCCTTCGTGAATGTAGCCGTGTATGCAAATGCTGCTGTTGCAACTATGGCAGTCGTCGCACTCGCTGTGGTTCCGTCTGCCGTGTCTTACCTGATGGCTCCGGATGCGGCGGATGGCGAACTTGTGAAAACTGAGCTGATCGCGAATTTGACGCGTGCTTTGGCTGCATGAGGCGAAGCTTCGAATTATGTACGGAAGAGCGATCGTAGGTATGGGAGTATTGATGGTGGGAACACTAGTGTTCCTGGCGTCAATCTTTTACTCACTGCCGAGCAATGTTGTTTCTGACCGTGGTAAAGTAAATCCGCTCCGCGCCCTAAGTGTTGATCTCGCTCCGCAGGGTTGGGCGTTCTTTACCAAACCGCCTTCCGAGCCAGATCTATTCTTCTACGATTCGACAAGTCTAGAATCGCTTATGATTACTCCTCAAGGGCGTAGCGACAATCTTTTTGGGCTCAGTCGTACGCAGAGGGCCCAGGGTCCTGAAGGGGCAAATATGCTCCTGCGCCTTACGGATGAAGATTGGCATCAATGCGAGACCGGTGACAAGCTCGAAACATGTATTAAAACAATGGAGTCAATTAAGAAGAAGGTGCACAAGGTAGATAATCGGGCACCAATAAAGACTCTATGTGGTGAGGTGATAGTGGTCCAGGCGGCACCAACGGCTTGGTCCTACCGGGATCTTACACCTGAAACTCATACACCGCTGCACGTTGTGAAGCTGAGCGTGAAGTGTTGAATAGTATTACGTCAGTACTTTCTTATACAGACAGGGCGATATCTGCGACTCCTGCCGGCTCTCGAAAGATCGCGCTAGCCCGAACACTGATCGCTTCCGGGCAGTTGTCTGTCCTATTATTCACAGACTGGCACGCGCTCTTTGTGCCGACGGGCGGCGGGTCCTTTGGTCCATCTTGTAATGGAGTGGGCAGAGTAGGCGCCTATTGCATGATGTACGATTCAGTGGGCCTAGTTTTTCCCTCTGTGGTGATGATAGTAGGCTTGGTTATCGTATTGAGTGGATTCTTTCCGAGGTATACGGGAATTCTCCATGCATGGGTAACGCTATCGATCTCTCCTGCAACTAGTTTGCCTGACGGTGGCGAGGCAGTGTCTCAGATTGTTGTTGTCATCCTTGCCGTAGTCCTGTTGTCTGATGGTCGTTTGAATCATTGGCATGCCACAACTTCCAGTGGGTCTCCGTTGCTTCCGGTGACATGGGCTGCGAGTCACCTGCTGCGCTTTCAGCTAATCTGGGTGTATTTGAATGCTGCTATATCGAAGACGTCGGTGCCCGAGTGGAAGGATGGGACTGCAGTATATTTCATCACGTTGGATCCCATGTTTGGTACATCGGGGCCGTTCGGTCCAATCTTTGATTGGCTAGTAAATATTCCTGTGTTTTCTCTTTTGATGACGTGGGGGGCTATAGTTATCGAGGTTGCGATAGCGTTGCTCTTGCTCGGCTCCGCCCGGTGGCGGCCGGCGGCGTTCTGGTTGGCTGTCCTTCTCCATGGAATGTTTATCGCCATGATTGGGTTGTGGTCGTTTGCTTTTGTAATGATCGGCGCTGTGCTCGCGGCAACAGGACCTACATTGAAGCTCTACGATATCGCCTTTTGGAATTGGTTTGATGAGCGAGGCTCCAACTCGCTGTCTAATATGGAAGCGGTGCGAGGGTGAATCGAATACGTGTGTATGTGAAGACGCACTGGATGAATGGGTGGTTCATCCGAATGTTTGCCTCCCCGGTAGTGTGTGTGAATGACAGGCAGCTTCCGGCAAGTTTCAGCGAACCGACTGTAGTTTCTGTTGAAGACCATGCCCTGAGAATTGGTGCAGGTATCCGCTACTTCTCTCGCGGTCCGGTATTGGGGTGTGAGCCTGAGCTCTTTCGTGTGGATGAGTCGTTGAATGAGGTCAACGTGGTACTCAAGAACGGCTTCTGGAACCATTCCCCATTCAGAATCGTTTCTGCCGGGTGATTCGCGGCTACGTTTCGCTGCGGATGCGCCGGACGATCGTGTTGGTGAAACCCCGCCCCTGTACGACTCACGGTCGTACCGCGCCCGGTTTTACGTGACAGGACTCCTGGTCATCAACTGGATGCTGCCGGTGACTATGAGCTGACCGGCAGCCTCGCCGCCGACCTGACTCGCGCGCTTGCTCGGCCAACTCTGATGCCGCATCGGGCCGGTTGTCGCGGCGTCGATCCAGAGAGCCCCTCCCAGCGCGTAGGCGAAGAGGCATGCTCACCTGTCAGGACGTCCTTGATCTCAGGAGGCATGCTCACCTGTCAGGACGTCCTTGATCTCAGGGGTTCGGAAGCAACGATGGCATCCGCGCCGGCCACCCCCTCGAATGAGGTTGCACCCCACGATGGTCCTGGCGGTTACAGTGGGCACATGGACACTCGCATCGCCGTCATCACCGGCGCCGGGAGCGGCATCGGCCGCGCGGTCGCCCGTACGCTCATCGCCCGCGGCTGGCACGTTGCCGCCCTCGGCCGCCGTCGCGACCGGCTGGAGGAGACCCTCAACGGTGCCCCCGGCTGCCTGGCCATCGAAGCCGATATCG
This sequence comes from Brevibacterium gallinarum, assembly GCF_014836885.1. Classification (GTDB taxonomy): domain Bacteria; phylum Actinomycetota; class Actinomycetes; order Actinomycetales; family Brevibacteriaceae; genus Brevibacterium; species Brevibacterium gallinarum. The sequence goes on from NZ_JACSPY010000001.1 coordinate 295,558, forward strand.
CCGCTCCCGAGGCGGTGCGCGCGGCCTTCGCGCAGGTTGCCGAGACCTATGGCCGCCTCAATGTGCTCTTCAACAACGCCGGCATGTTCGGCCCGGCTGATGATGTCGGCGCTGCCGACTGGGATGAGGTCGCTCAGACGATCGACGTCAACGCAACCGGAGCGTTCTACTGCGCCAGTGCTGCCTTCGACCTCATGCGCGAACACGGCGGGCGGATCATCAACAACGGCTCGATCTCAGCGCAGGTGCCGCGCCCGCACTCGGCGGCCTATGCGATGAGCAAGCATGCGGTGGCCGGGCTGACGAAGGCGATCATCATCGACGGCCGGCCGCACCGGATCACCGCCACCCAGATCGACATCGGCAACGCCGCCACCGAGATCCTCACCGCCATCGGCACCGGTGGGGGGAGCCCTCCAGCCCGATGGATCGAGGCGTGCTGAACCGAGCTTCGATCCAGAGATCGCCGGGAAGATGATCGCCGATATCGCCGAGCTGCCGCTGGAAGCGACGGTCGATCAGCTGACGCTGACCGCCTCGGGCATGCCGTTCCCCGGCCGCGGCTGAGCATTCCGCCGCGCCGCAGTCACCGTCACCGCAGCAGCCCACAGCCCACCTGTGGGCAGGGCGATCACAGCGCAGGTCAGCAAGATGGTCGCTGCCGTCATCGGCCAGGTCGGGCCGGGGCCGTCGAGGGTGGAGACCGGCAGGCCGAGCATCGAGCCGAAGACGAACAGATAGGCCATGAGCGCTGCGAAAAGCGCGAGCGCGAGCCCGCCGAGAGCAAGCGGAGCGAAGGTCATGAGTGTGCGTCTGCGGGTCATGGTCATGGCAGCTCCTTGGGATGGCACCGGGGATTCAGCTGAGTCCGGTGCCGAGCCTACCGGCCCAGGCTGGGAATGCGATCCGATGAGACGGTCGCTCACAGCCGTGGGTCGATGGGCGCGGATTCGAGAGCGAGCACACCGAACACCGGGGCATGCACACGGTGCAGCGGCTCACCTGCTGTGAACCGCTCGAGGGCTTCCAGACCGAGGGCGTACTCGCGCAGCGCCAGCAGCTGCTTGTGCTTGAGGCTGCGCGAGCGCAGCTTCTCCAGCCGCTCCTCAGAGCAGTAGTCCGGGCCGTAAATCATCCGCAGGTACTCGCGGCCGCGGATCTTGAGGCCTGGCTGCAGGCCCCCGTCACGCCGGCCGCCACCGGCTGCCGCATTGGCAAGCGGCTTGACGACGATGCCCTCACCGCCTGCCTCCGTCAGCTCCTCCCACCATGTCGTCGCCTCGGCGACAGCCTGTGCATCAGCCGGGTCGAGGATCCTGCGGGCAGTCGGTGAGAACACGGTGTCATCAGCAGCGACAAGAGCGTCGGCCATCCTCAGATGCCAGTCATGCGGCCGGTGGTGATGTGTCTGCCCGGCCGTCGCGAGGACCTGGAAGGCCGCGAAGCGCACCTGCCCGGCATCGCCGATATAGCGCTCGAAAGCCTGCTGGAACAGCGTGATCTCCGCCTGCTGACGGGCAGGCACATGCGCTGCCGGGACGTCGATGCCGCGGGCTGCCGCCGCCTGCAGCGCAGCATCCGTCAGCGCAGTGGCCTGCAGGCCGGCAGCCGCCGTGGGAGCGTAGATGCTGTCGATGAGCTCAGCGGCCTTGACGTTCCACGGCAGCATCTCACCGTCAAGCAGCACCCAGTCGGATTCGAGCTCGGCGAACAGCCCAGCCGTCTCGGCTGCCGCGGCCATCCGGGCCAGCAGCCGGCCGCCATCGTCGGCGGGGAAGAACGCACGCCCGGTGCGGGTATAGGCATACGAGCCCACCGCCTCGGGCCCGGTGCCGGAGCCCTCCCGGCTGCCAGGCCGGCGCAGCATGACGACGGCCCGCGAACCCATGTGCTTCTCCTCGCAGATGACCGCCTCGGTGCGCCCTGCGTAGTAGTCGAAAGCGGTGCCGGGGTGCTCCAGATACCCCGGCTCGCGGCTCGTGGGCGCCGGCGCCATCGTCGGCGGCAGATACGGCAGCAGCTGCGGGGCCAGGGCGAAGCGGCTCAACGTCTCCAATGCCGCTGCGGCGCGCTCCTCGGGGACCGCCACCCGTCCCATCCGCGCGGTCTCGACCCCGCCGATGCCCAGCACATCGGTGATCCGCAGCTCGTCATGTTCCCTGTCTGACGCCTCGGGCGCGGTCAACGGGCGGGCCGGTTCGCACCACTGGCGTTCGGCCGGCACCTGCACGGTCTCCAGCTCCGGGTAGCGCAGCGCTGAGAGCGCCCCGCCGAACACACAGCCGGTGTCGAGACACAGCGTGTTGTTCACCCACGTCAGGCGCGCAGTCGGGACGTGACCGTAGACCACCCGGGCGGCGCCGCGATACTCGGCAGCCCAGTCGAGGCGCACCGGCAGGCCGTGCTCGTCGACCTCGCCGGTGGTGTCGCCGTAGAGCGCGAACTGCCGCACCCGGCCTGAGGCACGGTTGTGGTACTCCTCCTTCAGCCCGGCATGGGCGACGACGAGCCTGCCGTCATCGAGGACGAGATGGGCGACGAGCCCATCGGCGAAGTCACGGACCGCGGCACGGAACTCGGCCGGCTCGGCTTCAAGCTGGTCCATCGTCTCGGCCAGCCCGTGGCTGCGGGTGACGTTGCGGCCGTCGAGGGCGCGCACGAGCTTGGCCTCGTGGTTGCCCGGCACGCACAGCGCATGACCGGCCGCGACCATGCCTATGACCAGACGCAGCATTCCGGCGCTGTCGGGCCCGCGGTCGACGAGGTCGCCGACGAACACCGCAGTGCGTCCCTCCGGGTGGACGGCATCCGTGCCTGAGGTAGAGAGCTGGTAGCCGAGTTCGCGCAGCAGGGTGCGCAGCTCGCTGATACAGCCGTGGACATCGCCGATGATGTCGAAGGGGCCGTGCAGGTGCCGCTGGTCCGAGCGCAGCGGCCGGCGCTCGATGCGCGCTGCGGCGATCTCCTCCGGTGAGGAGAGCACCGTGACCCCGCGGAACTTCTCGCGGCCGATCCGCTTGAGCCCGGAGCGCAGGCTGCGATGCTGACGCTCGATCACTTCGGGGCCGAATGGCCGGTCGGTGCGCGCTGCGTGCCGCTCCTGGGCCACCGGCAGCGGCACATCGAGCACGATCGCCGTGGGGAGTGTGTCGTTGTCGCGGGCGAGCTGCACGAGCGCTGCCCGGTCGCGCGGGTGCAGGGAGGTGGCGTCGACGACGGTGAGCAGGCCTGCTTCCAGGCGGCGGGTGACGATGTCGGTCAGCAGGTCGAACGCTGCGGCGGTGGCCGACTGGTCGTTCGGGTCGTTGGACACGATGCCGCGGCAGGTGTCGGAGGAGACGACCTCATAGGGCCCGAAATGGGTCGCGGCGAACGTCGACTTGCCGGATCCGGAGATGCCGACGAGGACGACGAGGCTGGGGTCGGGGATCGAGATCGTCGTCATGCGGCCGGCTCCATGGCGGTGACGGGCTCCTCGGCAGTGAAGGTGCGGGAGAACACCGCGATCTGCGTCGGCTGGCCGTGCACGGGATCAGCATCGCCGATCCCGTCGATGTCGACGACGTAGCCGTAGCGTGAGCAGACGGCTGCCGCCCACGAGGCGAACTCGGTGCGGGAGAACTCGAACCGGTGATCAGGGTGGCGGAACTGCCCGCCGGCCAGCCCCGGATAGCAGGCGTTGTACTCGCGGTTGGGAGTGGTGACGATGGCGTGGGAGGGTGCGGCGTGGCCGAACAGGCTCGCCTCAACTGCCGGCAGCCGGCTCGGGTCGATGTGCTCGATGACCTCCATGAGCACGGCGACGTCGGCCTCGGCGATGCGCTCGTCGATGTAGGTGATCGAGGACTGGATGAGCTCCAGCCGTGCGGCCTGCCGTTCGGGCATCCGGTCGATGTTGAGCGCCCGCTCGGCGCGGCTGAGCTCACCTGCGGAGACATCGGTGCCGATGACGGAGGCGATCCGCGGATTGCCCAGCAGCGGTGCCAGCAGCGCACCGGCCCCGCAGCCGATGTCGACGACGCTGCGTGGGCGCAGCGCGGTGATCTCCGCCAAGACACGCTCACGGCGCAGCTCGCGCAGCGCCTGCCGGGACGCGCCGCCCGCCTCGGCGCCGGGATCGGACGCAGCAGCCGCCTCGGCGCCGGGATCGGCCGGCACACTGTCCAGCCGCTGCTCGGCGGCACGGACATAGCGGCGCTGCTGGGCGAGGTAGCGGTGCAAGATCGTCTCGCGCTGCGGGTGGGCGGCCAGCCATGTGCCGGCCCGGTCGAGCAGCTTGTCGATCTCGGACTCATCGACCCAGTAGTGCTTGCCGCCGTCGAGAACGGGGATGAGGACGTAGAGCTCATTCAGCAGCGCCTGCACGGTGGCCCGCCCGTGCAGGTGCAGATTGGGTGCCAGGCCCTCCGGTCCCGAGGCGGTGGTGACCTCCCAGCCGAGCGGCGCGAACACCTCGGTGGCGGCCTGCGGGGTCGTCTGCACGGCAGCGACCTGGGCTTCGAGACGGAACTCGGTGGCAGCGAGGTCGGGGCGGCTGGCGAGGGTACCGGCCATGGCGGTGGAGAAGACGCTGCGCAGGGCGACGGCGAGCAGGGAGGACGCCGCCCAGGGGCGGTCATTGATGTAGCCGGAGAGGTGGAAGGAATCGCGCCGGAACTGCCCGAGCTTCGCCAGCTTGCCGGTGTCGACGTCGACCCACAGTGCGGCCTGGCAGACGTCGTCGTCGGCGCGGGGGTAGAAGACCTGTGCGGTGCCGAAGCTCAGCTGTGCGGTGTGTACGCGATCAGGGTGCTTGTGCAGGATGAAACCGAGGTCGCGGGCGGGGATCCCGGGTTCGCCGTGCAGCGTGAGCGAGAGGAACATGGGCCGATTGTACTGGTCAGTACTGTGCCCGGCTCCACGAGGCGGAACCGGGCACAGTGTGGGGATCGGGGGACGGCGTAGAGATCGGGGGCGTGAGGGTCAGTCTTCGTCGGGAGCTTCGGCCTCGCGGCGGCGAGCACGACCGGCCACGAGCTTGGCGACGATGGCCACGGCAGCCAAACCTGCGAGACCGCCGACGACGGCTCCGGCGAGGGTGCCGCTGGGGTCATCCGTGCCGAGCATCGGAGAGACGGAGACCAGCGGCGAACCGGTCAGCATATGGAAGGCGAGAACACCGATCCAGGCCGCGGTGATGAGGGCAGCGATGGTCCAGTAGGTCCAGCGGCGGCCACGGTTGGCGCGGTCGAACAGCTCCCAGTAGCTCACGCCGTGCTTGCTGCAGTACCACGAGATGGTCTGTCCGCCGGCGGCAGCGGCGAAGATCGGCAGGGCGGAGAAGAACCCGCGCCACCGGCGGCCAGGAGCAGAGCTGCGGCGAAGCAGGCGTAGGTGGCGACCTGCATGCCGACGACGCTGCCGCGGAGCATGATCATCGCTTCGCGCTCGTCGCCGAAGGACGGGTCGTTGAAGCCGGCGATGGCGTCGGCGCGCGGGGTGGGAGAGGTCTGGTGGGTTTGCATGGCGATTCCTTTCAGCGGGTCTGTCGGGGTATGGGGGTGGGCGCTCAGCCGGCAGTGGCCGGGGCATCGTCGAGCGAGAAGAGCGCTTCGACGGTGGTGTCCAGTGCACGGGCTGCTCTGAGGGCGAGATAGACGCTGGGGGAGTAGTCGCCACGCTCGATCGCGATGATCGTCTGCCGCGAGACTCCCACCTCGGCGGCCAGCTGCGCCTGCGGTCCCGAGGCGGTTCCTGGCACCGCCTTCAGGCAGGCTCCGATACGCTGAGGCGAACCTGTTGCACGACCCCGAAAGCTCCCTGATGATCACAGCCCTCCTTTTCACCGGCGCGCTCATCGCCATCTGGGCGCTGTTCGCCCGTGCCCTCGGGCGCTGGAGGCTCATGGGCCCTCTTGCCATGGCGATCGGTGGAGCAGTAGCCGGCGTCGTCATCGGCGATCGCGTCGGATTCGCGCTCTTCCTCAACTCCAATGCGGCTGAGCGGATCGCCGAACTCGTCCTCGCACTGCTGCTCTTCGTTGATGCCACCGAGGTGCGGATCGGAGCGATGAAAGCCGTGCGCGGCCCGGTGCTGCGACTGCTCTTCATTGCGCTGCCGGTCAGCCTGTTCCTCGCCTGGATGTTCGCCTCGGTGCTGCTGCCTGAACTCAGCCTGGCGGTGACCTTGGCGCTTGCCTGCGTCATCGTCCCCGTCGACTTCTCACCGGTGACCTCGATCGTCAAGGACACCGCCATCCCGCAGCGGTTGCGCCACATCCTCAACCTCGAAAGCGGTTACAACGACGGCATCATCACCCCGCTGTTCCTCTTCGCGCTCGCCTTGGCCGGGGATGCGAAGCACGGTGGCCCGGACGCTGCTCTCGGGCAGGCGATCCCCGCCTTCCTCATCGCAGTCGCCACCGGGCTGGCCGTCGGGTTCACCTACGGCATGCTGAGCAATCTGGCTGACCGCCGGTCGTGCTTCAGTGCCCAGTCGATGCGCATCGGACTTGTCGCAGTCCCGCTGCTGACGTACGCGCTGGCGGTGAGTGTGCACGGCAACGGCTTCGTCGCCGCGTTCGTCGCAGGCACCGTCTTCCGGATGGTGCGTCGCACCCGAGAGCTGCACGAGGAGCTCTCTCTTGCCGAGGACATCAGCATCATCAACAACATGGTGCTGTGGTTCGTCCTCGGTGCCAGCGTCATCTTCATCGGCCAGGTGCTCGGCAATGTCTGGCCGGTGCTGCTCCTTGTGATCTTGGCGCTGACGGTCATCCGCATCGTGCCGGTGCTGGCGGGTCTGCTCGGCTCCCAGCTCGCTGGCCGGGAACGGCTTCTCATCGCCCTGCTCGGTCCGCGCGGCACCGCCTCTGTGGTCTTCGGTCTGCTGGCGTTCAACGCGATCCCCGACCCCGACAGTGCAGCGATCGTCATCGCTGTCACCGTCTTCCTCCTCGGCGGCAGCGTGCTGCTCCACGGCATCGGCACACAGCCGGTGGTCACCCGCCTGACAGCGGGGATGCGGCGGTGAGCCTCTGCGACGCGGTGGGTGTCCTCTCTCGGAAGCATGATGAAACGGATCCCGCTTCTCGTCGCCGTCGCGACCCCGTTGCTTGCTGCGCGGCTCATGAGCGCAGCCGTGGTCCCAGCCATGACCGCTCCCCACGCTGACGCACCGGTGTCCAACGCAACCGCCGCAGGAAAATGCGAGACAGGCGACTTCTGTGTCGATACGAGCACGAACGACAAAGGAGATTGGTTCGGAACGGAATGGCCTGGCCTGACTTGAGCTGCTGGTTCGTCTCGGTTCAGTGCTCGACTTATCGAAAAGTGCACGGCAAAGACCGTTCCTGGCGTAACCGGTGCGGTAAGCACGAGAAGAAGGGCAGCTCGTAAAGAACCCCATGGGCGAGAATACATGCCGAAGTGCCTCTCAGATGTGGTGTTGGCGGTGGGAACCCTATTCACCGCCAGCGGTAGCGGCACTGCTGCTGACAGGGATGCCGGTTCACGCTCGTGGTGCCCGATGAGCTCGTACCGGCCGGGATCGTCCCGGGCGGGGTTGTGGGAGCGGCGGCGAACGTCCATCGCCTCAGAACGCTGGTGCAGAACGCTGAGCGCCGACCTCTGCCGGGTGTCCGTTCCCGAGGCCGGGGTCGCCTTCATGCTCGGTTCTGGCCTTGGCGTGGGGCTGGCTGCTGCAGCAGCATTTCCCCAGGTGAGAGTGCGATGTCAGTGCCTCAGCGTAGCGTATGGGGTATGAAGAGGACACGTCGTGGAGAACCGCTCGATGCCATGGACATCGAGGGGCTCATCGTGGCGTTTTCCCAAGCTCCGACGCTCGTTGACGATGCCGAGGCCTTCGAGCGGATGAACCAGGCCGAGCGACTCAAGGCCGCGATCACCGCCTATCAGGTGCGGGAGACCGATGCTGCGATCGACCGCCGTTTCGTCACCGAGAAGGCCGCCGGCGTTCCTGCCCATCGCCGCTGTCGTGGGTTCGGAGCCGAGATCGCCCTCGCCCGGCAGGAATCTCCCTCCCGGGGAAGCCGGTTCGCGAAATTCGCCCAGGTGCTCATGCGCGAAATGCCGTGCACGTTCCGCGCGCTGGAAGCAGGAGAGATCTCCGAGGAGAAGGCGCGAGCTGTCTTCCGGGAGATTGCGTGGCTGCCCTCGCATCTGCGCCACTCGATCGATGCTCAGCTCCAGGAGCTCTTCACCGGCACCGGCCTCAAACGCCTGGCTGGCGAAGCCCGCCGCCTGGCACAGCACGCGGATCCCGCAGCCACCGTCGAACATATGGAATACGAGGAGAAGCAGCGGCACATCTCCGTCCGCCCGGCACCAGGGAACATGGCGTACCTGACCGCCTTCGTTCCGATGCCGCAAGCTGTGGCAGCGTATGCGGCCCTTCAGAAGGCTGCCTCGGTGATGGTCGGCACGGGCGAATCAGGTGAGCGCACTGGAGCGCAGATGGCCGCCGACCTCTTCATCACCCGCCTGACCGGTCAGGAAGCCGCGACCGACATCTCCGTCGAGATCCAGCTCATCATGACCGACGAGGCTCTCATCAGCGACGGCACGATTCCCGCCTGGCTGCCCGGCCATGGCCCCCTCCCTGCAGCCTTCACGCGCCGGCTGCTGCAGAACAGTTCGGGAGCGGTCTACCTGCGCCGTCTCTTCACCCAGCCGGAAACCGGTCAGCTGGTGGCGATGGACTCCAAGCGCCGGACTTTCAACGACGGGCTGCGGCGGATGGTCATCTGCCGCGACGATGTCTGCCGGTCGCCGTGGTGTGATGCACCGATCCGCCATATCGACCATGCGATGCCGCATGCCGCCGGTGGCGCGACGAGCTGGGCGAACGCTTCAGGACTGTGCGCAGCCTGCAATTACGCCAAGGAGAACCCCGGCTGGCGGCATACAGCCACCCCAGATGCGCTGACGGTGCGCACCCCGTCGGGCCAGGAGTACACGAGTCGGACCATCCCGATCACGTCGCCTGCGAAATCTCCGGTGGCCAAGGACCCGGAGACCACCGCATCACAGGCCAGGGGAGAGAAGCGCGGCCGCGATGGCCGTCATCGCGACGGGCCGCGCACCAAGGTCCCGGCCGGCGACGACGCCAGCACCGACGCCAGCACCGACGCCAGTACCGGTGTCGGTGGGGGAGAGGGAGAGACGATCGCCGAGCTGAGCATCATCGAGTCCTCCATGCTCAACCTCATCATCGACCTGCCGGCAGCCTGACAGGCCGGCGCGGAACCACAAACGCCAGCCGGCAGTTCCCGCGACGAGCAGCTGCGGCTCACGCCAAGCTGTCCTGCCAGGCTGAGTACATGCGCCCGAATCGGCTGTTTCCGTGGATGAGCTCTGCTGGCGTGCCGTCTTCAACAACGCGGCCTGCGTCCATGACGAGCACCCGGTCGGCGATCTCAACCGTGGACAGACGGTGGGCGATGATGATCGCGGTGCGGCCTTCGAGCACGCGTGCCAGTGCCTGCTGGATCAGGCGTTCGGAGGGGATGTCGAGGTGCGCAGTCGCCTCATCGAGGACGATGACATCGGGATCGGCGAGGAACACACGGGCAAAGGACACCAGTTGCCGCTGCCCCGAGCTCAACCGGCCGCCGCGCTTCTTCACGTCCGTGTCGTAGCCCTCCGGCAGGCTGCGCACATACGGATCCAGGCCCACTGCCTCGGCGGCGGCGAGGACCTGGGCGTCTGTGGCATCGGGGTTGCCGATGCGGATGTTGTCGGCGATCGTGCCGGAGAACAGATACGACTCCTGCGTCACCATCACCAGCGACTCGCGCAGCCGGGCATCAGCGAGCTTGCGCACGTCAACCCCGTCGAGACGCACCGCCCCGGTCGACGGGTCGTACATGCGGGTCAGCAGCTTCACCAGAGTCGACTTGCCGGCACCGGTCGCGCCGACGACAGCGACGATCTGACCGGCGGGGATCTCCAGGTCGAAGGTCGGCAGCACCTCGGGACCTTCGGAATCGTAGGCGAAGCTGACATCCTCGAAGGAGATCGACCGGCCGGTGCCGGTGCGCTGCTCAGGCAGCGGCTGCGGATCTGCCGGCGCATCGACATCAGGCTCGGCGTCGAGGACCGCCGTGATCTTCTCCAGGGCAGCTGAGGCTGACTGGTAGAGGCTGAAGGACTGCACGAGCTCATCGAGCGGGCCGTAGAACCGGCGCAGGTACAGCAGGAATGCGGCCAGCACACCGAGCTGGGTGTAGCCGTTGATGACGAGCCAGCCTCCGAGCAGGATGATCCCGGTCTGCGACAGGTTGCCGATGAGCCGGGTGCCGCCGGCGAACGTCGCCACCCCGTGCAGGGCATCGGTGTTGGCCTGCGCATAGACGGCGTCCTCGCCGGTCAGCCGCTCAAGGCCTGGGCGCTGCCGCCGGAAGGACTGGACGGCGCGGATCCCACCCATCGTCTCAACGAACTGGACGATGACCCGGGCGATCGAGGTGCGGGTGCGCCGGTACGCTGAGCGCTGCTGCCGGTGGGCGTAGACGGTGAGGAAGACCAGCGGGATGAACCCGGCGAACGCCACGAGCGCCAGCGGCACGTTCATGACCACGAGCGTCACCGCGATCGCCGACATCGTCAGCAGCGAGAGCACCATGCCGTTGAGCGCCTGTGAGACGAACTGCTGGACGGACTCCATGTCCGAGGTCTGACGGGAGACGAGCCGGCCGGAGGTCGAGCGTTCGTGATAGCGCAGGTCGAGACGCTGCACATGGGTGAACAGCCGGCCGCGCAGATCGAAGAGGATCTTCTGGCTCAGCCTGCCGTTGAGCCGGATGCTCAGCCAGGTCGCCGCAGCATCGGCTACGCCGGTGAGCGCGACCGCGGCGATCGCGACGACCAGCGGGCCGGTGTCGCCGCCCACCGCAGCCGGCAGCCCATCGTCGATCGCGCGGGCGACGAAGAACGGACCGGCAACGCTCATGATCCCTCCGACGGTGATCGAGACGATGAGGACGACCGCCAGCGCCAAGTGCGGGCGGATGAGCGAGGCGAGCAGTCTGCGTGCCCGCCGGGAGATGTCCGGCGGCAGCTCCTCGATCTCCGGGTCGTCGGCCCGGTCAGGCTGTGCGGGACTCATCGGCGCACCTCCTCAGTCTCGGCAGCAGCATGTGAGCTGGCACCCATGAGGTCGCGGTAGTGGCGGTTGCGGGCCAGCAGCTCGTCGTGGGTGCCGGTGTCGGTGATCCGTCCGCCCTCGAGCACCGCCACCCGGTCGGCCAGGGCAGCGGTGGAGGGCCGGTGGGCGATGACGAGTGTCGTCGAATCGCCGAGCACTCGCCGCAGTGCCGTCTGTACGCGGTCCTCGGTGTCGACGTCGACGGCGGAGAGGGGGTCGTCGAGGACGAGCACCCGGGGCTTGCCGATGACGGCGCGCGCCAGTGCCAGCCGCTGGCGCTGACCGCCCGACAGCGACAGGCCCTGCTCGCCGACTTCGGTGTTGAGACCGTCGGGCAGCCGGCGCACGAAATCGGCTGCCGCTGCGATCTCAAGCGCCTCCCACACCTCGGCGTCGGGGCCATGCGCGTCGCCCAAGCCAGAGGTGCTGGTCGCCGGTCCCGAGGTGCCGCTTTCCGGTCCCGAGGTGGCGGTTTCCGTTCCCGAGGCGCCGGCTGCCCTGCCCGAGGTGCCGGTTTCCGCAGCCGGGAGGGCACGGACATCGGCGTGCTTGAGGCCCATGGCGACGTTCTCGCGCACGGTCGTGGAGAACAGCACCGGGTCTTCGAAGGCGACGGAGACGATGCGACGCAGCTCGTTGATCCGGAAGTCGCGCAGATCGGCGCCGTCGAGGGTGATGGAGCCAGCTGTGACATCCTGCAGACGCGGCAGCAGTGCGGCCAGTGCTGTCTTGCCGGTGCCGGTCGCACCGACGAGCGCGAGCGTCTCACCTGGTGCGATGTCGAGGTCGATGTGTGCGAGGATCGGCTCCTCGGCATCGGCGAAGCGGTACTCGACAGCGTCGAAGCGGATGTGCCCGGCGTAGCTGTGCGGCTGCGGATCCTCGCTGATCTCGCCGTCGGGGTCGGTGATGTCGAGGGGCAGGTCCATGACCTCCCAATACCGATTGGCGGCGGTGACCGACATGAGGAAGTCGGCGAGCAGGAAGCCGACCATCTCGATGGGCATGCGCAGGAACATCGTCACCGTCAGCGCGGCGATGACCTGCCCGACGGTCATCCACCCGCCGATCACACCCCAGGTGCCCACCGCCAGGATCGCCGTGAGCGCAAGCACCGGGATCATGATCGCAGCGTCGAACATCCACGAATCGACATAGGCCTTCGTCAGCTCGAAGCCGCGCAGCCGCTCGGACAGGGCGCGGAACCGCTGCGCCGCCCAGGGAGAGCGGCCGAACGCCTTGAGGATGCGAATGCCCTGAACGGCTTCTTCGACATCGGTGGCGATCTCGCCCATGGTGTCCTGGGCGCTGCGGGAGGCCAGCCGGTAGCGGCGCTCGAGCACCGCAATGGCGGTCACGGTCGGGACGGCTGCGGCGATGGCGATGATGCCGAAGTACGGGTGCAGGGACGCGAGGATGATGCCGCCGCCGAGCACGATGAGCGGGCTGGCGATGAGGAACTGCAGGCCGAAGGCGAAGAACCGCCGCAGCTGGGAGAGGTCGTTGACGGCGCGGGAGAGCAGCTGGCCGGCCGGCCATGCGTCGTGCACGCCGACGGCGACGTACTGCAGCCGGTCGTAGAGACGCTCGCGCCACAGCACTTCCCAACGGGAGGTGATCGGCGCGATGAGCCGGCGGCGCAGCCACACAGCGGCCGCCTCGGCGATGCCGATGAGCAGGATGAGGGCCAGGGGCGCGAGCATGCCGGCGAAGTCACCGCGGGCGATCGGCCCGTCGACGATCCAGCCGGTGATCATCGGCACGAGCAGGGCGATGCCCATCGATCCGAGGGTGAGGACGAAGATGAAGAGGTAGACGCCCAGCCGCGCTCGCACGTCAGGCCAGAATCTCCACAGTGAGCGCATGATTCATCAGCCTAGTGCAGTTTCGGGCACCTGCATGGATGCGCATCGGACTTCTTCACCCGCTCCGTCTGCTGGTGGCAGAATCGAGCCGCGGCGCTGCACCCTGACCGCTCAGACGCGCACGCGCAGACGGCGGCGTCGGATACGCTGGCCGGCATGAGCTCCGAGACCGCGGACACGGTGCGCCTGCACGTGCAGCCGTGCACGCAGATCATCCCGTTCTGGCACATCGACACCCCGCCGGGCATCACTGCCGAGATCCGGGTGCGCGCCGCCGCCGAGGTGACCGGCGCGTTCTCCGATTGGGTGACCGTGGCCTCCTGGTCGAGTCAGGGGACCGGGGAGTCGACGACGCTGACCGCCCAGCAGGTCCACGGTCTGCGCACCGACGCCGACACCGTCATCGTCGACACCGCCGCACTCGGCGGCCCGGCCCGGGTCGTCGATCTGGCAGTCCGGGCAGTGCCTGCCGCGAGGGCACCTGCGGCACCTGTGACTGTGCACTGGATCGATGCCCTCACCCGCACGCCAGCCCGGCCGCGTGCGGAGATCACTGCTTCGGCTCCGCGCGGCATCGACATCGAGCACCGGCTGCCGCAGATCAGCCAGCACGCCTGCGGTGTGCTCGACGGCTTCGCGCAGGCCGACAGCTGGTGCTCACCGACGTCGCTGACGATGGTGATGGAATGGCTGTCCGCAGGCGGCGCACACGCCGGGCTGGACGACCCCGCAATGTCGCGTCCCGCCGGTGAGGACGCCGCAGACCGCGTCCCCCCGACGATCCGCGGAGTGTGGGATCGCACGTACGGCGGTGCCGGGAACTGGGCATTCAACGTCGCCTGGGCCAACGGGCAGGGCTTCGACGCACGGCTCGACGCGCTGGCCAGCATGCGGGAGGCCGAGGAGCTGCTGGCGGCAGGGGAGGTGCTCATCGCCTCCGTGTCCTTCACCTCCGAACAGCTGCCCCAGGCCGGCTACCCGACGGCCGGTCATCTGCTCATCATCACCGGCGTCACCGCCGCAGGCGATGTCCGCGTCCACGATCCCGGCCGGGCGATCGCCGACGGTGTGCGCGCAGTTTATCCGCGGGAGGCCTTCGAACGAGCGTGGCTGTCAGCCGAGGGCTCCGGTGGCCTCGTCTATCGGCTTGCCCGCCGCTGAGCACCGGAAGCGGCACGGCGCGTCGGGTAAGTGACTAGGCTGCTTCCGCCGTGCGCCGCAGCTGCACCACCACCTCGGCATGGGCGGTGTGAGGGAACATATCGAGCATCCGGGCTGCCGTCACCTGATAGCTGGGCATGTGCTTGAGGTCCCAGGCGAGTGAGCGGGGATTGCAGCTGGAGTAGATGACATCGGCAATCCCGGAGTCCTCCAGCCAGCCGGCCAGTGCCCCGATCCCGCGCCGCGGTGGATTCACCACGACGACATCGGGCAGTACGTCCTGCTCACCGGCCCAGTCGGCGGCATCGGCGACGATGAAATCGGCGGCGAGTCCCGCCTCGGCGGCGGCTGCCTCCGCTGAGGCGATCGCCTCAGCGGAGACCTCGACCCCGGTGACTGCGCGCCCCGGCGCGGCCAGGTGCAGCGCGAACCCGCCGACGCCGCAGTACAGGTCCCAGATTCGAAGGTCGCCGGCGTCAGGACCGGCGCCAGTGCCGGCGTCAGCCGATCCGGGACCGCCGGTGCCCCCAGTGCCCGGGCGGCGCCGGGCCTCGATCTCATCAGCCCACGCCGCAACCTGCTCGTACAGCTGCCCGGCCACCGCCGTGTTCGTCTGCACGAAGGAGCGCGGCAGCACCTGCAGCGTCACCCGGCCCTGGCGCATCAGCAGGTGCCGGTCGCCGGCGATGTGGATCTCCTCAGCGCCTTCGAGCAGCGCGGTGTGCTGCGGGTGGATGTTCGCGCTCACCACCCGCACCCCGGGCACCGCTGCGGTGAGCACGCTCAGATGCTCGCGGATCCGCTCCACCGGCTTGGGCGTGCGCAGCACGAACCGCACCATGAGCTCGCCGGCGTCATTGACGGTGACGATGAGGTGTTTGAGCTCGCCGCGGCGGCGTGCGACGTCATAGGGCGGGATCTGCGCGCGCCGGATGAGTGCGGGCACCGCATCGAGCAGCCGGTGGATCGCCTGCGGATACAGCGGGCAGTCGCGCAGGTCGATGCCGGCACCGGCTTCGTCGAGGATCCCGAGCACGGGGGCGTCGACAGTGCCGGAGACGACCATCTTCGCCTTGTTCCGAAAGCCGGCATCCGGGCCGGTGGCAGGCGGCAGCCAGCGGATGCCGGTCGCCTCGCCCGAGGCGATGGTCGGCACCGTGCCCGAGGTGCTGGTCCGCAGCGTGCCCGAGGTGGTGGCCGGCACCGTGTCCGAGGCGGTGGTCGCCTGCGCCAGCAGGCGCGCGATCTCATCCTGCGAACGCTGCACCCGGACTAGGGAGGGCAGCGGCAGGAGGGTGCAGGACCGGCATCGACCGGCGTCGTAATGAGTGCATTCCATCACCGCAATCATAGTCGTCCCACGATGCGGACGATAGCGGCCGGCATTTGACATGCCTATCGCCGGCGGGAAAGATGAAGGCCATGAACAACCTTCTCGTCGTCCTCATTATGCAGCGCGCGGTTCACCCGTAAGCTGTCGCTTGACGACGATCCGCGCGCCCCATACCGAACCGGTACGGGGCGTTTTTCATGATCAGACCGAAGGAGTCCCCGTGGGATCCCACGCCCCGGCACCGCAACCGGCCCGACAGGCCGTTCCGCAGCCGCCGACGCCGAGCCCGGCGCACGCCGCCCCGGCCAGGCGCAGCGACTATCACGAACCGGAGATGCTCACCGGCGCACAGGCAGTCGTGCGCACCCTAGAGCGCCTCGGCGTCGACACGGTCTTCGGGCTTCCCGGCGGCACCATCCTGCCGACCTACGACCCACTGCTCGACTCTGAGAAGATCAACCACGTGCTCGTCCGCCACGAACAGGGCGCAGGCCACGCCGCCGAAGGCTACGCCGCCGCCACCGGGAAGGTCGGCGTGTGCATGGCGACGTCTGGACCCGGGGCGACGAACCTCGTGACCGCGATCGCCGATGCGCACATGGACTCCGTGCCGATCATGGCGATCACCGGCCAGCAGGCCTCGAACATGCTCGGCACCGACGCCTTCCAGGAGGCCGACATCGTCGGGATGACGATGCCGGTGACCAAACACAGCTTCCTCGTCACCCGCGCCGAGGACATCCCGCAGGCGATCGTCTCCGCCTACCTCATCGCCTCCACCGGACGCCCAGGGCCGGTCCTTGTCGACATCACCAAGGACGCCCAGGCCAGCACAGCACCCTATGTCTGGCCGGAAGAGCCGCAGCTGCCGGGCTACCGCCCGGTGCTCAAGCCGCACGCCAAGCAGATCCGCGAGGCAGGCCGGCTCATCGCAGGCGCCCGCAGGCCGGTGTTCTACATCGGCGGCGGCGTCATCCGCTCCGGAGCCGAAGAGGAGCTGCTCGCCCTGGCCGAGGCGACGAAGATCCCGGTCGTCACCACCCTCATGGCGCGCGGGGCCTTCCCCGACACCCATGAGCAGCACCTCGGGATGCCGGGTATGCACGGCACCGTCGCAGCCGTCGCGTCCTTCCAGAAGGCCGACCTGCTCATCGCCGTGGGCACCCGGTTCGACGACCGCGTCACCGGCGACCTGGGCTCCTTCGCCCCGCGGGCGAAGATCATCCACGCTGATATCGACCCAGCCGAGATCGGCAAGAACCGGGTGGCCGATGTGCCGATCGTCGGCGACGCCGCCGAGGTGCTGCGCCAGCTGCACGGCGAGCTGCGCGAACAGCAGCCCGAGGTGCTCGAAACCGGTTACGAGGCCTGGTGGCGGGTGCTCAACTCGTGGAAGAACACCTACCCGCTCGGCTACGAGCACAACAGCGAAGACCTGTGCGACCCCGAGTACGTCATCGAGCGGATCTCAGCACTGACCGGACCCGAAGGCGTCTACGTCGCCGGTGTGGGCCAGCACCAGATGTGGGCCAGCCAGTTCGTCACCTACGACCGGCCCCGCTCCTGGCTCAACTCCGGCGGCCTGGGCACCATGGGCTACGCGGTGCCGGCGGCCATGGGTGCGAAGGTCGGCGAACCCGACCGGCAGGTGTGGGCGATCGACGGCGACGGCTGCTTCCAGATGACGAACCAGGAACTCGCTACCTGCGTCATCAACAACATCCCGATCAAGGTCGCCATCATCAACAACTCCTCACTCGGCATGGTCCGGCAGTGGCAGACGCTGTTCTACGACGGTCGCTACTCCCACTCCGACCTCAACACCGGCCACAACACCGTGCGCGTGCCCGACTTCGTCAAGCTCGCCGAAGCCTACGGCGCCCTCGGCCTGCGGGTCGAACGCAACGACGACGTCGACGCCGCCATCGAGCAGGCCCTTGAGGTCAACGACAAACCGGTCGTCATCGACTTCACCGTCCCACCCGATGCGATGGTGTGGCCGATGGTCGCTGCCGGTGTCAGCAACGACGAGATCCAGTACGCCCGCGATCTGCGCCCGGACTTCGGGGCAGAGGAAGAGGAGGAAGGTCAGGCATGAGCCGTCACACCCTCTCCGTGCTCGTTGAGAACAAGCCGGGCGTCCTCACCCGGTTCACCGGCCTCATCGCCCGGCGCGGCTTCAACATCCACTCCCTGGCCGTCGGCACCACCGAACGCGAGGAGCTCTCGCGCATCACCGTCGTCGTCGACGTCGGCAACGTCGCCCTCGAACAGGTGACGAAGCAGCTGAACAAGCTCGTCAACGTCATCAAGATCGTCGAGCTCGAACCCGAGGCCTCGGTCCGGCGCGCGCACATGATCTTCAAGGTCCGGGCCGACGCTGCCGCCCGGCCCCAGATCGCCAGTGCCGTCGAGATGTTCCGCGGGCACATCGTCGACGTCGGCCCGAACACCATCTGTGTGGAGGCAACCGGAGAGCGCAGCAAGCTCGATGCGCTGCGCCAGGTGCTCGAACCCTTCGGCATCAAGGAGATCGTGCAATCGGGCACGGTCGCCATCGGCCGGGGATCGAAGTCGATGACCGACCGGGCCCCGCGCGTGTGAGACCAGACGCCCACCGCCTCGGGCACGGGACGACCGCCCAGGGCACGGAAGCACCACGAGACCACCTGACAGAATCCGGACACCCAGGCATCCGTCTCAGGTTCCGGCACTACGATTGAGACAAGACCCGGCGGCGGGCGATCCCGCCGCTGATCAGCACTACCAGACCCCAACACAAGGAGAATCCCATGGCAGAGCGCTTCTACGACGACGATGCTGAGCTGTCCGTCATCCAGGGCAAGAAGGTCGCCGTCATCGGCTTCGGTTCGCAGGGCCACGCCCACGCACTGAGCCTGCGCGACTCCGGCGTCGACGTGCGCATCGGCCTGTCCGAAGGCTCGAAGAGCCGCGACAAGGCCAGCGCGCAGGGACTCGAAGTCGGCACCCCGGCCGAGGTTGCGAAGTGGGCTGACGTCGTCGTCATCCTCACCCCCGACCAGGTGCAGGCCGACATCTACAACAGCGAGATCAAGGACCAGCTGAGCCCCGGCGACACGCTCGTCTTCGCCCACGGATTCAACATCCGCTTCGACTACATCACCCCGCCCGAGGGTGTCGACGTCATCATGGTCGCCCCGAAGGGCCCCGGCCACGTCGTGCGCCGCGAGTTCGTCGACGGCCGCGGTGTGCCCGTGCTCGTCGCCGTGGAGAAGGACGAATCCGGCAAGGCCTGGGACACCGTGCTCTCCTACGCCAAGGGCCTCGGCGGCCTGCGCGCCGGTGCGATCAAGACGACGTTCACCGAGGAGACCGAAACCGACCTGTTCGGTGAGCAGACCGTGCTCTGCGGCGGTGTCTCCCACCTCGTGCAGTACGGCTTCGAGACCCTCACCGAGGCCGGCTACCAGCCGGAGATCGCCTACTTCGAGGTGCTGCACGAGCTCAAGCTCATCGTCGACCTCATGGTCGAAGGCGGCATCGCCAAGCAGCGCTGGTCCTGCTCCGACACCGCCGAGTACGGCGACTACGTCTCCGGCCCTCGGGTCATCACCCCGGAGGTCAAGGAGAACATGAAGGCCGTCCTCGACGACATCCAGTCCGGTGCCTTCGCCCAGCGCTTCATGGACGACCAGAAGAACGGCGCCAAGGAGTTCAACGAGCTGCGCGCCAAGGAGGAGAAGCACCCGATCGAGTCGACCGGCCGGGAGCTGCGCAAGATGTTCGCCTGGCTCAAGGACACCGACGACGACTACACCGAAGGCACCGCCGCCCGCTGATCCAACGGTGCTGCGTGAGCGGCTGAGGCTGGTGAAAGCCTCTGCCGGATGCTGACAGTCGACAGCTGTGGCTCGGTTCGCATGGACCGGGCCACAGCTGTCTCGCCGCTGCCGAGGCCGTGGCCGGCCCCGAGGTGGGGGACCGGTCCCGATGCGGAGGCCGTGCCCGAGGCGGGGGCCGTGCCCGAAGCGGTGGCCGGTTTTCGGATGCAGGGGCGCCAGGTTCGGCTAGTGTTGTGTCGTGACTAACTACCGTTTCGAAACCTTCGAGCCCGTCGTCGACGACAAGGGTGTGCCGGACGAGCAGACCGCGGCCTACCTGCAGATCGTCACCGCCGGGTTCCATGACCGCAAGCTCACTGACGAGGCGCTGGTCAAGAAGGCCCGCCGCACGATCGCCGACAAGCGGGTGCTCACGGCCGTCTACGCCGACCAGAACCTGCCGTATGCCTATGAGCCGCTCACCCCGGTGGCGACGTTTGCGCACTTCGAGAAGAAGATGAACGTCGGCGGCGGCCGCCTCATCCCCACCCACCTCATCACCTGGGTGACGGTGCGCCCGACCCATCGGCGGCGCGGGCTGCTGCGCTCGCTCATGACCGCCAACCTCACCGAGGCGAAGGCAGCCGGATACCCGCTGGCAGCGCTGACCGTGACCGAGGGCGGCATCTACACCCGGTTCGGGTTCGGCACCTCGACATGGATGTCGACTGTCGAGATCGACACCTCCCCGGGCTTCAAGCTCGCCTGCGAACCCGATCGCCGCGTCGAGATGTGCCCGGCCTCGGTGCTGACCGAGCTCGCCCCGCAGGTCTACGAGCGCTTCATGCGGCGCTCACCCGGTGCCATCGAGCGCCAGCAGGCCTATGTCGACATGGCCTCGGGCACCGTCAACCCCGAGACCGGTGAAGAGGACCGCGATGTGCGTGCGGCCCTGCACTATGACGAGGACGGCAACCCTGACGGCTACGTCAGCTACAAGTTCAAGGGCTGGAAGACCGACCCGCCGACCGTCGAGGTCATCGACCTGATCGCGGTCTCGGATGCCGCCTACTCCTCGCTGTGGGCCTTCGTCGCGGCCATCGACCTCGTCGACCGCGTCGTCTACGATGAGGCCGCCCAGACGTCGCCGCTGCCGTGGCTGGTCGACAATCCGCGCCGGGTCAAGATCAAGGACCAGCACGACGCCGTATGGCTGCGCGTCCTCGACGTCGAGAAGGCCCTCGAAGCCCGCCCGTGGCCGGTCGCCGGGCAGCTGACGATCCGGGTGCGCGATGACATGAACCTCGCCGACGGCACGTTCTCCATCACCGCCTCCGGTGGATCGGCCACCGTCGAGGCGGTCTCGGCCTCGCACGCTGTCGACCTGGAGCTCGGCGTCGCCGAACTCGGCTCGATCTATTTAGGCGGTGCCGACCCGGTCATCCTCGCCCGCGCCGGCCGGATCACCGAGCACACCGAGGACGCCGCCGTGCGCGCCCGGGAGCTCTTCGCCCTCGAGCGCGCCCCGTACGGACCCAACGGATTCTGAGCCGCCCGGCAGACAGGTGGCCGCCACTTTGCCCGAGGCGTCCACCGCCTCGGCAACGGTGAGACCAGCCTCGGTCCAGGTGAGCACCGCCTCGGCGCCGGTGAGCCGTTCTTATCATGTGACCCCTTGCTAACGCCCGCGCACGGGGTCACTACGATAGGAAGCGCATGCCGTCGGCCCTGCACGCACGCGGGCGCGGCAGCCTGACTCATCTGGAACATCGCGACGCTTACGAGCCGGCGCCGCTGCAAGGAGGAAATGTGACCAAGCCTGTGGTGCTCATCGCCGAGAATCTGTCGCCTGCCACCATCGACGCCCTGGGACCCGATTTCGAAACGCGCCACTGCAACGGAGCCGACCGCGCCGAGCTGCTCGCCGCGATCGCCGACGTCGACGCGATCCTCATCCGCTCGGCCACCCAGCTCGACGAAGAGGCCATCAGCGCCGCACCCAACCTCAAGATCATCGCCCGCGCCGGCGTCGGCCTCGACAACGTCGACGTGCCTGCCGCCACCCGCGCCGGCGTTATGGTTGTCAACGCGCCGACCTCGAACATCACCTCCGCCGCCGAGCTCACGATGGCCCACATCCTCGCCTCGGCCCGCAACCTCGGCGCCGGGAACTCCTCGCTCAAGGCAGGGGAGTGGAAGCGCTCGAAGCTCACCGGCGTCGAACTGTACGAGAAGACGCTCGGGATCATCGGCCTCGGCCGGATCGGCGGGCTGGTGGCCGAGCGCGCCCGCGCCTTCGGCATGAAGCTCGTCGGCTACGACCCCTACATCACGCAGGCCCGCGCCGCGCAGATGGGCGTGACCGTCATGGAGCTCGACGAGCTGTTCGCCTGCTCCGACTTCATCACCGTGCACATGCCCAAGACCCCGGAGACCATCGGCATGATCGGAGCTGAGGCGTTCGAGAAGACGAAGCCGGGGGTGCGCATCGTCAACGTCGCCCGCGGCGGCATCGTCGACGAAGAGGCACTCGCCGTGGCCGTCGCCGACGGCCGGGTCGCCGGTGCCGGCATCGACGTGTGGGCGACGGAGCCGCCGGAGCACTCCGCACTCATGGAGCAGGACTGCGTCAACGTCACCCCGCACCTGGGCGCCTCGACTGTCGAGGCGCAGGAGAAGGCCGGTGTGGCCGTGGCCAAGTCGGTGCGCCTGGCGCTCTCCGGTGAGCTCGTGCCCGATGCGGTCAACGTCGCTGGCGGGGCCATCGATCCCGACGTGCGCCCGGGCATCCCGCTCGTCGAACGCCTCGGCCGCGTCACCTCCGCACTGGCCGACTCCTCAGTGACCCACCTGACCGTCAGCGTGCAGGGAGAGATCTCCTCCAAGGACGTCTCCGCCCTCAAGCTCGCAGCCCTCAAGGGCCTGTTCCGCGACGTCGTGTCCGTACCCGTCTCCTACGTCAACGCACCGATGCTTGCCGAGGAGCGCGGCGTGGGTGTTGAGCTGCGCACCAGCGAGGTCGTCGAGGGCTTCCGCAACGTCATCACGCTCACCGCCGCGACCTCGGCCGGCTCCAGCGTCTCGGTCTCCGGCACCCTCACCGGGCCCAAGCAGGTGCAGAAGCTCACCGGCATCAACGGGTTCGAGATGGAGATGCCGCTGGCTGACCACATGCTCATCTTCCAGTACGAGGACCGCCCGGGCATCATCGGCATGTTCGGCCAGGCCCTCGGCCGCAACGAGGTCAACATCGCCGGCATGCAGGTCTCGCCGAGCTCCACCGGTGACGAGGCGCTGGCCGTCATGTCCGTCGACCGCGCGATCCCGACCGAGACCGTCAACGCGCTTGCCGGCGCCGTCGACGCCTCCCAGTTCACCGCCGTCTGCCTCGAAGAGGACTGACACCCGACCGGCCGGTCACCGGCCGCCGGGCACCTGCGGCAGGACGCCTCGGGAACGGATCTCCACCGTGCCCGAGGCGTCCTGCCGTTGTGTGGGGACGGCACCGGGGTGCCGGGGAGCGGGAGTGAGGAGTCTTGGGCCGGAGCCAGTCGCCGGTTGAGGCGCGGTCGAGCGGCCGGTCGGGCTGTCGGCTGAGCCGGCGGCGCAGCTGTCAGCTCAGCTGTCGAACAGCGACTGGCCGATATAGCCGCCCTCCGCGGTGCCGGGCGGGATCGCGAAGATCGCCGAGCCGGTGTGCTTGAGGTACTCCGAGAGGGCGTCCTCGCGGGCGAGCCGGTTCTGGATCGGGATGAAGCCGGTGCGCGGATCGGAGACGAAGGCGATGAAGAACAGGCCGGCGTCGATATTGCCCTGCGCATCGGTGCCATCAGCGTAGTTGTAGCCGCGGCGCAGCATCGCCGCCCCGCCGTTCTGGGACGGGTGGGCGAGGCGGACGTGGGCATCGGTCGCGATCACCGGCTGGTTGTTCGACCCGGGCATGTCGAAGTCCGGGGCATCGAACTCGCCTCCGCCGGACAGCGGAGCGCCGTCGCGCTTGGTGCGCCCGAAGATCGCCTCCTGGCCGCCGAGCGGTTCCCGGTCCCAGGTCTCTAAGATCATCCGGATGCGGCGGGCGCACAGATACGAACCGCCGTCCATCCAGGAGCCGTCGCGCACCCACACGTGCTCATCGAGGCGGTCGGTCTCCTCAGCCATGATGTTGGCGGTGCCGTCCTTGAAGCCGAAGAGGTTGCGCGGGGTCTCCTGCGCCTGCGAGGTCGAGGAGGTGCGGCCGAAGCCCAACTGCATCCACTTCGTCGACACCGTTCCGAAGCCCAGCCGAATGAGATTGCGCACCGCATGCACGGCGACCTGCGGGTCATCAGCGCAGGCCTGAATGCACAGATCGCCGTTGCAGCGCTGCTCATCGAGCACATCGGCCGGGAAGTGCGGCATCTCAACGAGCGCCTCGGGCAGCTTGTCCTTGAGCCCGAACCGGTCCTTGCCCTCGGCGTCGACGAACAGCGAGCGGCCGAAGCCGATCGTGATCGTCAGATGCCCCGGTGTTAAGCCGAAGGCCTCGCCGGTGTCTTCGGGCGGGGCGTGGTAGCTGCCGCCGTCGAACCCGCCCTCGGTGGTCTCCTGCCCGCGGGTCATCCGGGCCGCTGCTGCCGTCCAGTCCTTGAGGAGGAGTCTGAGCTCATCGACGCTGTCGGTGGTGACGTTGAGCCCGGCGAAGCACATCCGGTCCTGGGCCGGGGTGGTGATGCCGGCCTGATGCTCGCCGTAGAACTCGACGATCTGGTCCTCCGGGCGCGGGCCAGAGCGGGCCTCGGCAGCGCCGCGGCCGAACCAGCCCAGTGCCCCGGCGCCGGCTGCCGTGGCGGCAGTCGCGGCGCCGAAGCCGAGCGCGGCCCGCCGCGAGATCCCGCGGCGCGGCTGGGAGGTGCCGACCGCCTCGGGGCCGGTGCCCGAGGCGTGGCCGGCACCCGAGGTGGGACCCGCACCTGAGGTGGGGGAGGAGCGGGTGGGCGGGGTCATTCGATGACCTTCTCCGTCACCTGGCTCAGCGGCTCGGACAGGGCGTTGACGGCGTCGGAGAGCTCCTTGACCTCGTCCTTGCTCAGCTCGGTGTAGAGCTTGAAGCCCTCGCCCTTCTTGTGCTGGTCGAGCAGCGTCTGCAGCTTGTCGAAGCGCACCGTGAGCTTCTCCGAGAGGTCCTGATCGCGCTTGTCGAGCAGCGGCTTGAGGTTCTCATACGCGATGCGGGCGCCGTCGACGTTGGCTTGGAAGTCCCACAGGTCGGTGTGCGACCAGAACTCCTCCTCGCCGGTGACCTTGCCGGTGGCGACCTCGTCGAGGAGCTCCTTGGCGCCGTTGGAGAGCTGGTCGGCAGTGAAGTCCATGTTCCGGGTGCGGTCGTAGAGGGTCTTAGTGTCGGCGACGAGCTTGTCGGCGATCTGTGTGCGCTCCTCATCGCTCATCGGCTGGTACTCACCGGAGTCCGAACCGCCGGCGGTATCAGCGCCGGTGCCTTCGGCACCCTTCTGCGGCGGCCACAGGTCCTTTTCGATGCGGTGCCAGCCGGTCCACTCCTGGCCCTCTTCGAGGTCAGCCTCGCGGGCGTCGAGCTGTGGGTCGAGATCGCCGAACGATTCGGCGACCGGTTCGATGCGCTCCCAGTGCATGCGCACTGCGGCGTAGAGCTTGCGGGCGGCATCGTCGTCACCGGCCTTGTACTTCTTCGCGAAGTCCTCGGTGCCGGTCATGAGCTGCTCGGTCTGGTCCTTGACGTAGGCGGAGTACTGCGCGGTGGCCTCATCCTTGAGCTTCTGGTCATCAGCCGAGACTTCGGCTCCGCCGCCTTCGGCCTTGGTGACGGTGAAATCGCCGCGGATGCCGTCGCCGACCATGCCGGGCTTGCAGGCGGTGAAGTACTTGCCCTCCGGGGCGGTGACGGTCAGGTCGCGGCTCAGGCCCGGGCCGATGTTCTCGACCTCGCCGATGATGCGCAGACCGTCCTCGCCGAGCAGGTAGAACTCCGTGACCTGGGAGCCGGTGTTCTCGACCGTGAACCGGATGGTGCCTGCTGGTGCCTCGGTGGCGGCGACCTGGCATTCCTTCTCGCTGGAGGTGACGGCGATCCGGTCGGAGCCGCTGGCATCTGAGGGGTTGTTGGGTTCGCAGCCGGTGAGCAGCAGCGCGCCGAGGCCGGCGGCAGCGGCGGGCAGGAGGATGTGACGACGGTTCATGGTGTCCTTCAGGCAGAATGCGGGCAGGTCGGAGTGAGGCTGTGGTGGGCCGCCGGTCAGGCGGTCGCGGGCACGGCGGCAGGTGCCGGGGTGCGGGGTCTGTGGCGGACCCGGGCGATGAAGATCGGCATGACGATGCCGACGTAGGTCCACCAGGCGATGAGCTCCAGCCATGTGGTGGCCGGGGAGAAGTTGAAGACGCCCTTGAGCAGGGTGCCGTACCAGCTGGTCGGCGGGATGGCATGTGAGACGTCGAAGGCCAGAGCGTGCAGGCCGGGCAGGATACCGGCCTCCTGCAGGTCGTGGATGCCGTAGGCGAGCACGCCGGCGGCGATGATGATGAGGAACCCACCGGTGATGGTGAAGAACTTCCCGAGGTTGATGCGGATGAGCCCCCGGGTGATGAGCCAGGCGAGCACAACGGCAACCGCGATGCCGACAAGTGCCGCACCGACGGCAGACCAGGCGGCAGCCACGCCGCTGGTGGCCGAGCGGGTGGCCGCCCACAGGAACAGGGTGGTCTCCAGGCCCTCGCGGCCGACGGACAGCGCACCGACGAGGATCAGTCCCCAGGCGGACCCTTCGAGGGCGCGCTCGAGATCGGATTCGAGACTGCCTTTGAGGTTGCGGGCGGTGGCGGCCATCCAGAACACCATCCAGGTGACGAAGCCGACGGCGATGATCGACAGCGAACCGCCGAGCGCCTCCTGTGCCTCAAAGGTCAGGGTTGAGGGGCCGAAGGTGAGGATCGCGCCGAAGACAACGGAGACGGTGATCGCGATGCCGATGCCGATCCACATGAGCCCGATCGCGCGGGTGTGCCCGATCCGGCGGAGGTAGCCGATGAGGATCCCGACGATGAGCGCGGCCTCCAGGCCCTCGCGCAGGCCGATGAGGAAGTTCTGCAGCATGGCGGTGCTTCTTTCTCCTGACACCCGGCCGGCGCACAGACTGCAGAAGATGTGCCGGAAAGGGCCGGCGCATGATCGACAGCGACTCGGCGGCATCGGTCAGACTTAACTAATGAGGTAAGGCTAAGCTCATGTTCATTCAATTGTCCAGCTGAATGAGGTGTGACGCCGCTCACGCATGCGAAAGGCCGGCCGCAGAAGCTGCGACCGGCCTTTCGGCAGTGGCGATCAGGCGTTCCAGAGGCCGTAGGAATCGGCCAGCTGGGCGATCTTCTTCGCGCGTGCCAGGCGGGGCAGGTAGGAGCCGTCGACGATGTCGTCGGTGCTCTCGGCCTCGGCGAGCATATTGCGCGCCCATGCGCGGTCGTCCTCGCTCGGCGCCAAGGCCGTGTTGAGCGTCTGGATCTGGTCGGTGTCGATGACGAGCTTGCCGGTCATGCCCATCTTCATCGTCCACGAGCAGTCCTCGGTCACCTGGTCGGTGTCGGCGCCGACCGGGCTCGGCCCGTCGATCGCGCCGGGCAGCCCGCCCACGCGGGTGGCGATCACGAGGCGGGAGCGGGCATAGGCCAAGGCGATCGGGTCATCGGCGACACCGGTGTCCTTGCGGAAGTCATTGGTGCCCAGTGCCAGCCGGAAAGTGCCCGGCGCCTCGGCGATGCGGGTGGCGTTCTCGATCCCGCGGGCGGTCTCGATGAGCGCGAGCACCGGCACGCCGGCTCCGGCGCGCATGGCGGTGTAGGTGACCTGTTCAGGGCGTTCGGTGTTGGGCAGTATGACGCCGCGCAGGCCCGGGGTGCCGTTGAGGGCGGCGAGGTCGTCCTCCCACTCCTGGGTGCCCATCGAGTTGACACGCACCCAGCCGCCCATGCCGTTGTCCAGCGCGGCGACGACGTTGTCGCGGGCCAGGCCCTTCTTGTCGGCAGGGACGGCGGCTTCCATGTCGTAGATGAGTGAATCGGCTTCCGAGGTCTGCGCGGCCTCGAAGGTCTCCTTCTTGGCGGCATTGATGAGCAGCCAGGAGCGGCTGAGCTTTGCTGGAAGGGACGCGGCGCGCGTGTTGCGCAGAGAGTGAGCCATGCAGGTGAGTCTACGAAGCAAATGCGCGTCGGTCACTTCCCCAGCGCACCGTGTTCAGGATGCAAGACGGCAAGTCGTCATATGAGACGCGTTCATAGGGTGGCAGTGAGCTACGCGAGGAAGGATCCCCATGACGACGCACAAGATCGCAGTGATGCCCGGCGACGGAATCGGCACCGAAGTCGTGCCCGAGGGCCTCAAAGTCCTCAACCGGGCGATCGAGGCCGCCGGCGAGCCCGTCACCCTCGACACCACCACCTTCGAGGCATCGGCCCGCCGCTGGCACGAGACCGGTGAGACCCTCACCGATGACGAACTCTCCCAGCTGCGCGACTACGACGCGATCTACTTCGGCGCCTGCGGCGACCCATCGGTGCCCTCCGGTGTGCTCGAACGCGGCATCATCCTCAAGATGCGCTTCGGCCTCGAACACGCTGTCAACCTGCGGCCCTCGAAGTTCTACGCAGGAGCCCGCTCGCCGCTGGCTGAGCCCGGCGACATCGACTTCCTCGTCGTGCGCGAAGGCACCGAGGGCTCCTACACCGGCCAGGGCGGCAACCTGCGCCAGGACACCGTCCACGAAGTCGCCACCGAAGTCTCGGTCAACACCTGGTACGGCGTCGAGCGCACCGTGCGCTTCGCCTTCGCCAAGGCCCGGGCCAGGAATAAGAAGCTCACCTACGTGCACAAGCACAACGTCATGGTCCACGCCGGGCATCTGTGGCGCCGAGTCGTCGAACACGTCGCCGCCGACTACCCCGAGGTGACCGTCAACTACGAGCACACCGACGCGTGCACCATCTACATGGTCACCGACCCGGGCCGCTACGACGTCATCGTCACCGACAACCTCTTCGGCGACATCCTCACCGACCTCGCCGCAGCCGTCACCGGCGGCATCGGCCTGGCCGCCTCCGGCAACCTCAACGTCGAAGGCACCGCCCCGAGCCTGTTCGAGCCGATCCACGGCTCGGCCCCGGACATCGCCGGGCAGGGCATCGCCGACCCGACCGCCGCGATCCTCTCGGCAGCCCTCATGGCCGAGACCCTCGGCATGGAGGTCGTGGCGAAGTCCATCCAGACCGCCGTCGAAGCCGACCTCGCCGAACGCGGCGAGGCCAAGCGCACCACAGCAGAGGTCGGCGACGCGATCGCCGCCCGGATCGGCGGCTGAGGCCCAGCCACCGCCTCGGGAGCGGGCCGATGCCATAACCTAGGAGACGAGGCGCTACAGTGTGCCTCATCCCACATGACGTTGAGCACCAGACGAATCGGAAAGCGACGATGACTGAATTTCAGATTCTGAAGAACATGCAGCCGGCTCCGGAGCTGGTGCGAGAGGCGATCAAGGAGAAGCCTGGCTTCGGCGAGCACTTCACCGACCACCTGTCGCACATCCGCTTCACGCGCGACCAGGGCTGGCACGCCCACACCGTCAAGCCCTACGGTCCGATCATCCTCGACCCGGCCGCTGCGGTCTTCCACTATGCGCAGGAGATCTTCGAGGGTCTCAAGGCCTACCGGCACGCCGACGGTTCGATTTGGACGTTCCGCCCGCAGCTCAACGCCGCCCGGCTCGCTCGCTCCGCCGAGCGGATCGCCCTGCCGCAGCTGAGCGAGGAGGACTTCCTCGCCTCGCTGTCCGAGCTCGTCACAGTGGATGCCGCCTGGGTGTCGGCGCCGAAGAACGATCTCGATGAGGTGTCGCTGTACCTGCGGCCGTTCATGATCGCCTCCGAGCGGTTCCTCGGGGTGCGCTCCAGCCACGAGGTCGACTACTACGTCATCGCCTCGCCGGCCGGCCCGTACTTCTCCGGCGGCATCAAGCCGGTGTCGATCTGGCTGTCGCGCACCCTCAAGCGCGCCAGCGCCGGCGGGACCGGATTCGCCAAGTGCGGCGGCAACTATGCCGCCTCGTTGGCCGCCGGTGACGAGGCTGCGGCCAATGGCTGCCAGCAGGTGCTGTTCACCGACGCGGCCGAGGGCAAGTACCTCGAAGAGCTCGGCGGCATGAACCTCATGCTCGTCACCAGCGACAACACCCTCATCACCCCGGAGCTCGGCGACTCGATCCTCGACGGCGTCACCCGCCGGTCGGTGCTCGAACTCGCCCCGCAGCTGGGGCTCCGTGTCGAAGAGCGCAAGATCGAACTGGCCGAGTGGCGCGAGCGCCACGCCGCCGGTGAGATCGTCGAGGCGTTCGCCTGCGGCACCGCTGCCGTCGTCACCCCGATCGGCAAGCTCGTCTCCGATGACTTCACCATCGACCACGGCGAGGAGCCCGGCGAGATCACGATGTCGCTGCGCAAGACGCTGCTCGACATCCAGTACGGCCGCGCCGAGGACACCTACGGCTGGCTGTACAAGCTCGCCGACGGCTGAGCCGGGGTTTCCCTGGTCAGGGCTGCGGAGTCGAGGCTGGTGTCTGGGTCTTAAGGGTCGTCCTTGGTCATGGTGAGTCGTCCCGGGTGAGGGCGAGGGATCTCTGCTGATGGCGTGCGGCCCTTGGTGACAACAGGCCGTCCCAGGTGATGGCGAGCGGTCCCTGGCGACCGCAAGCCGCCCCTGGTGAAAGTTAGTAAAGCTGTTCATGGTTTCGAGGCCCTAAACCATGAACAGCTTTACTAACTTTTCAGTCCAGCCCGCCGCAGCCGGCCGCGGCCGGCCCCGCGCGTCGCTCCGGCCCCCGGCCTCACTCCGGCCCCGCGCCCCACTCCACCCGCCACACCTCAGCCCCTGCACCTCGCCCACCACCCCTTTTGCTCAGACCTGTGCAAAAGAGTACGATTCGCCTCATGCCGATCACCCATGACCGCGCCACCGCCCCGGAGGCGCCGACAGCAGACGAAGTCCTCGCCACCCTGCCGTGGAAGTGGCACACGCAGGGCGCCATCTTCCTCATCGGCGGCCTGGGCTTCATGTTCGACGCCTGGGACGTCGCCCTCAACGGCTTCCTCATCCCACTGCTGTCCGACCACTGGAACCTCAGCATCGGCCAGGCCGCCTGGATCGCCACCGCCAACCTCATCGGCATGGCGCTCGGCGCAGTCGTGTGGGGTGGCATCGCCGACCGCATCGGCCGCAAACGCGCCTTCACACTGACCCTGCTGTTCTTCTCCCTGTTCACCATCGCCGGCGCCTTCGCCCCGAACATCGGCCTGTTCCTCGTCTTCCGCTTCCTCGCAGGCTTCGGCCTGGGCGGGGCGATCCCGGTCGACTATGCGCTCGTCGGCGAGTTCACCCCGCGCAAGCACCGCGGCCGCGTGCTCACTGCCATGGACGGCTGGTGGCCGGTCGGCGTGACCCTGTGCGCCTTCGTCTCCGCCTGGATCCTCGGCTTCGGCGACTGGCGGCACATCATGCTCGTCATGGTGCTGCCGGCCCTGCTCATCGTCTTCGTGCGCCTCTTCATCCCCGAATCGCCCAAGTACCTCATGGCCGCCGGCCGCCGCGACGAAGCCGACGCCGTGCTCGCCCGCCTCGTCGAGCGCACCGGCAGCCCGGTCACCGAATGGCGCCACGACGCCATCGAACCGCTGCCCCCGCGCAAGGGCCTGGCCGAATCGCTCTCGGCGGCCTCCGGGCAGATCGCCGAACTGTGGCGCTACTCCAGCCGCATCACCATCACCGCCTGGCTGCTGTTCGTCTCCGTGCTGCTGCTGTACTACGCGGCCCTGACCTGGCTGCCGAAGATCCTGCGCGAACAGGGCCTCGGCGACCAGGCCGCCTTCCTCGTCACCGGCCAGATGACCGCGATCGGCATCCTCGGCGTCATCGTCTCCGTCGTCCTCATCGAAACCACCGGCCGCAAGTGGATGCTCGGCACCACCTCGCTGGTGGCCGCCGCGGCCCTCGTCGTCTTCGCCATCGCGCTGGGCCAGTCCGGCACCGAGCTCAACCTGCTCGCCAAGGTCAGCATCCTCGCCTTCGGCTTCTTCATCCAGATGGCCGTCCCGGCGCTGTACACCTACGTCTCCGAGCTCTACCCCACCCGCCTGCGCGGCTCCGGCTTCGGCTGGGCGTCCTCGGCCTCCCGGGTGGCCACCGGCATCGCGCCGATGATCTTCGGCTCCATCATGTGGCCGCTGCTCGGCCTGACCTGGACGTTCGTCCTCACCGGCGCGCTCGCCGTCATCGCCGTGACGGTGATGGCCCTCTTCGCCCATGAGACCACCGGCCGGGAAGTCGGCTGACCGCGCCCGAGGTGTGGGTGCTGTGCCCGAGGTGTGGGCCCCGTGTCCGAGGTGCGGGCTGCGTGTCCGAGGCGTGGGTTCCGCTCCCGAGGTGCGTTCCGCCTCGGCTGTGGCCGGCACCACAGCAGGATGGGGCCGATGCGCGATAGCGTGGGAACATGAGCAGCTTCCACGCAGAGCACAAGGTCATCGGCGGCAAACTCGTCGTCGCCGACATCGACACCGACGGTCAGGCGATCACCGCCGCGAAGATCTCCGGGGACTTCTTCCTCGAACCCGAAGACGCCTACTTCTCCATCGGCCCGGCCCTGACCGGCG
This sequence comes from Brevibacterium gallinarum, assembly GCF_014836885.1. Taxonomy (GTDB): domain Bacteria; phylum Actinomycetota; class Actinomycetes; order Actinomycetales; family Brevibacteriaceae; genus Brevibacterium; species Brevibacterium gallinarum. Next base: position 327,561 of record NZ_JACSPY010000001.1, read on the forward strand.
CACCGGTCTCCGCGACCCGCGACGAACTCATCGCCCGCCTCGACGCCGCGCTTGCCGAATTCGGCGAGTCGCTGCAGCTGCACGGCTTCTCCACCGGCGACATCGCCACCGTCGTCCGCCGGGCCCTGACCCAGGCGGCGAACTTCACCGACTTCAACTGGAAGGTCATCCACGGCCCCGTCCTGCCCAGCCGCGTCAACGTCGCCCTCGACGAAGTGCTGCTCACCGAGGTCGACGCCGGCAACCGACAGCCGACCCTGCGGTTCTGGGAATGGGAGGACAAAGCCACCGTCATCGGCTCCTTCCAGTCCTACGTCAACGAGCTGCGCCCTGAGGGCGTCGAGCGCCACGGCATCGACGTGGTGCGCCGCATCTCCGGCGGCGGAGCGATGTTCATGGAAGGCGGCAACTGCGTGACGTACTCGATGTACGTCCCCGACACCCTCATCGCCGGACTCGACTACGCCGAGTCCTACGCGTTCCTCGACCGCTGGGTCATCGCCGCGCTCGCCAACGAGGGCGTCGACGCCTGGTACCAGCCGATCAACGACATCACCTCCACCGGCGGCAAGATCGGCGGGGCCGCCCAGCGGCGCCTCACCTCGGGAACGGTGCTGCACCACGCAACGATGAGCTACGACATCGATGCCGACAAGATGGTCGAAGTGCTGCGCATCGGCGAGGCGAAGATGTCGGACAAGGGCGTGCGCAGCGCCAAGAAGCGCGTCGACCCGCTCAGGCGTCAGACCGGGTCGAGCCGCGAGCACATCATCGAGACCATGATCGAGACGTTCACCAGCATGTACGGTGCCGAACGCGACACCATCACCGAGGCCGAACTCGCCCGCGCAGAAGAGCTTGTCGAGACGAAGTTCGGCACCGAGAAGTGGACGCATCGGGTGCCGTAGACTGACCCCAAGCCCGCCACGTCACCGAAGGAGCACCGTGCGCCACGTCGAACCCTCCGTTGAGCTCATCGCCCGCCCCCAGATCGACTGGGAGGCCATCAACATCTACCTCGCCGACGTCGGCGGCAGCTCCTGGTCCGAGCGCGTCGCAGACGCCGACAGCCCTGATGGCGAGGACCTCGTCGAGTTCTCCGGACGCATGTGCTACCGCTCCTGGGAGCCGGGACTCAACCCCAATGTCGGGCGGGTGCGCACGGATTCGGCCCAGTACCTCGGCAACGTCATCTCCTCCCAGCACGGGTCGGTGCTCGAACACGCCAACTACACCTTCGTGCTGCACAACGTCTCCCGCGTCCTCACCCACGAGCTCATCCGGCACCGCGCCGGCTGCGCGTATTCGCAGGAGTCGCTGCGCTATGTGCGCTTGGAGGAGATCCCGTTCTGGTTCCCTGATTGGGCGCGCGAGGACGAGGAACTGATGGAACGCTGCCTTGCCGTCCTCGACACGCTCGAAGAGCATCAGAAGTGGATGAGCGAGCACTTCAAGCTCGATGAGGAGGGCACGAAGTTCGCGCACAAGAAGCACATGACCTCCTTCATGCGCCGCTTCGCCCCCGAGGGCCTGGGCACCGGCATCGTCTACACGGCGAACCTGCGCTCCCTGCGCCACGTCGTCGAGATGCGCACCGCCCCTGGCGCCGAGGAGGAGATCCGGCTGGTGTTCGGCAAGATCGCTGAGATCATGCAGGCCGAGGCACCGGCGATCTTCGCCGACTATTCGATCGAAGACGGTGCCTGGCTGCCCGGCACCCGCAAGGCCTGACCGATTCCGATGCGGTGATCACCCGCTGACCAGAGATATGGAGCCGCCATGGCACAGCTGTACGATGCAGAACTCTCACCCGGCAAGCTCGAACTCGTCCAGACCTGGCTGCCGAGCCAGGAGTGGTCCGGCCTCGACGCCGAGGTGCCGCTGGAGGTCGTGACGAGCTACCGGTTCGACGATCCGGCCGGCGAGGTCGGCATCGAGATGCACCTCGTGCGCTCCGCCGACAATGCCGACGGGCCGATCTACCAGGTGCCTGTCACCTACCGGGGTGCCCCGCTGGAGGGGGCCGAGGATGCGCTCATCACAACGATGGAGCATTCGGTGCTCGGCAAGCGCTGGGTCTACGACGCCGTGGCCGACCCGGTGTTCGTCGAGCAGGCCCGCCGCACCATCGCCGAGGCGGACACCTCGGCTGAGGAGATCATCGTCGACGGCGACAACCCCGGTCCGCGCACTGACATCGCCGACGCCCGCGGCACCGGCTGGGATGCCGCAATCAAGGCCGTCGAGGAAGCCGACCTCAACGTCACCCGTCTCCTGGAAGCCGACCAGCTTTCCGGTGCCGAGACCGGACCCGGCATGCTGATGGCGACGTGGGACGGGCAGTCCGAGCCGGTCGAGCTCATGCGTCTGGTCTGAGAGCAGCCGCGTGAACTGAGTTTCCGCACAACAGACAGCGGGCGCGTGAGATCGTCTCTCACGCGCCCGCTGTCTGCTGTCAGTCAGGCCTGCTGCGCCTCAGTGACGCGGCGGGATCTCGTTGCCGTTCTCGTCGAAGCGCGGCTCCTGGACATCCCGGCCGTGCGGGTCGAGTCCCTGGCCGTGATCATGACCCTGCCCGCGCGGATCGAACTCCTGTCCCTGTGCGCGAGCGTCGTGCTCGTGCGCACCCGGTGCGGCGTGACCATCGTGCTGACGGTGGCCATCACGGCCCAGCTCGTCACGGCCGAGACCATCATGGTGGCGGTCGTCGCGGCCGAGCCCGTCGTGGTGGCGGTCGTCGCGGCCATGACCGTGGTCGTCACGGTGGGCAGCGCCAGTGGCACCGGCAGCACCGGCGCCTGCGGCACCAGCCGCACCGGCGGTTGAGCGCTTTCCGGACTTCTCATCGAAATCGGGATCGAGCTCATTGGCCTTGGCCTCGCGGCGCTTGAGCTCCTCGCGCTCGGCGGCGAGCTGCTCCTCTTCGCGGTTGATGGTGCTTTCCTTGCGGTCGGCCTCCAGGCGGGCCTTCTCAGCTTCAAGTCGACGATTCTCAACATCGAGCTCACGCTGACGGACGTCGATGTCGTAATGCTTGTTCTCCTCGCGGAGCTGCTCGGCCTCACGACGCTGCTGTTCGCGGCGGCGCTCCTCCTCGATCCGCTTCTGTTCTTCCTTCTTCTTCGACGCCTTCATCAGCGCGGCGACGATCGCAATGATGATGATGACGCCGATGACTGCGGCGATGATGAGGAGCAAGGTCTGATTGTCCATGAGATGTCCCTCCGTCAAGGAGACTTGGTGCCTCCACTGCCACCAGCATAGTCGTCTGACCAGGAGATGTAACGGGTTTCACTGCACCGGGTGCAGGCATTCGACCAGATGCCGAGCCTGGGCGCAGATGAGGGACGAAGGTGGCTGCTCACGCGAATCCCGGGAACCAGCGCGTGTCCGCAGGCGGTCGATTCCCAGCGTGTCCGCAGCCGGTCGATCCTCAGCCGCGGGCCCAGCGCGCGGCAATACCGCGTCAGCTGCGCGGTTCGATGCCGGCGGCGGCCAGCGCCTCGAGCAGCTCACGGCGCAGCCGCTGGGCGCGCTGGCTGAACGCCTGCTGCCGGCGCATGTACTCAGCCTTGCCCGCGGCCGTGTCGATCGCCACGACCCCATAGCCCCAGGCCCGCACGTCATACGGGCTGGCCTCCATATCGAGTGTCCGGATATCGCGGGCAAGATCGAACGCCGTGACGATCACCTGCGAGGGCACGATCGGCCCGAGCTTCATCGCCCACTTGTACAGATCCATCCCGGCGTGCAGGCAGCCCGGCTGCTCCATCGACACCATCGTCTTCCGTTCCGGCGTGAGCGTGTTCAGCGGCCGGGCGGCCGGGGTGAAGAACCGGAACGCATCGAAATGCGAACACTGGATGCGATGGGATTCGACGACCCTGTCGGTCTCGGCCTGGCTCAGCCGCAGCGGCACCTGCCTATGCCGGTGCTCATCAGCTGACTGCCGGTAGACCATCGCCCATTCGTGCAGCCCGAAGCAGCCCAGCTGCGCCTCCCGTTCCAGGGTCGCCGCCAGCAGGTTCGCGATGAACTGCGCGCCCTCACCTCGGTCGGCCTTCCAGGCCGGGACGTCGACGAAAGCAACATTGCCTGCGACCGTCCACCAGCGGCGGGTGAACTGCTCACGATCTGCTGCCTCGGGGGCGGCGAGCCCGATCCCGACGCCGGGCTGGTAGCGGGCCACCTGCGCAGGCGTGAAAGGATAGTAAGTGAAGAGGAAGTCCTCGACCGGGTGCTTCTCGCCGCGGGCCCGGCGCGCCAGATGGGCGCCCATCCGCTCCTCGACGGCGGCGGCGAGCTCGGCGGCGGCAGCCTTCCAGGTGGCAGCGTCGATGACCGTCTCGGGTGCGCCAGTCGCAGCCGAGCCGGAGGTGGAGGCAGGGGTGGTGTCGGTGTGCATCGCCTGCCCATTGTCGCAGACGCTCAGCGGCCTGAGCGCTTGGTGCCGCGGGCAGGTGGGGCGGTGAGCGGATCCTCTGGCCATGGATGCTTGATGTAGCGGCCGCGGTTCTCTGCCCGCACGCCCGGGTAGCCCTGCTGCCAGAAAGAGGCGAGGTCGGCGGTGACGGCCATCGGCCGGCCGGCAGGGGAGAGCAGGTGCATGAGCACCGGCACCCGTCCATCGCAGATGACCGGACTCGCCTGCCAGCCGAAGCACTCCTGCAGCTTGACCGCCAGCACCGGGGCGGCGATCTCGGCACCGGCAGTGTCCGCGTCGCGGTCACCGTGGTCCTCCGGGGCCGGATAGCGCAGCCGCACCGTGGAGCCGCTGGGCACCTCAATGCGCTCCGGGGCGAGCTCATCGAACCGGCCGGCTTCTGGCCACGGCAACAGATTGCGCAGGGCAGACGTCCAGTCGATTCCCGCCGCCGAGGCACCGGCCGCCATCCGGGTCAGCTCACCATGGCACCATTCCGCGAGCCCGGATTCGAGCGCGGTGAACCGGACATCGGGCCAGGGCGCGCCGAGTACGGCATGCAGCAGCCCGAGCCGGCCCCGCAGCTGCGCAAACCCGGCGAGCCGCTGCACGTGCAGAAATGCAGCGTGGCTGGACAAGGGCAGTTCGCTTCAGGTCTGGCGCCTGCGCCCGAGACGTGTCGTGATCCTGTTTGAGCTAGAGTGCTGTCTGCTTGAACTCATCAGTGTCGATCTCTGGCATGACTTCAACATTTTCTGGAGTTGATCCAGTCATGAAGTCATCCGAACCTTCAGCGGACCCTTGAAGAGTCGAGACCCGGGCACGACGAGATCTGGTCTATAGTCTTCACGTCAGCGGCTACGATGGTGAACGGCACATCCCAATGCGAATCGAGCATCCAGGATCGTTCATCTGCCCACATCAAGTTCGGCCATTCGATCCAACCATGAGTTGTACGCAACGACTCCATCAGCTCAAGACCCGTACCAGTGAACTGGCGCATGAGGAACCGTTCACCACCGGCAACCACGAGCTGTCGATCAGATGCGACGATCTGGCCTTCCGTGTTGCGCTGCATGCCGGTATGTGGTGAGGACGGAGTAACAAGGATATCCGTGCCGAAGCCAAGATGCACAGAAGCCCGAGAGGGGCACAGAATCTGTAGGAGGATCGTCGCTTGAGTCTGATCCAGTTCTCCAGTAGTAGGTGAGAATCGATCCCGTCCCGCTGAAAGTTCGATTGCGTCCGCACCTCGAGACTTGTCAACCTCCTGCCATTCGAGCGGTTGGCCGTTCTCGTCCTCAAACGGATGGAGAATCGCCGCAACTGACCAGCTGTCGAAATCTGGTATTCGTGTGGTCAACGTTAGGCCGAGCACGTCGACTTGCAAAGGCTCTCGGCTCGTCAGCCATTCCGTATCATCACAGGTCATCTGAAGATCTCCGAAAGGCATAGCTGATAGACACGGGCTGAACATCGTCCGAGAAAGCATCCTTTCGTGCGAACCACTCGAACTGAACTATCACAAAAGTATCAGAGGGGCCGTGAAGGTGAAGGCCCAGCCCAACGCCGTCCTTCTCATTCGATACCGTACACTGAGCGTTCGAATGCGGGTCTGGATCTGTTGCGTCGATAAAGGTGCATGAGTATATCTGCTGCTCCTGTTCTGACGGTAGACCGTTCGGTCCAACTTCGTCCGAGACGAGCGCGGTCGCTTCTGCTGCTGGGTAACCTGATTCCAGGCGAAGGTCATCCTGGGTCAGTAAGATGGGCCAGAACTCCCGCGCCTGCGGCGGTTCCGGAGTCGGGCTCATCCCGGGCCAGCTTGCGTGTACTGGAAGTGCGCTCACTCCTCGGGCATCCACTAGGGAAGGAAGGGTACGCGAGTCGCTCAAAAGAGGGAGGTCATGCTCCGCGATGAAGTGGGCAGTCTCCTCTGGGGCGGCTGCTTCTGGAGCCGGTGCTTTATCGATGTTGCTATCCTGTTGCTCGGTGCAGGCGGCAAGGGTGAGGACTGTGAGACATAAAGCTATTGCAGTAGGGGCCCGTTTCGACGTCGCGCCAGCGGTGAAGCGAATCAACGGTAGGTGCACTTCAGCTTTGACTTGGACGTCGTGCGGTAGGTTAGGCCCCTATAACCATTTGAGAAAGTGCTGTAATATCGACCTTGGGTTCGATAGTTGTAGGTTTTATTTTTGTGGCACCGGAAGGCGAGGTTGAGCTTTTTATGCATTCTACTCCCGCTTCCCGTGCCAGACTTCTGGTGAACCCACCCGAACCAAGCTGACCGATATGTGGAGCCTGTGACCGTATTGGTTACAACGCTTGACGGGCATTTTCCGCGCAGGTGAGTATTCACGGTGTAACCGTTCTTCGCAGTCTGTGAGATGTGAGGGCTATCCTGACCGATCTTGCAATCTATGCGGGTGGGGCGCCGCGCGGCTTCTCCGACACCTGGTGCTTCCCCGGTATAGACCCCTGCGTCAGAGTGAGTCTCTGAGGCGTCGACAGCGACTAATGGCTCGTCGGTGAGCGTGCCCTCCCGATCCTCTAGCTTGCCGTCCGCTGCTGCTCCTTTTGCCGCTGCGTGAGCATTAGTCGTCGAATCGACAGTCAGTGACCGCGCTGCGCCGGCAGGCGCTAGAGCTATGACCCCAGCCAGCAAAATTGCAGAAGCTCGAGTGATTCTCCGATTCATAGCGTTCACATCCTGATCTCTGGGTGCAGCTTAACCCTTTGATGAATACTATGTGAATGCACATGCTGTCAAGGCGGAGAGTTGGCTATTCTAAGATTTCCGGACGTGTCTCGCGCTTCCTTCTCCACCCCTGCTCTGACCGTGTTCTGCTGTCTTGATGAGCTACGGTCTCGTAGCTGTCGGGCAGCGTCTTGACCGTGAGAGTGCCGTGCACGAGTGTCGCAGGACAGAGCCCGACGCGTCGTGTCGGGGTTGCGGCACGGAAGCGACCTCATGCGCGTTGATCGCGCGGCGGTTGGCGCATGAGCCCTTCGGGCATCGGCCGACGACTCTGTTAGTCCGCGTGCGACGCTATCGCTGTTCACACTGCAGTGGTGCCTGGCGCGAGGACCTCACCGCTGCAGCAGATATGCCAGCAAAGCGCTCGCGTCGCGGCATCCGGTGGGCGCTGGAAGCGATCGTGATCGACCACCTCCGCGTGGCAAGGGCTGCGGCCGGTCTCGGAGTCTCCTGGCATACGGCCAGCAACGCGATCCTCGCTGAGGGACACCGGGTCCTGATCGATGATCCGGGCGGTGCGGTGGGGTCACTACGCTCGGTGTCGATGAACACGTCTGGCGACACACCCGGCACGGCGATAAGTACGTCACCGTCATCATTGACCTCACTCCGATCCGCACGAAGACGGGACCGGCCAGGCTGCTGGACATGATCGAAGGCCGATCGCAGCGGGTGTTCAAGACCTAGCTGGCCGAATGCTCCGCGAACTGATGGGATGGTCTCGAAGTGGTCGCGGTGGACGGATTCACCGGCTTCAAGACCGCCGCCGCAGAAGAGATCCCAACAGCGGTCGCGGTGATGCACCCATTCCATGTCGTCCAGCTCGCCGGCCACGCGCTCGACGACTGCCGACGCCGCGTCCATCGCGACACGTTCGGACGTCGAGGCCGTTCCAGTGACCGGCCCTACGGCGCCCGCCGCACCCTGCACACCGGCGAAGCACTCCTCGTCGACCGGCAACGCGAACACCTGCTGCGCCTGTTCACGAACGAACAGCACGTCGAGGTCGAAGCGACCTGGGGCATCTACCAGCGGATGATCATTGCCTACCGGCACCCCGACCGGGCGGCGGGAAAGACACTGATGCAGAAGCTGATCGACGACGTCACCACAGGTGTCCCCACCGCGCTGACAGAGATCCGCAAGCTCGGCGCACCCTGAAACGTCGCACCCCTGACGCGCTGGCCTACTTCGACCGTCCCGGCACATCCAACGGCCCCACCGAAGCAATCAACGGACGCCTCGTACACCTCCGCGGCTCAGCCCTCGGCCTCCGGAACCCGACCATCTACACAGCCAGATCACTGCTCGAAGCCGGTGGATTCAGACCCGCACTACACCCTCATTTGCGATAAGCCTGCTCAGCGGCCGCTGCGCTTGGTGCCGCGGGCAGGTGGGGCGGTCAGCGGATCTTCTGGCCATGGATGCTTGATGTAGCGGCCGCGGTTCTCTGCCCGCACGCCCGGGTAGCCCTGCTGCCAGAAAGAGTCGAGGTCGGCGGTGACGGCCAGCGGCCGGCCGGCAGGGGAGAGCAGGTGCATGAGCACCGGCACCCGTCCATCGCAGATGACCGGACTCGCCTGCCAGC